>JBBDXI010000046.1:0-29271 GCA_040902425.1 Phycisphaerales bacterium
GGTGGCGGGGGGGGGCGTGGGGGGGTGGGGGGGTCAAGGATAGCGAAACGCCCTCCCGCATGGGGCGGGGAGGCGGGCGATCCACGGCGGGGTGGTCGGGGAAACTCGTCTATGCCACCGACTCGGCCGCGCCGCCGCGCCCGGCGATTGGAGCTCCGGCGGCGTGGGGGAGGCGGAGGAAGAAGGTGGAGCCCTCGCCCTCGCGCGACTGGAGCCAGAGTCGCCCGCCGAGGAGGTCGGCGACTTTCTTGACGATGGCGAGGCCGACGCCGGCGCCGCCGCCGAAGGCGTCGCGGGCGTGGAGGCGCTTGTACATGCGGAAGATGGCGGCGTGGTGGCGCTCGGGGATGCCGATGCCGTTGTCGCGGATGGCGATGGCGCCGTCGTCGGTGGCGCCGATCTCGACGCGGGGGACGGGCGAGCGGTTGTACTTGACGGCGTTGGTGATCAGGTTGGCGAAGACCTGGCCGAGCAGGACGCGGTCGGCCCGGAGGGTGGGCAGGCCGGGGGCGAGGGCGACCTGCGCCCCGCGCTCGGCGAGCCAGGGGCGGAGCGAGTCCAGCGCGGCCTCGGCGGCGTCGGCGGCGTCGACATCCTCCAGGCGCGGCTCGGCGCGCCCGAGGCGGGCGAAGTCCATGAGGGCGTCGAGCAGGTCGTACATGCGCTTGGGGAGGCGGACCAGGGCCCGGAGCTTCTCGCGCCCCGGGGCGTCGAGGGTGTCGCCGTAGTCCTCCAGCAGCATCTGGGCGTAGCTGGCGATGCCGCGGAGCGGCTCCTTGAGGTCGTGGCTGGCGACGTAGGCGAAGTCCTGCAGCTCGGCGTTGGAGCGGGCGAGGTCGTAGACGCGCCGGGCGAGCTCCTCGCGGGTGCGGTTCAGCTCGGTCACATCGACGAACACGGCGACGGAGCCGGTGATGGCGCCGTCGGGGTCGCGGAGGGGCGCGGCGTTGCCGTAGAGGGAGACGGCGCGGCCGCCGGCGTGCAGCTCGATCTCCTCGCCGCGGACCTCTTCGCCGCGGGCGGCGCGCCGGGTGGGCAGGTCGCCGGGTGCGAGGGGGCGCCCGTCGCGCAGGACGCGCAACTCCCCGCCCGCCAGGGCGTCGGCGAGGTTGGCGCCGCGGGCGGACCCCAGGACCTGGACGGCGGCCTGGTTCCCGGTGACGAGGGCGCAGCGGGGGTCGCGGGCGATGAGGACCATGGCGGGGGCGACATCCATGATGGCCTCGAGCTCGGCGGCGCGGGCGCGCTCGCGGGCCTCGCTGCGGCGGAGGGCCTCCTCGGCGCGCCGGCGCTCGGTGACGTCGCGGGCGACCTTGGAGGCGCCGATCACGCGCCCGGCGCCGTCGCGGACGGGGGAGATGGTGAGGGAAATGTCCAGCAGCCGGCCGTCGCGGGCCTGCCGGACGGTCTGGAAGTGCTCGATGCGCTCGTTGCGCCGGAGGCGCTCGAGGATGCGGGCCTCCTCGTCGCGAAGGGCCTCGGGGATGATGAGGGTGATGTGCCGCCCGATCGCCTCGCCAGCGGTGTAGCCGAAGATGCGCTCGGCGCCGCGGTTCCAGGAGGTGATGGTGCCGGTGAGGTCCTTGCTGATGATGGCGTCGTCGGAGGACTCGACGATGGCGGCGAGGCGCGACCGGGCCGTATCCCGGTCGATGTCGGCGGGGGGTCCGCCGGGGGCGTCGTCGGTGGCGCGCCGGGGGTGCCCGGGCCGTGCCGGTTCGCGCAGCGCGCCGACCACGGCGGCGACGAGGGCCGGGGGCACGCGGTCGTCGAGCACGGCGTCGGCCCGCAGGCCGCTGCCCGCGGGGAGCACGCCGCCGGGGGCGAGGACGATGGAGGCATCCGCCGGGAGCGGCGGCGGCGGCCCGCCCGCATCCCCGTGCAGGGCCCCGCCCCGGCGCAGGACGACGTCTGCCGCGGGTTCGAGGCCGGCCTCGCGCAGGGCCGCGGCATCCGGGGCCTGGTCCCGGTCGGAAAGGTACGAAACGACTGCTCGGGCCACACGGGCACTCCGCGAAACCGCCTCCCCGGGGCGCATGCTAGCGGTCGATCGTGAAGCCGCTTTCATCGTGGTCGGCAGCGCCGGCGCTGCTCACAGCGCGGCCACTGGCTTCTAGCGCCCCCTCCTTCCCCTCTGAGTTCCTCTTCTCTCTTCGCGCCCCTTCGCGGGCTTCGCGTTCAAGAGAATCGGGGGCGACGGGTCGCTGGCGCTCGCCGCTCGTCAAGAGGAAGACCCGTCGCTGACGCTCCGGGCTCGTGCGCGTTCAGGAACCCCGCGCCCAGCGGATCAGCACATCCGCCACCTCCGGGCGCGTGAACTCGGCCGGGGGGCGCTCGCCCTTGGCGAGCATGTCGCGGACCTGGGTGCCGCTGAGGTTGATCTGGTCGCCCTCGATCTTGGGGAAGCTCTTGGGGCTGACCATGCCGCCGGCGGCCTTGCTCCAGGCGGTGTGCTCGAACTTGAAGAGGGTCATGCCCAGGGCCCGCGTCACCGACTCGTCGAAGATGTTCTGGGCGTCGTAGGTGCCGTAGTAGGTGCCCACGCCCGCGTGGTCGCGGCCGACGATGAAGTGCGTGCAGCCGTGGTTCTTGCGGACGATGGCGTGCAGCACGGCCTCGCGGGGGCCGGCGTAGCGCATGGCCGCGGGCATGACGGCGAGCATGGTGCGCGCCGGGACGAAGTACTTGTCGATGAGGACGCGGTAGCAGTCCATGCGGACGGCGGCGGGGATGTCGCCGGGCTTGGTCTCGCCGACGAGGGGGTGAATGAGCAGGCCGTCGGTGATTTCCTGGGCGACCTTGCAGAGGTACTCGTGGGCGCGGTGGATGGGGTTGCGGGTCTGGAAGGCGCAGACGGTGGACCAGTTGCGCTGGGCGAAGGCGGCCCGTGTCTGGGCGGGGGTGAGGCGGTGGTCGAGGAAGGCTTCGGGGCCGCCCTCGTCGGGGCAGAGGCGGAGGGCGTCGACGGGGCCGGCGAGGCAGGTGTCGCCCTCGTCGAGGACGGCCTTGACACCGGGATGGGCGGGGTCCTCGGTGCGGAAGACGGAGGGAATCTCGAGGGCCTTGTCGTGGGGGTACTGCTCGGCGACGTTGAGGATGGCCTGGAGGGCGCCGCTCGGGGCGTGCAGCGCGAGCCGCTTGCCGACGCCCGGGGCCTGGTCCTTTCGCACGGCGAGGGCGATGGGGATGGGCCAGAGGGTACCGTTCTTGAGCTGCATGCCGCGGCAGACGTTGGCGAAGTCCTCCGAGCCCATGAAGCCCTGAAGGGGGGAGAAGGCGCCGGAGGCGATCATCTCCAGGTCGCAGGACTGCTTGGGGGAGAGGGTGAGGCCGGGGAGCGAGGCGGCCTCGCGCTCGAGTTCCTTGGCGCGGCCGTTGTCGGCGAGGCGGTTGACGAGGGTGCCGCCGTGGGGGGCGATGAGGGACATCGTGGAACTCCGGAAAGGCGGAAGCGGGGGATGCTACGCGTCGGGCTCAATGAGCGCCAGTCCCTCGTACCGTCCGAAGTCGGCGCGGTTGAGGGTCAGGAGTTGCTCCACCGCGTGCGCGTTCATCAGGGCGACCAATCGGGTGTCGAACGATTTGCGGCCGACCACGCCGTGCTTCGTGCAGAGGTCGAGCCAGCGACGCAGGAGGTCGGGCGGGTCCGGCAGGAGATCGAACGTCGCCAGAAGGCCATCGATCGACTGGCGGACACGTGCCGGAGGGAGGTCCCATCCGTTCGCGGCCGCGGGGCGGGTGGCCGTCACCCAGAACTCGATGATGTTCTGGGCACAGATGCAGAACCGGGCGCCCTCGTCGCGGAGCCGCTGCATGGTCCTCTCGATGGGCGGCCTGAGCTGGCCTTCGGCGGGCACCAGGCTCAACAGGATGTTGGTGTCCAGGAGCACCCTCACGCGTCGTCCCGGTACATGGACTCGCGGCGCATGGCCTCTGGCGGGAGGGGAGGGACCTCGAGTGATCCAAAGACCATCTCGCGGGCGCGGCGGAGCTGATCCGTGGGGCCGTTGGTCTCCGTGCCCGAAGGGGAGCGGGAGGTCACGTCGAGCACGACTTCGGCGCCCGCCGGAAGTTGAATCGGGTGGTCGGGGATGAAGACGCGCCCGTCGAAATGGGCCTTGATTCGGGTCATCGCCTGAGTATACGAGGGTGGACGCCGGCGGACGCTACCCTGTACCCCCATGCCCGCCCCCGATCCCGGCCATCGCCTGCCGACCGACACCCGGGACGGGTTGCTGCTGATCATCAGCGGGCCCTCGGGGGTGGGGAAGACGACGGTGACCCGCGGGGTGGAGCGGTCGATACCCGACGCCGTCTTCTCCGTCTCCGCGACGACGCGGCAGAAGACGGCGGCCGATGTGGAGGGCGTGGACTACCACTTCGTGAGCGACGAGGAGTTCGAGCGGATGAAGGCGGCGGGGGAGTTCCTGGAGACGGCGGGGGTCTACGGGAAGAAGTACGGCACGCCGCGGGCCTGGGTGGAGGAGCAGCTGCGGCGGGGGCGGGTGGTGATCCTGGAGATCGACGTTCAGGGGGCGGAGCAGGTGAAGCGGGCGATCCCGGACGCCTTCGGCGTGTGCATCCTGCCGCCGAGCGAGCGGGAGCTTCACGCGCGGCTGCGGAACCGGCGGCGCGAGGATGAGGCGATCATCGCGCGGCGGTTCGCGGAGGCGAAGCGGGAGATCGAGCACGCGCGGGCGTGCGGGGTGTACGACGCGTTCCTGGTGAACAGCGACCTGGAGGCGACGATCCGGGAGGCGGTGGGGCTGGTGAACGGGGAGCGGGCGCGCCGGCGGGGGGCGTAGCGGGGCGGGGCGCGGCGCGGGCGGGCGGAATTTGCGGCTTGACGCAATCGGTAGCTTGGGCTACAACATGTGTAGCTTATGCTACATCATGCCCCTCTCGTGGCCGCGATCCTGACCCTGATGCCGCTGACTGCGCTGCGGGCGCAGCCGCCCGCGCCGCCGACGTCGGGGGGCCCGCCGATGGAGACGGACCGCCCGGACTTCACGGAGGGGACGCAGACGGTGCCCCGCGGGCGCGTGCAGCTGGAGGGCGGGTACACGTTCACGCGGGACCGGGCGGGGGGCGTGACGGTGCGGGACCACACGCTTCCGGAGGCGCTGCTGCGGATCGGGGTGGTGGATCGGGTCGAGGTGCGGCTGGGGTGGGAGGGGTACTCGTGGACCCGCGCGGGCGGCGGCGGGGGCGACGACGACGGCGTGCTGGATGGGAGCCTGGGGTTCAAGGCGCGGCTGCTTGACCAGGATGGCTGGGTGCCGGATTTCGCCGTGATCGGCGAGGTTTCGGTGCCGGTGGGGGAAGAGGGGAAGGGCACGGAGCGGTTCGACCCCGGCGTCAAGCTCTGCTGGGCCTACGGCCTGAGCGAGCGGGTGGGGCTCGCGGGGAACCTGAACTTCGCCGGGGTCTCCGGTGAGCGGCACACGCGGCACCTGGAGACCTCGGCCTCGCTCTCGCTCTCCTTCGACGTGGCGGACCACCTCGGCGCGTACGTCGAGTACTTCGGGGTCTACCCGACGGAGCGCGGGCGCGCGGAGGAGCACTACTTCAGCCCGGGGCTGACGTTCCCGATCGGGCCGGACCTGCAGTTTGACATCCGCGCGGGCGTCGGGCTCAATGACGGCGCGGCCGACCTCTTCGCCGGGGCGGGGTTCGCGGTCCGCTGGTAGGCCCCGGGCGGGTCAGGCCATGGCGTTCTCGAGGGCGATCGACGGCGCGCCGGCGGCCTTCGAGGCGGGCGCGAGGCCCATGAACTCCTCGCGGACCACCTTGCCGTTCTGGACGGTGTAGACGCCGACCTCATCCATCCACTGGGTGGCGCCGGTGGCCTTCGTGCGCACCTGGACGCGGAAGCGGATGGAGAAGGCGGTGGCGCCGACGTACGGGCCCTCGACGTTCCCGTCCACGACCTCGTTCTCGGAGTTCCACCAGTCGCTCTTGGCCTGGATCTGCTTGCGGCCGCGCCAGGCCAAGCGGGTCTCGGAGCCCTCGATGGACTCGCACTGGGGGGACCACCAGGCGTCCCAGATGGCCTTGTCGCCGGTGTTGGCGTGGAGCATGCGGACGACCTCCGCGCCGATGCGGGCGGGGTCGGCGCCGCGCCCGGAGGAGACGGGGATGGGGCCGGCGGCGGCCTTCTTCGCGGGCTTCTTCTTCGCTGCCGTCTTGCTCGGACGGCGTGGGGGTTTGCCGCCTCCCCTGCGGGCTGTGCGAACGGGCGACTTGGACTTCTTCCTCTTTGCCATCTCAGTGCTCCGTCAGGGGACCGCCTGCTTCATCCGCTCCCAATCGGCCGACACGCCGAGCACGCCCGCCCAGCGGTCGATGAACGCCCGGTCAATCTCCGCTCCCGAGACCCGCAGCATACCCGCGATATCCGTGAGGTGCTTGTCGGACCCCCCCTCGCGGAAGAACTCGAGTTTCTTCAGGATCACGTCCTCCGGCGAGGCGAACCGCAAAGCCTTGCCGCTGGGCAGCACCGCCATCCTGGCACGCTCCAACCGGCCCTGATCGAACGCCGAATCCGCAAGGACAATGAAGTCGACCTTGAGGCCCGAGGGGGAGTGCAGCACGTTGAACATGCCCCGGGCCCGCGCCGCCTCCCTGGCGGCCTCCTCCGATACGTACCAATCCTCCCCCGCGAAAGCCCGGCACAGGGCATCGACCCGGGCGGATGGAAGGGCCACGATCACATCGACGTCATGGGTCGTCCGGGCGTTGCCGTAGTACGAGCTGGCGATCGAGCCCGTGATGCAGTAGGGGATGGAGAGCCTGTCGCACACCTCTCCCACGACTTCAGCCAGCTCGACGGGTTGCATCCGCGATTCTCCGGGTAACCTCCCGATCGACCAGCTCGGGGGTCCAGTCGGGGTGCTGGGAGAGGACCCGGGCCGCCATGAGCCGCCTGCCGGATGTGCAGAGGGCACCCACCATCGCCAACCGCCCGGTGCCGCCCAGTCTCCTGAGCGCGGCGATCTCCTGTTCGCTCTGCGGGGCGAATCGGAAGTCGCGGGGGCGGTCGATCATGGCGCCATTGTACGAGCCGGCGCGGGCACCCGGCGCCGGGGCGGCCATAGGCTTGGCCCATGAAGCTCGCCGTCATCATCCCGGCCGCGGGGCTCTCGAAGCGGTACGCCGAGGGGCTGGAGTTCCCGCGCTCGAAGCTGGATGAGGACCTGGGCGGCCGGCCGGTGCTGCAGCGGACGGTGGAGATGTTCGGCAACCACGACCTGGTCACGCTGGTGGTGGTGGCGGGGCCCGCGGAGAACGCGGCCAACGCCGAGTTCCGCCAGCGGTACAGCGACAAGCTCGGGCTGCTGGGGGTCAAGCTGGTGACCGGCGGCGAGCAGCGCTGGCAGACCGTGAAGAACGCGTTGGACGCGGTGCCCGCCGAGTTCACGCACATTGCGGTGCACGACGCGGCCCGGCCGTGCACGCCGCCGGAGCTGCTGGACCGGCTCTTCGAGGCGGCGGGCAGGTACCCCGCGGTGATCCCGGCGCTGGATGTGCCGGACACGCTCAAGCGGGTGGCGGAGCGCGAGGCCGATGACCGGGAGATCGACCCGCTGGATGCGATCCTGGGCGGGGCGGACCGCAAGACGACGCGGATCCGGCAGGTGGAGAGCACGCAGGACCGCGAGCGGCTGGTCTCGGTGCAGACGCCGCAGGTCTTTGAGGCGGGGCTGCTGCGGCGGGCCTACGCGCAGCCGGACCTGACGAGCACCGACGACGCCCAGCTCGTCGAGCGGCTGGGTGAGACGGTGACGGTGGTGGAGGGGGACCCGCGGAACATCAAGATCACCCGCCCGATCGACCTGCTGGTGGCGCGGGCGGTGCTGGGGGTGAAAGGCCCCGACGGGCGGCCGGTGCACAAGCGGTTCTGACCGGGCTCGCTTCGCGGCTCGTATGATCCCGCCATGAGCACCGCCCCCTCTTCGGCAGCGCCCGCGCGGATGGCGCCCCTGAACCTCCACAAGTGGATCGAGGAGAACCGCGATAACCTGCGGCCCCCGGTCAGCAACAAACAGCTCTACACCGGCGCCGACGACGTGATCCTCTTCGTCTCCGGCGGCCCCAACACCCGCAACGACTTCCACGTGAACCCGACCGAGGAGCTGTTCTACCAGCTCAAGGGCGACATCGCCCTGCGCGTCCGGCCGCTCGATGACAGCAAGCCCTACGACGTGATCATCCGCGAGGGGGACCTGTTCCTCCTGCCGCGCTGGGTGCCCCACCGGCCGCAGCGGCCCGCGGGAACGGTCGGCCTCATCGCCGAGTTCCCGCGCGGCGTGGATGCGCAGGGCCGGCCGCAAAAGGATGCGCTGCGATGGTACTGCCCGAAGTGCGACACGCTCGTGCACGAGGCGCAGTGGGTGCTGAAGAAGATCGACGAGGACCTGAAGATCATCATGGAGGACTTCTGGGGCGGCCCGGAGGCGCGCCGGACGTGCCGGGCGTGCGCGACGGTGATCCAGCGGGCGGGGGAGTTCACGCTGGCGGATGCGGTGCGGGGGTAACCACAGAGCACACAGAGAGCACAGAGGGAGAGCCTGTGTTGAACCCCGCGGAACCGAACGGTCCATCGGCGAAGCTGACCGAGGCGATCATCGGCGCGGCCATCGATGTGCACCGCGAGCTGGGGCCGGGACTCCTGGAGTCCGCCTACGACGCGTGCCTCGCGCACGAGCTGACCAACCGTGGCATAGCCTTTGAACGACAGGTCGTTCTCCCGCTTGTCTACAAGGGCCAGCGCGTGGACTGCGGGTACCGGTTGGACTTCCTTGTGCAGGATGAGGTGGTGATCGAGACCAAGGCGTGCGATCAGCTGGCCCCCATACACGAGGCGCAGCTGCTGACCTACCTTCGGCTCTCGCGGAAGCGCGTCGGCCTCCTGATCAACTTCAACGAGCGCGTGCTCAAATCCGGCATCCGGCGCCGCGTCCTTTAGGCCTTCCCTGTGTTCTCTGTGTTCTCTGTGGTTAGTCCATGCTGAAGATCGACCTCCACACCCACATCCTCCCCGAGCGCTGGCCCTCGTGGACGCAGCGTTCGGGGTACCCGGGCTGGGTCGAGCTGGAGCACCACAAGCCCTGCTGCGCGCGGATGGTCCAGACGCAGGAGGGCGGGCAGAGGCGGTTCTTCCGCGAGATCGGGGACAACTGCTGGGACCCGGCGGCCCGCCTGCGCGACTGCGACTCGTGCGGCATCGCGGTGCAGGTGCTCTCGACCGTTCCGGTCATGTTCAGCTACTGGGCGAAGCCCCAGGACGCCCACGACCTGTCGCGGCTGCTGAACGATCACATCGCCGGCGTCGTGCGGGACCACCCGCGCCGGTTCGTGGGCCTCGGCACCATCCCGCTCCAGGCGCCGGACCTCGCCGTCCGCGAGCTGGAGCGCTGCATCCGCGAGCTGGGCATGCCCGGGGTCCAGATCGGCTCGCACGTCAACGGCGACAACCTGGATGACCCGAGCCTGCTGCCGGTCTTCGAGGCCGCGGCGTCGCTGGGGGCGGCGGTCTTCGTCCACCCGTGGGAGATGCTGGGCAAGGAGCGGATGGGCAAGTACTGGCTGTCGTGGCTGGTGGGGATGCCGTCGGAGACGTGCCTGGCGATCTGCTCGGTGCTGATGAGCGGGCTCCTGGACCGGCTGCCGACCCTGCGTCTGGCGTTCGCCCACGCGGGGGGGAGCTTCCCGGGGACGATCGGGCGGATCGAGCACGGCTTCCGCGTGAGGCCGGACCTGTGCGCGACCGACACGGGGTGCTCGCCGCGCGAGTACCTGGCGGATGAGGCCAGCGGGCGCGCGGCGCGGTTCTACGTCGATTCCCTCACGCACGACGAGGCGGCGCTCCGGCAGGTGATCCGGCTGATGGGGGCGGGGCGGGTGGCCCTGGGGAGCGACTACCCGTTCCCGCTGGGCGAGGCCTGCCCGGGGCAGATGATCGAGGCGATGGCGGACCTGGGCGTGGAGGACCGGCGCCGGCTGCTGTCCGGCGCGGCCCTGGAGTTCCTCGGGCTGGGCGCGGAGCGGTTTGAGGCGCCGGCGTCGCCCGCACGCGCGGCACGCTGACCGTACGATGGGCGCCATGCCCGCCGCGATCTACACGCCCGACGAATCCGCCGCCCTCGCCCTGGACGAGCGCGACCCGCTGCGCGGCTTCCGCGAGCGCTTCCACATCCCCGCGGCCGGGGCGGTCGGCGGTCGGGGCGGCGAGCCGTGCATCTACCTCGCGGGGAACTCGCTGGGGCTGATGCCGAAGGCCACGCCGGGCGCGGTGCAGCAGGAGCTGGACGACTGGCGCACGCTCGCGGTCGAGGCGCACACTTCGGGGCGGGACCCGTGGTTCGGCTACCACGAGCAGTTCCGGGAGGTCGGGGCGCGGCTGGTCGGGGCGGTCCCCGGCGAGGCCGTGATGATGAACTCGCTCACGGTGAACCTGCACCTGCTCTTCGTGTCGTTCTACCGGCCGACGCGGGAACGGTACCGGATCGTCATCGAGGACTCGGCGTTCCCGTCGGATTCGTACGCCGTGGCGAGCCAGGCGCGGTTCCACGGGCTGGAGCCCGCCGACGCCGTGGTGCGGCTGAGGCCCCGCGAGGGGGAGCGCACGCTGCGGACGGAGGACATCCTGCGGGCCGTCGCCGACCCGTCCGTGGCGCTCGTGTGGCTGGGGGCGGTGAACTACCTGACGGGCCAGTGGTTCCAGATGGAGGCGATCACGCGGGCGGCGCGGGAGGCGGGGGCCGTGGCGGGGTGGGACCTGGCCCACGCCGCGGGGAACGTGCCGATGAAGCTGCACGACTGGGGCGTGGATGTCGCGGCGTGGTGCTCGTACAAATACCTGAGCGCCGGGCCGGGGGCGGTGGGCGGGGCGTTCATCCACGAGCGGCACGCGCAGCGACCGGACCTGCCCCGCTTCGCCGGGTGGTGGGGGAACGACCCGGCGACGCGCTTCGCGATGCGCCCGGAGTTCATCCCCCGCGAGGGCGCCGACGGCTGGCAGGTCTCCAACCCGCCGATCCTGTCGATGGCCCCGCTGAAGACGTCGCTGGCGATCTTCGCCGAGGCGGGGATGCAGGCGCTGCGGCTGAAGTCCGTGCAGCTGACGGGGTACCTGGAGTTCCTGCTGCGGCAGCTCGCGCCCCGGGTGCAGGTCGTCACCCCCGCGGAGCCCGACCAGCGCGGGTGCCACCTCTCGCTGATGGTCCCGGGAGAGGGGCGGGCGGTGCTGCGCGGGCTGAAGGAGGCGGGGATCGTCTGCGACTTCCGCGAGCCGAACATCATCCGGGCCGCGCCCGTGCCGCTGTACAACACGTTCCATGACGTGTGGCGGTTCGCCAGCGGGCTCCAGCGGTGCTTGATGCCTTGATGCCCCGTGCCTGGGTGCCTGTCTTCAGGAAGAAAGGCATCGAGGCACGAGGCACCCAGGCATCGAGCCCCGACCATGCTCAGCCGCGAGCCGCCCCACATCCTCATCGTCGGCGCTGGCCTCGCCGGGGCGCTGATGGCGTGCTACCTCGCGCGGCGGGGGGTGCGCATCTCCGTCTACGAGCGCCGGCCGGACCCGCGGGCCGCCGGGTTCGTCGGGGGGCGCTCCATCAACCTCGCCCTCTCCGCCCGCGGGATCGCCGGCCTCGCCGGCGTCGGGCTTGATGGGGAGGTCCTGGCCCAGGCCATCCGCATGCCCGGGCGCATGATCCATCCCGTGTCCGGGCCCACCGTCTTCCAGCCCTACTCCGCCAACCCGGCCGACGCCATCAACTCGATCTCGCGCTCGGGGCTCAACCTCACGCTGATCCACGCGGCCGCGCGGCACCCCGGGGTGTCGTTCCACTTCGACCACCCGTGCGTGGATGTGGACCTGCACGCACCGGCGGGGCTCTTCCGCGCCCCCTCGGGCGAGACGGTCCGCATCGAGGCCGACCTGGTCATCGGCGGGGATGGGGCGTTCTCCGCCGTCCGCGGGGCGATGCAGAAGACCGACCGGTTCGACTATTCCCAGTCGTATCTGGAGCATGGGTACAAGGAGCTGCACATCCCCGCGGCAGCGGGCGGCGCGTTCTCCATGCCGGAGCACGCGCTGCACATCTGGCCCCGCGGCGGGTCGATGATGATCGCCCTGCCCAACCCGGACGGGACGTTCACCTGCACGCTCTTCTGGCCCTTCCAGGGCGACCACGCCTTCACCAACCTGCGCATGCCCGCCGACGTGGAGCGCCACTTCCGCGAGCACTACCCCGACGCCGTGTCGCTGATGCCGACCCTGGTGGAGGATTACTTCCACAACCCCACCAGCTCGCTGGTCACCATCCGGTGCGCGCCGTGGCAGGCCGCGGGGCGGTCAGTGCTGATCGGCGATGCCGCCCACGCGATCGTCCCCTTCTTCGGCCAGGGCATGAACGCCGCGTTCGAGGACTGCGTGGTGCTCGATGGCTGCCTCGCCAGGTGGGCCGGCTCCGGGGCGCGCGACGCCGATGACCTCGCGGCTGCGCTCGATGAGTACCAGCGGCTGCGGAAGCCCAACGCCGACGCCATCGCGGACATGGCCCTCGAGAACTTCGTCGAGATGCGGGACAGGGTCGGCCGCCCGGAGTTCCTGTACAAGAAGAAGATCGAGCAGACGGTGCACGAACTGTTCCCCGATCGCGTCGCGCCGCTCTACAACCTCGTGAGCTTCTCGACGGTGCCCTACACCGAGGCGCTCTCGCGCGGCCGGGCGCTCGACGCGGCCCTCGAGCGCATCATCACGCAGCTCCCGCGCGAGGAGGGCGCATCGCTCCCGCCCCACGGCCTGAAAGAGCGTGTCCGGGCGCTCGCCGAGCCCCTGCTGGTGAAACGGTGAGGCCCGCCCGGCCCGTATACTCCGCGCATGACTCGCGGGGCGCCACCCTCCACACCCCCGACCCAAGCCCCGGCCCGGCCGCGGGCCCCCGGCGAGCCCTACTGCGCCAACTGCGGCTACTCGCTCGCCGGCGCCACCGAGACGCCCCGCTGCCCGGAGTGCGGACTGCCGATCGTTGATGTGCTCACCCGCACCCCGCGCCTCCAGGCCGCCCGCCGCTTCCGCACCGAGGCGACGCTCTTCGGCCTGCCCGTCGTTCACATCGCCCTCGGCCCGGACCCCGACAAGGGCGAGCGCTACGGCAGCGCCAAGGGCATCATCGCCATCGGCGACACCGCCCGCGGTGGGATCGCCATCGGCGGCAGCGCGATCGGCGTCGTCGCCTTCGGCGGCATGTCCGTGGGCCTCTTCTCCGCCGGCGGGATGTCGGTCGGCCTGCTCGCGGCCGCGGGGGGCGGCGCGGTGGGGGCGGGGATGTCCTGCGGCGGCGGCGCGATCGGCGCCCTGGCGGTGGGCGGGGGCGCGGCCGGGTACATCGCCCACGGGGGCGGCGTGTTCGGCTACTACGCCCAGGGCGGCGGCGCCTGGGGGCGGCACGTGATCATGCCCGGCGCCTCCGATCCGGTGGCGGTCGCCGCCTTTCAGCGGTTCTCCTGGTTCTTCGGCGCCTCGGCCGCGGCGGGCAGGCCCTCGATCCAGCCCGTGGCGATGACGGCGTCGGCGATCCTGGGCGCGGCCCTGCTGGTGGCGCTGGCGGCGATCGTGGCGCACCGGCGGCACGGGTCGCGCCTGGCGGAGCGGGCGCTGCGCACGGGGCTGCGCCGGTGATCCTCGATATCACGCCGCCGGTGACGCCGGCGATGGGCGTCTGGCCGGGCGACACGCCGCTCTCGCGCGAGGTGCTGTGCGACATCGCCCGGGGCGACACGGTCACGCTGAGCACGCTGCGGGCGACGGTGCACCTGGGGGCGCACGCCGACGGGCCGGTGCACTACGGGCTCGGGGCGCGGGGGGTCGGTGAGATGCCGCTGGAGCATTACCTGGGGCCGTGCCGGGTGATCGACGCCCGCGTGGCCCGAGGCCGGCGGGTGCTGCCGGCGGACCTTGATGGCGGCCCGGGGGCGATCAGCGAACAGCGGGTCCTGATCCGAACCGGGACGTTCCCCGATTACAAGCGCTGGAACAGCGACTTCGCCGCGCTCTCGCCCGAACTGGTGGAGGCGCTCGCCGCCCGGGGCGTCATCACCGCCGGCATCGACACGCCCAGCGTGGACCTCCAGGACTCCAAGGACCTGCCGGCGCACAAGGCGATCCTGCGGCACGGCATGGCCATCCTTGAAGGTCTCGACCTCTCGAAAGCGCCCGCCGGCCGCTACGAGCTGATCGCGCTCCCGCTGAAGCTGATGGGCTTCGACGGGAGCCCGGTGCGGGCGGTGCTGCGCGCTCCTCCCCCCTGAGGCCCGCCTCCCTGTGGGGGCGGAGCGCCACTACCATCCCCGCCCATGCCCGCCACCTTCGACCCGCTCCAGGTCCTCGCCGAGCGCTTCCGTGCCGCCATCGCCGCGGCGTTCCCGGAGGGGGGGGCGGGCGAGGCCGACCCGCTCATCACCGGGACGAAGAACCCGACGATGGGCGACTTCCAGTCCAACGCGGCCATGCCGCTCTCGAAGAAGCTGGGGGCCAAGCCGCGCGACATCGCCGCGGCCATCGTGGCGAAGCTCGACCTCGCCGACCTGGCCGAGCCGCTCAGCGAGGCGTCGATCGCGGGCCCCGGCTTCATCAACATCCGCCTCCGCGCCGACACGCTCGGCGCCCTCCTGCAGAACCTCGACACCCCCGACCTCGGCATCGCACCGCCCGCGACCCCGCAGACCGTCGTGGTGGACCTCTGCGGCGTCAACCTCGCCAAGCAGATGCACGTCGGCCACCTGCGCTCGACGATCATCGGCGACACGCTCGCCCGCGTGCTCGCCCGCCTCGGGCACACCGTCAAGCGGCAGAACCACGTCGGCGACTGGGGCCTCCCCATCGCGATGGTCACGGGGAGGGTCCAGCGCGAGGCCGCGGCCGGGCGACTCAGCCTCGACCGCCTCACGCTCGACGACCTCGACCGGCTCTACAAGGCGTCGCAGCGCGAGTGCGAGGCCGACGAGCGCGGCCTCGCCGCCGTGCGCCGCTACGGCATCGGCCCCAAGGCCGAGGCGGAGCTCACGGCTCAGGTGGAAGGGGCGCGCGAGATCCTCGCGGGGGCGAAGCGGACGCTGCTCCGCCTCCAGTCCCACGAGCCGAAGACTTTCGCCGTCTGGAAGCGGATCGCCGAGGTGACCATGGAGGCCTGCCTCGCGACCGTCGCCCGCCTCAACGCCGTGGTGCTCCCCGAGCATTCCGCCGGCGAATCCAGCTATGCCGAGGAGCTGCCCAGCGTGGTGGAGGACCTGTTGCGCCGCGGCATCGCCGAGGAGTCCGAGGGCGCGGTGGTGGTCCGGCTCGATGAGTTCGGCATCGCCGAGCCCTGCATCATCCGCAAGAGCGACGGCGGCTACCTCTATGCGACGACCGACATGGCCGCCATCCGCCGGCGGGTTCAGAAGCTCGGCGCCGGCCGCGTCGTGTACGCCGTGGACGCCCGTCAGGGCCTGCACTTCAAGCAGGTCTTCGCCGCGGCCACCAGGGCCGGCTACGCCACGCGGACCGGCAACAGCGCCCCCGCGCACCTCGAGCACGCGGCCTTCGGCACCGTCCTGGGCGAGGATGGCCGCCCCTTCAAGACCCGCACCGGCGAGAACGTGAAGCTCGCCGACCTCATCGACGAGGCCGAGGCCCGCGCCGAGCGCGTGGTGGCCGAGAAGAGCCCCGGCCTTGCCGAGGCCGACCGCCGGGTCATCGCGCGGGCCGTGGCCGTGGCCGCGCTCCGCTACGCCGACCTCTCCAGCGACCGGATCAAGGATTACGTCTTCTCCTTCGACCGGATGCTGGCCTTCGAGGGGAACACCGGCCCGTACCTGCTGTACGCGGTGGTGCGGGTGCACAACATTTTCCGCAAGGCGTCGGAGCGCGGCGTCGGGGGCGGCTGGGAGGGCGCCCCCTTCCTCCTCCACCACGCCGCCGAGAAGGCCCTCGCCCTGGCCCTGCTGCGCTATCCGCCCGTGGTCAGCGCCGCGGCCGACGCGCTCGAGCCCCACCGGCTCTGCCAATACCTCTACGACCTCGCCGGCGCGTTCAGCTCGTTCTACGACGCCTGCCACGTCGTGGATGCCCAGACGCCGGAGGCCCGACTGTCGCGCCTCCGCCTCTGCCGTCTGACCCTGCGCACGCTCGAGGATGGCCTGCACCTGCTCGGCATCCCGACGCTCGAGCGCATGTAGGCTCTCCCTCACCGTCTCAAGAAGGAACAGGCCGGCCTCTCGACCGGCCCGACAAGGACGATGCCCTACCGGCGTCGGACGAAGTCAGAACAGCAGCTGCATCTGGGCCCGCAGATGGAACTGCCCGTCCTCGCTGCTGGGCAGCAGGCCCGTCAGCGTGTTCGCCGGGGCGATGCTCGCGGCCTGCTCATCCAGGAAGACCTGCAGATCGACCGTGAACTTCGCCGCGTGGCTGTCCGGGATGAAGTAGTGGGTCGCCCCCACCGTGATCGTGCTGAAGCTCTCGTCGGTCGTCCGGTCGTCGTCGGGCATGACCGTGTCGAAGCGGCCGAAGAGCTCCCACGTCGGGGCGACGAAGATGCCGCCCTGGATGATGAAGCCCATGTCGGTGAAGTCGCTCCCCGTGGCCGGGTCGATCGTCCGGTAGATGAACGCCGCGTACGCGTTCCAGCCGTTCCCTTCGACGCTCGCGTCCACCGTGCCCAGGAAGATGTCCTGGTCCACCGTGCCGCCCGTTTCACCGCCGCTCTGGTAGTGGGCCGCCCCGCCCACCAACCCGAAGTACGGCTGGCCCTGGAAGCTCGTGAAGTCCCGGCCCTGCTTCCAGTCCCCCGCCCACTTGAAGTCCGCGCGGCCGGTAAGGGCGAAGTCGGCCTCGCTGGCCGCCGTGTAGTCGCTGCTGGCGGTCCGGGTCCCGTCGCTGAAGGCTCCCGCGACGCGGAACCGCTCCATCTCCCGGGAGACCTGGACAGCCTGCGAGCGGCCCTGGCTGAACACCGAGTTGGTGACCGAGCGCGCCGCCGCCAGCTGCGCCGTGTCGCTCATGGTCTCATCGCGCAGGATCGGCAGCTTGAACTGGCCCCAGCGCACGGCCGTCCCGCCCTCGAAGGCGTACTGGCCCCACGCGTCATCCACGAGCCCCGCCCCCTCCGTGAACCGGAGCATGACCCCGTAGGTCAGGGCCTCGCTCCCGATCATGCCGGCGACGGTGAGCTTGGTCGCCGCGGCCTGGAAGCCCGTGGTCGTCTCGTCGCCGGCCCCGGGCGTCGAGTCGCCGTCGCGATGGTTCCAGTTGAACCGGAAGTGCATGTACCCGTGCACATCCACGGTGAACTTCTGGTCCGGCGGGGCCGCCAGCGCGGTCCGTGCTGCGCCGTCGGCGCCCGGTGACGCCGCCCCGGCGTCGGCGCTCACGGCCAGGGCGCGGGCCGCGAGGGCCAGGATGGCCCCGGCGGACACCATCAGGGTCGTGGTCATCCGTTCGTCTCCGTGGAGAGCGAACGGTACACGAAGCCCCGGTGCGCGGCGAGCGGCCCGGCCCGTCGGCTCAAAAAAAGGAACAGGCCGGCCTCTCGACCGGCCCATCCCCGACAAGGACGACGCCCTACCGGCGTCGGACGAAGTCAGAACAGGATCTGCATCTGGGCCCGGACCGCCCACTGCCCGTCGTCGGTGTCGTCGGTCAGCAGGCCGATGCCCCGCCCCGTGCTCCCCGAGGGCATCAGGCTGTCCGTGGGCGTGTCCATGAAGTACTGCAGGTCCACCGTGAACTTGGCCGCGTGGCTCTCGGGGGCGAAGTAGTGGTTCAGGCCCAGCGTGAGCGTGCTGAACTCGTCGTCCCCCGCGCGGTCGCTGTCGGGGAAGATCATGTCGAAGCGCCCGAACAGCTCCGTCTGCGGGCTCACGAAGATGCCGCCCTGGGCCATCGCGCCCCAGTCGGTCAGGTCCGAGCCCCCGGCCGGCTCGATGTTCCGGTAGACGACAGCCGCGAAGGCGTTCCAGCCGTCGCCCTCGACGCCCACATCCGCCGTGGCGCTGAACATGTCCATGTCGGCGGTCCCGCCCGTCTCGCCGCCCGACTGCCAGTGCACGGCCCCGCCCGCCATCCCGCCGAACCCGTACTTCCCGCCCCGGAAGTTGGTGAAGTCGCCGAACTGCTTCCAGTCGCCGGCCCACTTCCATTCCAGCCGCGCGGTACCGGCGAAGTCGGCCTCCATGCCGGAGGTGAAGTCGGTGTTGTCGGTGTTGAAGCCGTCGGAGAAGGCGCCGGCGAAGCGCAGCGTCTCGGACTGGAAGCCCGCCTGGATGCCCTGGGAGCGGTCCTGGTTGAAGACCTCGTTCATCACGCTGCGGTCGGCCGCGAGCTGGTACTTGGAGCTGAGCGACTCCTCGCGCATAAAGGGGAGCTTGAACTGCCCCCACATGAGCGTCCAGGAGTCGTTGAGCTTGTAGCTGCCGAAGGCGTCCTCGAGCACGAAGGCGCCGCCGTCGCGCTCGAACGCCCCGACCACCTTGTACCCCCAGGCGTCGCTGATGATCTTCCCGCCCACCTCCAGCTTGGTCCGGCGGGTCTGGAAGCCCAGCGTCGTGTCCTCCTCAACGAGGTTGTCCGCACGCTGGTTCCAGATGGAGCGGAACTGGATTTGACCGGTCACGTTCACCGTTAACTTCTCCGCCTGGGGGATGGCCAGGGCCGTGCGGGCGGCGGCGACGGCCGCCAGGGCCGCGGCCGTGTGGGCATCGCCATCGCCGGCGAGGCCGGGGGCGGCGAGGGTCAGGGCGGTCCCGGCCGCCACGAGCAGGGTCGTCGTCCTCATTCCGTCGTCTCCTTGGGCCGCCGGGAGGGGGTGATGTGAAGGGGCCGGCGGTGGATGGCACGCTACCGCCCGGGTGCTGCGGGCGCGCTTGCGCTGGATGAAGAGTGCGCGAAGGCCGACCCCGTCCCCCTCGTGCATCCCAGCCCGCAGGCGGGACGCCTGCGCCACTGAAAAACAAACCGGCCCGGCCGGGGGCGGGGGGCGGGCCGGCGTGACGAGAAGTCGTCGGATTCAGGCGAGGGTCAGAAGACCAGCTGCATCTGGGCCTGCAGGTTCCACTGGCCGTCGGAGTCGCTCGGCAGGAGGCCGAGGAGCGTGTTGGGGGCCACGATGCTCTCGGACTGCTTCTCGAGGAAGTACACGAGGTTAACCGTGAACTTCGCCGCGTGGCTGTCCTGCATGAAGTACTTGTTCACGCCCAGCGTGAGCGTGCTGAAGTCGTCGAGGTCGAGATCGTCATCCGGGATGACCATGTCGAACCGGCCGAACAGCTCCCACGTCGGGTCGACGAAGATGCCGCCCTGGGCCAGGAAGCCCATGTTCTGGGAGTCGGACCCGGCTGAGGGGTCGACGTCGGCGTAGACGAAGGCGCCGAACGCGTTCCAGCCGTTGCCCTCGACGCTGACGTCGACGGTGGCGGCCAGGACATCGGTCTCGGTCGTGCCGCCGGTCTCGCCGCCGGTCTGGTAGTGGACAGCGCCACCGACCATGCCGAAGAACGGCTTCTGCTGGAAGCTGGTGAAGTCCTGGGCCTGCTCCCAGTCGCCCTGCCACTTGAAGTCGACGCGCCCGGTCAGGGCGAAGTCGGCCTCGCCGCCGCTGGTGAAGTCGCTGTTCTTGCCGCCGCCGGTGCCGAAGAAGCCCAGCAGCGAGTTGGTGCCGCCGTCGGAGAGGGCGAAGGCCGCCCGGGCCTGCTGCCCGGCGAAGCCGAGCTGGACGCCCTGGGACCGCTCCATCGAGAAGACGCTGTTGAGGGCCGACCGCTCGGCGGCGAGCTGGTGCTGATCGCCGACCAGCTCCTCACGCATGAAGGGGAGCTTGAACTGGCCCCACGTGAGCTCCCAACCGTTCCCGAACTTGTAGCTGCCATAGGCGTCCTGGAGGAACGCCAGGCCCCCGTCCCGCTCGAACTCGAACTGGACGAAGTAGTACCAGTCCTCGCTGATGATGTTGCCGCTGACGTTGAGGGCCGTGCGGGCGGTCTGGAAGCCCCAGGTGGTCTCGTCGTTCACGCCGGGGGCCGAGTCCCCATCCCGCTGGTTGAAGTTGACCCGGAACTGCATGTACCCGTGGACATCGACCGTGAACTTGCCGCCCGGTTGGGCGAGCTGGCTTGTCCGCCCGCTGGCGTCGGCCATCAGCTCCGACGCCGCCGCGCGGCTCTGGTCAAGACTCGCGTTCTGGGCCAGAGCAACGCCGCTCAGGCTCAGAGCCGCACCCGAAATCAAGCAGAGGCACTTCGTCCGACTCATCTTCGACTCCTTGCCACTGGATGGACGAGCGGGCGACACTCGCGCCGCTCCCGATCTTCCCAACACCTGTCCGGACTACGGGCCGCCCCCGAGGCGAAGCCCCCGGACACCTTCACCGGCCGCCGTCAATCACCGCGGCCGGCGATAAGTCATCCTTCACACATACGGGTTCTTGACGTTCCGGGGACCTAGCCAACCCACTGTTCTCGGAACGCGCTCTCAAAACGAGAGGGCTCGATGATAGACCGCACCATTAGCATTCGCAAACTCGTGCCGGTCAGAATTTCGTCCACCACCGCGGGCGGGCGACACATTTCCGTCAGGACCGAAAATAACGCGAATGGCGGGCCAGAAACCGTGAAAACCCCGTCACCGTCGGGTACGCTCTCCCCCGACAGGGACGACGGAACTATTCCGGTTCATTGTGTCCGGTTTGTGAACGCCAACCGGGGGCATGCCGTGATCACATCTAAGTCGTCCGCCAGCAATAACTTACAAACCAAGAACGTCCTGATCGTCGAGGACGAGAGGGACCTGGCCGACCTGCTCGCCCTCAACCTGGGCCGTGCCGGTTATCGGACGCTCATCGCCGCCGACGGCCTCCGGGCCCTCTCGATGGCCGCCGCGCACAAGCCCGACCTCATCATCCTTGACGTCATGCTCCCGGGCCTCTCCGGCACCGAGGTGGCCGCGCGCCTGCGGTCCGACCCGGCCCACGCCCGCACGCCCATCGTCATGCTCACCGCCAGGGCCGAGGAGGTGGACCAGCTGGTGGGCCTGGCCGTCGGCGCCGACGACTACATCACCAAGCCCTTCAGCGTGAAGGTGCTGCTGGCCCGGCTGGAGGCCCTCCTGCGGCGCACGGCCGCGGCCCCGGCGGATGCGGCCGCCCTCCTGCGGCTGGGCCCGGTGGAGGTGAACCCGGCGACCCACGAGGTCCGCGCGGGGTCCGGGGCGGTGCGGCTGACGCTGACGGAGTTCCGGGTCCTCAGCGCCCTGATCAAGGCGGGGGGGCGGATCCTCTCCCGCCAGGAGCTGGTGACCAAGGCCATCGGCCCGGGGATCACCGTGACCGACCGGACCATCGACGTCCACATGACCGCCCTGCGCAAGAAGCTGGGGGAGCACGGGGCCCTGATCCACACCGTCCGGGGCGTCGGCTACCGCGCCGACGAGAAGCCGGAGCCGGCGTGAACCGGGTATGACGCGGCGGCTGCTCATCCTCCTCGCGATCGCCGCGGCCCTTGCCGGGGCGGGGCTCTTCGTCTGGCCGCGGGCCGCCGGGGCGGTCCTCGCCACGTGCGGCGTGGTTGCGGTGCTGGTGATGATGTATGAACGCAGCGCCGGCGCTGCGCAGGTGCTCGGGGAGGAGGTGTCGCGCCTGGCGGAGGCGGCGGGGGTTCCGCCGCCCGGCGAGAGCCCCGCTGCGCTGGCGGCCACCATCCGTCTGGCGGGCGACCGGCTGCTGGGGGAGCGATCGAGCCTCCGGGATCGGGCGTCGGCGGCGACGGGGGCGCTGACGGCGATCCCCGATCCGGTCGTAGTGGTTGATCGTAATGGCAGGGCGCAGCTGGCCAACGCGGCCCTTGGGACCTTGGCGGGTGTGCACCCGATGGGGCGGACGCTCGATGAGCTGTTCCCGGCCTCCGACCTGCCGCGGCTGGTCGCCGAGGCGCTGGGGGTCGGGGCGGCGACAGACCAGGTGACCTTCCGGAGGGCCTCGGGCCCGAGGACATGGGAGGTGCGGGGAATCCCGCTGCGGGCGGAGGGGGCCGAGCCGGCGATGGTGCTCCTGGCGTTCCGCGATGTGACCGAGGGGGCGAGGGCCCTCCAGGTCCGGGCCGACTTCGTCGCCAATGCCTCGCACGAGCTGCGGACGCCGATCACGGCCATCCGCATGGCCCTTGAGACGCTGGACATGGCCGGCCCCGATGAGGCCACCCGCGCTCGCGTGATGGCCATGGTCGGGACGCAGGTGGCCCGGCTGGAGGAGCTGGTCCGCGACCTCTTGGACCTGTCGCGCCTGGAATCGGAGGCCGAGGTGCGGCACGAGCCCGTGGCCCTGGAGGAGGTGGCGGGGGCGCTGCGGGCCCGCTTCGCCCGGGCCATAGCGGAGCGGCGGCTGACGCTGGAGTTCGCCATCGCCCCCGCGGCCGCCACCGTGCGCTCCGACCGGAGGCTGCTGGAGCTGATCCTGGGGAACCTGGTCGAGAACTCGGCGAAGTTCGCCTTCGAGGGGACGGCGGTGCGTGTGACGGCCGGGGGCGCCGGCGCGGGTGCGCTGGTGCTGGAGGTGATCGACCGCGGGATCGGCATCCCGCTGGACCAGCAGGAGCGGGTCTTCGAGCGGTTCTACCAGGTCGATACCGCCCGCTCCGGCGCCCGGCGCGGCAGCGGCCTGGGCCTGGCGATCGCCAAGCACGCGGCGCGGCGGCTGGGGGGGTCGATCCGGGTGCAGTCGGTCTGGCAGCAGGGTACGACGATGACGGTGGAACTGCCGGGGGCGGCTCCGCGGGGTTGAAGACCGAGCCGTGGTTGACCGGGCACGTGCCTCAGGGCGGCCCGGCCACGGCCGTGTAAGCCGCGGTGTAGTCCACGAAGTCCTGCGCGTTCAGCACGCCGTCCCGGTTCACATCGGCGTCGGGGGAGCCGGCGGCCAGGGCGCTGAGGAAGGCCACGGGGTCGGCCGAGTTCACCCGGGCGTTCATGTCGGCATCGGCGAGCTCGCACTGGCCCACCAGCAGGCGCCTGACGAAGATGCTGGAGCCCAGTGACGGGTTTGCCGGGTCGGTGCGGGCGTAGGCGCAGTAGATCACGCAACCCTCGAGCGCGGCCATCTGGTAGTCGTTGTGCTGCAGCCCTATGTTGAAGGTGCTGGTGACCGGGAAGGGTTGCGTGAGGTCCCTGACGGCCGCGTTGTTCCCGCTCATGGAGGCGATGCTGGGAAACCGCGCGAAGCGCACGGTCACTTCGGGCAACGCGGTCAACTGGCCCGTGTCGCGGTGGCTGATGAACAACAGGTTGACGCCGCCCTCGCCGTCGAGCAGCACCGCCGGCATGGCCTGGAAGAACTGGCCGGGTTCCTCGCCCAACGTGAGAAGTTGCGAGTCGGTGATGCGGTACGTGTTTTGAGGAAGGAAAGTCTGGGCCCCGTTGAGGCTCAAAGCCACGAAGATGTCCGGGTTACCGTCTCGTTCTCGTCAACTCCGATGAACGCCACGGCGACGGTGTCGCTCAATACCGAGACGCTGGGGAAAGCGGTCGGCCGGAACCCGGGACGGATTGAAGTGCCCCCGAGGGAGCCCAGCACCCCGCCGTTCCGATAGTTCGTGAACTCGACGGGGCCCTGCCAGCTCCCGGATGCGGCCTCCGCATCTGACCAGGTCCACGACGGCGTGCCGCCGAACCCGCCCAAAGAGGCGAAGACACGCCCGCGGTGGGCCGCCGACGAGAGCACGGCGTTCGCGCAGGCCAGGGAGAGAACAGGAGGGCTCCCCGGGGGGTTCACCGAGCTCAAAGACCAGTTGACCTCGTTGACCGAAAGAACGCTCTTCGACACGTGCTAGCCGGGAGGCTGGAGTGTTCGGAGGTTCCATTGAAGATAGACGTTCTCCTGGGTCCCCGCCGGGTTCGTCCCGATCGCCATCCACGGCTTGTCGCGGAACGCGCAGGCCTCGGTGGCGGCCACCGAGGGTTGAGCGATGCCGGTGTTCCACACCTCCGAAACGAACATCCGCTCTCCCTCGAGCGTGAACCCGCCCAGGAGAACCCGTCCAGAGAACGAGGAGGCGGCGACCGGGTCCACGCTGTGGGCCGGGTCGCACTGCCCGTTCGCGGGCGGGAGGGGCAGGAGCTTGCCGTCCGAGAACGTCCAGCCGCCGTCGACGCTGGCGGAGTAGTAGACCCAGCGGTTCTCGGGGGTGGCTATGTTCACGTGGTTCCAGGCGACGGCCACCACGCCGCCTCCCACGGCGATGGCCGTCTCGGAGTTCCGCCGCTCCGAAGTGCCCTGGCCGGCTCCGGGGATCGGGACCTCGACGCCGATGTTGATCTGCCCGTGCGCCAGGCCCGCCGCCGCGAGCATGGCCAGTGCGGCCATCTTCATGGGAGACTCCTCGGGCCGGTATTGGCCGCGTGCAGCCTACCAGAGGGCGCCTCGCCATGAGAGGCCCGATCTTTGCGGGAATCACTGGGGTGGTTGGACGGTTTCTGCTAGAATCGGGCCCCGAAGGAGATCGAAGTGCTGCGCTGTGGCGCTGGGGTGATCGCGAGTCTTCTGTCGTGCGCCCCGGCGGCGGCGCAGTGGACGCTCATACGCCTCCATCCTGAGGGGTTCTATCGCTCCGAGGTCCTTGCCGTGACGCCGACCACGCAGCTCGGCCAGGCGCACGACGCCGACTCTCGTCGCCACGCCAGCAGTTGGCGCGGGAGCCCAGGCACGTGGCAGAGCTGGGCCCCCCTGGCAACGATCTCGGGCGTCGGCGGTGGGCAGCAGGCCGGGAGCATCAGCGTGGGCCCCGGCTCGGGCCACGCCTGTGTCTGGAACGGCTCGGCCCAGTTCATCGTCGACCTCCATCCAGCCGGCGCGGCGGGGTCCTCGGCATCCGCTGTCGCCGGCGGTCAGCAGGTCGGCGAGATCTACCCGCCTGCCGGCGGCGCCCATGCCGCGCTGTGGCTCGGCAGTGCATCATCGATGATTGACCTGCACCCGGCTGGGATGTCTGGGTCAAGTTGTTACGCCACGGACGGGGCATTGCAGGGCGGCTATGTGGAACTATCCTCCCATGCGCTGAACGCCGCGATCTGGGGCGGCAGTGCGGGATCGTTCATCAACCTGCACCCGGCCGGCGCGAACCACTCTCAAGTCAACGGCATGGCCGCCGGCGTGCAGGTCGGGGAGGCGAACTTCGGAAGCGGGAACCATGCCATCCTCTGGCGCGGCACGGCCGCCAGTTACGTGGACCTCCATCCCGCGGGCGCGGGCGTCTCGGGGTTGCGGGCCACCACCGGCTCCGTCCAGGGGGGCTGGGCCAACATGGTCCAGACCGGCTTCACCGCCGCGGTGTGGTTCGGGACCGCGGAGAGCTTCACGCCGCTTCCTTCGCCGCCCGGCTACTTCGCCCCCTCCGCCACCTGCGTCGCGGAGCTCAACGGCACGATCTACGTCGGCGGGAACGCCTTCAGCCCCGAGACCGGCACCCTCCAGGCCTTCCTGTGGGTGGGCCAGGCCCCCGGCGTCTGCTACGCCAACTGCGACGGCTCGACCGCCGCCCCGGCGCTCCACCTCTCCGATTTCGCCTGCTTCCTGCAGCGCTACCAGGCGGGCGACCTCTACGCCAACTGCGACGGCTCGACCGTCCAGCCCGTCCTCAACGTCGGCGACTTCGGCTGCTTCCTCCGGCGCTTCGCCCAGGGGTGCCCGTAGGCGCCTTACCGCGCCGGCGCCCAGTCGCGCCCGGCGAGGTCGCGGAGGCGGGCGGCGGTGGCTCGGAGGAGGGCTTCCTCCCTTTCGGGCTCGCCGTCGATGCCGATGCGGGCGGTGAGGCGGAAGGGGTGGGGGCGGTCGGCGGGGGGAAAGGGGGGGCCGGGGCGGTCGGCGGTCAGGGTGCCTTCGCGCTCGTGGATCGTCTTGAAGCGGACCACGGTGCGCGAATCCTGCGCTTCCACGGCGAGTTCGGCCGCCTCGATCTGGGGCAGGGCGATCAGGGCCGCGGCGTAGACATCGTTCCAGTCGGCCTCTACGACAGTGGTGGTGCCGCCGCCGGGGGCGGGTTCGAGGGCCAGGCTTCCGGCGCCGAGCCCGGCACTACCGGCGCCGCCGCACCCGTGCAGTGCCGGCACGAGCGCAGCCGCTGCGCACCATCCTAAACACACGCCTAACATTGCTCCTGTGCGGAGAACTTTCTGATGTGGCAGGCCCCCTCCGCGGCCGGGGGGGCGCGGGGGGCGCGGCTTGGGGGGAGCGGTTTTCGGGCCGATAGCGTTAGAATCCGCCGCAAGCGGGGATCGGCCGCCGATGGCGGGCCGAACCCTTCCGTGGCTCTGGAGTCTTCTCGGAGTGGAAGTCAGCATTCAAGTCCCCCTGGGCGCCGACCGGGTTCGCGTCCTGGGGTCGGCCGACCGGAACCTCAAGATGCTCCGCGAGGCCCTGGGCGTCAACATCACCGCCCGGAGCGACGCCGTCTCCCTGAAGGGAGAGCGGAAGGCGGTCTCCGTGGCCCGGTCCGTCCTCGAGCGGCTGGGCGCGGGGGATGGCGACGGCGGGGGGGCCGGGCTCTCCCGCGAGCAGGTGCTCGGGGTCATCGCGGACGAGACGGAACGGTACAACGGGAAGGGGGCTCATGCGCCGCGGGCCGGCGAGCCTCATCCGCGGGGCCGCCGCGCCGGGGCGCCGGCGTGGGAGGGGAGCATGGCCGTCTACTCCTCCGGGCGGCCCATCCAGGGGCGGACGGCGAACCAGGAGGTCTACCTCGAGGCGATCCGGACCCACGACATGGTCTTCGGGATGGGCCCGGCGGGGACGGGCAAGACCTACCTGGCCGTGGCCGCGGCCGTGCACATGCTCCGGGCGGACCTGGCCCGGAAGGTGATCCTGGCCCGGCCGGCGGTGGAGGCGGGGGAGAAGCTGGGGTTCCTGCCGGGGGACCTGGAGGCGAAGGTCAACCCGTACCTGCGGCCGCTGTTCGACGCCCTGAACGACATGATGGACTTCAACACGATCCGGCGGTTCATGGACACGGATGTGGTGGAGGTGGTGCCCCTGGCCTTCATGCGGGGGCGGACGCTGAACAACGCCGTGATCATCCTGGATGAGGCGCAGAACACGACCAAGGGCCAGATGCAGATGTTCCTGACCCGCATGGGGCAGGGGAGCAAGGTGATCGTGACGGGGGACCCGACGCAGATCGACCTTCCCGACCCGCGGCAGAGCGGGCTGATCGACGCGGCGCGGCGGCTGGGGCGGGTGCCGGGGATCGCCTTCGTGACGCTGGACCGCTCGGATGTGGTCCGCCACGCGCTGGTGCAGCGGATCGTGGATGCGTACGGGGAGCGGGATGAGGGGGGTGCGAGAGCGCCCGAGTCGTCCGAGGGGGGGCCGATCGTCGAACGGCCGCGCCGGGCGCGGACCACGCACCGCCGGGCCTCGCCCGAGCCGGAGCCGACCTGACCCCGTTATGGCCAAGGACGCATCCAAGACCGGCTCCCAGAGACCCGCGCGGGGCGCGGTGCGGTCGCGGCGCGACCTGCTGGCGCGGCAGCGGCGGGGGATGGTCGAGCTGCTGGGGACATTCCTGCGCTCGCCCTCGCTGGGGTGGGGGACGCTGACCTGGGCGCTGTTCATCGTGATCTGCGCGTCGATCGCGGCGTGGTCGCGCCAGCAGCCGGTGGTGGCGGTGGGGCGGGTAGCCAACGAGACGGCGGTCGCGCGGATGGACTTCGACGTCGAGGATCCCGAGCAGACCCGGCAGCTGCGGCTGCTGGAGGAGAAGAAGACGCCGCGGGTCTACGCGGCGAACCCCAACGTGCTGGAGTCGATCCGGGGCTCGATCGAGAGCCTCCCGCGGACGCTGGCGGCGGTGGACAACCCCGGGGAGGTGATCCCGCAGGTGGCGCAGCAGTTCCCGGTGCTGACGCCGGAGGGGCTGGCGGCGATCAAGGCGGAGGCGACGGAGGGGGAGGTTAGCGAGGGGTGGAAGTCGCGGGTGAAGACGCTGCACGAGCTGCTGCTGCTGAACCCGATCGTCTCGGAGGTGGACTACCAGCGGGACCGGGCGGAGGGGCTCTCGTCGGAGATCGAGCTGCGGTTCGCCGAGGCGATCACCGACACGCCGCGCCGGACGGTGAGGGCCGACCAGCTGCTCAGCGCCAAGAGCGACAAGCTGCCGGAGGTGCTGAGGCGGATGGCGCGGGACGCCGGGTTCCGCGGGGCGACGCTGGACACGGTGGTCTCGCGCCTGGCGGCGGAGGCGCAGCCGACGTTCCAGTTCGACGAGCGGGCGACCCAGGAGAGCCAGCGGGCCGCGGCGGCGCGGGTGGCCCCGGTGATGACGAAGGTGGGGCATGGGGACGTGCTCTTCAAGCGGGGCGACGTGCTGAAGGCGGGGCAGTTGGCGCTGTTCAAGCTGGAGCTGATGAACTTCCAGCGGTCGCCGGAGCAGCGGTGGCGGGTGTGGGTGCGGGCGGCGTCGGTGCTGGGGGCGGTGACGGCGATCGCGCTGGCGATGGCGGGGTACCTGGTGGTGTTCGCCCCCCGGGTGCGGCACAGCCCGCAGCGCATGCTGACCATCGCCTTCCTGCTGTCGAGCTCGCTGGGCGTGGCGTGCGCGGGGACGGTGTGGAACCCGGCGCTGCTGATGCTGACGGCGATCGCGCCGACGGTCTTCATCGCGGTGGTGCTGGTGATCGGGTACGACCGGCGGGTGGCGCTGGCCCTGGGGACGCTGCACGGGGTGCTGGTGTGCATCGCGCTGGACCAGCCGATCGGGGTGTACGCGCTGATCCTGACGGGGATCAGCTTCGCGGTGGTGCAGCTCTACGAGATCCGCGACCGGCGCGGCATCATCCGGATGGGGCTGACGACGGGGGCGGCGCTGGCGGTGGGGACGCTGCTGGTGGCCCTGATCGACCGCCCGATCGTGACGGAGGTGATGATGCAGACGCTCCCGGACGCGGCCCTGGCGGGGCTGGGGGGGCTGGGGGTGGGGGTGCTGGCGCTGGCGCTGCTGCCGGCGATCGAGCGGACGTTCGAGGTGACGACGGGGATGACGCTGATCGAGCTGCGCGACCCCAAGCAGCCGCTGCTGCGGCAGCTCCAGCAGCGGGCCCCGGGGACGTACAACCACTCGCTGAACGTGGCGAGCATCGCCGAGAGCGCGGCCGACGCGATCAAGGCCGACGCGCTGCTGACCTACGTGGGCTCGCTGTACCACGACATCGGGAAGATGAACAAGCCCGAGTACTTCGTGGAGAACCAG
>JBBDXI010000047.1:0-28684 GCA_040902425.1 Phycisphaerales bacterium
GGGAGCCGGGCCCGCGGGGCGGCGTTCGGCGGGGGCGCCCTCGAGCCACACGGCCCGGAGCATGTCGGCGAGGCGGTGCATCTGGTCGGGCGCTGCGCAGCCGCCGCGCGACATGGCCTCCAGGCCCTTGCGCAACGCCGGCTCCCCGCCCGTCTGGTACCCCATGTAGGCGAGCAGCAGCCCGGCGTCACGCCCCTGCGGCGTGTCCTCGCCGCTCAGCTCGGTCAGCCGGTCCATCAGCGGGCCGACGCGGTCCGGGCGCGGCATCAGGTCCTGCGCGTACTTCACCGCCGCCATCTCCGGGTGCTGAACCAGCAGCGAGCGGAGGTTGAGGGACGCCGAGAGGAACATGCCCGCGCCCAGCTCGGCGTTGACGCGCCCCGCCGCGGCCATGGGGTCGCCCGGGCGGGCGCCCAGGGCCGAGGTGAAGCGCTCCTCGGCGTCGAAGTAGCGCCCGCCGGCGAGGTGGTCCTGGGCGATGCGCATCGCCTGCGCGTAGGGGTCCATCCCCGTCGAGGGCGCCAAAACCTTCACCTCATCCCGCGCCGCGCGGAGCAGCCGGATGGTCTCCGGCGACATCCCCCTCGCGGGGTTCGTCGCGTCGGGCAGCGTGGTCGGCGGGCGGGCCGCCCCGGTCGGCCCGGTGGCGCCGGTGCTCCCCGTGGCGCCCGTCGCGCCCGGCTGCGGCGGGAGCTCGTACCGCGGGGGCTGGTCGGGACGGGGCTGCTCGCGCGGGCGCTGGGCGTGGGGGTCCCGCGGCTGGCCCCAGGGGTTGCGCGGGTCGCGGAGTTCCTCGCGCAGGTCGTCGAGCCGGCGCTCCCAGTCGGCGCGCTGGTCCTGGGCGCCGCCCTGCGCTGCCCCGGGGGCCGCCCCCGCACCCTGCGCTGCGGGGTCGCCCCCGCGCGCGGCGATCTCGCGCTGCACCTCCGACATCGCGCTGCGCCGGACCCGGTCCATCACCTCGTCGTACGGCGCCCGCGTGTCCGCCCCGGTCTCGATCCGGTGCCGGATGCGGGTGTCCACGGGCTGCGCCTCGGTGCCGCGGGGCGTGAAGGGGTTGGGCGCCAGGTCCCCGTCGCGCTCGCGCTCGGAACCGGTGCGGGAATCCCCCGTCGGGGCCCCGGTCGGCGCCCCCGTCGCAGGGAGGCCCGGGACCGCCCCCGCGCCCTGGCCCGGCAGCGTGCTCCACGCCGCGCCCTGCTCCATCGCGATGCCGCGGAGGGATGAGGCGGTGACCAGCCGCGTCACGCCCTGCTCGTCGCGCACCTGCGCCAGCAGCGAGGGGCGAAGGTCCCGGCTGGAATTGAACGCCGCGGGCGAGCGCAGCCCGGGCGTTATATCCATCTCGGTCCCGGGGCGCGGGGCCGTCATGATGTCGCTCCCCAAAGGTCCGGCAACCCGGGGCGGCTCCTGCACGCTCGCCGCCGTCGCCCCGGTCCCGAACCGCCGCACCGTCGGCACGCCGTAGCCGATCGGCGGGGGGTTGTTCCCCGTCGTGGCCGCGAACTGGTACTGCAGCGCATCGGTCCCGCGGATGCCCAGGCCCCCCAGGCCGGAGTACACCGAGTCGCGCCGGAAGGCGTAGAGGTCGTTGGAGCCCAGCCGCGTGAACATCTCCCCCGGGGCGCTGTACCCCACATCCGCCCGCAGCGACATCCCGCCCGGGATGTTCCCGGTCACGATCGCGTTGCGAAAACGCACCTCCTCGGCGATGTTCCGACCGGCGGGGTTCACACCGCCCGAGCCGACCTGGAGGTTGCGGTCCAGCGCGTGCTGGGCGAGGGCCGGATGGGCGGCCGCGGCGAGGCCGCAGAGGCCCGCGATCCAGGCGGCGCAGCGCGGCGGGTTACGGCGGGTGTTCATGGCGATCCTCCCTGACCGCTGATCATATGAGCCCCGCGAGGGCCGTCGGGCGCCGGGGGCCGGAGGCTCATTCCGGGTCGAAGGGGGCACTGGCGGCCGGGGCCCCCAGGCCGGTGCGGAGGGCGTCGGCGGGGGACCGGGGCCCCACGATGTAGTAGACCAGCCCGCCCCGGCGCCACACGGTGATCGTCGGGGCCGCCGGGCCCGTCCCCTCCAGCGAGAAGGCGCGGTCCTCGGGGAGCACGGGGTTCCACATGTACTTCTTGAGGAAGAGGCTGGCGGTCTTGTCGGTGCCGCCGGAGGCGTCGGTGCGGAAGACCAGCTGCGCCCCGGGCCCGGCGCCGGGGATCGTCGATTCCCGCGCCCCCACGAACGAGGGGCCCTTGCGCTCCTCGAAGAGCTCCTCGACGGTCTTGCGCGTCCCCAGCCAGATGCCCAACTGGTCGCTGAGCTTCGCGGCGTCCGTCAGCGGGAGCACGCCGGGGTTGGTCGATGCGGAGCGGTGCTGGTCGGAGACGGCCCGGGCGATGTCGCCGCCGTCGGGCGCCGTCATCTCGCCGCTCGACTCCTCCGTCTCCCGGATGTAGCGCTGGAAGACGACGTAGCCGCCGACCAGCGCCGCGAGGATGACCAGGTACACGACGAGGCGGCCGACGGGGATGAAGCCGGGGCGGACGGGGACGCTCATGGCTGAGACCTCCGGGACAGGCCCGGGAGCATAGGGGCCGGCGTGCGGGCGCGGCGCGCGGGGGCAGCGCCGATCCCTACACTTTCGCCATGCCCGCCGGCACCCCGTACTACATCACCACGCCCATCTACTACGTCAACGACCGGCCCCACATCGGGCACTGCTACACCACCCTCCTGGCCGATGTGGCCGCGCGGTTCCAGCGGCTGATCCGCGGCGAAGCCCCGCCCGCCAGCGGCACGGGCGTCCCGCCTGTGTCTTCTGTGTTCCTCCTCACCGGCACCGACGAGCACGCCGACAAGGTCGTCACCAGCGCCCGCGATCACGGCGTGACCCCCCAGGCCTGGGCCGACCGCAACGCCGCCGAGTTCCGCGCCGCCTTCGAGCTCATGGGGTGCGAGTTCGACGACTTCATCCGCACCACCGAGCCGCGCCACAAGGACAGGGTCCCCGGGTACATCGAGCGCCTCCAGAAGTCGGGCGCCGTCTACAAGGGCGAGTACACCGGGTGGTACGACCTCAACCAGGAGGAGTACGTCACGGAGACCGCGGCCAAGGAGGCAGGCTTCAAGAGCGCCGTCTCCGGCAAGCCCCTGGTGAAGCGGACCGAGCCGTGCTACTTCCTCAAGCTGTCGCAGTTCGGCGCGAGGCTGACCGAGCACATCGAGAAGAACCCCACCTTCATCCAGCCCGACGCCCGCCGCAACGAGACCCTGGGACGCATCCGCGGCGGCCTCCAGGATGTCCCCATCTCGCGCCCCGTGACCGACGACGCGGCCACGCAATGGGGCGTGCGGATGCCGGGCGACCCCTCGCACCGGATCTATGTCTGGATCGACGCGCTCTTCAACTACCTGACGGTGGTGGACACGCCGGAGCGGCGGGCGTGGTGGCCGCCGGCGGTGCAGGTGCTGGGGAAGGACATCCTCTGGTTCCACGCGGTGATCTGGCCGGCGATGCTGATGGCGATGGGCGAGCCCCTGCCGCAGCGGATCTACGCCCACGGCTGGTGGATCAGCGAAGGTCGGAAGATGAGCAAGAGCCTGGGGAACTTCATCGAGATCGAGCAGTTGCGGGCGTACGCCGGGCGCTACGGGCTGGATGCGCTGCGGTGGTACCTGGTGACACAGGGGCCGCTGGGCGCCAACGACGCCGACTTCGCGCACGCGAAGTTCGTGGAGGTGTACAACGCGGACCTGGCGAACGGGATCGGCAACTCGGCGAGCCGCGTGAGCAACATGATCGCGAAGTACTTCGACGGGAAGGTGCCGCCTTTCCCCGGTGGAGGAGCCCCGCGCAGCGGGGCGGAAGGGGCTACCGCTCCGACGGCTTCTGCCAACTCTTCCCCTCTTCCGGATTTTCCCTCCCTCACCCGCCGCGCCGCCGAGGCCGCCCTCACCGAGGCCGGCGACTTCGACCTGATCGCCGCCTCCCACCACGGCATCGAAATCGTCCGCGCCGTCGATGGCTACATTAACCAGACCGAGCCCTTCAAGCTGGCCAAGCGCGTCGAGACCGAGCCCGGCGCGAAGGACCAGCTCGCGGGAATCCTCTACACCTGCGCCGAGGCCCTGCGCATCGCCTCGCTCTTCTTCTCCCCCACGATGCCCGCCAGGATGGCGGACCTCTGGAAACGCTGGACCTGCACGCCGCCCCCCGGCGTCCCCCTCGCCGAACTCGCCCGCTTCGGCGGCCCCCACGGCCTCACGCCCGGCCAGCCCATCGAGAAGGGCGAAGCCCTCTTCATGCGGGCCGACCCCGCCGAGCCGGCGCCCATCAGGTGACGCGCCGCCGGGCCTCGGTGCGTAAGATGGCGGTATGACCATCGACGCGCTGCGCGAAGCCCGCGAGGGCCGACCCTTCAAGCCGTTTACGCTCCACCTGGCGGACTCGCGCAGCGTGCGCATCCCGCACCCTGACTTCCTCTACATGCCCCCAAAGAACCCGCGCACGATCGTGATCTCGACCGTCTCCGGTGGCATCCGCCTTATCGATCTGCTGATGGTCGTCGAGATCGAGTTCGAGGACTCCCGCCGCGGCCGCAAGGCCGGTTGAGCTCGCGGTTACTCCCGCAGCCACAGCTGCCGCAGCGCCCGCCCCATCTTCTCGATGGTCGCCTCCTCCACACCCCGCCGCCGCATTACCTGCGTCGCCAGGGCGATCCCCACCTCCGCCTCCTCCAGCACCGCCGTCGCGGCCCCGGCCGCGTGCAGGGCCTCGCGGTCCTGCAGGTAGCGGGCGCGGATCGTGATCTCGACGTCCGCGTTCAGCTCTCGCGCCGCCAGCACGAGCTGCACCGCGTTCTCCGCGTCGGGGAGCGTCAGCACCAGGTGCGCCGCCCGCCGGATGCCCGCCTGCTCGAGGATGTCCGCGCGGGTCGCGTCGCCGTAGATCGCCGGGCGCCCCTGGCGCGTCAGGCCCCGCACCGTCTCGGCGTTCAGGTCCACGATCACCGTCTCCAGGCCCGTGTCGCGCAGCACGGCGTCCACCGCACGCCCCACCGGCCCGTAGCCGACGATGATGGCCAGCGGCTTGCCGCTCTCGGGCCCGCCCTCCGGCGGCACGCTCAACGAGCGCATCCGCCGGTCCGCGCGTGCGTTGAGCAACCCCCACAGGCGCGGCCGGCGCCGCAGCCACGCCTCGATCCCCCCCAGAGACTTGAACAGGATCGGGTTCAGCGTGATCGAGACCATCGCCGCGGCGATCAGCACGTGCGTCCCCTCCTCCGGGATCAGCCCGTGCTCGCGCGAGACCTCCGCCAGGATGAACGAGAACTCGCCGATCTGCGCGAGCCCCACCGCCACGATCAGCGCCGTCCGCGCCGGGTAGCCCAGCAGCGCCACGATCAGCAGCGCCGCCGCCGGCTTGGCCAGCAGCACGATCCCCAGCCCCGCCGCCACCATGCCCGGGTTGGTCACGAGGAAGGTCGGGTCGAAGAGCATCCCCACGGAGACGAAGAACAGCACGGCGAACGCGTCCCGCATGGGCAGCGCATCGGACGCCGCCTGGTGGCTCAGGGGCGACTGGCCCACGACCATCCCCGCCAGGAACGCCCCCAGGGCCACCGAGGCCCCGAACACCTTGGCCGACCCGACGGCCACGGCGATCGAGAGCACCAGCACCGTCAGCGTGAAGAGCTCCCGCGAGCGGAGCCTCGCCACCCTCATCAGGATCCAGGGCACCACCCTCGACCCCGCCAGGAACACCAGCGCCAGCAGCACCGCCAGCTTGCCCACCGCCCAGCCGATCGACGTGAGCGCCGAGGCCGTCGCCTCCTCCGGCGCGCCCCCCGCGCCCGAGCCGGCGCCCATCGCTCGCGCCAGGACCGGCACCAGCACCAGCAGCAGCACCGTGAAGATGTCCTCCACGATCAGCCACCCCACCGCCACCCGCCCGTGCTCGGTCGTCAGCAGGCCCCCATCCATCAGCACGCGGAGCAGCACCACCGTGCTCGCCACGGCCATCGCCATCCCCAGCACCAGCCCGGCGCTCAGCGGCCAGTCGAAGATCGTGAAGAACAGCGCGCCCCCGAGCGCCGTGGCCACCAGGCTCTGCACCACCGCGCCGGGGACGGCCACCCGCCGCACCGCCAGCAGCTCGTGGAAGTGGAAGTGCAGCCCCACGCCGAACATCAGCAGGATCACGCCCACCTCCGCGAGCTGGTGCGCGATCCCCACATCCCCCACGAACCCCGGCGTGAACGGGCCGATCACCACCCCCGCCAGCAGGTAGCCCACGATGGGCGACAGCCCCAGGCGGTGGGTGAGAATCCCCAGCACCCACGCGGCCGCGAAGGCCCCGGCGACGGTCGTGATCAGCGGCAGGTCGTGCACGGGCGAAGATTAGCGGATCGCACGCCCCATAAACACCCGCCCCGCGCCCGCCCGGCGCAGCGCCCCCCGTGCCATTCGTTCATCCCGCGCGTGTGAACCGCCGGTGGGCCGCCGAAGCGCGAGGCGCGCGGGGCCCGGCGCGGTATAGTCCGCCCCCATGAAGCGCGACGTCCTGGCCCGTGCCGCCACCGCCCGCCCCTTCCGACCCTTCACCCTCCGCCTGCGCTGCGGCGGCGCGGTCCGCGTCCCGCACCCGGAGGTCATCTTCCTCCCCCCCAAGAACCCCAGCATGATCGTGGTCGCCAAGCCCACCGGCGGCGTCCGCCTCACCGACGTCGCCTCGATCGCCAGCGTCGAGTTCCCCGCCGAGAAGGCGGGGTAGCGGTGGGCATCGCCGCGGCGTACCCCGGCATCGTGCTGGCGCGGCAGGCGCAGCAGTGGCTCGTTCAGCACGGGATCGCCGCCCGGGTGATGGGCGAGCTGGATGCGCTCGGCGGGGCCGGGCTGGCGTCCAAGGGGGGCGGCTTCGGTGTGACGGTCGATGACGCGCTGGAACCGGCGGCGCGGGAACTCCTCCGCGAATGGGAGCGGATGCCCCCGCTGGCGGCCGCCGATCTGGAGGCGCAGGCCACGCCCGACCTGTCGCGGCTCGATCCGCGCGTGCTCGCGCCCTGCCCGTCGTGCGGCGAGCGCCTCCCCCTGGACGCCTCGGTGGCCCACTGCCCGGCGTGCGCGGCCCCGGTATCGGTCACCGACGTCCTGCTCGCCCGGCACGGGCCGGAACTGCTGGCCTTGTGCTACGAGGACACCTCCGAGCCCCTGGATGGCGAAGCGATCGACGCGCTGGACCTGCGGTGCCCCCGGTGTGAGTACGCCTTGCGCGGCCTGGGGCGCTCCGGCGCGTGCCCGGAGTGCGGCGAGCCGTACACCAAACAAGGGATCATCCAGTCCCGGTCCGGGCTCTAGGACGGGCTCGCCCCGGCGAACGGCGGGCGCGAGGCCGCAAACTGGTTGTTCCGCTCCGCCGCCCGGTACACCGCCCGCGTCAGGAAAGACGTGGACACCGCCGTCTCGCTCTCCCGACCCCGCACCGGCTCCTCGATCCCCCCCGGCCCCGGCAGCACCCGGTTCAGCCCCGCCATGATGCTGACCCACGTCTCGGGCATCAGCCCGTGCGCCGCCGCGGCCAGCTTCGCCGGCAGGCCGACCACGAGCTGCGCCCGGCCCCGCTCCGCCGCCCGCAGGACCCGGCGCGCCGCCTTCTCCGGGCTCATCACCAGCCCCGGCACGGAGGAGCTCAGCGCGAACCACGTGTACTCGGCCCGGTGCCGGCCCTTGAACAGGGCGTTCACGGGGCTGCCCGTCTGCATCAGCCCGGGGAAGACGGTCGTGATGTACACCCCGTAGCGCCGGAACTCCTCCGCCAGCGCCTCCCCCACCCCCGCCAGGGCGAACTTGCTGGCGCAGTACGGCGCCATGTGCGGGACCGCCACCTTCCCCCCGATCGAGCTGATGTTCACGATCCGCCCGCCGCCCCGCTCGCGCATCCCCGGCAGCACCGCCATGGTCGTGTACAGCGGGGCCCAGAAGTGCGTCCGCAGCGCCCGCTCGTAGTCCTCCGGGCCCATCACATCCGCCGGACCCACCGCGATCACCCCGGCGTTGTTGAACAACGCGTCGATCGGCCCCAGCCGCTGCTCCACCGTCCGGATCATCGAGCGCACCGAGTTGGCGTCGGTCAGGTCGCAGACGACGGCGAACGCCTCCTCATCGCCCCGGGCCGCCAGCTCCGCCCGCGCGCTGGCCAGCTCCACGCGGTCGCGGGCGCAGATGGCCACCCGGGCCCCGCGGCAAACCAGCTCCCGCGCCAGCACCAGCCCCAGGCCCCGCGAGCCGCCCGTCACCAGCGCCACCTTCCCGGCCCAGTCGTACGGGCGCCGGGCGCAGAAGCCCCCCGCCATCGCCGCCGCCGCCAGCACACCCACGCCCAGCCCGGCCCCCGCCACCGCCAGCGTCCTGCCCTTCATGCGCACCCCCATGCCCGTGCCGTGCCCGTGCCTTGTGTGGACCGGGTCCCTGCCCTGCAATTGCGCCCGCCGCGAACCCCCGCGGCCACGCGCGGGCACGGACTTCACGCCGTACGCTCCCGGGCCATGGAGATGACGCCGGACCGCTGGGAGTTCCTCACCCGTTACGCCGCCGAGGTCTTCGGCCGCCCCGACCACCAGCTCGCCACGCTCATGAGCCGGGCGGCGAAGGCGGGCCTGCCCGACATCGCCATCTCCCCCGACGTCGGCCGCCTGCTGAAGATGCTCGCCTCCATGACCAACGCCGGGCGCGGCGCCTCGCTCATCCTCGAACTCGGCACGCTCGCCGGCTACAGCGGCATCTGGCTCGCCCGAGCCCTGGCCCCCGGCGGCAAGCTGGTGACCATCGAGCTGGAGCCCGCGCACGCCGATTTCGCCCAGCGCGAGTTCACCGTGGCGGGCCTCGCCGGACGCGTGGAGCTCGTCCGCGGCGCCGCCCTCGAGGTCCTCCCCGCCCTCGCCGCCCGCTTCGGCGACGCCTCCGTGGATGTCGCCTTCATCGACGCCGTCAAGACCGAGTACCCCGACTACTTCCGCCTCCTCAGGCCCCTCATCAAACCCGGCGGCCTCTTCATCGCCGACAACGCCCTGGGCTCCAACTGGACCATGGACCAGCCCCCCGGCAGCTCCCCCGAGCGCGACGCCGTGGACCGCATGAACCGGATGGTCGCCGCCGACCGCGACTTCGAGGCCGCGTGCATCATGAACCGCCAGGGCCTCGTCGTGGCGCGCCGGCTGTAGCGCTGGTCGTAGTGCGTAGATGTCCGGGTGTTCCGAGAGCGCCGCCCATGATTGACCGCCAGCCACAGCCGGTGCCCCGGACCCGCCCGCGCCTGCGCGCGCTCGCCGTGTTCGGAGTTGCGGCCGCGGCGCTGTGCACCGGTGCCGGCGTCTATCTCGCCTCGAACCCGCAGGCCGGCGGATACGCCTGGTCCGACATCCGGCCCGGCGGCCCGACGACGCACACGGCCGAATGGCACCACGTCTTTGCAAGGACCTCGACGGGCGTCGCCCTCCTTGGTCGGGTCGACGCGGAGCCGGCGCGGTCCGTCCCGGCGGGCGCTGTGGTTCTTGGTTCCGCCGCCTTCACGGTGCGCCGGGTCTTGACCGGGTTCCCTCGTTACACACGGGTCGAGTGGACCGTCGACGCCTTCAACGTCGAGCCGGCCTCGGCCGGTCCGCCCGCGCACGACAAGCGGGCGTGGCGAGCCCTGGTGGCGGCCACCTACGCGAACCGCGACCGCTACTACCGCTACTACGACTCCCCGCCAGGGAACGTGCTCGAGGGGGACCGCCAGGGGATCACGGTTCACCCCGGCGCGTTCGCCCTGAACGCCGCGGAACGGCTGTGGCGATCCCCCACGTGGCTCGGGGCGTGCCTTCTCGCGGCCGCGCTGCTTGCGCTCGCCCCGTCGGCCGGGCGGCTTGTGAGGCGAAGACCGCGCCCGGGACATTGCGCCGCGTGCGGCTACGACCGGCGGGGCATCCCCGCCGGCCCCTGCCCCGAGTGCGGGGCGGCGTGAACGCGGGCCCGCTCAGTCCTTCGGCACGTTCACCAGCGCGCTGCTCTCGATCTTCTCCCGCTTCACCTGCGCCCCCGTCTTGGGGTCCGTGATCTTGATCGTCCGCCGCACACCCATCCCGTTCAGCAGGTTGTGCGGGTACTTCTGCCGCAGCTTCCTCAGCACCGGACTCTCCACCCCCGGCGCCTGCGGGTCGAAGTCGTCCATCCCGAACAGCCCCACCGTCACCATGCTCCGGCGCGGCCCGTGGTAGTAGTACGCCGGGTCCCCCTCCCGCCGCAGTTGCACCACCGCCTGCTCCGCCGCCTTGCGGAACTCCGCCATGTCCGCGGCCGTCGCCTCCTTCCCGTCCTCGCGGCTGTAGACGCCCACCTGCAGCGTGTACAGCACCCAGTCGCCCGTCAGCTTCCGGGCGTTGCGAAGGTCGAACTCGGGCACCGTCCCGGGGATGTCCGCCGGCGGCGAGAGGAAGCACGCCTCGAACGGGCGCTGCGGCGACCCGCCCACCACCACCTCGATCTTCTTGATCCGGTCCAGGTCCGCCACCGCCCGCTTGTCCATCGGGCCCGTGTATTTCCCGTACGCGATCACCAGCATCTCGCCGCGCTGCTCCAGGTACGCCCCGGGCAGCCCGCCCTCCCCCTGCACCTGCCGCAGGCCGTGCGCGGCCGCATCGTTCCGGTCGTCGCCCTTGAAGGCGGCGATGACGATGTGCCAGGAGGTGTTGCCCGCCTCGGCGACCGGCGTCTTGCGCTTCGCCGGCCCCAGGACATCGCGGGCTTCCTCGCGGAGCCGGTCCTGCTCGGACTTGGGCGCGGGCCGCGGCGTCTGCTTCGGGGCCTGCCCGGGGGGCTTCTTCGCCGGCCCGCCGGGCATCTGGGCCAGCGCTGGGGGGCCGGCGGCGAGGGTGAGCCACCCGAACAAAGCGATCGCGGTGCGGTCAGTTTTCTTGAACATTTGGAGTCGCTCCGACCGTCGAAAAATGTCGCGCAAAGACCTCGCCTGCCCCCCTCGTCCGCCCCCCGGTTATCGATGATAAACTCTTGTGGCCCAAACGCTTGCGGGTTCCCTCCCCGGCGCTCCAAAGTTTCAAGGGTGCTTCACGGGGCGAACGATAGACAACGCCGGAGAGGCCCGACAGGTGGTTGTGGTGGAGGGTTGGCGCCCGAGGGCTAGTGGCATAAGTGGTGGAGGCTCCGTATGTCTGATATCGCACCCGTGTCGGGGGTTCCCAGCGACCGCTTCGATACCGCGCCCGCGCCGGGCTACGGCCCGGCGACCCGTTCCGCCCAGCCCACGCGGCGCCCGTCCGACCGCGTCGAGCTTTCCGACCGCGCCCGCCTCCTGAGCAAGCTGAACGCCATGCCCGACATCCGCCAGGACCTCGTCGACCGCATCCGCCGCGAGATCGCGGAGGGATCGTACGACAGCGCCGAGCGCATGGACCGCGCAATTGATGCGCTGACGCAGGAGATGGGGCAGGAGGGGTAGGGAAACTGGCAACCCGGGCATCCGCCGGGTGCCACTGCTCGCCGTCCTCGGCGCAGCAGTGGTTGGGCGCTGGGCGTCTGAGGGCCGGCAACGCGGTGACCCCAACCCCGTGAGCTACTCCGCCCATCGGATCGGCGGCGCTGGCGGTACGGCGTGCCTCCCGCGCGGGCCCGCCAGCTGCGCCCGGAATCCGCGGATCGAATGCCGTCGTATACGTGGACGGACCGGATCGATCTGTTCTTGATCGATGAAGGCGCCGAGCACGACCGGGAGGCAAACATGAGAACGGCGATCGGTGCGTCAGCAGCCGCGATCGCGGGATGCGCCGTGGCCGCGGGGCAGTGTCCGCCGCAGTGGGACGGCCTGGGATTGGCCTTGGCCGGGGCGGACAACGTGGTCTGGGGGAGCGTCGCCTGGGACCCGGACGGGCCGGGGCCGCAGGGGTCGATGCTGGTGCTGGCGGGGGGCTTCCGGACCATCGCAAACCTGGTGACGGGCCACGGGCTGGTAGCGTGGGATGGGCAGTCGTGGCGCGAGCTGCCGGACCCGGGTTTCACTGGCTTCTTCACCGGATCACTGGCGGTACACCAGGGGAAGCTGGTGGCGGCGGGGCGCGGGCCGGCGGGGCCGGTCGTGAGCGCCTACGACGGCACGAGCTGGACCGTTTTGGGAACAGGGCCGAACGCGGGGGAGTCGGCGTGGGCCGTGGCCGTGTACAACGGCGAGTTGTACGCCGCCGGGTTCACTTCCTTCGCGGGCGTGAGCGGGCGCGTGGCGCGGCTGACGGCCCAGGGATGGGTGGGGCTCCCGACTCCGTTCCCGGCAATGCCGACCGCGATGACGGTCGTCGGGGGCACCCTTGCGATCGGCGGCTCGGGTGCGCTGGGCTTCTGGGACGGCGCTGCGTTGACGGTGCACGAGTCGGGAATCCTGCCTTATTCGATGATCGCGCACCAGAACGAGTTGTACGCCGGGACCTACGCGTTCCACGGCAACCCAGTGGGGCGTTGGAGCGGAGCGCAGTGGGAGTTTGCGGGTACGGGCATTGGACCTTCGTTCCAGCATGCGTATGCGTTCTGGCTCGGCTCTTACGGGGGTGATCTCTACGCGAGCGGAGACTTTGTTATTCAGGGCCCGCCCTGGGGGGCGCAACTGGCTCGCTTGAGCAACGGAGTCTGGGGCCATGTGGGCGGACGCGCCGTCTTCGGGCCGCTGACGGAGATGAACGGGAAGCTGTACTGCCTTGCTTCGGGCTGGGACGGCGCGCAGTGGGAGGATGCATGGCCGGCGCCGAACCTGTCGGGTGAGGTCTCGTGGATCGGGGAGATCGACGGGCAGCCGTGTATCGCCGGCGGGTTCCAGATGACGGATAGCGCCGGCGCCGCCGGGCACGGGCTGGCGCGCCGGCAGGGCGATCAATGGGCGGTCGAGACGGGTGTCCCGCTGGTTTCGCCGCGGTGCGCGATCGAGTTCGGTGGCGCGCTTTACGTCGGCGGGGCGGCCTTCATGCAGGCGTCGCTCTACCGACGAACGGGCAGCACCTGGGAGCCGCTCGATTTCGACTCCAGCCTCGCGGGGGTCGGTTCGCTGGTGGAGTGGAACGGGCTGCTGGTGGCGGGAGGGTGGTGGTACCGGAACAACACGTACGTTTCCGTGGAGTCTTCACCGGACGGCCAGGCGTGGACCCAGATGAGCCCGCCAGGCGAGGTGCTCGGGCTCATCATCCACCAGGGGCAGTTGCACGCCTACGGGCGGCCGTATAGCGGGAGCGCGTCCGTGGTGTGGCGCTATGAGAACGACCACTGGGTGCAGATGGGCGGGACCTTCAATGCCCGCGTTCAGAGCGTCAGCACCTTTGAAGGGGCGCTGCTCGCGGGCGGATCTTTCACGAGCGTCGGCGGAGTCGCGGCCGAGCGGCTGGCGCGCTGGAGCGGCACTGCCTGGGAGCCGATCGCCCCGGGCGTGCCGGGCATGGTCACGGTGGTTCGGCAGCACGGGTCGCGCCTGATCGTTGGCGGGTGGGTGCCGACCAGCGGTCCGACTCACACGATGCTGCGCGCCTGGGATGGATCGGCATGGGCCAGCCTGGCCGCGCCGGTCGCGGGCGTGGTTTCAGACGTGCGGAGCCGCCCGGATGGGCTGTGGGTCGGCGGTTCGTTCACCGCTCTTGGCGGGGCGGTGGCGCCGGGCGTAGCGCGACTGAGGACCTTCCCGTGCTACGCGAACTGTGATTGCTCACCGACGCCTCCGCTGCTGAACGTAGGGGATTTCTCCTGCTTTCTCCAGCGGTACAGCGCCGGGGACGCGTACGCCAACTGCGACGCGAGCACAACCCCGCCGGTGCTGAACGTCGCGGACTTCGGGTGCTTCCTGATGGAGTATGCCCGCGGGTGTCCGTAGCGGCCGCCGGCCGTGGTGCCACTGCTCGCCGTCTTCGGCGCAGCAGTGGTTGGGCTGCACTGTGATGCTTGGCACTGCTGTGCGGCGGGGACGCCGCGAGCAGTGGCACCGAGGTTCAGCCGCCCCCCACCCGCCCGCGCCACTCCTCCAGCGACCCGTGCCTCGTCAGGTCGTACCACAGCGGCGTGACGGTGATGTGGCCCTTGAGGAGCAGGTCCACGTCGGACCCGGTCTCGGTGGCGCGAAAGTCCAGCCCGTGCCCGCTCGCCCAGTAGTACTCCAGCCCCGCCGGGCTCACCCGCCGCTCGTACTGGTCCACCAGCCCGTGCGTGTTCATCGGGCACACCCGCACCGGCGGCATCACCGCCGGGTCGCGCCGCGCATAAACCGCCCGCGGCTCCTCATCCGCCGGCCAGGTCTCCCCCGGCCCCGGCGGCGCCTCCGTCACCGGGATGTTGATGCTCAGGCACTCGTGCGGGCGCGGCAAACCCCCCGCGATCACCGCCTCGATCGCCCGGCGCGCGTGCACCGCCGCGAGGTCAAACAGCGGCCGGCCCCGCCCGATGTGCAGGCTCACCGCGATCGAGGGCACGCCCAGGAACGCCGCCTCCAGGGCCGCGGCCACCGTTCCCGAATAGATCACGTTGATCCCGCAGTTGGCCCCCGCGTTCATGCCGGAGATGACCAGGTCCGGGCGCGAGCCGGCGCCGAACTTCTCCGGCCACAGGCTGGAGATCGCCAGCTTCACGCAGTCGGCGGGGCGGGCATCCACCGCCAGCCCCTCCATCCGCTCGTTCACGCGGTGGCGGCTGACCATCAGGGGCGAGTGGACGGTCACCCCGTGCGAGCTCGCCGATTGCACCGTGAGCGGCGCGATCGCGAGGACCACCGAGCGCGGCGAGCGGCTGGCGGTGTCCCGCCCTTGCGGCTCGGTCAGCGGCCCCTCGAACTCCGCCGCGCCCGTGAGCGCCCCGTGCAGGGCCACCAGCCCCGGCGCGTGGATGCCGTCGTCGTTGGTGAGCAGGATGCGCACGCCGAAGCGTAGCGCCACGCCGGGGTGCCACTGCCGACTCCGGGCGCCCCTGCACGTGCTCCGGGTGCCACTGCTCGCGGCGTCCTCGCCGCGCAGCAGTGCGAACGCCCGACCACTGCTGAGCCGAAGACGGCGAGCAGTGGCACCCGTGGCACCGCCCGCAAAACGAAAAAGCCCCGCGCTGGGGAGGCAACCAGCGCGGGGGCTTACCAGGGGGTTCTCTCTCCGCCGCGGGGCAGCATCGGTGGGTCCTGCTGCGCAGTCCGCAGCCGGGACCCGCTCCCCATGCGCGACGCCCGAACCGGGCAGAACCGGCGTGCGCGCCCGTCGCTCTCGCGACAGCTGACGACGCCCCCTGGAGTCGGGACATTCACTCAGCGGCCGCCCGACCTCGGCCGTGCGGCAAGCATGCGAAATGCGCCCGCCCCGATCCATCCGCGGGTCTCTGCGGGGCCCCCGCCCGTTCCGGTTGCGCGGGCGGGCCCCGCGCCGGCCCCCGGTTGGCGGGATTACCGGCCCGCGTGAGCCGCGGCAGTCCCCGCCCCGGGGCTACGAAACCCCCTCCGGGCACTCGCCCGCCTCCCGCTTGACCCCGGCGCCCCGGCGTAATACTGTTTCAACAGATAGTGTCCAAACACCCGTCGGAGCCCGCCCCGTGCCCCGCACCCTCCAGGACGAGATCGGCAAGCGCCGCCCCTTCGAGCGACCCCGCGAGGAGGCCTACCTCAGCCTCCTCCGCACCTGCTCCGTCCTCTCCTGCCCCTTCGCCCGCCTCTTCCGCGCCCACGGCCTCTCCGAGGCCACCTACAACATCCTCCGCATCCTCCGCGGCGAGGCCGAGGCCGGCCGGCGCGGCCTGCCCACCCGGGTCATCGGCGACCGCCTCATCGCCCGCGTCCCCGACATCACCCGCCTGGTGGACCGCCTCGAGGCCGCCGCCCTCGTCGCCCGCCAGCGCACCGCCGAGGACCGCCGCCTCGTCCTGGTCTCGATCACCCGCCCCGGTCTCGCCCTCCTCGCCCGCCTCGACCAGCCCGTGAAGGCCCTGCACGAGCGCCAGCTCGGCCACATGACCGAGCCGGAGCTCCGCCAGCTCAGCCGCCTGCTCTCCAAATCCCGCCGGAACCCCGGCGCCGACCCTCAGTGACCCCAGCCAAAGGAGACGACCATGAACAAGTTCCCCACCAACGCCGACCTCGGCCTCCTCATGATCCGCGTCATGCTCGGAGTGGTCGGCGTCTTTCACGGCGCTCAAAAGCTCTTCGGCCTCTGGGGCGGCCACGGCATCCGCGGCACCGCCGGGTTCATGGAGTCGCTGGGGCTGCCCGCGCCCACGCTGGCGGCCATCGCCGCGGGCTCGGCCGAGTTCTTCGGCGGGCTGATGGTCGCGCTGGGGCTCTTCTCCCGCATCGCGGCGCTGTTCTTCGCCTTCACAATGTTCGTCGCCGTGGCCCTGGTCCACCGCGGCAGCTTCGCCTCGCCCGATGGCATGGAGTACCCGCTGACCCTCGGCGTCGTCCTCTTGGCCCTCGCCGTCGCCGGTCCCGGCAAGTACGCCATCACGAAAAAGATCTGATCCCCGCCCCGGGTGCCACGGGCGTGCCGTCCTCGGCTCGCCCGTGCGGCCCGATCCGTCCGCCTTCACCATCGACGCCCGCCACACCCGGCGGGAAGGAGGTTCCCCGTGATCCAGGTCAGAAAGTCCGCCGACCGCGGCCACTTCGACCACGGCTGGCTCGACACCTACCACACCTTCAGCTTCGCCCGCTACTACGACCCCGCCCACATGGGCTTCCGCTCGCTCCGCGTCATCAACCAGGATGTCGTCGCCCCGGGGCGCGGCTTCGGCGAGCACCCCCACGACAACATGGAGATCATCACCTACATCCTCAGCGGGCAACTCGCGCACAAGGACTCTGCCGGCCACACCGCCACCATCGGCCCCGGCGAGGTCCAGAAAATGACCGCCGGGCGCGGCATCGCGCACAGCGAGTTCAACCCCTCCCACAAGGACCCCGTCCACCTGCTCCAGATCTGGATCGAGCCCGCCCGCGAGGGCCTCGACCCCAGCTTCGAGCAGAAGCGCCTCGACCCGGCCATGCTCCGCAACCGCCTCGAGCCCATCGTGCAGCCGGAGGGCGGCGAGAGCGCCGTCAGCATCGCCCAGGATGCCCGCGTCTACGCCGGCGTCATCGAGCCGGGCAGGAGCGTCGAGCACGCCCTCGCCCCCGGGCGCCACGCCTGGGTCCAGATCATCCGCGGCGAGGCCGACCTGAACGGCCAGCGCCTCGGCCCCGGGGATGGGGCCGCCGTCTCCGGCGAGCCGTCCCTCACGCTATCCCCCTCGAGCGAGACCGAAGTGCTCCTCTTCGACCTCGCCTGAGGCGGGTGCCCGGACCGGGGTGCCACTGCTCGCGGCGTCTTCGCCGCGCAGCAGTGCCGCTCATCCAGATCCCCTCGCCCATGAGACCCACCCGTCCCATGGGCCCCATGCGGCTCATCGGCCTCACCCCTTCCCCTATGATGCCCGCGCGGCCACGAGCGGCCGCCCCGGAAGCCCCGACCTATGCCCCACATCATCGCCGAGCCCTGCATCGGGACCAAGGATGTCTCCTGCGTCGACGTGTGCCCGGTGGACTGCATCCACCCCACCAAGAACGAGCCGGAGTTCGAGACCGCCGATCAGCTCTTCATCGACCCCGACACCTGCATCGACTGCGGCCTCTGCGTGGATGAGTGCCCCGTCAAGGCCATCTTCCCGCAGGAAGACCTCCCCCAGGAGTGGAACCGCTACATCCAGGTCAACCTCGACTACTACAAGGCCCCCCCCGGCGGGAAGCGCGCCGGCGCGCCGGCCTGACCGTGCCACGGGTTCGCGTCCGTCCTCGGACGCAACCCGTGCCGATGGCCAGTCGCCGCCGGGCCCCGTGCCCCGTTCAACCGGAATCCCGTCCACTCCCTAGACTGCGCACCGTGCGCCGGCGCCCCATCCGCATTTGCGCTTTGAGCTTCGCGCTTTGCGCCCTGGCCTCCTGCGCCATCCCCCCCGCCGTCCCCGTCCCCGTCGGCCCCGGCGGCGCGGAGGCCCTGGACAACCCCTTTGCCCCCGCCTCCCTCCACATCCACCCCCTCACCCGCGTCGAGCGCGACGCCGAGGGCAAGCTCTGGATCATCTGCCACGTCGAGCTCCTCGACGCCTGGGGCGACACCGCCAAGGGCATCGGCCAGCTCCAGGTCCGGCTCTTCCGCCCCGCACCCACCCCCGCCGCCCCGGCGCGCCAGGAGCTCAACTGGGATGTCAACCTCTCCGACCTGAAGGAGAACTCGTCCCTCTACGACTCCCCCACCCGCACCTACCGCCTCCCCCTCCAGAACGCCCCCCAGTGGGTCGGCGCCGAGAACGGGCGACCCCGCATCCGCCTCGTCGCCATCCTCACCACCCGCGGCCCCGCCGGCCAGCAGCGCACGCTCCAGGATGAGCATGTGGTTGAATAGGCAAGCGGCAGACGGCACGCGGCAAACGGCGTAAGAAGCCGATCTTCCCGTTTGCCGTTTGCCGCTTGCCGTGTGCCTCTTGCCGTTTGCCGCTTGCCGCAGTCCTACGGCCCCTTCGCGTCGCGCCCCTCCCCGTTCTTCCCCGCCCCCATCGACCCCTTCTGCCGGTACTTCTCCCGGTACTTGTCCGCCAGCACCGTCTGCTTGTTCGAGAGGTCGATCTCCCGCCCGTCGATCCACGCCCGCTCCACGTTCGTCGTCACCTCGAGGATGTCCCCGTCGGTCAGGACCACCGTCGCCGGCCGGCGCGACTCCAGCGCCCCGTGCCGGTTCTCGATCCCCATGATCTCCGCCGCGTCCAGCGTCAGGCTGCGGAGCGCCGCCTCCGGGGCCAGCCCGTAGGCCACCGCCGTCGCCGCGTTGTACGGCAGGTTCCGCTCGTGCGCCGTCCGGTCCGCCGACGCGATCGCAAACCTGATCCCGGCCGCCGCCAGCCGCGCCGGCAGCGTGAACGCATCGTCGTACGGCGAGTCCGCCCGCTTGGGGAAACTGTGCGTCCCGGTGATGATCACCGGCACCCCGTGCCGCTTCAGCAGGTCGGCCACCAGCGGCGCATCGCGCCCGCCGACGATCACCGGCTTCAACTCGCTCCGCACCGCCCACGCTACCGCGGCCGTGATCTGGTCCACATCCTGCGCGGTGATGAACACCTTCTTCTGCCTGATCTCCGGCGGGCGCGGGCCCTGCGGCGCGGCCACCCCGGCCTGCCTCGCAACCCGCGCATCCCGGGCCCCGGCATCGGCCGGCCCGGTGGGTGTGCGGCCTTGCGCATCCCCGCCGCCCTCCGGCCCCTCCTTCGCCGGGAACACCCCCCGCATCGCCTCCCACCGCAGGTCCACGGGGAGCGTCGGGTCGGCCTCGCGCGCGTCGAGGTACGCCCGCGCGCTCGCGAACGAGTCCTCGATCACCGCCACCGCCTTGCGCGTCTCCTCCGCCTGCTCCGCCTCGCTCCGCTCCATCCACGCCGCCGCCACCGGCCTCATCTGCGGCCACTCCACCGCCACCCCCGCATCCTCCACGATCGACATCTCCTCCCACGTCCACCCGTCCATGCGGATCACGCTCACCCGCCCGGGGATCCGGCCCCCCTCGGGGAAGACCGCCGCCGTCAGGATGCCGTTGCTCCGCGTCACCGGGATCAGCGTCGAGTCCGGGTTGATCGACGAGGCCGCGCGGACCTCCGGCGTCACCGCCCCGACCTCGCGGAAGTCGTTGCTGGCCCGGACCGCCGCGATCTCCGCCAGCCCCAGCTGCGTGTTGGCCGCGATCAGCCCCGGGTAGACGTGCTTGCCCTTCCCCTCGATCACCTCGGCGCTCGCCGGGATCATCCGCCGGAACTGCTCCGGCGGCTGGCCCATCCCCAGGCCCTGGATCTCCCCCAGGTCCAGCAGGATCCACCCCTCCATCGGCCTGGCCGTGATCGGGTGGATCGTCGCGTTGAGGATCAGGTACGGCTTGCTCTGCGGCGGGGCCTTGATGCCCAGGTCCTGGGCGGACACACTGCCGGCAAAGAGCGCTCCAAGCGCCCCCAGTGCCAGCGCATAGGACCCATAGGACCTATACGACCTATAGGTCCTATCGCCCGGCCGGTCGTTCAGCGTGCTTCTCTTGGTTCTCACGTGCATCGCTCCTAGTGCCACAGCCCGCACCCGCACTCCCCCGGCCGCGCGGCCTCGGGGTCGCCGCCGCGGTTCATGATGTCCAGGTAGTGCCGCTCCAGCATCCCGCCCCGCCGCCGCTCGCCGTCGTCCTCGGTCGGGCGCTGCCACGGCCCGCCGAGGCCCCGCTCGCCCTGCTCGCGCCCGCCCTCCGGCGGCTTGCGCTTGGCCGCGCCCAGCGCCTTCTGGATCAGCCGGTGCCGCTCCTTCTGGATGCGCTGGCGGTGGGCCTTGTCATCCTCCAGGGAGAAGAGCCGCCGCCCATCCACGTACGTCGCCTCGCAGCGCGACACCGCCGACATCGGCGGCCCGCTCCAGATCGCGAAGTCCGCATCCTTGCCCGGCTCGAGCGAGCCCACCCGCCCCTCGACCGCCAGCTGCTTCGCCGGGTTCAGCGTGACATACTTCAGCGCCTCGGCCGGGGGCACCTTCCCGTACTTGGTCGCCTTGGCCGCCTCGGTGTTCAGCCGGCGGGCCAACTCGTCGCTGTCGCTATTGAAGCTGACGCAGACGCCCTGCTCGGCCATGATCGGCCCGTTGGCCGGGATCGCGTCCTGCACCTCGACCTTGTACGCCCACCAGTCGCTGAAGCACGAACCGCCCAGGGCCGTCCGGGCGATCTCGTCGGCGACCTTGTACCCCTCCAGCACGTGCTGGAACGTCCCGATCTTGAACCCGAACTCCTCCGCGACCCGGCAGAGCATCAGGATCTCGTCCTGCCGGTAGCTGTGGCAGTGGATCAGCCGCTTGCCCTCGAGGATCTCGGCGAGGGCCTCGAGCTCGAGGTCGCGGCGGGGCGGAAGCGGCGCGGGCGAGTAGGTGCCGGGGTCCGGCATCTTGATCTTCAGCTCCGATGAGACACCACCGGGCTCAATGCTGACATGCGCGTGCGGTTCGACGCGCTCCTGCATCGCCTCGCGTGTCCGCTGCTCGGCGAGGTAATCCTTCGCCGCCGTGAACCGGTCCCGGATCAGCATCTCCACGCCCATCCGCGTCTGCGGATACCGGGCGGTGTTCTGGTCCCCCCAGTTGCTCTGCTTGGGGTTCTCGCCGAGGGCGAACTTGATCCCCGGCCTCGCCCCCTCCATGTGCATCATGTCCGGGTGCGGCACGCCCCAGCGGATCTTGTTCACCTGATTCTGCCCGCCGATCGCGTTGGCCGAGCCGTGCAGCGTGTTCACGGCCGTCACCCCGGCCGCGAGCTGCCGGTACCACGAGACCGCGTCGGGATCGGTCACATCCCCGATCCGCACCTCCGCCGTCACCGCCTGCCCCGCCTCGTTGATCCCCTTGCTGATCCCCGTGTGCGAGTGGCAGTCGATGATCCCCGGGGCGATGTGCTTGCCTGTGCCGTCAATACGAACAGAATCCGCGGGATCGCCCGGAGGCGGGGGCTCGCCAGGAAGATCCCGACCCACGTAGGTGATCTTGCCTTTCTCGATCCGGATGAGCGTTCCACCGTCCTCCGGCCTCAACAAACCGGAAGGACCGGACGTCCAGATGGTCGCACCACGGATTTCTATCAACGACGGTTGTCGCGGCACCTGCTCCAGCATGTAGGGCCCAAAGGGGTATCCATACTTCTCGGGCACCGAGGCGATCGCCTCGCGCTCCTCCTGCTCGGCACTCTTGCGCGGCTCGGCGTCGCCTCGCGCACCCGGTTCTTCAAGCTTCTGGAAGTACTCCTTGACCTGGGCGTGCAACGCCGGTGGAACTTTCGGGTCGTCGATCGCTTCGTTTGCCGCCTCACGACCCCGAGCCTCGCGTTCGCGCGGCGGCGCGCCCGCCTCATTCCCCTTCGTCGCTCCGTCCCTCCGTCCCTCCGTCCCTTCCCCCACCCGCTTCGCGGTCCACCGGTGCACCTTCCCCCCCGGCATCGGCGTGATCCCGTGCATCAGGTCCCCCTCGACGATCCCCTGATCGATCAGCACCGCCGGGATATCGAACAGCTTTTTCGCGTCGATCGTGTACTCCAGCCGCCCCTCGCTGATCTTGACGTTCGTCGCCTTCTCCGTCTTCCCCGCCCGCCGGTAGGTCACCGCGCCCTCGGGCGTCACCGTGAAGAACACCGCGACATCGTCCGGCTCGTCGATCTCGCGCCCCTCGATCGCCACGATCTTCCACGTCCCGTGCACATCCTTCGCCGGCGCCCGGTTCACCTCGTGCCGCACCCCGTCGATCCACACCTCGCGGATCTTCGACTTCTTCTTCTCCCGCTCGCCGCGCCCGCGCTCGCCACCCGCGGAGTCGTCGCCGCCGGCGCGCTCACCCTCCGCCGCATCCGGCGCATCCGGTTCCGCAGGCGCCTGCGCCGCCGGCGGCTCGGGCCTCTTCTCCGGCTCCCCTTCCTTCCCCCCCGGCTTCTGCCCCTCCGCCGGCGGCGGCTTCACGGGCGGGACCGGCTGCTGCGTCTTCTCCCCTTCTTTCTTCTCCTCCCCCTTCGTCCCTTCGTCCCTTCGTCCCTCCGTCCCTCTCTTCACCGGCCACGCCTCGAACAGCCCCTCCTCCGCGATCACCAGGTTCGCCTGCTTCCCCGCCTCGATCGTCCCCAGCCGGTCCGCGACGCCCAGCAGTTCCGCCGGCTGCGTCGTCAGCATCGCCAGCGCCCGCTGCGGCTTCAGCCCGTGCCGCAGCGCCGCCCGCAGGTTCTCCTCGAACTCCGCCCGGTTCCGCAGCTTCGCCGTCGTCAGCGCCACCCTCACCCCCGCCTCATCCAGCCGGCGCGCGTTCGTCGGCGCCTGCTCCCACGTCATCAGCTCGCGCAGCTCCACCGCGTCGGCCTTCCCCACCGTCGCCACATCCGGCGTCCGCGGGTACCGCAGCGGCAGCACGACCGGCAGCCCGTCCTCCTTGATCGCCGCCAGCCGCCGGAACTCCGTCCCGCTCCCCAGCAGGATCGCCGGCCGCGAGAACTCCTTCGCGACCCTCGCAGCCCGCAGGGCCTCCAGCTCATCCTCCGTGTCGAACAGCAGCGGCCGGTTATTCCCCCGGTCCCCGACCTCCGCCCCTGTCTCGCTCGCTCGCTGTCTCGCTGTCTCGCTCCTCCTCCGGTCCACCGCCAGCGCATCCAGGCAGCTCGCCCCCGCCCCGCGCCCGTGCAGCGCGTGCCACTCCGCGTCGATCAGCGTCTGCCGGATCAGCGCGATCGCCCCCATCTGCGAGTCCGGGTACCCGCTCCACCGCTGCACATCCGGCGTCTCCCGCTCGCGCGGCTGGCCTTCCACCCGCGGCCGCCTCGCCCTCGTCTCGAACGCCACGCTCTGGTACGCCCCCGCCAGGTACACCGGCGGCCGCTCCAGGCTGCTCTCGCTCGAAGGCTTCGCCAGCGACACCACCGCGCTCGTCCCCCGGAACACGCCCCCCGCCGGCGACATCGCCGCGGCCGCGAACCCCAGCTTGCGCAAACTCTCGGCCGTCTTCTCGTCGATCCCCGTGCCGTCGAGCGCCGCGCGCTGCGGCGTCACCTTCACGCTCCAGTGCACCCCCGGCGAGTTCGCGTCGGGCCTGGGCGCATCCACCTCCACGTACGCGTCGATGAACCCGGGATAGATGTGCAGCCCCGCGCAGTCCCACACCCGCGCGCCGGCGGGCGCCGCCGGCGATACAGCCTTCCCATCTCCCCGCGGCCCGGGCGCTGCCTGCACGGACACGATCCGCCCCTCGCGGATCACCACCGTCGCGTTCTCCACCGTCCGCTCCGGCGAGATGTGCACCGTCGCGTTGGTGAACGCGTGCCACGTGCTGTCGCCATGCCGCGGCCCGTTCGCCGGCGGCGCCAGCGGCGACCGCCCCGGCGGCTGCGCACCCGCCCCCGCGCCGATGGCCCCCACAACCAACCCGGCCGCCAGGGCCACACCCGCCACCACGCCCGCAGCCCCACGCACGACAAAGCTTCGGAGGTTCATACCCCCAGCTTACCTGACCACCCCCGGTCGGGACCAGCCCCAATGACCGGCGACTGCCGATGGATGGCCGGACGCCCCCGAGAGGCCCTTTTTCAACGCGAAGTTCCGAAGAGCGCGAAGAAGACCAGGATGAGGACTAGAAAGCGCTCCGCCTTCGCGACCTTCGCTCCTTCGTCTTCCTTCGCGTTGAAAAAAGCCGCTCCCGACCCGCTCACTCCGGCCGCATCAGCGGGAACAGCATCACATCCCGGATCGTCCGCTGGTTGGTCAGGAGCATCATCAGCCGGTCGATCCCCAGCCCCAGCCCCCCCGCCGGCGGCATGCCCACCTTCAGCGCCCGGATGAAGTCCTCGTCGAACGTCCGGAGCGTCCGCTCCTCATCATCCTCGCCCGCGAGCTGCTCGCGGAACCGCTGCGCCTGCACATCCGGGTCGTTCAGCTCCGTGTACATCGGCGCCAGCTCCATGTGCGCGATGAACAGATCGGCCCGGTCCGCGATCGCCGGATCGGCGCGGCTGGGGCGCGTCAGCGGCGAGATCGCCGCGGGATAGCCGGTGATGAAGGTCGGCCGCGCGGGGTCAAGCGTGTGCTCCGCCACCTCCTCGAACAGTGTGTTAACCAGCAGCACCGGATCAACCCGGTCCAGCTGCGCCCGCGCCTGCTCGTCGCTCAGCCCCTGAGGGGGCGGGAGCGCCGCCCCCTTCACCCGCCGCGTCAGCTTCCGCTCCACGATCGCGCCCTTCGCCCGCGCCGCGTCGGTCATGTCAAAGCCCAGCGCTCGCCGGAACAGCTCCGCGTACGACACCCGGTCGAACGGCCGCCCGTAGTCGATCGACAGCTCCCCGAACGGAAGCACCACCTCCGTCGGCAGCTCATCCGCCGGCGCCGGCCCCCCCGCGGGTGCCACTGCTCGCCCGTCCTCGGGCGCAGCAGTGCGATCCTCCCGCTCGATCACCACCACCGTCGCCAGCTCGCGGATCAGCCCCTCCACCAGCGCCATCATCGTCGTGTGGTCGCCGTACGCCTCGTACACCTCCAGCATCGTGAACTCGGGGTTGTGCTGCTTGTCCAGCCCCTCGTTGCGGAAGTTCCGGTTCACCTCGTAGACCCGCGGCAGCCCGCCCACCAGCAGCCGCTTCAGGTACAGCTCCGGCGCGATCCGCAGGAACAGGTCGATATCGAGCGCCTTCATGTGCGTCACGAACGGGCGCGCCGCCGCGCCCCCCGCCAGCGCCTGCAGCATCGGCGTCTCGACCTCCAGGAACCCCCGCTCATCCAGGTAGCGCCGCACCCGCCCCACCAGCCGCGACCGCTGCTGGAACACCCGCATCGTCTCGGGGTTCGACCACAGGTCCACGTACCGCTGGCGGTACCGCAGCTCCACATCGTGCAGCCCCGCGTGCTTCTCCGGCGGCGGCAGCAGGCACTTGCCCGCGGGGCGCAGGTCCGTCGCCCACACCGTCACCTCCCCCGTCCGCGTCTTCACCAGCGGCCCCTCGGCCACCAGCAGGTCCCCCAGGTCCGTCAGCTTCGCCAGCGAAAAGCCCCTCTCCGAGCACTCCCGCTGGCTGGCCGCCACCTGCAGGTCCTCCCCGCCGGCGTCCCGCAGGTTCATCCAGATCAGCTTCCCGTTGTCCCGATGCAGCACCACCCGCCCCGCGACCCTCACGCGTGGACGACGGTCCGGGGGGGCGAACCCCGGCTCCTTCCCCTTCGCCTTGAACGCCTCATCCGCCGCGCCGTCGTACGCCAGCCGCGCCGCCCCCAGCGTCACGAGCCCCGGCTCGGCCGATCCGTACGGGTCCAGCCCCAGCGCCGCCGCCGCCGCCCGGTTCTCCCGTCGCTGCTGCTCAAGATGGTGCGTGGCGCCCGGTTCCTGCTGCATGAAGGGCAAGCGTACGCGTACAGGACAAGACGGAGGAGACCAATGGAGCCCCCCGGCCCCTCCGTCACTCCGTCACTCCGTCACTCCGTCCCTGCGTCACTGCCCCACCGCCCTCACGCCGGCACCACCACCCGCGCACTCTTCGCCGCGCACAGCGGACGCCGCGGGTCACGCTGCAACTCGGCCAGCGTCATCTTCCCCAGCACGTCGATCACCGCCGCCGCGGCCTTGTCGGTGGCCTCGTGCAACGGGCAGAGCCGCCCGTTCGCCCCGCCGTGGTGCGAGAGCGGGCACGCGCTCAGCCGCTCCACCGGCCCGATGCACCGGACGATTTCCAGCAGCGTGATCTCATCCGCCGGGCGCGACAGCCGGTACCCGCCCCCCACGCCGCGCCGCCCCACGATCAGCTTCGCGGTCGAGAGCTGCTGCAAGACCTTCGCCAGGTAGTTCGGCGGCACGTCGATCCGCGCCGCCAGGTGCGGGGTGGGCACGAGGTCGCCATCCAGCACCGCCAGCCAGGCCATGGCGCGCAGCGCGTACTCGGTCGTCTGGGAGAACATGCTCTGCTCCTCGTGAGCGGGATACGCACGCCCGCCGACCATCCGGGTGTGTGGCCCGGATGAACTTTCCTTAAGATCGCCCAGCATACCGGACCGGGACACTTATCGGAGCGCCATCTCGGCCGGGGCCCCATGTACCGCCAGCGCCGGCTCGGGTTGCACCGGATCGGCGGAAGCCGGGTCCCGCCGCGCCACCAACAGCCGCAGCGAGTTCAGCACCACCAGCAGCGTCCCCCCCTCGTGGGCCAGCACCGCCACCCATAGGGGTACGGTCGTCCCCACCAGCGACCCATAGAGGATCACCGTCGCCATGGCCCCGATGATCGTCAGGGCGAGCGCCATGTTGAACAGCACCACCGCCCGCGTCCGCCGGGCCAGCCGCACCGCCCAGGGGATCACCTCCAGGTCGTCGTTCAGCAGCACGATGTCCGCCGACTCCAGCGCCGCATCCGACCCGATCGATCCGATCGCCACCGACACGTCGGCCGCCGCCAGCGCCGGCGCATCGTTCACGCCGTCCCCGATCACCCCCACGCCGGTCGCCAGCCGCCGCTGGCCACCCTCGGTCAGCGCGCCGATGGCGGCCCCGCGCTGGCCCCCACCCCGCCGCTCGGCCCGCATCTGCTCCAGAATGCGGACCTTGTCCTCCGGAAGCAGCTCCGCATCCCACTGGTCGATCCCCAGCTCCGCCGCCACCTGCGCGGCCGTCGTCCGGTTGTCCCCCGTCAGCATCCGCACCGGCCACACCCCAAGCGCGTGCAACCGGTCCACCAGCTCCCTCGCCCCGGGCCGGATCTCATCCGAGAGCACCAGCACCGCCGCCTCGCCCGCCTCCGGCCCCTCCGGGTAGGTCGGCTCTCCGAGCCGATGCTCCGCTTCCGGCGCCCTCAGTGGGGCAGGCGTCCCGCCTGCCCGCTCATCCCCGAGCGCCACCACCACCCCCAGCTGCCCCCGAGCCCGCACCTTCTCCAGCACCTCCCGCGTCAGCGACCGCAGGCACACCGGGATCAGGGGCTCGCAGTGCTCCAGCGTCCCCAGCCGCGCCTCCGCCCCGCCCACCCGCGCCGAGATGCCCCGTCCCGGGATGTCCGTCAGCCCGCTCACCCCCGCCGGCTCCACCCCGCGCGCCCGCGCCGCCTCCACCACCGCCTGCGCGATCGGGTGCGTCGAGCCCGACTCCAGGGCCGCCGCCAGCGACAGCATCCGCGGGCCCCGCGACCACCCCACCGGGTACACCTGCCGCACCCGCGGCCGGCCGCGCGTCAGCGTCCCGGTCTTGTCCATGCACACCGCCCCCATCCGCGCCAGCCGCTCGATCGCCTGCCCGCCCTTGAAGAGCAGCCCCGCCCGCGCGGCCCGGCTGATGCCCGCCAGCGTCGCCGTGGGCGTCGCGATCACCAGGGCGCACGGCGAGCCGACGATCAGCAGCGCGATCGCGATGAACGCCGCATCCGCCGCCGGGAACCGCAGCAGCAGCCACCACACCAGGAACACCACCGTGCACACCACCACCACCCCGATCGCGTACGGCTGGCTCAGCCGGTCGATCGCCCGCTGCAGCGGCTCGCGCTGCTGCTGGGCGGAGATGACCAGGTCCAGCACCTTCCGCAGGCTCGACTCGGCCACCGGGCGGGTCACCTCGGCCTCGAAGGGGTTGGCCACGTTCAGCGTCCCCGCGTAGACCTCATCCCCCTCGCCCACCTCGCGCGGCAGGCTCTCCCCGGTCAGCGTGGACTGGTCCAGCGCGCTGGCCCCCTGCACCACCCGCGCATCGGCCGGCACCAGCTCCCCCGTCCGCACCCGCACCCGCTCCCCCGGTCGCAGCCCCTGCGGATCGGCCGGCGCCCACGAGCCCTCGCGCAGCACGATCGCCTGCGTCGGCATCAGCCTGTGCAGCGCCTCCACCGCCCGCATCGTCCGCCGCATCGCCCGGTCCTCGAGCGCCCCGGCCAGCACGAACAGGAACAGCAGCAGGGCCCCATCCTCCGGGTGCCCCATCACCGCCGCCAGCCCCGCCGCCAGCACCATCAGCACGTCGATGTCGAACCGGCGCGCCGCCAGGGCCTCCCACGCCGCCCGCCCGCCGTACACCATCCCGATCGCCAGCGACACCCACACCACCCCCTCGGCGATCACCCCCACCGTCGGCGCCCCCGCGCCCAGCCACGCCGCCACCATCCCCGCCAGCAGAAGCGCCCCCCCC
>JBBDXI010000048.1:0-28631 GCA_040902425.1 Phycisphaerales bacterium
CGCGCGGCCGATGCGTCGCCGGCTGCGCGCGGCGGCCCCTTGCCCGCATGAAAGACCCCCCGTCCTCCCTGGTCGTGAAATCTGGACCCCCCTACCCCTAATGACCCGAAAATGTGGATAACCTGACTAGGGATAGCACTGGACTACACGACGCCCCCAATCTGTGGTACAAACGGTTCCCATAACCTGCGGGCAGAGGCCGCCCCAGGTCTTCGGCCGGCTGATGTAGGCGGGCCGGAACACGCGTTCGACCTCTCCGGACGAATCGCACAATGGACAAGGATGACGTGGTCGCAGCCCGCCTTGGGCCGCGCCTCAACAGCAGCCGCACACTCTCGCTGAAGCTGCTGGATGAGCCAGAGGGGGAGGAAGAGCCTCCCAGTCGCCCGGTCGCCGGTGCGCGGCCGAACGGACGAAAGCCCAAGCTGAAGATCGCCGACGCCGAGGGCGCCGACGCGGCGTTCAACGTGAGCCAGCGCTCGATGGCGTTCTGCCGGCGGCATTTCCCCGAGGCGACGGTCGCCCAGTGGAACGACTGGAAGTGGCAGTTGCGGTCGCGCCTGCGGGACCTGAAGACGCTGGAGAGGGTCGTCAAGCTCTCGCCGCAGGAGCGGGAGGCGGTGGAGCAGCTCGGCGGCGCCCTGCCGGTGGGGATCACGCCCTACTACGCCTCGCTCATGGATGAGGAGGACGCGGGGGACCCGATCCGCCGGACGATGATCCCGGTGGTCAGCGAGTTCGTCCGCACCCCGGGCGAGGCGGATGACCCGCTGGGCGAGGACACCGACATGGTGGTCCCCGGCCTGGTGCACCGCTACCCGGACCGGGTGCTCTTCCTGGTGACGAACTTCTGCGCCACCTACTGCCGGTACTGCACGCGGGCCCGCCTGGTCGGGAAGACGGGCGAGTACCACTTCAACTTCAAGCAGTACGAGCGGGCGATCGAGTACCTGACGCAGCACACCGAGATCCGCGATGTCCTGCTCTCCGGGGGCGACCCGCTGACGATGGCCGACGACCGCCTGGAGTGGCTGCTCTCGCGCCTGCGGGCGATCCCGCACATCGAGTTCGTCCGGATCGGGAGCAAGGTCCCGGCGGTCCTGCCGCAGCGGATCACCCCCGAGCTGTGCTCGATGCTGCGGAAGTTCCACCCGCTGTGGCTCAGCATCCACTTCATGCACCCGGTGGAGGTGACCCCCGAGGTCCACCAGGCCTGCGGGCGACTGGCCGACGCCGGCGTTCCCCTGGGCTCGCAGACCGTGCTCACGCGGCACGTCAACGACAACGTCGAGACCATGAAGAGTCTGATGCACAAGCTCCTCATGGCCCGCGTCCGCCCGTACTACATCTACCAGTGCGACCCCATCAGCGGCTCGGCCCACTTCCGGACGCCGATCGAGACGGGCCTGAAGATCATCGAGGGGCTGCGGGGCCACACCACCGGCTACGCCGTCCCGCAGTTTGTCATCGACGGGCCGGGGGGCGGGGGGAAGATCCCGCTGCTGCCGGACTACCTGGTCGGGCGCGAGGGGGACGAGGTGATCCTCCGCAACTTCGAGGGCAAGACGTACCGCTACCCGGACCCGCTGCCGCGCCCGTGAAGAAGCGAACTCAGAGGGAGCAGAGGGACCGGGGAAACCAGGGAAGGGCGCGGAGAACACGGCGGCTCCTCTGGTAGGCTCTCCTCAATCGATGTGGTCCCGGCTCCGTTGCCTCCCCTGAGCCCTGGTTCCTCTGGTCCCCTCCGAGTTTGCCCGCCCCTCCCCCCCTCTGAGCCCTCCGGTCTCTCCGGCCCCTCTAAGTCGCCCCCATGCGCATCGGACTGACGTACGACCTCCGCGACGACTACCTGCGGCTCGGCTACGACGAGCAGCAGGTGGCGGAGTTTGACCGCGAAGACACGATCGTGGCCCTGGAGAAGGCGGTCCGGAAGCTCGGGCACCGGCCGGACCGGATCGGCCGGGTCCAGTCCCTCCTGCGGCGGCTCGCCGACGGCGAACGCTGGGACCTGGTCTTCAATCTCGCCGAGGGTCTCAGCCACACGGGGATCGGGCGCGAGGCCCAGGTCCCCACGATCCTCGACCTGCACGGCATCCCGTACACCTTCTCCGACCCGCTCGTGTCCTCACTCACGCTCCACAAGGGGATGTGCAAGCGGGTGGTCCGCGACCTGGGGCTCCCGACGCCGGACTTCGCGATCGTCGAGCGCGAGGCCGACCTGCGCCGGATCGGCCTGCCCTTTCCCCTGTTCGCCAAGCCTGTCGCCGAGGGGAGCAGCAAGGGCGTCTTCGGCAACTCCGTCTGCCGCACCCGCGGCGAGCTGGCCGCGGTCTGCGCGGCCCTCCTGGCCCGCTTCCGCCAGTCGGTGCTCGTCGAGACCTACCTGCCGGGGCGGGAACTGACGGTCGGCATCGTGGGGACCGGGCCGGGGGCGGAGGCCATCGCGGCGATGGAGGTCCACCTGCTCGCGAAGGCGGAGGCGGGGGTCTATTCCTACGCCAACAAGGAGAACTGGAGGGTCGCGGTCCGGTACTCCCTGGCGACCGGGCCGGTCGCTCGCGAGGCGTGCGCCCTGGCGCTGGCCGCGTGGCGGGGCCTGGGGTGCCGCGATGCGGGGCGGGTTGATGTGCGGGCCGACGCCGGCGGGCGGCTGAACTTCATCGAGGTCAACGTGCTCCCCGGCCTGCTCCCGGGCCACTCGGACCTGCCGATCCTGTGCGGGCTGAAGGGCATGAAGTACCACGACCTGATCCGCCGGGTCATCGCGTCCGCGTCGGAGCGCATCTCGCCCCGGATCGAGGAGGTCAAGCCCCTGCCTGGGCGGGCCCGGGCGGTCAGCGCTGGCGGCGCGGCCCGCGGGCGATCGGCCCGGCGGGTTCGATGAGGGTGGTGCTGCTCCACGACGCCGTCTCGGACGCGAGCGCTGCCGACGAGCGCGACGTGGTGGCCCAGATGGGGGCGATCGGGCCGGCGCTGGCGGCCCTCGGGCACGGGGCCGGGCGCCTCCCGTTCACATTGAACCTGGAGGCGGCGGCGGAGTCCCTCCGTGCCATCGGGCCGGACCTGGTCTTCAACCTGGTCGAGTCCATCGGCGGCCAGGGGCGCCTGATCCACCTCGCCCCCGCGCTGCTGGATTCGCTCGAGCTGCCGTACACGGGCTGCCCGACCGACGCCGTCTACACGACCTCCAACAAGCTCCTTGCGAAGCGGCTGCTCCGCAGCGCCGGCATCCCCACGCCGGTCTCCTACACCCGCGACGAGCTGCGGCGCGGCGTGGAGGTCATCCCCGGGCGCTACATCCTCAAATCGGTCTGGGAGCACGCCTCCCGCGGGCTGGATGAGGGCTCGGTGGTGCGGGCGGGCGCCGCCGCGCCGCTGCTGGAGGCGCTCGACGAGCGGCTCCCCCTGCTCGGCGGGGAGGGCTTCGCGGAAGCGTTCATCGACGGGCGGGAGTTCAACCTGTCGCTGCTGGATGGCATCATCCTGCCGCAGGCGGAGATCCTCTTCGAGGGGCTCTCCGCGTCCCAGGCCCGCATCGTGGGGTACCGGGCCAAGTGGGACGAGTCCTCGCCCGAGTACCGCGGCACGCCGCGGCGCTTCGACTTCCCGCACTCCGACCAGCCACTGCTGGTCGTGCTCGACACGCTGGCGATGGGGTGCTGGAAGGCCTTTGGCCTCCGCGGGTACGCGCGGGTGGATTTCCGCGTGGATGAGGAGGGGCGGCCCTGGGCGCTGGAGGTCAACACCAACCCGTGCCTCTCGCCGGATGCCGGCTTCGCCGCGGCCGTGGCCCGTTCCGGGCTCTCGTTCGAGCAGGCGATCGGCCGTATCCTGACGGCGGCGACGAACCCGACGCCCTGAGAACCATGCCCACATCCGCGACACTCCCGCATCTGAGCTTCCGCGATGCCCCGCGCGCGTCGGACCCCGGCGCGGTCCGCGAGATCGTCGCTTCCACCGGCTTCTTCCGGCCCGACGAGATCGGCGTGGCCGAGGAGCTTGTCCGGGAGCGGCTCGGGCGCGGCGTCGGCAGCGGGTACCACTTCCTGTTCGCCGATGGCCCCGAGGGCGTGCCGCTCGGCTACGCCTGCTTCGGGCCGATCCCGTGCACGATCGGGAGCTTCGACTTGTACTGGATCGCGGTCCACGACGGGCACCGCGGCCGGGGGCTCGGGCGCGTGCTGCTGGCGCGTGCCGAGGAGGCCATGGGCGCGGGGGTGCCCGGCGATGAGGAGGGCGCGGATTGCGGGACGCTGAGGGCGCGACGGGTCTACATCGAGACCTCCTCGACGCCGCGGTACGAGCCGACCCGGGCGTTCTACGAACGGTGCGGGTACCGGCAGGAGGCCAGGCTGGAGGGCTTCTATGCCCCGGGGGATGACAAGATCATCTACGCCAAGGCCCTGTAGGGCCGACTGCAAGGTCCCCCGGGCGGCCGCGTTGGGCCCGGCACGGAGGCTCCGATGAACCGATTCCTGGTTGCGCTGGCCGTCGCACTCGTGGCGCTCGCCCCGGCGCGGGCGCAGGACCTCTACAAGGCGGAAGCCGGGCCGCACGCTGTCACGGAGCATCAGGCCACGTGGCGCGATGAGGCCAGGCTGCGGGATGTCCCGGTGAAGACCTACACGCCCGCGCCGCCTGCGCGGGCGCCGGAATCCGCGGCCACTCCTGCGAACAAGGGCACCGGGCAGGCCGGGGCTCCGGAGCGGTTCCCCGTCGTCGTCTTCTCCCACGGCATGGGCGGGACCCGGGACGCTTACGGGTACTTCGGGCGGCACCTCGCCAGCCACGGGTACATCGTGATCCACCCGCAGCACGCGGGGAGCGACGCCGCGGCCGTGGGGCGGCAGGCCCGCGACCGCGTCCTGCCCGGGCGCCAGCCCCAGGAGCCGGCGGAGGGCACGGGCCGGGGCGCCATGGGCCTGGTGCTGGACAACGTCAACGACCCGGACAACCTTCGCAACCGCCCGCTGGATGTCTCGTTCGTGATCGACCACGCGACCAGGGACCCGGCGCTCTCGGCCAGGCTGGACCCTGACCGCATCGCGGTCGGCGGCCACTCGTTCGGCTCCTACACGGCGCTGGCGGTGGGGGGGATGAAGGTGCATGTCCCCGCCGGGGGCCAGCGGGCCGCCTCCAACGAGCCGTCCTCGTTCCACGACCCACGGGTGAAGGCGCTCATCGCGATGTCCCCCCAGGGCGCGGACGTGATGGGCATCCGGCCGGGGGCATGGGACTCTCTGAGGGTGCCCACGCTCTTCCTGACGGGCACGAAGGACTATGGCCAGGGCCAGCGGCCCGCGGCGTGGCGGCGCGAGGCGTTCGACAAGGCCCCCGCGATCGATGCCGGCCTGATCGTGCTGACCGACGCGACGCACATGACCTTCAGCGGGCGCGCGGGGCTGCTGGGCGGCTCGCGCCATTCCCGGCACATCCGGTGGGTGCTGGCCTCCAGCACCGCGTTCCTGGATTCGCACCTCAAAGGGGACAAGGACGCGGCGGCATGGCTGGGCACCATGGACGAGACCATCGGGGAGGATGGCACGGTCGAGGTCAAGGCGCCCGCCCGTGCGGCGCAGCCCGGACCGCCCGGCGCCCCCTAGCGCAACGACCCGAAGTGCAGGCTCGTGAGGTCCGCGATGATCCGGTGGTCATCCGGAGGGAGTCCGGGCGTCCCCGGCGGCAGGGCGCGGATGCGCCGGTCGAGGTCGAACTGGGCGAGGACCCGCGCCGCCAGTCGCCGTTCCTGCCGGTCCCCGGAACCGGCCAGCGCCCGCAGGTGCGGCTCCGCAAGGCCCCCGAGCCGGTAGAGCGCCGGCGCTGCGATCACGGCATCTCCCGGCGCCTTGTTGTCCCGGAGGCACGGCAGGAAGACGGCCACCGCCTCGTCCCGAAGCCGCTCCGGCCCGGTGTACGCCACGACGACAGCGCACAGGAGGCGTTGCTGGGGATCGTCGCTCTCCAGTCCACGCTCGAGGAACGGCGCCGCTTGGTCGGCGTGGTGAGCGAGGTAGATCGTCCCGGTGCGGGCGTTGAGGATGCCGGAGTAGGTGAGATACCGCCGGCCGCGCCCGGCGCTCTCGTAGGGCAGCGAGTCGTCGCGCAGCCCCTCGACGCACACCCGCAGCATGGCATCCACGGGCTCGTAGCCGGGGATGTCGGCGAGCGCCGCCGCGGCCAAATGGCGCTCCTGCCAGTCATCGGACGCGAGCGATCGTTCGAGGGCCGGGACCGCCGCCTCCCCGAAGGATGTGAGCAGCCACACCGCCCGCAGCGCGTTGCCGCCCCGGTCGTCGGCCCGCAGGTCCGCGATGAGCCGCGGGATCATGACCGACTGCGAGGTCTCATCCACGCCGCTGTACAGCCGCGACTCCAGCTCACGCCGGACCCGCGCGGGCCGCCAGTGCGGGGGTAGCCGTTCCGTGGCGGCCAGCACGACCGTCGGCAGGTGCCGCACCCACCGCCCGCTCCGCGCGTAGGGGTACGCCGCGGCCAGGGCCAGCCCGGCCGCGAGGGCCAGGCGTGCCCACCGTACGCGCCGGGGGGACCGGAGCAGCTCCCGCCTACCGCCGACGCGACGCCCGCACTCCGGGCAGACGGAGATGCCGCCGGGGGGCAGGCGAAGGCCGGACAAGTCGTACCCGCAGGGGCTGCGCCAGAACCACCGGTGGGGGAGCGCGGCGAGCCACCAGCGCGGCCGCGGGCCGGGGCAGAGGGTTCGAAGGCGCTTGGATCGCCGGCGGAGCAGGGGCGGGCTCCTTGGGGCCGGTCGGATTGATCGGGAAAAACCGCGGGCGGGCAGCAGCGGAATCGCGGCATCACGATGGAATGCCGGTCCCGCCGCGGTGGTTTCGGCGCGTCAGCTCTCGCCGCGCGGGGGGCGGATGAGCTTGGAGCGGGCGCGGGCGGAACGGCCCCGTGCGCGGCGAACCGTGCGCGCCGCCTCGATGGCCGCGGCCTGCGGGGTTGTCCAGTAGCCCGGGGCGATCAGGTCCCAACGGGAGACCCGCATGTCCGCGGAGTCTACTGGGATGCTGCCGCGGTGCCGGGCGTCTTACGCCGGCCGGGTCAGGGCTTGACGTGCGGCGATGCAAGCCGTTCGCTGATCTCCGCGGAGACCGCTTCGACGAACCGCGCCATCGGCATCGCCCCGAGGTCCTTCTCCACTCCCCGCGCCCGCACGCTCACTTGCCCTGCCTCAGCGTCGCGCGGGCCGACGATGAGCATGTAGGGGATCTTCTCCTCGGCCGCGGCCTTGATCTTGGCCTGGACGCGCTCGTTGGAGTCGTCGAGGGTGGCGCGGATGCGGGCGTCCTTCAGGGCCGCGAGCACCTTGCCGGCGTACTCAGCGGTCTTGTCGGAGATGGGCAGCACGCGCACCTGCTCCGGGGCCAGCCAGGTCGGGAACGCACCGGCGAAGTGCTCGATGAGGACGCCGCAGAAGCGCTCCATGCTTCCGAAGGGGGCGCGGTGGATCATCACCGGGCGGTGGCTCTGGTTGTCCGCGCCGATGTACTCGAGCTTGAACCGCTCGGGGAGGTTGTAATCGACCTGCACGGTGCCCAGCTGCCACTCGCGCCCGATGACGTCCTTCACCACGAAGTCGATCTTGGGGCCGTAGAACGCCGCCTCGCCGGGTTCCTCGTTGAAGGGGACGCCCAGGGACTTGGCGGCGTCGCGGCACGCGGCCTCGGCCTTCTCCCAGTTCTTCGGGTCGCCGACGTACTTGCTGCTGTCGGCGCTGCGCAGGCCGACGCGGACGCGGTAGTCCTTCATGTCCAGGGTCTTGAAGATGACCTTGACCAGCTCCAGGCACCCCAGCAGCTCCGCGGGGACCTGCTCGGGGGTACAGAAGAGGTGGGCATCATCCTGGGTGAAGCCGCGGACGCGGGTCATGCCGTGGACCTCGCCGGACTGCTCCCAGCGGTAGACGGTGCCGAACTCGGCCAGCCGCACGGGCAGGTCGCGGTAGGAGTGGGGGCTGCTGGCGTAGATCTTGATGTGGTGGGGGCAGTTCATCGGCTTGAGCAGGTAGCCGTCGATGTCGCCCTTGGCGACGCGGTTGGCCAGCTCGCCGCAGGTGCAGCCTTCTTTCGCCAGCTTGTCGAGGCCCTCGCGCTCGATGATCGGCGGGTACTGGCTCTCGGCGTAGTAGGGGAAGTGGCCGCTGGTTCGGTAGAGCTCGAGCTTGCCGATGTGCGGGGTGAAGACCTGGAAGTAGCCCTGCTTGCGCAGCTCCTCGCTGATGAAGGCCTGGAGTTCCTGGCGGATGACGCCGCCGCGGGGGGTCCAGAGGATGAGCCCCTGGCCGACGGCCTCGTCGATGTGGAAGAGGCGGAGCTGCTTGCCGATCACGCGGTGGTCGCGCTTCTTGGCTTCTTCGAGCTGGTTGAGGTAGGCGTCGAGTTCTTCCTGAGTCGGGAAGGCGGTGCCGTAGACGCGGGTGAGGCGGTCGGACTTCTCATCGCCGTGCCAGTAGCTGGAGGCCACCGAGAGCACGCGGGCCGCGCCGATGCGGCCGGTGCTGGGGACGTGCGGCCCGCGGCAGAGGTCTTCCCAGTTCTTCCCCGGCGCGCCGGTGGCGTAGAACGACAGCCGGGTAGGTCGGCTCTCCGAGCCGACACTCTTCGCTCCATCGTCGCTGCCCTTCAGCGCCCGCTCGGCGTTGTCGAGCTTGTACTTGTTCCCCTCCCCGCGGAGCTTCCCCAGCCCCTCCTGGTCGCCGGTCTCGTAACGGGTGAACGGCCGGTTCTCTCCGATGATCTCGCCGATCCGGCGGTTGATCGCCTCGAACTGCTCGCTCGAGATCGCCTTCCCGGCCGGCACGTACATGTCGTAGAAAAACCCGGTGTCGGTGGGGGGGCCGTAGGCGAGCAGCACGTCCTTCCCGACGACATCCTGGATCGCCTCGGCCATCACGTGCGCGGCCGAGTGTCGCATCAGGTTCAGGGTCTCGGGGCTGGTCGGCTGCCCGGGCTTGGCGTTGGTGATGAGCGCAACTCTGGCGTCGCGGTCGATCACCGTCGAGAGATCGCGGGTCTCGCCGTCGATCTTGATCGCCAGCGCGGCCTTCGCCAGGCCCGGCCCGATCGATTGCGCGACCTCCAGGCCGGTCACCGGCTTATCGAAGCTCTTGGTCTTGCCGTCGGGAAGAGTGACAGTCGGCATGGCGGATTCTCTCAGTCCTGGGAGTCGGAGCCGGGAGCGTAGAGGCGGAGCGCTTCACACTCCGGGCAGCGGAAGGCGACGACTTTGAGCCCCGCGTTGACCTGCCCGCGGTTGGCCTCACCCGACCAGAAGCTCGATTTCGGTTCGCCCCGGCACCACCGCGGGAGGTGGATCTCGTTGAAATGGCCCACATCCGTCAGGAAGCCCGGCTCCATCTCCTTGTGGCAGACCAAGCAGGTGGGTTTCGCCGCCATAGGTGCCTCGAGTCCTTGGGGTGGGCGTTGCGCGGGGCCTCGCGATGGTAAACGAAAAGCCCGGCTCGGCGGCCGGGCTGCGTCGTGGTCCACGGGCAGACGGCGGCCGCTCACGCCGGGGGCGTGGTCGTGGTCGTCGTCGTGGCCGCGGGCTGAATGCTCATGGTCGGCGAACAGTATCGGGCGGCTGCGGGTCGGACAAGAGCCGCCGGGCGCCGTCGGTCGGGGGCCGAGCGCTCGGGAACCGCTGCGCCGCCCACCGGCTGCGTCCTTCGACAATCGCCCGGCCCGGTGAACCCCCCGGAGTTCACCCCCTCCCTTGACAGATATATCGGAATGGGATATATTGTGGGCATGCCTCGCCGCGATGCCCAGCCCGACTCCGCGGAACTCGTCCTGCTCTCCCTCCTCGCCGACGGCCCCCAGTACGGTTACGCCCTCACGAAAGAGGCCACCGCCCGCTCCGAGGGCCGCGTACGCCTGACCCCGGGGGTCCTCTACCCGCTGCTGAAGTCGCTGGAAACGCAGGGCCTGGTGGTCGCCTCGTGGGAGGAGGTCAAGTCGGGCGGGGCGCCGGAGGATGCGGCCGGGCGCAAGCGGAAGTGGTACCGGCTCTCCCCCAAGGGCCGCCGGCGGCTGGAGCAGCGGATCGCCGCGCACCGGGCGTACCGGGCGATCATCGACGCCTTCATCGGGCCCGCGGATGCGGGGCAGGAGGATGGCGCCCGGTGAGCACTCGCCCGCTCAAACTCTCCGAGGCCGCGGCGCCGCGCGAGGCGGCCGATGCGGTCGCATCCTGGCTCCGCGTCCTGGAGCCGCTGCTGAAGCTCCCCGACCGGGAGCGATCGGCGATCGTCGAAGAGCTCGATTCCCACCTCCGCGAGCGCATCCGGGACCAGATGCTCGCGGGTGTTCCCGAAAGCCAGGCCGTCCGCGCGGCCATCGGGGAGCTGGGCGATGCCGCCTTGCTCGCCCGCCGCTTCCGCGCTGCCGGCCGCTCACCCCTCAGGAGACTGGCGATGAACACTCTTGTCCTCGGCGTGGCGGGCGCGGCCCTGGTGACCAGCATCGTGGCCGTCCGCGGGCCCGGGGTGGCCTCCAACCCGGCGGTGTACCAGCCCGAGCCCGCCGTCATGAAGGGCGCCGATGGATCGGGCAAGCAGGTGGTGGACGAGATCGCGCTCCAGGGCGCGACGCTCGAGCAAGCCCTGATGCAGATCGCCAAGGGCGCGGGCCTGAAGCTGTTCATCCACAGGGATGGCCCGGGGAACGACGGGCTGGAGGAGGACGATTCGGTCACGCTCCTGGCGCACAGGGCGTCGCTGGAGCGGCTCTTCGAGCTGATCAATGAGAAGCGGAGTTCCTCGGCCAAGATCGACTTCCGGGTCGTCGGCTCGACGCTGGAGGTCGCGAGCCGCGCGTTCTTCGACCGGCGCGACACGCAGCTGGTCAGCTTCGACATCGCGCCGATCCTGAACGCCGGGATCGAGGCAGACCGGCTCATCGAGGCGATCACATCGATGGTCGAGATGGAGCACTGGGAGGAGAACGGCGGGGAGACCGGACGGATGACCGTCGTGGGCGAGCGCCTCTTCGTCAGCGCCCCGCCGCGCATGTGGAGGCAGGCCGCGTGGATGATCGAGCAGCTCGGGGGCGGGCAGCCGGGGCACGAGGCGCGTGGGCCCGAGCGTGCCGGCCCGACGCTGACGGCCCAGCCCATTCTCGCCCAACGGGAGCTCCCGATCCTCAGGTTGCGGGCGGAGAAGGCCGCGGCGGACGACGCCGCCAACCTCGAAAAGCAGATCAAGCACCTGCGCCGGGAGCTCGCCTGGCGCAAGGTGATGCTCGGCGCGGAACTCACGGCGGAGGACCGCGCGGCCATGGATGACAGCCGGGCCGTCAAGGCCGTCGGGCCCGATGATCCCCGCCGAAAGGAGGTCGAGGCCGAGGCCGCGGCCATCCGTCTACGGCTGTTCGAACTTGCCCATACCTACGACGAATGGCGCAAGAAAGGACCCTCTGGGGGTGGCGAGCCTGGCCCAACGAGGTAGCCCGGGTTGAGCCGTGCCGATGCCCGCCGCCGTGGCTCGACTTTGACGTTTCACCCCGGTTCCGCCAAGATATGGGGTTGGTGAACCCTCCCCTTCCCCAATCCGTGGTGGCCCGGCCGTGATCTGCCCGTACTGCGGTCATCACGACTCCAAGGTCATCGACTCGCGGTCGAGCGAATCCGGCCGGGTGATCCGGCGGCGCCGGCAGTGCCTGAAGTGCGACAAGCGGTTCACGACCTACGAGCGGGTCGAGCAATCCGCCCGGCTGATGGTCATCAAGCGGGACGGGTCGCGGGTGCCCTTCAACCGGGAGAACATCCTGCGGGGCATCCAGGCGGCGTGCGGGAAGCGGAACATCGCCGAGGATGTGAAGGAGCGGCTGGCGGATACGGTCGAGGAGGAACTCCACCGCGACTTCGACCGGGAGGTCGAGAGCGTGGCGATCGGGGCGCGGGTGATGGCCAAGCTGCGGGACCTGGATGAGGTGGCGTACATCCGCTTCGCCAGCGAGTACCTGAAGCTCGGCAACGCCGGCGAGCTGGAGGCGGAACTGGCGAGCCTGCGCTCGCGCCCCCGCAACGTGAAGCAGCAGCAGTCGTTGTTCTGATCTGGACGAGCGGCGAGCGCCAGCGACCCGTCGCCTACGGTCTCGGAGTGCTCCGTTGAAGCCTGTCGTCCCCTCCAGCATCGTCATCCTTGCCCTTCTGCTCGGCGCGGCCTGCGAGCGCAGGCAGCCACCCCCGCCCGCGCCGCCCCCGCCCCCCGACCCGGCGATGGTCGCCGAGGGCGAGAGGCTCTTCGTCAAGCACCAGTGCATCTCCTGCCACAGCACGGACGGCACCCCGGGGCTGGCGCCGACGCTGGCGGGTATCTACGGGACGAAGCAGAAGCTGATGGACGGGCGGGAGGTGACCGTGGACATCCCGTACCTCCGGCGGTCGCTCATCGACCCGGGGGCCGATCTTGTTCCCGACTACCCGGCCCAGATGTTGAGCTACGCGAAGCTGATGAACGAGAGAGAGATCGCCGCGGTCATCGCGTACATCCGGACGCTCAAGCCGGCGGACGAGATGGAGGCGCCGGATTACCCAGCAGGGGACGGTGCTCAGGCTTGGGGAGGTCCCGAGCAGATGGTCGATGCCGGGCGGAAGCTGCACGCAATCAAGGCCTGCAACGCGTGCCATTCGATCGACGGTTCGAAGAACATCGGCGCATCGCTCGCGGGGATTTACGGCACGCAGCGGCCCATGGCGGACGGACGCAGCGTGCTCGCCGACGACGCGTACTTCCGGCGGGCGACCTTTGACCCCGCGTTCGAGCTGAACGCCGGCTACGCGAACCAGATGCTCAGTTACACGGGACAAGTGACGCCCAACGAGATGGATGCCCTGATAGCCTACTACAAATCGTTGCCCACGCCGGCCACCCCCGACGGCCGCTGATTCAGGAGTTTGCGAGTGCTCAAGAAGACCTTCCCCGACGCCGCCGCCGCCTTCGCCGATCTGCGTGAGAAGAGCGTGCTCCGCGACGGGATCACCGTCATGGTCGGCGGCTTCGGCCTCTGCGGGATCCCCGAGCACCTGATCGCGGCCCTGCGCGACAGCGGCGTCAAAGGCCTGACCTGCATCTCCAACAACGCGGGCGTGGACGACTTCGGCCTCGGCCTGCTCCTCCAGACCCGCCAGATCCGCAAGATGATCTCCAGCTACGTCGGCGAGAACGCCACGTTCGAGCGGCAGTTCCTCCAGGGCGAGCTGGAGGTCGAGTTCAACCCGCAGGGCACGCTGGCGGAGCGCATCCGCGCGGGCGGGGCGGGCATCCCCGCCTTCTACACCGCCACCGGGGCCGGCACGCTCGTCGCCGAGGGCAAGGAGACCCGCCCGCTCCTGCGCCCCGCGCAGGGCGTCGGCGGCGCGACGATCCCGGGGCGCGGGCCAGCCGGCCGCCCGCTCGCGGCCCCGGGCACCCGGCATGCGGCACCGCCGGCCGAGCCGCGCGAGTACGTCCTGGAGACGGGCCTCTACGCCGACCTCGCCCTCGTCAAGGCGTGGAAGGCGGACGAGTTCGGCAACCTGATCTATCGCAAGACGGCCCGCAACTTCAACCCGATGATGGCCGCGGCCGCGGCGTTCGTGATCGCGGAGGTCGAGGAACTGGTGCCGACGGGCGCGCTGGACCCGGACCAGGTCCACACGCCGGGTAGCTACGTCGACCGGCTGGTCAAGACGGTGGGGGAGAAGCGGATCGAGCAGCGGACGGTGCGGAAGTAGCCGGGTTGTCCTGCGCTGTCGCCGCGGCCTTCTCGGCCAGCCACTTCCGGGCCTCCTGCTTGCACCGTTCCTTCGAGGGGTCCTCGAAGTCGGGGCGGGCGCCGCGCTCGGTCCGGGCGCCCGCGAAGCGTGCCGGCGGCAGGTAGTCCAGCGCGGGCACCCACGCCACCCACCCCTGCCCGATGTCCACCGGGCGCGACACCGTGGGCCGGCCCGCGGTCGGCTGGCCGAAGACGCGGATGCGCTGGTTCGGCGGCGCGGCATCGCCCCCCCCCCACGGCGGCTCGGGGGGCCCGCCGGCGGCGGCGCGCAGCGTCCAGATGAGCGATTCGGTGGAGGTGGTCGTCCGCTTTGTCGTGAGCACGGCCACGGGCCCGGTGTATCGCCCCGCCTCGGGCTCCACGATGACGCGGGCCCCGCCGCCCTCATCGAGGTGCTTCTCCAGCCGTTCCACGGACTCCGCGGAGTCGATCGCCAGCCGGGGGAACTCCCCCAGCCGACCCTTGGCCGCCGCTGTACGCATGGTGGGGCCGAAGAACGTGCCGGCGTCGACCGGCTCTTCCACAACCCACGACGCCAGCCGCAGCGATGCCAGCGTCACGCCCGGGCACCCGCGCAGGTCCAGCAGCACGCCGCGCGGGTTGTGCGAGAGCACCTTCTCGAACGCCCGGTCCACCTCGGCGGCGTCGAGGAACGCCTCGGCCTTCAGGACCGCGATCCCCGACGGCTCGTCGTAGCTCACGCTCAGGGTCGCCAGCCCGGAGTCGCCGAGGCTCGCGAGCTGGTTGCGCCAGTCGGGGTCCACCCGCTTGAAGACCAGCGGCATCGCGAACGTGATGTGCTCCCGGGCCGCCACGACCGCCCCGAAGATGAACTCGATGTCGTCGCGGGCCGCGCCCGCGTTGGACCTCAGCATCCGCACAAACCCGCGCACCTGCCCGGACCTCGGCAGCGAGGCGTCGTAGAGCCGGGCGGCCATCGCCCGCTCGACGCCGTCCGCCAGGGCCCGGTAGTCCGCCAGGGGCCCCTCCCCCGGCTCCGCCGGGCGCAGCGTCATCGTCGCCACGGGCCGCCCGTCGCGCGTCGCCAGCTCGATCGGCCCGGTGGCCGAGGTCACCCTCGTCCGTACCTGCGAGTTCTTGTCCCCCGGTCCCAGGAGGCCCGCCCCCGGGCGGCCATCCTTCGGCAGGCCGCTGGTCCAGGTCAGGATCGCGCCGTCGGGGAACAGCGAGCCGACGAACATCGAGCCGAACAGCCCCTTCAGCCCGCCGATCATGTCCCACGCCACCCCGGGGCGCGTCGTCGCGAACATCCCATCGCCGTACGGGGCCGCGGTGATCCGCCCCCGCACCTCGCCCAGGAGCGGGGCCTTGATCGTCGCGATGTAGTGGCCGCTCAGCGGCAGCCCCGGGTCGCCGGGCGTGGCCCGCTCGAGCGCGGCCGCGGGCAGGCGCGGCGTGGTCCGGGCGGTCGAGCAGGCCGCGGAGGCGGCCACAGCGGCGGCGACGACGAGCGCGCGGGAGGCGTATCGCATGAGGGGGAACATCCGTGTCATTGTGTCATGGTTCGTGATGGGGCCCGGCGGCGCATCTCGGGGTCGGGGGTTGCCGCCGAAACGCGCTCCACTCTCCGGCCTCCGAACTACGAACCCGCCGCGCGTCCGGTTCACGAGGACGCCCGTCCGACGCCATCCATTGTCCTGCCCCGCGAGCGCCGGGGCAATCCGCTCCCCGGCCTTCGGAGCCCGGGTGAACCCGTGCCCATCCCTATACTCCCGCCCTTCCAGGGGTCCCCATGCTCAAGCGCACGCACACCTGCGGCCAGCTCCGCGATTCGCACGTCGGCCAGACCGTCGCCCTCGCGGGCTGGGTCAACTCCTACCGCGACCACGGGAACCTGATCTTCATCGATTTGCGCGACCGCGCCGGCCTGACGCAGCTGGTCTTCGACAAGGAGGAGAAGGGCGGCACGGCCGCGCTGCTGGGCCAGGCCGACAAGCTCCGCAACGAGGACGTGATCGCGGTGCGCGGCGTGGTGCGGGTGCGCACCGGCGGGCCCAACGCCAAGCTGGAGACGGGGAACGTCGAGGTGGTGGTGGGGGAGCTGGAGGTCCTGAACAAGACCGCCAACCCGCCCTTCCTCCCTGATGACCTGTCGAAGCTGCCGGCGGAGGAGACGCGGCTGAAGCACCGCTACCTCGACCTGCGCCGGCCGCGGATGCAGCAGATTCTCCAGGCCCGTCACCGCGTGACGAAGGTGACGCGTGACTACTTCAGCGACAACGGGTTCCTGGAGATCGAGACGCCCGTCCTCTACAAGAGCACCCCCGAGGGCGCCCGCGAGTTCATCGTGCCGAGCCGGCACATCCCGGGGCACTGGTACGCCCTGCCGCAGTCCCCGCAGCTCTTCAAGCAGATCCTGATGGTCGCCGGGTGCGACCGCTACATGCAGATCTGCCGCTGCTTCCGCGATGAGGACCCCCGCGCCGACCGCCAATCCGAGTTCAGCCAGATCGACCTGGAGATGTCCTTCGTCGAGCGCGAGGACGTGATGGAGATGATGGAAGGGTTCGTCCGCATACTCTGGGGCGAGGTGCTGGGGTTCACCGTGCCGGCGATCCAGCGGATGACGTACCGCGAGGCGCTCGACCGTTACGGGATCGACCGCCCCGACACCCGCTTCGGTCTGGAAATCCAGGATGTCTCCGACCTGGCCGCCAAGACCGAGTTCGGTGTGTTCCAGGGCGCCCTGGCCAAGGGGCGGCCCGCCGGGGCGGCCGCCGGCGCGCCGGCCGGCGGGGGGTTCTCCGGCGGGCGCGGCGTTGTGAAGGCGATCGTGGCCCGGGCCGCGGGCGAGAAGCTCACTCGCAAGATCCTCGACGGCTACGGCGAGTGGGTGAAGACCTTCGGCGCGGGGGGTGTCGCGTTCACCAAGGCCGTCCCGGACGCCGCGGCCGGCGCATCGCACCCGATCAAGTTCGAGACCGGTGTCGCGCGATTCCTGGAGCCCATCCGCCACGAGCTTGCGCAGCGCCTGGCCCTGCAGCCGGGCGATGTGGTGCTCTTCGGTGCCGACACGTACGACATTGCCACCAAGGCGCTCGGCGAGCTGCGCCAGAAGGTCGCCCGCGACCTCGGCCTGGTCCCCGAGTGGGGCAAGGCGTGGAACTTCCTCTGGGTCGTGGACTTCCCGATGTTCGAGCGGAACAAGGACACCGGCAGGTGGGTGGCCATGCACCACCCTTTCACGGCGCCGCGATCGGACCAGGCGAAGGCCTTCCTCGACGCGAGCCCCGACGACGACAACGCGGTGCGCGCCGTGGTCTCGGCCGGGTACGACATCGTGGTCAACGGCTCGGAGATCGCCGGGGGCAGCATCCGCATCCACGACCCCGCGGTTCAGGGGAAGGTCTTCGGCCTGCTCGGCATGACCCCGGAGCAGGCGGAGGAGAAGTTCAGCTTCCTCCTGGAGGCCCTCCGCTTCGGCGCCCCGCCCCACGGCGGGATCGCCTTCGGCCTCGACCGCCTGGTGATGCACCTCTGCGGCACCGAGAACATCCGCGACGTGATCGCGTTCCCCAAGACTCAGATCGGCGCGGACCTGATGGTCGGCGCCCCCGGTCCGGTGACCGACGATCAGCTCAAGGAGGTCCACGTCAGGAGCACGTGGACGCCCGAGCCGAAGCGCGCCTGACTCTCCGAACGAGACACCGAACGGGTCCCGCGGTTGCGGCGCGCGCCCGATGCCGCCACACTGCCGGTGCGCACCCACGGGAGGCACACCATGAAACTGCTCAACGAGTTCCGCGAGTTCGCCGTCAAGGGCAACGCCATCGACCTGGCCGTCGGCGTGATCGTCGGCGCCGCATTCGGCGCCATCGTCACTTCCATCGTGAACGACCTCATCATGCCGCCTATTGGACGGTTGAGTGGCGGCGTCGATTTCAAGGACATGTTCATCAACATGACGCCCGACAAGCTGACGAAGGAGGGGAAGGCGGTGGTGTCGCTCGCCGACGCCAAGGCTGCGGGCGCCGCGACCATCAACTACGGCGTGTTCATCAACACCATCATCACCTTCCTGATCGTGGCCTTCTGCGTGTTCATGATGGTCAAGGCGATCAACATCCTCCGCCGAAAGGAGGCCGCGGCCCCCGCCCCGGCGGCGGTGCCGCCCGCCCCGACGCGCCAGGAACTGCTGCTGACCGAGATCCGGGACCTGCTTGCGCGCCCGTGAGCCTCGCTCGGCTAACTGCCCTTCAGCCGGATCACCCCGCCGTTCTCCGCGTCGCGCACGCCGCGGATGCACTCGACGATCACCCGGGCGACCGTCTCGGGCGCCATTGTCGCGCTGCGGGGCACGGCCGACTCGGGGAAGAGCGCCCGGAACATCCCCGTCTCGACCGCACCGGGCGCGATCGCGAACGCCCGCACGCCGATCGCGGCCCCTTCCTTCGCGCACGACTTCACCATGGTTGCGGCCGCCGCCTTGGCCGCCGCGTAGGCGAAGAACCCCGGGTAGGGGTCGTCGATCCCCTGCGTGGCGATGTTCACCACGCACCCGCCGCGCCCGTCCCGCTCGAACTGCCGCGCGAACGCCGGCCACGCGGCCGCGATCAGGTACGAGGGGCCCAGGGCGTTGACCCGGTAGACCTCGTCGATCATCGCCGGGGTGTGCGCCTCGATCGGCGCCATCGGGGCGCAGCCGGCGTTGTTCACCAGCGCATCAACGCGGCCCCACCGCTCCAGCGCCCGCTCCAGCGCTCCGATGGCCCCGGCTGCGCTCCCGATGTCGGCGGGGAGCACGAGGTGGTCCGCCGACGCCGGCAGCCCCAGGCCCGTTCCCCGCAGTTCAGCCTCGCGACGCCCCACCAGCGCCACCCCGTAGCCCTCGGCGGCGAGCATCACCGCCGTCGCCCGGCCGATCCCGGAGCCCGCCCCTGTCACGAAGGCCACTGGCGCATCCATGGCTGCTAGCGTATCCAGATACACTCCCGGCGATGACGGTCCCCCGCGTCCTGATCGCGCTGGCCTTCCTGCTGATCCTCGGCGTTCCCTTCGCCCTGCGCCCCGCCGTCGAGAAGCGGGCTGGCGGCGACGACGCCCCCGCCATCATCATCATCACCCCCCACGTCCAGCAGATCCGCCGCGAGTTCGAGGCCGCCTTCGACCGCTGGCACCACGCCCGGTTCGGGCAGCACGCCCGCATCGACTGGCGCACCCCCGGCGGCACCACCGAGATCATCAAGCAGCTCGAGGCCCAGTACACCGCCGCCGTCAGGGAGGGCCGCTTCGACCTCTCCGACCCCGCCGATCCGCGCTGCCCCCCCGGCACCATCGGCGTGGACCTGGCCTTCGGGGGCGGCAGCTTCGACCACACGCGGCTGAAGACCGGCGTGACCGTCACGTTCCCCACTCCCGGTGCGGGCGAGCCCCGCCCCGTCCGCATCCCCATGTCCGAGCCCGCCGGGTTCTCGCAGTCCCAGCTCGACGAGTGGTACGGCCCGAACACGGTCGGCAGCCAGCCGCTCTACGACCCCGAGCAGTTCTGGCTCGGGACCGCCCTCTCCAGCTTCGGGATCGTATACAACCGTGATGTCCTCGCCAAGCTCGGCCTCCCCGAACCCCGCCGCTTCGACGACCTGACCGACCCGCGCTACCGGGGCTGGATCGCCCTCGCCGACCCCCGCCAGTCCGGCTCGGTGACCACCACCTTCGAGGCCATCCTCAATAGCTACGGGTGGGAGAAGGGCTGGCGCATCCTTCGCGACCTGTGCGCCAACACCCGCTACTACACCAACTCCTCCACCAAGCCCCCGATCGACATCTCCGCCGGAGAGGCCGCGGCCGGCCTGGCCATCGATTTCTACGGTCGCTCCCAGGCCCAGTCGATCGCCCGCCCGGGCGAGCGCCCGGAGGGCAGCCGCGTCGGCTACATCGACCCGCAGACCGCCCTCTACATCGACGCCGACCCGATCAGCCTCATGCGGGGCGGCCCGAACCCCCAGCTCGCGCGCCGCTTTGTCGAGTTCTGCCTCAGCGAGGAGAGCCAGGCCCTCTGGCAGTTCCCCGCCCTGCTCACCAACCCGGACGCCGGCGCCAACACGCTCGCGGAGGGCCGCCGAATGGGCCCCGCGACCTACGAGCTGCGCCGGATGCCCGTCCGACGGATCATGTACGAAAAGCACCTCGTCCACTTCGTGGACAAGGTCAACCCGTTCGACATGGCCCGCGAGATCCCCAACCACGGGTGGCGCTCATCCATCGGCGTCATGATGGGCTGCTTCGCGATCGACATCGCCGACGAGCAGCGGGCCGCCTGGGCCGCGCTGAACCGCGCCCGCGGCAACCCCACGTTCCCCCCGGACAGGCTCGCCGAGCTGGAGCGTCTGTTCTACGGGTGGCCCATGCACGAGATGGCCGACGGCACGCGGCTTCTCTTCGGCGAAGCGACCTTCAAGGCCATCGAGAAGGACACCGCCCGCTGGCGCGACCCGGCGCGCACCCCCAGCGCCCGCATCGCCTACACCGCCTTCTTCCGGCGCAGCTACGAGAAGGTCATCCAGATCGAGGCCGCCGTTCGCGCGGAATCCACCCGGGACTGACCGCGCCCCCGGAGCGGCTACGCGAGCAGGCTCTCGACCGTCAGGTCGTCGATGCGCTCGCATACCTCGTGCGCTCCGCCCAACCGCTCCCGCGAGAACGTGTGGCAGACCGCCACCACGCGGTACCCCGCCGCGGCCGCCGCCTCGATCCCCGCCGGCGAGTCCTCGACCGCCACGCACCGCGCCGGCGGCACGCCGAGCCGGCTCGCGGCCAGCAGGTACCCCTCCGGGTCCGGCTTGGTCCGCTTCACGTCGTCCGCCGTCACCACCGCGCGCACCAGCGGCAGCAGCTCCAGCGACTCCAGCAGCGGCTCCACATCATCCGCGTGCGACCCCGAGCAGACGCCCGTGGGCACGCCCGCATCAGCCAGCGCCCGCATCAGGCTCAGCGTGGGCGGGTACGCCCGGATGGCCCCCGTCTGCGCGATCGCCGAGAACGCCACGCCCTTCAGGGCGATCAGGACGCGCATCGTTTCCTCAGAAAGCCGCTGCCCGTTGGCCGCGCCGATCCGCTCGAACGCCTCGGCATCCCCCAGCCCCGCGTACCGCCCCGGCTGCTCGTCGCGGATCACCGATAACCCCACCTTGCCCGCGGCCGCGACCAGCGCCTCCTCGTGCGCCGCCTCGGAATCCACGATCACCCCGTCGAAGTCGAACACCACCGCACGTTCAGGCATAAGCCACTCTAGCCGCGCCCGCGCGGCGTTGTTCGCCGGCGCCGGGCCACGAGGCCACGCGCCCCCGGTACACTCCGCGCATGCGTCAGGTCTTTGTCTTCGAGGATGGCAAGGGGCTTCTCAGCCCGCTCACGGACCTGCGGCTCGCCTGCGAGGTCCGCACGGGTGCGCTGACGCTGCTGGAACGGCTCGGCCGCATCCTCTCCGCCGGCGCAGCCGAGGGGACCGCCGAAGATGTCTCCGGGCTGATGGTGCCGCCGGCGCTCGCGCCGCTCGCTCGTGAGCGGCCCGGCCTTCCGATCAACGACTTGCCGGCCAGCCCCGAGCCGCTGCTGGCGATCAACGGGCGCTGCGTCGATCCCCACGAAGCGCTCACGCTGGCGCCCGGAGAGGCGCTCGTCGAGGCCGAGACCGGCGACCTTGTCGCCGCCGTCGTCCGCCCCGTGATGGCCCAGGGGGCGATCCGGGGCGATCGGTCGGGGCTCCGCGCGCGGCAGACCGGGGGACGCGCGCTCCTTGGCCGCCCCTGGCACACCCGGTCGTTCCGCGATCATGCCCTCGACCTCGACTCGGCGCTCCTTCTTGCCGAGCACCCGCCCCACGCGATGCCGCCCCACATCACGGTCATCGGCGATGCCGCGGTTGCGATCGCGCCCTCCGCCCGCGTCTGGCCCACCGTCATCCTCGATGCCACCGCCGGCGAGATCGTGATCGCCGAGGAGGCCACGGTCCGCCCGGGCGCCATCCTCATCGGCCCCTGCTATATCGGGCCTCATTCGACGATCCTGGAGCGGGCCACGATCCGGGCGCACACCGCCGTCGGGCCCTGGTGCAAGGTCAACGGCGAGGTCAGCGGCGTCATCTTCCAGGGCTACGCCAACAAGGCCCACGACGGCTTCCTGGGCGACTCATGGGTCGGCGAGTGGGCCAACCTGGGCGCCGGTACCACCAACTCCAACCTCCTGAACACGTACGGCGAGGTCATCGCCCGCGCCGCCCCGGGGGAGGGCAACGAGCGGACGGGCGAGCAGTTCCTCGGCGCGGTCATCGGCGACCACGTCAAGACCGCCATCTGCACGCGAATCATGACCGGCGCGGTCATCCACACCGGCACGATGTGGGCGGCCACAGCCCCGGTCTCCGGCGCGGTGCCCCCCTTCACCTGGGCGACCGACGAGGCCCGCCGGCAGTTCCGACTCTCCAGGTTCCTGGAGGTCGCGCGGGCCGCGATGGCCCGGCGCGGCGTGACGCCGTCGGCGGCGTATGAGGCACGCCTGGCCGACGTGCACGGGCGCGCCTCGGAACCGGCCCCCGGCGCGAGCGGGGCCTAGCATGGTTATCGCTGGTTTATTCATGCTAAGAGGATCCCGACCATGATCGACCCCAGAGACGTGTTTGCGCTGACGGACTTCCAGCGGAACGCGAAATCGCACATCAAGCGGCTGAAGAGGACGGGGCGTGCTCAGGTGCTGACCGTGAACGGGCGCGCGGCCGTTGTCATCCAGGATGCGGCGACCTATCAGCGCGAGATGGACCTCGCGGCCCGGCTGGCCGAGTACGAGGGCGTACGGGCGGCCCTCGAACAGGCCGACGCCGGCCTTGGCCGCCCGTTCGAGGAGTTCGACCGTGAGTTTCGCGCGCGGGTGATGCGGCGGCGCAGGCCCAGTCGGAAGTCCGCCTGATGCCGTCTCCGGTCCCTGTGATCGTGTCGCCACTCGCGGAGCGCGACCTCCGAGCGATTCACCAGTATCTCGCGGCGGAGTCTCCGACGCTGGCTGATCTCGTCTACAACCGTCTCGCGGCGGCGATCCGCTCGCTGGACCGGTTCTCCCGCCGCCACCCGCTCGCCCCGGAGAGGCGGTTTAGCCGGACCGGGGTTCGTGCATTCACGGTCGCCTCGCATCGGCTCTACTACAAGATCTATCCAGAACGGGTTGTCATCCTCCGAGTCTGGCACGCCGCCCGCCGGCCACCGCCGTCACCCCTTGGGTAAAGACCGTCATGCCCACCCTCTACCTCATCGACGGTTACGGCCAGTTCTTCCGGGCCTTCCACGCCATCCGCACGCCCATGACCTCGCCGGTAACCAAGGAGCCGACGAACATGACGTTCGGCTTCCTGGGGATGCTCCTGAAGCTCCTGCGTGCGGCCGAGCCGCGGATGGCCGGGGCTGAGCCCGACTACATCGCGGTGGCGCTGGATGTGTCGGGCGACCGGGGGACGTTCCGGTCCGAGCTCTACCCGGACTACAAGGCGACCCGGCCCGAGATGCCCGAGTCTCTCGGCCCGCAGATCGACCGCTGCCTCGACCTCCTGAAGGACATCGGCGTCCCCCTCCTCGGCTCCGAGGGCTTCGAGGCCGACGACGTCATCGCCACGCTGGTCACCCGCCTGCGGCGGGAGCACCCGGACCTCCGCATCCGCATCGTCGCCAAAGACAAGGACATGAAGCAGCTGCTGGAGCAGGTCGGCCCCGCCGGGGGCGGCGTGGAGATGTACGACGTCCACACCGACACGCTCATCGACGAGGGCTGCTTCACGAGCGACACCGGCGTCACCCCCCGCCAGTGGATCGACGCCCTCGCCCTCATGGGCGACACGGTCGACAACGTCCCCGGCGTCCCCGGGGTCGGCGAGAAGACGGCCGCGGCCCTCGTCCACGAGTACGGCTCGCTCGAGACGCTCCTCGCCCGCAGCGCCGAGGTGAAGGGCAAGCGGGGCGAGAGCCTGCGCGCCGCGGCCCCGTCGCTCGCCCTCTCGCGCCGGCTCGTCACGCTCCGCCACGACGCCCCGTTCGAGTTCGAGCTCCAGAGCGCCGAGCGCAGGCGTTTCAGGCTCGAGACCCTCATGCCCATCCTGCGGGAGCTGGGCTTCAACCGGTACCAGGATGAGCTCAAGACCCTGCTCGGCGAGGGCCCGCGTGTGACCGGCGCAGCGCCCCCGGCGATCGAGGTCAAGCCCGGCGCCCGCACCACCCCCACACCCAGCGGCGGCGGCTTCGCCGGCAGTCTTTTCGAGGCGGCCGGGGTCAGTCACGCCGAGGCCCGTGAGGTCCAGGGCGACTACCGGGCGGTGACGACCCGGTCCGAGCTCGACGCGCTCGTCCGCCAGCTCAACGCGGCCGCGTCGGTTGCTTTCGACACCGAGACCACGTCGCTTTTTCCGCGCGAGGCGAAGCTCTGCGGGATCGCCATCGCCACCGAGCCCGGGCGCGGCGTCTACGTGCCCATCCGCTCGCCGAACCCCGAACGGCACCTCGACGAGGCGACGGTCCTCGCCGCCCTGAAGCCGATCCTGGAGGATGCCGGCAAGCCCAAGGCCGGCCACAACCTGAAGTACGATCTGCTCGTCTTCCGGCAGCACGGCATCCACCTCCGCGGCCTCGCCCGCGCCACCGACACACCGCCGTCGGCCGGCCCTGCCGACGACGCCGACTGGCCCGCCTGCGATTCGATGGTCGCCAGCTACCTCATCGACTCCTCCCGCTCCAGCCACGCGATGGATGCCCTCGCTCTCGCTCTCCTCCGCCGCCACGGCATCCCGATCTCCGACCTCCTCGGCTCGGGCAAGGACCAGCGCTGCTTCGACTGCGTCCCGCTCGATCAGGCCACGCCCTACGCCGCGGAGGATGCCGACGTCGCTCTCCAGCTCCGCGACCTCATGCTCCCCCAGCTTCGCGCCATGGGCATGATGGGCCTGTGGCTCGGCGTCGAGCTCCCGCTGGTCGAGGTTCTGGCGGAGCTGGAATGGAACGGCATCCGTGTCGATCCCGCCGAGCTCGACCGCCAGCGCGAGCGGCTGAACGTGCAGATCCGGTCCCTTGCCGCCCAGATCGACAAGGCCTCGATGGACACCATCGGGCGCACCTTCAACCCCGATTCACCCCGGCAACTCGCGACCGCCCTCTTCAACAAGCCCGGTGCGGAGGAACCCGGCCTGGGCCTGCGCGTGCTGAAACGCACCAAGACCGGCGCCTCCACCGACATCGAGGTCCTCGAGAAGCTCGCCGCGGACCCCGCCATCGCCTCGCCCATCCCCGGGCTCATCGTCGAGTACCGCCAGCTCACCAAGCTCGTCGGCACCTACCTCGAGGCCCTGAAGGAGGCCATCAACCCTCAGACCGGGCGCGTCCACGCCTCCTTCAACCAGACCGTCGCCGCCACCGGGCGCCTCTCTTCCAGCGACCCCAACCTCCAGAACATCCCCATCCGCACCGACATCGGCCGCGAGATCCGCCGGGCCTTTGTCGCCCCGCGCGGGCGGGTCCTCATCACCGCCGACTACTCGCAGATCGAGCTGCGCCTGCTCGCCCACCTCTCCCGCGACGCCGCACTCATCGAGGCCTTCGAGCGCGGAGAGGACATCCACGCCGCCGTCGCCGCCCAGATCCACAACATCCCCCTCGACCGGGTCACGAGGGAGCAGCGGGGGGGCGCCAAGATGGTCAACTTCGGCATCGTCTACGGCATCACCCCCTACGGCCTCGCCCGCCGCCTCCAGATCGACGAGAAGGCCGCGGCCGAGATCATCGCCGGCTACAAGAAGCGCTTCGCCGGCATCACGACCTTCCTGGAGGAGTGCATCCACCAGGCCCGCCGCTTCGGCTACGTCGAGACGATGCTGAAACGCCGCCGCCCCATCTACGGCATCGACGCCCGCAACCCCTCCGAGCGGGCGCTCGCCGAGCGGATGGCGATCAACAGCGTGGTCCAGGGCTCCGCCGCCGACCTGATCAAGCTGGCGATGATCGACCTGCACGGGCGCCTCAGCGAGCACGCCGCCCACTGGCGCGGCGAGCGCCCGCCCGAGGTCCCCGGCGTGCAGATGCTCCTGCAGATCCACGACGAACTGGTCTTCGAGGCCCCGCAGGCATCGGCCGAGGCGGCGCGCCGGCTGATCGTCTCGCGCATGGAGAGCGCGATGCAGGTCTCGGTCCCGCTCAAGGTCGATTCAGCGATCGCGACCAACTGGTTCGAGGGCAAGTAACGCCGGCTCCGGCGCGGCGCTACTTGCGCACCACGCCGCCGCCGCCCGCCGATTCGGCCGACGAGGTGCGATGCCCGGCCTCGGTCGAGAGCGCCCGGTCGGCTGCGCTCATCTGTTCCGGGGCGGAGTGCCCGCACCTGCTCACGGCCGTACCGAGAGCCACCGCCAGCAAACCGAGCGCGACCGCCCCCGCGCTCCGCCGCCACATTCGAGCCGCCGATCTCCCTCCCCGGAGTCCGACAGTCTACCGGCCCTGCCGCACAAGCAAGCGGAATCCCGCCAGGCAACCTACTGGGGGCGCGTCTGTTCGGAGTCTGACGGCACGAGTCCCGTACGAACACGCGCTCTGCGGGGTGCCCAGCGCGACGAGGGCCGCGCACGCGACCCGCACCCGTGCGGAACCCCGGGGGGCGCACTCGCGGTCAGTCCCGTCGCGGCGCCAAGATTGGGGATGCCGCCGCAGTAGATGCACCGCTCGCGGGCGGACGAGAACTTCCGGCCGCATTCGAGGCACGCCACGAGCGGCGCCCGCGACTTCCCGTCCAGCTGCCCGTCCCGCAGGTCCAGCTCCCGGACCCGCTCGGCCAGCTCCGCTTCGCTCACGCCGTGCTTCTCGGCAAGGAGCGACCACATGGCCATGGTGGTCAGCGTCAGAGACTCCAGCCGCGCCTCCAGCTCGCGAATCCCCCGCGCAGACTGGTCGCGGGCCGACTCCGCGGCGGAGTGAGCCTCGCCGATCTTCCCCTGCTGATACTTCTCCCAGAAGAACCCGAGCACGGCGCCTCCTTTATCCCCCCGCGCTCCCCTCGCCCCCGGGCTCCGTCATCGACCACGGGTCCAGGTACTCGTTCAGTGCCTCCCGCGTGATCGTCTTCCCGTTCAGGTCCTTCGTGCCCGCCAGCGTCTCCTCCGCCAGCTCGCGCACGGTCTTGCCCTCCTTGAACGCCTGCTTCGCCAGCGCCGCGGCGGCGTCGTAGCCGATCACCGGCACCAGGCTCGTGCACATCGCCAGGGACTCCTCGATCAGCTCCCGGCACTGCTCCTCGTCGGGCTTCAGCCCCGCGAGCAGGTTGTCCGTGAACATCGTGCAGCCGCGCGCCAGCAAATGGATGCTCTCCAGCACGCTCGCCGCCATCACCGGCATCGCCACGTTCAGGTCAAGCAGCGACCCGATCCCTCCGAGCCCCGCGGTGGTCGCCGTTACGTCGTTCCCGATCACCCGGCAGCAGACCATGATCAGGCTCTCGCAGATCACCGGGTTCACCTTCCCCGGCATGATGCTGCTCCCCGGCTGCACCGCCGGGACGATCAGCTCGCCGATCCCGCAGCGCGGCCCCATCCCCATGATCCGGATGTCGCCGGCGATCTTGCTCAGGCTCACCGCGATGGTCCGCAGGTGCCCGCTCACCTCGACGTACCCGTCCTTGGCGTGCTGGGCCTCGAAGTGGTTGGGGGCCTCGCGGAAGTGCACGCCCGTCTGCTGCGTCAGTTCCGCGGCCACCATCGCCCCGAAGCGCTCGTGCGTGTTGATCCCCGTCCCCACCGCCGTGCCGCCGATGGGCAGCTCCGAGAGCGCGTGCAGCGCCCGGTGCAGCCGTTCGGCCGCGTGCGCCATCTGCGACGCGTACCCCGAGAACTCCTGCCCCAGCCGGATCGGCGTCGCGTCCTGCAGGTGCGTCCGCCCGATCTTCACGATCCGGTCCCACGTCTTCGCCTGCTCCTCCAGCTTCCGCTGCATCGCCTTCACAGAAGGCAGCAGCTCCCGCTCGATCGCGACCGCGGCCGCCACGTGCATCGCCGTCGGGAAGGTGTCGTTCGACGACTGCCCCATGTTCACGTGGTCGTTGGGGTGAACCCCGCCCTCCTTCAGGTAAGCCGGGTCCTTCGACGACCCGATCGGCTTGTGGCGCCGAAGGCACACGAGGTTGGCGATCACCTCGTTGGCGTTCATGTTCGTCGAGGTCCCCGACCCCGTCTGGTAGATGTCGATCGGGAAGTGCCGCGACAGGCCCCCGTGGTTCGGAAGCCCCCCGTGGATCTCGTGGCACGCCTCCACGATCAGCCCGGTCCGGTCGGCATCCAGCCTCCCCAGCCGGCGGTTCACCGCCGCGCACGCCGCCTTCAGCAGCGCGTACGCCCGGATGATCGCCTCCGGAACCGGGCACCCCGACACCGGGAAGTTGAGCACCGCCCGCTGGGTCGAGGCCCCGTACAGGCAGTCCGCCGGGACCTCCATCTCCCCCATCGTGTCCTTCTCGACCCGGATCCCCGCCGAGGATGCCCGCGCCGAGGCCGCTTCCCACCGCCGCTCCCCCGCCGGCTCCGCCCGGCGCGGCCGCGCGGGCGCTGCACGCCTCGGGGCGGCCTTGGGGGCGGGGCTCTTGGTCTTGCGGCTCTTGCTCTTCCTGGCGGTCGGCACGGGAAACTCCGGTGGAGTGGGGAACTGGGGGGCTTCGGCTGGGGTCGGGGCCCGGGTGAGCCCGGAACCTCGGCGCTGCCGGGGCGTCTAACTCCCGCAGCGCCGGATTCTAGAGAGACTGCGGCGCGGCACGCGGGGGGCAGAGGCGGGGGCCTGGAGCGGCGGGGTCGCGGCGTGAGCGAGGCCGGGACCACGGCCCTGG
>JBBDXI010000049.1:0-28038 GCA_040902425.1 Phycisphaerales bacterium
TGTTGTACGCCATGTTCCAGGCGTGGAAGACCCAGACCTGGGGGAAGCGGGGCTGCAGCTCGGTGATGGCGCGGGCCAGGTCCATCGACTCGTGGAAGCGCCCGTCCTCCTTGAGCTGGTTGGCGCGGATCCACAGCATGTTGACGAACAGGCCGCGGAACGCGCCCATGGCGATGCCCGCGGCCACCTGGGGGGGCTGGCCGTCGAGGGGGGTGTCGGCGTAGCTGAGGCGGTGGCGCCCGCCGGAGTTGGTGAGGCCGACCGCGAGGACGGCGGAGGCGGCGAAGGCGACGACCATGAGGAGGGCGGCGATGAGCTGGGTTCGTGTGTCGCGGCGCACGGGCGGGTCTCCTTCGGTCTTACTGCCCCGAGTAGGTCGCCAGTTCGCGCCGGCGGAAGATGACGATGCCGGCGCCGAAGAGCGCGCCGGTCCAGACGGTGAGGACGCCGATCCCCCAGGCGAAGTGGCCCCAGTCCAGCAGCCGCCCGTCCACGAGGCGGGTGGTGGGCTGGAGGGAGGCGTAGTTCTTGAACATCCAGGTGATGACCAGGCCGACGGCGCGGACGGGGATCTTCCAGTACTCGATCTGGCCCGCGGCGTCGGCGGCGTGGTAGTACTCCAGGGCGTTGGAGAGGTACCCGGTGCCCTCGGCGATGACGAAGGTGGAGAAGGCGACGAGCGAGGCGACGGGGAAGCTGAGGAAGGTGGCGGCGGTGACGGCGAGCATCGCCAGGAAGGCGAGCTTGATCCAGAGGATGAGGGCAACGCGGAAGAAGTTGGCCTGGTAGGTGCCGGCGGGGAAGTAGACCTCCAGGCCGTCGGCGGGGAAGCTGACGTGCTCGGGGTTGGGGCGCATGAGCCAGCCGTCGGCGATGGGCTCCAGCGCGCCGTTGTGGACGCCCAGCACCAGCTCGCCCTCATCGGTGATGAGGGTGGGGTAGAGGTCGAGCGTCTGGGTGGGGCCGAGGGTGACCTCGCGGGGGGGGAGGATGAGGATGCCGCTGGCCTCGAAGGTGATGCGGTAGAGCTGGTCGGGCATGTTGCCGCCGGCGTCCACGCGGAACTTGAGGGTGATGGGCTGGTTGCGGCGCTTGGCCTCGCCGAGGCCCTTGAAGACGTAGACCCTCGACTCGCCGGGGCTGATGGTGCGGTAGGCCTGCTGCCAGCCCTTGTAGAGGTCGGTGACGACCTTGTCGAGCGAGGCCGCGTCGCCCGCGAAATCGGGGTCGATCTTGCGGCCGTCCTCGATGTAGAGACCGGCCCAGGCGGTGAACTCCGGGTCCTGCATGGAGAGGGGGAGTTCGAAGCCGACGGCGCGCCGGGCGGCGAGGACCTGGGTCTCGAGGATCTTGCGGTCCGCCGACATGTTCTCGACGGAGACGATCCCCGGCTGCTCGCCGAAGGCGGGCTGGCGCCGGAGGTACTCGGTGAAGAGGAAGACGCCCGCAGCGCAGACCACCATGAGGGCGGCGCTGAGGGCCGCGCCCCCGAGCCACTTGCCCGCCAAGTACTGCCAGGGGGCGACCGGCTTGGTCATGGTCTGCCAGATCTGCTTGTCGCGCTGCTCGAAGGCGACGCTGGCGACGCAGAAGAAGACGGTGAGCGTGGCGATGATCCAGTACGAGCCGCCGACGCCGTAGGAAAGGAACGTCTGCACGCGGTAGCGGAGCGGGTTCTCGGGGTCCAGCAGCAGGGGCAGGGCGGCGAGGCCGAAGATGAGGATGACCAGGAAGATCAGCGAGACCTTCATCCGCACGGCCTCGGCCAGCATGTTGCGGGCGATGGCCAGGACGGGGTAGGACCCCGAGAGCAGCAGGCGCAGGCCCTGCATGATGGCCGTGAACGACGCGGTGAGCGCGATGACGCCCAGGACCAGCTGCGCCGGGCCCTCCAGCCCCAGCAGCCAGAGGGGCGTGACGACGACCACCGCGCCCGCGATGAGGGCCAGGTACGTCAGGCCCAGGCCGAGCCAGACGACCACCAGCGCGAGCGCGGCGAGCATGGCCATGCCGACGGCGACGTTGGCGGGGCTGCTGCGGCGGTCGATGATGTCCTGCAGGATGCGCTGGCCCGCCTCGCGGGCGGACCGCTGGATGCGCTCCTGCTCGCTCTCGGGCTGGGCGGGCGCTGCTGCGGGGGGCGCGGCCGGGGTGGTGGCCGCGGGGGCCCGGTCGCCGGGGGCGAGGGCGCCCGGGGCGGTGGCGGCGATCGAGTAGGCGGCGATGGCGCCGATGGCGGCGACCAGCAGGACGATCGAGGCCACGATCTTGAAGGCCGTGGACTGCTGGAGCCGGTCGGCCGCGCCGAAGAACAGGCGGAGCTTGGTCACGCCGGTCGCTCCGGGGGCGTGGCGGGGGCGTCGGCGTCGCGCTCGACGAGGGAGTCGATGACGGAGAGGTCGACCTCGCGGGTGTCGAGCTTCTTCTGGGGCTTGTGGGCCGGGGCCGCGGCGGCGGGGCGGGGGGCGGGGGGCGCGCCGTTGTCCGGGGGGCCGCCGGAGGTGAGGGACTCGATGATCGACGCGTCGGGGCCGGCGGGCGCGGCGGGGGCGGGCAGGGGGGGCGCGACGGGGGTGAGGGGCGGCTCGTCGGCGGCGCGGACGAGGTGGCCGATGAGGGCGTCGCCCTCGGGCTCTCCCCGGAGGAAGGAGGCGGTGGCGCCGCCGTGCTGGGCGCCGGAGGTCTCCAGGCGCTCGGCCCGGGCCTGCTCGACGATCTTGAGGAACAGTTCCTCGAGGGTCTGGCGGGGGCGGCTGACCTTGACGATGGCCTTGGCACCGCCGGAGCGGGCGCGGATGACGCGGTCGATCTCGGCGACGGTGGCGTCGTCGAGGGTGTCGGCCTCGACGGCGGTGCGGGTGCTGGATTCCAGGAGGTCCTCGCAGCTGCCCTCGGCGCGGGTGCGTCCGCCGTAGAGGATGACCATGCGGTCCACGACGTCCTCGACGTCGGCGAGGAGGTGGCTGGAGAGGAGGATGGTCTTGCCGCGCCGGCCGAGCTCGAGGATGAGGTCCTTGATCTGGCGGGTGCCGATGGGATCGAGGCCGGTGGTGGGCTCGTCGAGGATGAGGAAGTCCGGGTCGTTGATGAGGGCCTGGGCGATGCCGATGCGGCGCTGCATGCCCTTGGAGTACTCGCGAACGACGCGGAACTGGGCGGAGGCGAGGCCGACCATCTCCAGCAGCTCATCCACGCGCCGGCGGCGGACCTTGGAGTCCAGCTCGAAGAGCTTGCCGTAGTAGTCGAGGGTCTCGCGGGCGTTGAGGAAGGGGTAGAGGTAGCTCTCCTCGGGGAGGTAGCCGATGCGTTTCTTGGTGGCGACGTCGGTCGGGGGCTTGCCGAAGACGGCGATGCGCCCGCTGGTGGGCTTGAGCAGCCCCAGGAGGAGCTTGATGGTGGTGCTCTTGCCGGAGCCGTTGGGGCCGAGCAGGCCGAAGACCTCGCGGGGCCGGACCTCGAAGGTGAGGTTGTCGACCGCGCGGGCGCGGTCGCGCATCCAGAAGTCCTTGAAGACCTTGGTCAGCCCCTGGCAGGCGACGACCGGGTCGGGCCGGGGGAGCGTGGAGGCGGGGTTCGGGCTGGCTCGGGTCACGGGGGCTCCGGTCAGCGGGACTTCAATCCGGCCTCGGTCGACATCTCGATCATGTCGGTGCGGGTCCTGGTCTGCTCCCGCTCGAACTCGATCCGCTGCTGCTCTTCCTTCCGCTTGATCTCGGCGAGCTTGCGGGCCCGCTCGAAGTCGCGGTGGGCGTAGAGGTCGCGGTTGAGCCACAGCTCCAGCCGCTCGGTGCCCGGGGGCACCCAGAAGACCTCGACGATGTCGCGGGAGAGCAGGCGGGTCATCGCGTCGGCCCAGTCGCGCTGGACCACCAGGTCCGGGTGGGTGCGGAACTGGGGGAGCTTGGCCTCGAAGGAGGCCAGCTCGGCCCGGCGCCGGCTGACGATCGTCGAGCGGTGCTGGCGGGCCTCGTTGAGGATGGCCGCGACCTTGCCGGCGGCGGCGTCCTGGATGACGGCCTCGCCGATGGTGACGGGGCGGCCGTCGAGGAGGGCGTGGATGGTCTCCAGGGTGCGGGCCTGGGCGGGCGCATCGGCGCGGGCGGTGGCGGCCTCGTAGCGGTCGATCTCGGCGCTGAGGGGCTCGTGGGCGGCGCCGGCCATGGAGTTGACGATGTTGCCGGCCTGGCCGCGGGCGCTGTCGATCTGCTGGCTGGCCTTCTGCTCGGCGGACTGGACGCCGGAGAAGGAGTTGTAGACGGCGAAGGGGGGCGCCTTTTCCTGGAGGGTGAGCTGCTCGATCCTGATCCCCGAGTTGATCTGGTCGAGGGTGGCCTGGGCGAGGGCCTTGGCCCGGCCGGCGACGGAGCCGTCGTCGCTGGCGGACTGCTTGAGGAGACTGTCGATGGGCGTCTGGGCCACGGCGTGGACGACGCCGCGCTCCACGGCGGCGCGGACGATCGCCGACTCGTGCTCGTCGAGGATGTTCTCGACATTCTGGCGCGGGTGGATGCGCCGGAACTGGACGGACCAGCGGGCGTGGGCGATGTTCTGGTCGCCGGTGATGAGCGAGCCGTCCTCGCCGGGCTTGAGGCTGGCCTTGGGCATCTGCGCGGCCTTCTCGACGGAGAGGGCCTGCTGCTCCGGGGCGAGGCGGGGCCAGAAGGAATCGCGCAGCTCGAGGCGCTGCTCGCCGGTGACGACCTTGATCAGCTCGCCGAAGGGGTAGGGGGCGGCGAACTGGGGGCCGGGGGGGAGCTGGTCGGCGGTGGGCTTGCCGAAAAGGAGCTTGATGCCGCTCTCGGTCTCCTTGACGGTCTGGAGGCCGCTGAACGCGAAGGCGGCGAAGAGCACGACCATCGCCAACTGGAGGAAGCGGAAGATGAGGCGCAGGGCGTCGGCGAGGGACTGGTTGGCCGGGTCGAGCGCGCCGCCCTCGTTGCGGCCCTGGTCGCGCAGGGTGACCGACGCGGCCCGGGAGGCGCCCTGGGTGGGCGGGGTGAGGGGGTCGCCTGGGGTGCCGGGCGTGGTCACTGGCGCTCTCCAGCGGGGGGCGTGGGGGCGGGGCGGTTTACGGGGAGGACGGGCTGGTCGCGGGAGACGGCTTGGGTCGCCCGCTCGGGGCTGTCATGGCCCATGAGGGCTTCCATGCCGGAGATCTTCGTGCCCTGGCTGGTCCGCTCGGCGGTGGGGGCGGACATGTCCATGCCGGGGACGGAGGGGTTGAGGACCATGGTGATGCGGCGGGCCATGAGGTCGCGGACGAAATCCATCTTCTTGAGGAACACGGCGAGCTCGGGGCTCTCGTTCATGAGCTTGACGTACTGCTCGGCCTCGCGGTTGCCCTGGGAGCGGATCTCGGCGGCGTAGGCCTCGGCGAAGGCCTCGATCTTGCGGGCGCTGGAGGTGGCGGTTGTGATGATGCGCTGGGCCTCGGAATCGCCCTTGCTGTCGATGGCCTTGATGAGCCGCTCGCGGTCGGCCTTCATGCTGTCGAAGACGGCGGTGGTGGTGGACTCGGGGAGGATGATGCGGTTGATGCCGACGCTGGTGACCTCGACGCCGTAGTCGGCGAGGCTGCCGGCGCCGGCGGCGGCGGTGGCGGTGAGGGTCTCGTAGATGCCCTTCTCCAGGTCCCCCAGCTTGCTGGCCCCGGCGGTGGTGGTGAAGAGGTCGCCCATGGAGTAGCGGCTGACCTGGCCCAGGGCGCTCCTGAGGTTGTCGTAGAGGGTCTTCTGGGCGCGGTCGTAGTGGTCCTGGGCGCGGGCGCCGCTGCTGCTGTAGGTCTGGAAGAACCTGAGCGGGTCCTTGACGCGCCAGGTGCAGAAAGCCTCGACGACGATCTGGCTGTTGTCGGAGGTCTGGAGCTGCTCGACCCTGGTCTGGAGGAAGCGGGAGCGGCGGTCGTACTTGGTGACCGACTGGATGGGGTCGGGCCACTTGAACTTCAGGCCGGGCTCGACCTTGGTCAGGTCCTGCTCGGAGGCCTTGCCGAAGGTGGTCAGCACGCCGGCCTCGGTGAAGCGCACGGTGTAGGTGACGGCCTTGGCGAGCAGCGCCAGGGCGAAGACGATGGCGATGACGAGAATCAGCGGTCGTCGCACGGTCGGGCTCCTGTGCGTGGGGCGGGTCGGCCCCGGGCGGGTCGGGGGTCAGTTGGCGATGGGGTTCTGCGAGCCGATGATGTCGCTGGCGACGTCCTTGTCCTGGAAATCGAACTTCAGGTCGAGGCGGGTCTTGCCGTCGGTGATGAAGACCCGCGACTCGGAGAGGGCGGAGCGCATGGCGTCGAGGTACATCGAGGCGCGGAAGACGCCGGGGGCGGCCTTGTAGGAGGCCTGGTGGCCCTGGTAGTCGGCGAGGCGCGTCCGCTCGGCCATGTGGCGGGTCCAGCGCTCCGCGCTGGCCTCCTGGATGAGCGAGGCCGCGCGGCCGCCGGCCTGCTGGATGAGGGTCACGATGCGCAGCTCCTGCTCCTTGAGGGCGTCGGGCGTGGTGCGGGACTTCCGCATGTCCTCGAGCTTGTCGAGCTCGCCGGTGATGGTGTGGGCCAGCTCGACGCTGCCGGCGGCGCCGGTGAGGGTCCTGACCGCCTCGCCCTCCTGGCGCTTGAGCTTGGTCTGGTACTTGTGGCGGGCCTCGACGACCTTCTCGAACATCGAGGCCGTCTCGCGGGGCGGGTGGACGCCGTCGACGCCGACGAAGAGGACCTTGACGCCGGCGCCGCGGGCCCGGCGGGTGACCGGGTCGGGGTTGAGCGCCGCGAACTCCTGCTCGACGGCGCGGCGCAGCTCGCCCTGGACCTGCGTGCGGCGGACGCTGAGGACCTCGCCGGCGGTCATGCTGGAGAGCCGCTGCATGACGGCGCGCTGGGCGACAGCGCGGAGCAGGTCGTCGCGCATCTCGGGGGGGGCCAGCTCCTCGTAGAGGCTGACATCCTCGACGGTGTAGTGGAGCGGGACCTCGGCGGCCACGACGGCGACCCCGATGCCGCTGCGGGCGGGGCGGGCGGCGCCGGGGGCAACCATGCCCAGGGGGGCCTCGGCGGAGGCGTCGCCCGGCTGGACGATGAAGTAGACCTCCTGGGCGTGCTCGTTGGTCCAGAGGATCGGCTTGTCGGCGTGGGCGCCGGAGGTGCCGACGTCGAGGGTGCGGAGGCCGGTGGCGGTGGGCGTGCCGTAGGTGAACCGGCCGTCGATGCCCTTGACGGGGTACTGGGGCACCTCCAGCCACTCGATGGGCCAGGGCCACTTGAGGTGCAGGCCGGGGGCGATCTCGCGGTCGAGCTTGCCGAAGCGCAGGACCATGGCCCGCTCGTGGGGGCGGACCACGGCCAGGGCGGTCATGCCCCAGAGGACGATCAGGGCGACGGGGATGAGGATGCGGAAGACGGAGCGGGCGAGCAGGCGGTAGACCCACGAGTCGGTGACGTCGTAGCCGAACTGGTAGTTGATCGCCTCGCCGATGGACTCGGCGATCTTGTCGGGGGCGGCGAGGAAGCCCAGGGCGCGGGACTCGAAGGCGGGGCGGGGGAACTCGCCGGGCTTGCGGGGGCGGTAGAGGTCCAGCAGGAACCAGATGATGAACTCGGCGCCCAGGGCGACCAGGACGACCGGGAAGGCGACCAGCAGGACGCGGAGGATGATGTCCGGCCCCAGGGCGTGGACGAGGTGGCCGACGGCCAGGGCCAGGCCGAGCAGCGCGGTGCCCGCGGCGTAGGCGGCCCCGGCCCGGAGGTTCTCCCAGGCCTTCTGCTTGGCCATCCCGGACATGTAGCGGGCGAAGAGGAAGCCGACGAAGGCGGCGCCGAGGCCCAGGGCGATCGCCCACCCGCGGTGGGGCGTGGCGGCGAAGGTGTCCCACACCGCCCGCCCGCCCCGCAGGCGCCAGATGCCGACCGAGATCAGCAGGGCGGCGACGAGGAGGCTCATCGCGGGGACGAGGAAGCGGTGCATCGAGCGCAGGCGCTTGTGGGCGACGCGCAGGTCGTCGGCCTGGCGCTCGAAGACGGACGCGGCCGCGAAGTCGGAGGCGGCGAAGGCCTCGGCCTCGACGGCCTCGATGCGCTCGCGCCGGTGCTGGTCGAAGACCAGGGCGAGGGTGAGCCAGATGGGCGCACCCAGGAGCATGAAGTAGGCGGCGGTCTGGGCCGCGTGGTCGCGCGCGTAGACGGAGTAGACCAGCAGGATGAGCCCGAGGCCGATCTGGATGGCCAGGCCGAGCAGGCTGCGGTGGGTGGCGTGCTGGTAGCTGAGGTAATCGGCTTTCATCGAAGGGTCCCGGGGGCCCCCCGCAGGGGGCCAGGTTGTCCTGACCCGGGGCGCGTCACGACGGCGCGCATCCCCGGCTCTCCCCCACCCCCGACCGCGCCCCCCCCGACTCCGCTGTCCCCCGCGGCCCCCGAGAAAGGGGGGTCTATTGTGGCCGGGCGGGGTCCGCCTGTCCACCGAACGACGCTCGCCGGGAGCCGGCTCTCCGGGGGCGGCCCACCACACGTACCGTCCGCGCCGGCGGGGGTTGCTCCACCCGGAGCACCCGCCGGGCCCGCTTGAAGCGCGAACCCGGGCCTCCACCGGCACGTTGAAGTACGGACCCGGGGGACGTATGTTCGGGCCCCCCGGAAAAGTCGCGGGCCGCGTTCGGAGCCCCGGCGGCGGGCCCCACGGGGGGCCGCGACGGGACTGTTTTTCTGACCCTGGGACACCCCCCCGCGTGCGACTGCAGATCCTCACCATCGCCCGGAACACGTTTGTCGAGAGCATCCGGCAGCCGGTCGTCTTTGCGCTGGTGATGGCGTGCGGGCTGCTGGTGCTGCTGAGCACCTGGAGCACGGGGTTCGCGATGGGGTACACCGACACGTCGGAGGTGTCGGGGGATGACAAGCTGCTGCTCGACATCGGGCTGGCGACGGTGTTTGTCTGCGGGATGCTGCTGTCGGCGTTCATCGCGACGGCGGCGGTGTCGCGGGAGATCGAGAACAAGACGGTGCTGACGGTGGTCAGCAAGCCGGTGTCGCGCCCGGCGGTGGTGGTCGGGAAGTACCTGGGGGTGGCGGGGGCGATCGTGCTGGCGCTGGTGCCGATGCTGCTGTTCCTGCTCATCGGGATCCGGCACGGCGTGATGAGCACCGCCGCCGACGACCTGGACCAGCCGGTTTTCCTCTTCCTGGGCCTGGCGGTGGGCGGGGCGCTGCTGATCGCGGCGTGGACGAACTTCTTCTACGGGAGCTACTTCTCGCAGACCTTCCTGGTGGTGCTGGCGCCGGCGCTGCTGGTCGCGTACCTGCTGCTGCTGGTGATCGGGAAGAAGTGGCATCTGCAGCCGCCGATGGCGGGCTTCAAGCCGCAGATCACGATCGCCTGCGGGGCGCTGACGATGGCGGTGCTGGTGCTGACGGCGGTGGCGGTGGCGGTCTCGACGCGGCTGGGGCAGGTGATGACGATCGTGGTGTGCGCGGGGGTGTTCGTGTTCGGGCTGCTGAGCAACCACTTCCTCGGTCGTCACGCCTTCGAGAACCGGCCGCTGGGGATCGTGCTGGGGGTCACGCTCAAGGAGACGCTCGACTCGGACCTGTCGCCGGGGCAGACGCTGACGGTGACGCTCCGCAACGAGCCCAAGCAGACGGTGCGCCCGGGGGACCCGTTCTACTGGGGGCCGAGCCCCAGCGGGTACCCGATGTCGGTGTCGGCGTACCCGCGCTTCACGGGCGACGCGGCGAGCTCGGCGGATGCGCTGGGGAGCGGGACGCCGCCGGGGATGGTCATCACCTCGGCCCGCGGGCGGACGCTGGAGGTCCGGCGGGTGGGCACGGGCGAGCTGCGGGCGTCGCGGGGGCCGGCGGCGGGGGACTACATGTTCGTCGAGCCGACGCGGATCAACCCGCTGGCGCTGGCGGCGTGGGCGGTGGTCCCGAACATGCACTACTTCTGGCTGGTGGATGCGATCACGCAGAACCAGTACATCCCGCCGGGGCACATGGGGCTGGTGGCGGCGTACGCGCTTGCCCAGATCATCGGGTTCGTGTGCCTGGGGGTGGTCCTGTTCCAGACGCGGGATGTGGGGTAGGGGGCGCGGGCGGGGGGTTGGCCGGCGCGCGCGATCTTGCTACTGTTAGGCTTCTGGCGTCTCCTCCGAATCTCCAAGGGAAGCAGCGATGTCCACGCCCACGCACCAGCGCAGAAGCCTCCTCGACCAGGCGGGGATTTCCGACCAGCCGCCCTCCGGCAAGGGCAAGCCCTCATCGGGGGGCAAGGGGGGCAAGATCCAGGGCGACACGATCAAGCTCGCGGCGGCGCTGACGCTGTTCGTGGTCGCGGCGGTGCTGATCGCGTGGTACGCGGAGTTGTTTTCCTTCACCAGCGCGCCCCCGCCGCCGCCGCCGACGCAGGAAGAGGTGCAGGCCCTCGACCAGCGGACCAAGGAGATCCAGACGCTCCAGCAGCAGGGGAAGGTCGAGAGCGCGGGCTCGCAGTAAAGCCTCGTCCGACGCGGAGCGGTCGCGCCGGGGCGCCGTCACTCGGTCAGGCGTGCGCCGGCCGGCGCGGGCGGGCGTGCTCCTCGATGGCCCTCGAATAGACGCGGACGCACTTCTCCCCGGCCCCGTCCCAGGTGAGCCTGCGGACCTCGAACGTCCCGTGGGTGCGGAGCGTCTGCGAGAGGGGCGGGTGTCGCAGGACGGCGATGATCTTGTTGGCCATCTCGTCCACATCCCAGAAATCCACCTTCAAGACGTGCGTCAGCACTTCGCTCACGCCCGACTGCTTGGAGATGATGACCGGGACGTCGTGCTGGATGGCCTCGAGGGCGGCGATCCCGAAGGGCTCCGAGACGCTGGGCATCACGTAGCAGTCGGCCATCTGGAAGATGCGCTGGACATCCCGCCCCCGCAGGAAGCCGGTGAAGAGGACCTTCTGGCCGATGCCCATGCGGGCGGCCTGCTCGATCATGCCGCGGGCCATGTCGCCGGATCCGGCGACGACGAACTTGACGTTCTCGACCTTCTCCAGGACGCGCTTGGCGGCGGCGATGAAGTACTCCGGCCCCTTCTGCATGGTGATGCGCCCGAGGAAGAGAACGATCTTGTCCCGGCTCTCGATGGCGGCGCCGGGGGGCGGCTGGGCGTCGCCGTTCTCGACGCCGTTGTAGACGACATCCACCTTGGAGGGCGGGACGCCGTAGCGGCTGACGCAGATGCCCTTGGTGTACTCCGAGACGGCGATGACGCGGTCGGCGGCGTGCATCCCGCGGCGCTCGATCGAGTACAGGGCCTGGTTGACGTTGTCGCCCGAGCGGTCGAACTCGGTGGAGTGGACGTGGACGATCAGGGGCCGGCCCGTGACCCGGGAGAGGGCGATGCCGGCGGGGTAGGTCAGCCAGTCGTGGGCGTGGATGACCTCGAAGGGCTCGGTCCGGGCGAGGGAGACGACCAGCCGGGCGTAGCGATCCGCGTCGCCGAGCAGGTCGCCGGAATAGGCGGCGCTGTCGCGCTGGACCGGGACCATGGCGACGGCCGCGGCGCGGCCGGCGCCGCCGCGCTCGACGCGGATCAGCGTGGAGGCGGGCGCCCCGGGCTGGGCGGGCGAGCCGCCGAGCGGGGCGTTCTCGGGGGAAAGGTCGGCGGTGGCCTCGTCGGTGCCTAGGGGGGGCGGCTCGTTGAAGCCGGGGTAAGGGCTGGAGAAGGTGCTGGGTACTGCCCGGAAGCTGACGTGCTGGAACCCGAGGGCGGGGGAGCCGGCGGGGAACTCGACCGTCTCGGTCGCGGCGAGGCCGGGCACACCGCCGGGGGCGGGGGAAAGAGCTTGGGAAGCGGGGCCGCGCTCGAAGGGGCGCGGCAGCATGAAGAGCACGCTGTGGCCGAGGCGGTCGAGGGACCTGGTCAGGCCGTAGCAGGCGACGCCCAGGCCGCCGGCGATGTACGGGGGAAACTCCCAGCCGAGCATGAGGATCCGCATCGCATCCCCCGAGCACGTGGTGGTGCAGGCCAGGGGCCTGCCGGCGGGCTGACAGTCCCGCCCCACCGGGACGATCAATCGCCGGACCCCGCTTCCATGTCGCCCAGGCGACGGAAGCACGCCTCGTACGCCAGGAGGAAGGCGGCGGCGGTGGCGGCGTCGCGTTGGGGGAGGGGTGTCCGGAAGGTGAAGAGCAGGTCGTCGGAGCGGAAGTGCTCGACCACCGGGTGGTGGCCGGTGAGGCCGAGCTCCACGAGTTCCTCCTCGATGAGGTCCTCGACCTTGTCGCCGGTGTGGAGCAGGTCGGTCTCGATGGACCCGCTGAGCCAGCGGTCGGCCATGACCAGCGCGACCCAGAGGCGCCCGCCATCCTCGAAGATTCGGTACGAGGCGGGGCTGGCGGAGGCCCGGGCGTGGCAGACCAGCCGGCCGCTCTTGATGCCGATGGCGCCGAAGGCGCCCGAGGCCTCGGCCCGCGATCTCGCATCATCCAGGATGGCGGCCAATGACGGCCCGGCGGTGCTCATGGGCACGCGCGACCTCCCTCTTTCGGCGGTGTGAACCCGAACGGCGAGAACGATAGCCGCGGGCGGGGTGAAAGCATGCTTCATCCGCGGCCGGCGCGCGGGGAAGCGCCCGGCGGCGCGCCGGCCGGCCGCGGCGGGCCGACTCGGCCGAGAGCGCACCCTCGTGGAAGCCGCGGGTTCCGCTTGTATACTTCTCTCCCCCCCACCCCGCGGGGAACCACTGCCCAGGTGGCGAAATTGGCAGACGCACTACCTTGAGGTGGTAGCGCCCGCAAGGGCATGGAGGTTCAAATCCTCTCCTGGGCACTTTGACGCTTGGCGGAACCCCGCCGGGTTCTGCGCATCTGCCTGGCGTACCGCTTGACGCCGCGGGGCCGTCTGCGGTCTACTGCGGGTCACCCGATTTCGCCCGGCTAAGCAGGCTGGGCGGCCCCATCCGCGGTCGCGGCCGCGGCGTATGGACACCGTGAATGAGCTCAGAAGCCTCCAATCGGGCTCGCCCCCGGAGCTGCGCTCGTGCGCGAAGGTCGGTTTGGGTGTGCGTGTGCCTGGTAGCACCGGGTGTGGCGCTGGCGGTCCAGGATTCTCCGCCGCCGGTCACGCCGCCGGGGCAGCCCCAGCCCACCGAACCCCAGCCGGTCGAACCGCAGCCGGACCCGCAGCCCTCCCCGGAGCCGCCGCCGGCCCCAACCGCGCCGACCGGCCAGGCCCCGGGCGCCGAGCCCGCCCCCCCCCCACCGCCGTCCCCGGCGCCCGTGGCCCCGCCGGAATCGGAGATCGGGCGGGAGACGGTGGTGATCCTGAAGGACGGGCGGCGGTTCAGCGGCGAACTGGTCGCCCGCTCGGCGGACCGGGTCACGCTGCGGATCGCCGGGATCGACACGCCGTTCGCGATGACCATCGTGGAGCGGGTGGATGTCCTGCCGCCGGTGCTGGAGCGCTACCGGATCATGCGGGCGGCGATCGACGACACCGACGCGGAGCGGCGGGTGCTGCTGGTGGAGTGGCTGCGGGCGCGGCAGCAGTGGGACCTGGCGGTCGCCGAGCTGGACGACATCCTGGCGCAGCACCCGGACAACGCCGATGCGCGGAAGCTCAAGCTGCTGATCGAGGCGCAGCGGGCGCTGGGGAAGCGCCCGGCGCCGCAGAACGTGCTCCCCGGGGCCCGCATCCCGGGCCCGATCCCGGACTTCCCGCTCCTCCCCGACCATGACATCAACCTCATCAAGGTCTACGAGGTGGACCTGACCGACCCGCCGCGGATGGTCATCGACCGGGCCACCGTGACGCGGCTGCTGGATGAGCACATCGCCGACGAGCGGGTGCCGCGGACGCCGGCGGAGCGGGAGGCGCTGTACCGGGCGAGCCCGGCCCGGGTCCTCGACCTGATGTTCAAGGTCCAGGCGCGGGACCTCTACGGCCACGTGAGGGTGCTCGACCAGCCCCGCCCGATGCGGCTGTTCCGCGACAACGTCCACCGGACGCTGGTGGCGAACTACTGCGCCACCACCCGCTGCCACGGCGGGGAGGAGGCCGGGCGGCTGAAGCTGGCGGCCGTGCGCCCGAACTCCGAGCCGACGGTCTACACGAACTTCCTGATCCTCGAGCGCTACCGGCTGCCGGACGGGTCGGCGATGATCGACTACGACAACCCGGCGAAGAGCATCCTGCTGCAGTTCGCCCTGCCGCGGGAGGCCGCGGAGGTGGACCACCCGATCGTCCCCGGGCACGCGGGGCGGGGGGACCTGTGGCGCCCGTTCTTCCGGAGCACGGATGACGGGCGGTACAAGGACGCCGTGGAGTGGATGCGGTCGATGTACCGGCCCCGGCCGCAGTACCCGATCGACTTCCGGGGCCCGGGGCAGGAGCCAGTGGTGCCCAAGCCCGGAGAGCCCCCGGTGGAGCGGTAGGCCCTCTCGGGCGGGGCCCCCCACCGCCAGCGGGGGAACCGGGGCCCGTTTGGCCGCGAAACCGTTGCGCTAGCGCGGGTTGGGGCGGCCCATGCTAAAGTGCCCGGCCCCAGGCCGACCGGGCCCTAACCCCCCGGCGCTGCCCGGAAGCCCACTCATCTACGGAGTTGCTTGATATGAACCGCACCCGCCTTGCCGATTCTCCCGGCCGCCGCCTCGGGCTCGCCCTGTGCGCGGGCCTCTGCCTGGCGCTGGGCGCGTGCGATGGGGAGAGCGACACGGCGGTGGCGATCCGCGATGCGGAATCGCGCCTGCGGGCGCTGACGCCGGCGGGGGCCCAGCCGGTGTCGGTGGACTACCGCAAGCGCGTGTACACCGACATCCGCGGCAAGCTGCAGCCGACGCTGGCGAGCGGCACCCGCGCGGAGAACGCGTCGGCGGCGGTGCTGCTGGCCCACACCGCGGCCGGGCTGGCGCAGATCCCGGCGGAGGAGGCCTCGGGGCTGGCCGAGGACATGCTGCACGACGGGGCGGAGCTGCGGGCGGTGCTCTCGCGCTGGCTGACGCACACGGGGATGGCCCAGGCGGCGGCGAAGTTCGACCCGGGTCCGGAGCTGGCGGGGATCGACGGCGAGTCGCGCAAGGCGGATGAGGGGCTGGCGGCGTCGCAGCAGCGCAAGGCGGAGGTGGACCGGCGGGTGGCGGACCTGAGGGCGCAGGCGGCGAAGAAGACCGACGAGTCGCGGGCGCTGCGGCAGAAGTCCGGGGCGCTGCGGGCGCGGATCCCCAACGAGACGGCGGTGCAGGGGGCGGCCCTGCTGGAGGAGGCCCGCGGGATCGGGCGGCAGGCCGATGCGCTGGAGGTCGAGGGGGCGAACCTGGAGGCGCAGGCGGCGCAGATCGCCCCGCAGTCGGGGGAGATCCAACTGCAGATCGACAACCTGAACCTGCAGAAGCAGATGCTGGCGCAGAGCCGCGCGTCCGTGCAGAAGCGCGGGGCCGATGCCAGGACCCAGGAAGCCGAGGCCCGCCGGGACGCGGAGAAAGTCGGCGCTGACCTCGCCGGCCGGATCAAGGCCATGGAGGAGAAGCAGGCGCAGGTCACGGCGCTGGCCGGGGAGGCGACGACGGGCTTTGCCGGCGCGGCCGCCACGGCGGGCAAGGCGTCGCAGGAGCTGAAGACGACGGCGCAGATGGCGGTGGGCTCGGCGCTGCAGTCGGCAGGGGACGCGTGGTGGACGCTCTCGCAGAGCCACGCCTCGCTGGCCGAGACGCTGGACCTGGCGGCGAAGGCGTCGTTCAACAGCGCGGAGCTGACGGGCAAGGCGGCGGCGGCGATGGAGGCGGCGAAGGCGGCGCTGCAGGAGACGACGCAGGCGTACCAGGGTGCGTACGACGCCTACGAGGCGGCGGGGGCGAAGGCCGAGGCGGCGGAGGTGATGGAGCGGCTGAAGGCGCGGCTGGGGGCGACGCTGAAGACGGTCTCGGGGGGGGCGATCGACCTGGGGACGCCGGCGCCGGCGGAGGGGACGCCCCCGGCCGCGCCGGCCGAGGCGGGCGCGGTGGCCCGCGGGGCGGGCGCAGAGACTCCCCAGGCCCTTATCGAGCAGGGCCTCGCCGCGTTCAAGGCGAAAAACTTCCGCCGGCTCGCGGAACTCACGCACGCCGAGAACGAGGCGGACCGCAAGCTCCTGGTGGACGCGGCGGCGGTGGTGGCGAAGATGCAGGCCCTGGATGAGGCCATCAAGTCGCGGTTCCCGGGCGCCACGTTCCCCGGCATGGAGGCGCTGTCCGTCGGGGGCCCCTCGACGGAGCACTTCAACGCGGACCCGGCCGATGTCAAGATCGAGGAGCAGGGCGACAGGGCCACAGCGACCTTCCCCGGCGGGACGACCGAGGAACTGGTCAAGATCAACGGCGGCTGGCTCATGACCATGAAGCCGGACGAGACGGAGCAGCTGCGCCAGGCTGCGCCGATGCTGAATGCGATGGGCGGCTCGATCGACGAGATCATCGCCGATATCAACGCGGGCAAGTACGCCACGGCGGACGAGGCGATGATGGCCATCGGCCAGAAGCTGATGGGCGCGATGGGCGGGATGCCGGGGGGGCCCGGCGGCGGGCGCTGAGATCCGGGCCCGCCGCGCGAGAGGCGCGGCCTACTTACGATTGCCGCGATGACCGACCGCCCCCGCCCCCCCGTCCGCGAGCACACGCCCGGGCCGGCGCTGCTCGACGTGAAGATGCATCTCCACTCGCCCGCCAACCCCTGCACCGGGGTCGTGGTCAGCAACGAGCGGTGCACGCAGCGCAAGGCGGCGCACTTTGTTCGGCACGTCGCGTTCGACGTGTCGGGGACGCAGCTGGCGGGGACCTTCCGGCCGGGGCAGAGCTTCGGCATCCTGCCGCCGGGCGTCGATGAGCGCGGCAGGCCCCACAAGCTGCGGCTGTACTCGACCAGCTCGCCCTCGCGGGGCGAGGACGGGAAGGGGAACATCGTCGCCACGACGGTGAAGCGGACGATCGACGAGCACTGGGACAGCCACTCGCTGTTCCTCGGCGTCGCCAGCAACTACCTGTGCAACCTGAAGCCGGGGGACCGGGTGCAGATGACCGGGCCCAGCGGGAAGCGGTTCGTGCTGCCCGCTTCGCCGGCGGATCACGACTACGTCTTCTTCGCGACGGGGACGGGGATCGCGCCCTTCCGCGGGATGCTGCTGGACCTGCTCGAGGCGGGGGTGAAGAGCCGGGTGGTGCTGGTCATGGGCGCCACCTATTCGACGGACCTGCTCTACCATGGCGACCTGCTGAAGCTCGCGGCCGAGCACCCGCAGTTCACGTACATCACGGCGATCAGCCGCGAGCGGCAGGAGGACGGGCACGACCCGCTGTACGTGCAGGACCGGCTGCGGACGCACCGCGACCTCGTGCTGCCGGTGCTGGAGAGCCCGCGGGGGCTGGTTTACATCTGCGGGCTGGCGGGGATGGAGCTGGGGATCTTCCAGCGGATGGCGGCGGCGCTGCCGGACCACGCGCTCGAGCAGTACCTGCGGGTGGATGCGGGGGCGATGGCGGACATCCCGGGGTGGGAGCGGGGGATGATCCAGAAGCAGGTGCGGCCGACGCGGCGGGTGTTCATCGAGGTGTACTGACCGTCCTCTACCACCCATGGCTCCCCTTGGTCTGCACGAACTTGAGCTCTATCGCGGCCCGCTCGGCAAGTTGCAGGCCGGCGCGGTCATCCTGGGGCAGGTCCGCGTTGTCGGCCTGTACATGAGCCCGCGCATGCTGGTCGTGGTGGCGACCGCATGGATCGCCGCGCAGTCGATCCTGTTCGTGTGGCGACCAGCAAGCCTGCTCGGGGTGGCCATGGTCTCCGGCGCCAGCTGGTCGGTGCTCCTCGGCGCAGTTCTGGTGTCGGCCGCTCATCGCGCCCGGCCCGCCCTGCGGCGCGACCTGATCCGAATCGGCATCCCGGTCTGCCTTGAGTGTGGGTACGACCTTCGGGGTTCACCGATCGGGGCTGGCCGGTGCCCGGAGTGCGGCGCGGACGTCTCGCGGCTGGAAACCCGGGCCTCCGAACCCCTGCCGGAGGCGGCGCTCTATCCCGAGTTGTCGCGGTACGCGACCGCCAATGACGCAAGGGGAGCCCTTCGCGCGGCGTTCGAGCGCGCCGGGGTCCTGGTCCGGTACCGGCGTGTCACGCTCCTTGCCGGACTGGTCGCCGTCATGATCCTCTGGAACTTCGCCTTCATCGCGGCGGATGCGATCGCGGCGCATCTGAGGCGGGACCTGACTCCGGCGGTGATTGGATTGCTGCTCAGCGCCGCGATCGTGAGCTTTCTGCTCGCGACCGGCGCCTGGTACGCGCTGGTCGTCGCGCGGGTGCGGCGCGAACTGCGGCGCGGCGGGCCCGCAGTTGCGGCGCCATCCCACTGAATACCCTTCCCCGCCATGACCGAGCCCGACGACTACGGCCTCTCCCCCGCGGCCACGCTGGCGCACGTGGGGGACCCGGCGCGCTCGGCGCGGCACGGGGCGTTCTGGAAGGCGTGGGCGGGGGCGGTGTTCGAGGGGCCATCGCCGCGGCTGATGGAGCGGACGGCGGGCGGGCGGGATGAGGACGCCTCCGACCCGACGGCGACGCACCGGTTCGAGTCGGCGCGGCATGTCCGGATCGGGTGCGCCCTGGCCCTGCCGCGGGGGCGGGCCCGCGCGGGCGTTGTGGCGCTGCACGGGTACGGCGATGTGCCCTCGCTGGGGCAGGCGGCCACGGACTGCTCGCCGCTGGTGGAGCGCGGCGCGGCGGTGCTGGCGGTGCGGGTGCGCGGGTATCCTGGGTCGCGCCTCGACACGCCGCACCTGAACGCCGCGAGCGAGGAGCGCGGGGGCGGGGCGTGGATTACCTGCGGGCTGGAGGAGCCGGCGAGCGAGCGGGGGATCGGGTGCGAGTGGGCGTTCTCGTACGCGGTGGCGGATGTGGTGAACGCGGCGCGGGCGCTCCTGGCCATGCTGGGGGAGCGGCCGCTGTTTATCCATGGGGAGTCGTTCGGGGGGGCGCTGGGGGTGCTGGCGGCGGCGGTGCTGAGTGATCGGGCAGGCGGGACGCCTGCGTCACGGGTTCCCCTGCCGGAGATTGCGCGCCTGGCGGTCGGCGTGCCGGGGATGGGGGACTGGGCGTGGCGGCTGGGGGCGCCGGGGCGGGCGGGGATCGGCTCAGGGGACCTGGTCCGGCGGTTCATGGAGGACCACCCGGACCGGGCCGAGCAGGTGTACCAGCTGCTGCGCCTGCACGACGCGGCGATCCACGCGCGCCGGGTCCGCTGCCCGGTGCTGTGCAAGCTGGCGCTGCGGGATGAGGTGGTGCCGGCGCCCGCGGGCGCGGCGGTGTTCAACGCGCTGGGGACGGACCCGGGGCAGAAGTGGCGGCACGTGGTGAAGTACGGGCACTTCGACGGGGGCATCGCGGACATGCGGAAGCACGCGGCGTTCGGGCGGAGGGTGGTGGAGTTCCTCGATCCAGCACGCGAGCCGGCGGAGGCGATGGCGGAGTTTGAGGAGCGGAGGCTGGCGGGGGCGGCGGGGTAGTGGCACGGGTTGCCGCCGAAGACGGCGGCGACGCGCTAGCGCTGCGAAGCACACCCGTGGCACGGCCCGGGTCACTACGATTGAGGCATGAGCGACACGCCGCTGATCGTGCTGTGCCCGGGGCAGGGGGCTCAGGCTGTGGGGATGGGGAAGGGGTGGTTCGACGGCTCGCCGGAGGCACGGAGGGTCTTCGAGGACGCCGACCGCATCCTCGGCGACCGGCTCGGGGCGACGCTGACGGACCTGTGCTTCAACGGGCCGGCGGACCGCCTGAACCGGACCGACATCTCCCAGCCGGCGATCTACGCGACCTCCGTCGCCTGTTGGCGGGGGCTGCTGGCGAAGTGGTCGTACGGGAACGGCGAGAGCAAGCTGGCCGCGGTGGCGGGGCTGTCGCTGGGGGAGTACACCGCGCTGACGCTGGCGGGGGCGATTTCCTTCGAGGATGGGCTGAACCTGGTGGCGCTGCGGGGGCGGGCGATGCAGGATGCGGCCGAGGCGACACCCTCGGGCATGCTGGCCCTGATCGGGGCGGATGACGCCCAGGCGGAGGCCGTCTGCGAGGAGGCCCGCGGGCCCGATGTGCTCGTGGCGGCCAACTTCAACGCCCCGGGGCAGGTGGTCATCTCCGGCAGCAAGGCGGCGATCGAGCGGGCGGCGGGCGTGGCGACGGCCAAGGGCCTGCGGTCGGCCGTCCTGCCGGTGGCCGGGGCGTTCCACTCGCCCCTGATGGCCCCGGCGGCGACGCGGCTGGAGGAGGCCTTGGCGAAGGCGGCCATCCGCGACCCCCGCTGCCCGGTGGTCTCGAATGTCACGGCCCGCCCGCACGAGCCGGCCACGGGCCGTACAATGGCGGACTCTGTTCGGCGGAAGCTGGTGGAGCAGCTGACCAGCCCCGTCCGGTGGGCGGAATCCTGTCGGTGGGTGCTCGCGAATGTGAAGGGCGAGCACCACGAACTGGCCCCCGGGGCGACCCTCGCGGGCCTCATGCGCCGGATCGACCGCGCGACCAAGGTGATGAGCCATGACCACCCCGAGTAACACCCCTCCCACCCCCCCCTCCCGTCGCTCCCTTCGGCGCACGCTCGGCACCACGCTTGTCGTGGCGGCGCTGGGCGCGGCCATGATGGTCTCATCCGCGGGCTGCCAGAAGAAAAACAAGAAGCCGCCGCCGCCCCCCCCGCCGCCGCCGGTGGTGGTGGAGACGCCCGAGCCGATCGACATCGACGCGCTGCTGCAGGAGATGCGCCCGGATGCGCGGGTGAAGTTCGCGGGGCAGACCGCGCCGGCCGACCGCACGCTGGCCGAGGGCGTGGTGCGCCTGGCCGATGCGCTGGCCAAGGGCGACGGCGGGGCCATGAAGAAGATGCTCGACCGCTCCGGCCAGGGCGTGCTGGATGAGCTGCAGAGCAGCGGCACGTGGGAGGACGAGACGCGGAAGATCGAGCAGGTCCGCGTGGTGTACCTCTCCGACACGCTGGAGCGAGAGCCCAGCTCGGCCACGGTGGCGATGGCGATCCAGGACCCGGGCGGGGCCTACCTGCTGGGGTGGACGCTGCGCCGCGACGGCGAGGGCTGGTCGGTCGCGGCGGCGCCGACGCCGAGCGACACGCGCGCCCGCGCCTCGGACTTCGACGGGCAGCGGATCTCCGCGGCCCTTGCGCCGCGCGACGAGGGCGGCGACGCGACCCCGGAGGAGGAGGACAATCGGCCCAAGGAGGAGGCGCCCGCGCCCGCCAACGAGCCGCCCCCCACCGCCCCCGGCCGCAAGAACACGCCCGCGGGGCCGATCAACATCCCCGGCTGAGCCGCGCCCGCCGCCGACCCCGCGAACCTCCAGGAACCCTGCGTGACCACTCCGCCCGAGAAGCGAATCGCCCTTGTTACGGGCGCGAGCCGCGGCATCGGCCGCGCCATCGCCGAGCGCCTGGCCCGCGAAGGGCGGCACGTGGTGCTGGTGAGCCGGAGCGAGCCGCCGCTGAAGGACCTGGCCTCGCAGATCGAGGCGGCCGGGGGCGCGGCGTCGGTCAGGGCGGCGGATGTCGGGGATGCGAAGGCGATGGCCGCGGCGGTCGAGGAGACGGCGGAGCGCTTCGGGCGGCTGGATATCCTGGTGAACAACGCGGGGATCACGAAGGACGGGCTGATCCTGCGGATGAGCGACGCGGACTGGGACGAGGTGCTGCGGGTGAACCTGACCAGCGCGTTCGTCGCCGTGCGGGCCGCGGCGCGCACGATGATGAAGCACCGCTTCGGGCGGATCGTGAACATCAGCTCGACCTCGGGCGTGGTGGGCAACGCGGGGCAGGCGAACTACGCCGCGGCCAAGAGCGGGCTGATCGGCTTCTCTAAGAGCATCGCCCGCGAGCTGGGGGGCAAGGGCGTGACGTGCAACGTGGTCGCGCCGGGGTTCATCGAGACGGACATGACCGCCGGGCTGCCCGCGGCCGTGAAGGACGGCGTGATGGCGATGATGGCCGTGAAACGGTTCGGGATTTCGGAGGACATCGCGGCGGCGGTGAGTTACGTCACCAGCGATGACGCCGGGTTCCTGACGGGGCAGGTCATCTGCGTCGACGGCGGGATGACGATGTGCTGAGGCCGGGGCGCGGGCGCGACGGCCCACACGGCGGCGGCCCTTTCTTGTAGCCTGCCTCCGTGAGCGACGGACGGATCAACCGAACGCAGTGGCGGGCCCTGATCGCGGCGGGCCTCGGCTGGGGCTTCGACGGCCTCGACGGGTATCTCTACATCCTGGTCGCGATCCCGTTCGTCACGCAGCTCCTGGACAAGCAGGCCCCCGACGCGGAGGTCATCCTCAAGGCGTCGATCATCCAGGCGGTGTTCCTGGTGGGCTGGGCGGTGGGCGGGGCGGTCTTCGGGCGGATCGGCGACCGGCTGGGGCGAGCCCGCACGCTGACGCTGACGATCCTGACGTATGCCCTCTTCACGGGCGCCGCGTTCTTTGCCACCGAGTGGTGGCACCTCCTGATCTTCCGCTTCATCGCGGCCCTGGGGATCGGCGGGGAGTGGGCGGCGGGGTCGGCGCTGGTCAGCGAGATGCTGCACAAGCGGCACCGGGCGTGGGCGAGCGCAACGCTGCAGAGCTGCTACATGCTGGGGATGATCGCGGCGTCGCTGACGGCGGGGTGGATGAAGGGGCTGGAGCCGCGGTACGTGTTCCTGGTCGGCGTGCTGCCGGCGTTCCTGGTGCTGTGGATCCGGTGGGCGGTGCCCGAGCCCGAGGAGTGGAAGGGGGCCGCCGAGCGGGAGGGGATGCCGGGCGTCGGGGCGCTCTTTGCGCCGGCGATGCGCCGGACCACGCTGCTGGTGATCGCGCTGACCTCGATCGCGCTGACGACGGTCTGGGGGTTCCTCTACTTCGCCCCACAGGCGATCCGGGCGATGCCGGAGGTCGCCGGGTGGGGTCGCGAGGAGGTGAACGCGCTGGTGATGCGGGTCACCATCGTCTTCCTGATCGTCAACATCGTCGCCAACTACTTCGCGACGTACCTGGCGAAGTGGGTGGGCTACCGGGCCGCGTTCCTGGTCATGCTCGGCGGCTCGGCGGCGGCGTTCCTGATCGGCTTCCGCCAGCCGCCGTCGCTGGCGAGCATCACGCTGGTGACGTGCGCGGCGAGCTTCTTTGCGCTGGGCGTTTTCGGCATCTTCCCGCTCTACGTGCCGCCGCTGTTCCCGACGCTGATCCGGACGCTGGGCGCGGGGTTCACCTACAACGTGGGCCGGCTGGCGGCGGCGCTGGGGACGCTCTACGGCGGGGTGATCTCGGCGAAGGCGGGCGGGCCCTCGGCGGCGATCTGGTGGCTGGGCCTGCTGTACCTGCCCGGGCTGGTGGTGGCGCTGATGATGCCGGAGCTGACCGACGCCGCGCGGGAGAAGCGCGGGGCGGATGAGGGCGCCGGGACGCTCTGAGTGCGCCGGGCGCGCCCGCCCGTACACTCCCCGCCATGCCTTCCCGAGCCGCGACCGCAGGACCCCTGGCGCGAGCGCCGCGCTGGGTCGCGCCCGCGCTGCTCGCGGCCCTGCTGCTGGGGCTGATCGCGCTGGGCGCATCGATCGGGAACCCGGAAGGGCCGGTGCGGGGGCTGGCGTCGGTCCTGTACGTGACCATCCTCGGCGGGGGGCCGGCGGCGGCGTACCTGGCGGCGGGCGTGGGGCTGGGACGGCTGCTGATGCCGCTGTTCGAGGGGGCCCGCGAGCGCTTTGCGCTCCAGGCCGGGCTGGGGATCGGGCTTCTTCTGACGCTCAGCCACCTGCTGGGGTGGTCGGGCGCCTTCGGCACGGGCGCGGGGATGATCGTCGCGGCGGGCGTCGTCGGGGCGGGGCTGCTGCTGCTGGCGCACCAGCTCGCCGGGGATCGCGAGCAGCACGCGGCGGCGACGGCCCGCATCCGGCTGTGGGCCGCGTGGGGGCTGCCGGCGCTGGCCCTGCTGATGGTGGCGGCGAGCAACCCGCCGGGGTGGCTGTGGGAGTCGGAGGGGCGCGGCTACGACGTGCTGGAGTACCACCTGCAGTTGCCGCAGGAATGGCTGGCGCTCGGGCGGGTCCGGCCGCTGGAGCACAACGTCTACTCGTTCCTGCCGGGGTACGTGGAGGCGGCGTTCTATCACATCGCGGTGATGGTGGGGTCGCCGGGGCACGCGCCGGCGGGGTCCGCGGCGTACGGGCTGCTGGCCGGAGAGGGGATGCCCGTGCTCTCGGCGCAGTTCCTGCACGCGGGGTTCGCGGTGCTGGGGGCGGTGCTGGTGGGGAGGCTGGTCATCGCCGCGGCAAGGTCGGCGGACCCGGACGACGAGCGCGAGCTCTCGGCGCCGGCGGCGCTGGCGGGGGCGCTGTTCCTGTCGGTGCCGTGGGTGATCGTGACGGGGTCGATGGCGTACAACGACCTGGCGGTGGCGGCGTTCCTCGCGGCGGCGCTGATCGCGGCCCTCGAGCCGAGGATGCCGCCGTGGAAGCGGGGTGTCGCCGTCGGGCTGCTCATCGGCGCGGCGTGCGGGGCCAAACCCACGGCCATCGCGCTGGGCGCGCCCGCGGCGGCGGTCGCCCTGATCGGGGTGCTCCCCGCGAGGCGCTGGGTCGCGGCCCTCGGCGCGGCGGCGGGGGCGGGGGCCCTCATGCTCGCGCCGTGGCTGGTGCGGAACGCCCTCGCCTGCGGGAACCCGGTCTTCCCCGCGGCCACCGAACTCCTCGGGAGCGCCCACTGGAGCGCCGAGCAAGTCGCCCGCTACGCCGCGGCCCACAAGTTCGAGGGGACGCTCCTCGAGCGCCTCGCGCTGGCCGTCCTCCCCGGCCCGACGGACCCGGCGACGGGGACGGCCCTGCACCGCGGGCTGCTGCACCCGCAGTGGTCGGTCTTCTTCCCGCTGGCGGTCGCCGGGGCAGTGATCGGCGCTTTCTCACGCTATCGGCGCGCGGTGTCGATCCTTGGGATCGGAATGGTGATCCAGCTCGCGGCGTGGCTCGCGGCCACGCACATCCAGTCCCGCTTCCTCATCCCGCTGGCGGTGCCCGGGGCGGCGCTGATCGGTCTGGCCGGCGCAGCGGTCGCCCGGCGCGGGGCGTGGGCGGCGCGGGGGGCGGCGGGGGCGCTCGCCGCCGCGACGCTCCTGCACGCCGGGCACTCGCTGCTGACTTTCAGCGTCCAGGGGCGGGGGCTGGCGGAAGACGCCCTCCCCAACGCCCCGCTCGTTCCCGGGCCCCCCGCCCTCGTCGCCAACCTCCGGCTCCCGCCGGGCTCGCGGCTCTATCTCCTGGGCGATGCGCGCCCGCTGTACCACGCGGCCGGCACGGTGTACGCGACGACCTACGACCGCTCCCTCCTCGCGGGCGCGATGGCCCGTTCGCCCGGGGAGCCACGGGCGTGGACCGGGGCCCTCCGCGCTGCGGGGGTGACGCACATCCTCGTGGACTATTCGGAGCTTGACCGCCTCGCCCGCTCGGGCTTCCTCGATCCGGACCTGAGCCCCGAGCGCCTCCGGCCGTGGCTGGATGCGGAGACAAGGCTCGCGCCCGGTTCGGAGCCCGGGCGCATCGAGCTACGGGAGCTGCGCCCGTGAGCGCAACCCAGCCGGACCCCGTCAACGCCGCTCCGGCGCAGCGCCGCCTCGGGCGGCTCGTCGTGCGGCTGCTCGGCATCGCCCTGGGCGCGGCCTCGCTGGGGTGGTGCGTCTGGATGGCGGTGGACCCGGGGAACCCCGAGCGGCAGTCGCAGTTCGAGCGGCTGCGGCACGCGGACCCGGGCATGATCGCGGCCATGCTCGCGCTCTCGCTCGGCACGGTGGTCATCAACGCGCTGCTCTTCTGGGCCCTGCTCGCCCCCGTCCGCCGCCTGCGCGTGGTGGACATGCTCGCCGTCAACGGCGCCTGCATGCTGATCTCGTACCTGCCCCTGAAGCTGGGGGCGGTGTTCCGCGTGCTGGTGCACAACCGGCGGGACCGCATCCCGCTGGCGACCATCGGGGCGTGGTTCGCGGCGATGGTCGTCGTCATGGGCGTCGCGTATGCGCCGCCGGTGCTGGCCACGCTGTGGCTGGGGTCGATCACGCCGGCGTGGTTCGGCGCGGTGGCGGCAGGCGAGATCCTGGGCATCGTCGTGCTCGTCGCCGGGGCGCGGCTGCTGCGGGGGCACACGGGGCTGGACCGGCTGGCCCGCTTCGTGGGGGCGATCCCCCTTCTGCCGCTGGGGCGGGTGCTGCGGACGCGCTTGTGGGGCAACCTGCACGCGGGATTCGACATGCTGGCCTCGCCGGGGGCGGTCGCGGGGAGCGTGCTGCTGCGGCTGGCCGACATGGGCATCCACGCGTCGCGGTTCATCGTGGCGGCGACCATTCTGGGCGTGGACCTGCCGCCCGCCCAGGCCCTGCCGATCAGCGTGGCGTACTTCCTGATCGGGATCGTGAGCCCCAGCGGGCTGGCCGGCCTGCGCGAGGGGGCGGCGACGGGGCTGGCCGGGCTGCTCCTGGCCAGCGCCGGGGCGACGCGCGAGGCGATCTCGGCGTTCGCCGCCGTGGCCCTGCTCGTGAGCGCCACGGAGGCGGTGGTCTACCTCAGCGTGGGAGTGGCCGGCCTGGCGTGGCTCCGCCCGGACCGCCTCCTGCGCGTCAAGGGGCCGGCGGGGTGCGGGGCTCAGGACTCTGCGGCGGGGCCGCGGGCGCAGCCGGACCCTCCACGCGCGACAGTTCCACGCGAGCCTTGAAGGTGCGCACCGACTGCATCGGCGGGGAGGTCTGGAGCTGGAGCGTCCAGGTGGCGCTGCTCTCCATCACGCGGGAGGCGAGGCGCCCGGCCCGCGTGTCCCACTTCTCGGTCGCCCGGCCGCGCTGGTCGCTGGGCGTGGCCGTGGGCTCGGAGAGGTCGGGCCGCCCGGAGCGGGGTTGCCACGCCTCGGTGATCTTCGCTTCGATGACGGCGGCGCCGCCCTCGTGGGCGCGGAGCGTCCGCTCGACCGTGGTGCTGCGCGCGGCCGCGCCGAGTCCGGGGGCCTTGAGGGTCGCCTTCCAGGTGTCGCCGGGCTTGCGCGGGCGCGCTTCGGGATCGAGCGAGAACACGGGGCCCAGGTTGGTCGCGAGCGCGCCAGGGCCGAACACGCCCAGCACGCGCTCGGGGTCGGTGACGCCCGCCTCCCGCCCCGCGGCCGCGGCCTTCTCCTGCCCCGTCGCCGCCCGCAGCGTGCCGTCGGGCCCGACCGCCAGCTCGAGCGTCGCCGCCGCCAAGGCGCCGTAGAGCCTGGCCACGGGCGGGGCCTCTTCCGGCAGTTCCTGCCCCTCCTTCCACTCGAACGTCGCCTCCTCGCCGCCGGCGGGCTTCCACGTCGCGGCGAGGGTCTCGAACGCGCCGCGGACGACGGCCGAGCCGTCATCCTCGACCGTCGCCACCGTCATCCGCAGGCGGGCGTTCTGCTCGAGCCGGTCGCTGGACCCGCCGGGAGGCCCCACTTCGAGCGCTGCCTTCAGGTCGTACCGCAGCACCTGCCCCGCCTCCAGCTTCGCCGCCAGGGAGACCGGGGCGGGGGCCGGCGGCTGCGCCGCGGAGGCCGCCATCACCACGCCTGCGAGCATCAGCACCACGGCCGCCTCCTTCCGCCTTTATGATCCCCGCGCCACCATGCGTCTCGCCCTCGCCCAGATCAACCCCACCGTCGGCGATGTCGATGGTAACGCCGCCATGGCCGCGGCGGCGATCGGGCGGGCCCGCAGCGCCGGGGCCGACCTGGTGGTGCTGCCGGAGCTGTGCCTCTGCGGCTACCCGCCGAAGGACCTGCTCCTTCAGGAGGGGTTCATCGAGGCCTGCACGGGCGCGGCCAAACGGCTGGGTGAGGGGGGGACGGCGGGGATCGCGGCGGTGTTCGGCGTGCCGCTCCCGGCGGACAAGGACACGGCGAGCGGCCGGATCGCCAACTCGCTGCTGGTGTACCGGGACAACCGCTTCGTGGACTACCACGACAAGCGGCTGCTGCCGACGTACGACGTGTTCGACGAGGACCGGTACTTCACGCCCGGGGACCGGGCGGTGGTCTTCGAGTGCGCGGGCCAGCACGTGGGGCTG
>JBBDXI010000050.1:0-25115 GCA_040902425.1 Phycisphaerales bacterium
GGACCTCGTGCCCGATCCCGTGCTGCGAGAGCCGCCGCCGCCGCCGCGGCGAGCGCGAGGCGAGGACCAGGCGCGGGGGGGGCACCCCACCGCCCCCTTCCCCCCGCAGACCCTCGCCCGCCCCCCCCATGTCCATGGCTCCCGCCCGGCCCGTCTGCACCATGGGCCAAGTGTACCAGCGGGGGGGGCGGAGCCGGTACGATGCCCCGATGCGGGCGCACCTCGTCCAGCTCGACATCACCTGGGAGGACCGGCAGGCCAACTTCGACCGGGTCGAGCGGCTGCTCTCGGGGGGGCGCGCGGAGGTTCGCGAGGGCGACCTGGTCGTGCTCCCGGAGATGTTCGACACGGGCTTCTCGCTGAACACGGGGTCCACCGCCGACCGCGACAGCGCCACGCTGCGGTACCTGACGCAGCTCGCGGGCGACCTGAAGGTCACCGTCCAGGGCGGGCGCACCGTGGTCCCCAAGGGCTCGCCCCCCCTCCCCCCCCTCCTGGCCGAGAACCGGGCGCCGATCATCGGCCCCGATGGGAGGCTCATCGCCGAGTACGCCAAGGTCCACCCCTTCAGCTTCGGGCGCGAGCCGGAGCGCTTCCGGGGCGGGACCGAGGTCCTGACCTACCCGTGGGAGGCCGCCCCCCCCGATGGTCACTCCCCCCTGACCGTCTGCCCCGCCATCTGCTACGACCTGCGCTTCCCCGAGCTGTTCCGGCGCGGCCTGCTGAAGGGCGCGGAACTCTTCGCCGTCGGCGCCAACTGGCCCGACACGGGGGGGCGCCAGCACCACTGGCGGGCCCTCCTCATCGCCCGCGCCATCGAGAACCAGGCGTTCGTCCTCGGCGTGAACCGCACCGGCCGCGACCCGACGCTCAACTACGTCGGCGGCTCGATCGCCATCGGCCCGCGCGGCGAGGTGCTGGGGGAACTCGGCCCGGAGGAAGCGGTGCTCTCCGTCGAGATCAACCCGCGCGACCTGCGCGCCTGGCGCGAGACGTTCCCGGCGTGGCGCGATATCCGGCTGATCGCGGGGAGTGGGAGTGGGGGTGGGAGCGCGAGCGGGCCCTCCTCCTGACGAGCGGCGAGCGCCAGCGACCCGTCGCCGGAAGAGAGACAGCCACAGATGACCCAGATGGGCCCAGATGGGAGCGCGGGCGAGCCGGGTCATCCCCGCCCCGTTTACCCATCCACCGCTGCCGACGCGGTAGACTGGAAAGCATGGACTCCAGAACGTACCACCCGGCCCATCGCGAAGCGGCCGGCAAGCGTGTTCACAGCGTCTACTCGTTGCGTCCCGACCGTGGCCCTGGTCGCGAGCGCCTTTTCATCATTTTCGACGACCGGTCAGTCCTTGAGCTTGTGGCGGGCGTGGATTTCCTCGGGCATCACGGCGGACGTGCGACGCGGGCGGCGCTGCACTCACACTTCTATACGGCTGAGGAGGCCGCGAGAATGCTGGACGATCCGCCGCTCCCGGCGGTGCCGTAGCCCCGCACCACCGAGAGCGAGGGCCGCACCCCCGATGGCGGCCCCGGCCCGAGACTGCCGAAGCGCACGGCGAACCCCCTGCCGGTTGCGGCGCGGCTCGTGACGGTAAAATGTACAATTCGCCGCCGGCGGGGGTGCGGACCGGCCGCATACCGGAACGCCCTGACGCCGTGGCATCGCCAATCACTTCGGAAAGTACCAGTTCCAATTTAACCAATAATCCAGAAATGTCCTTACCACAACGACGGCACAAAGAAGCGCCCAAGCAAAGGTCCATTTCCTCCCCCTGCGGATGACCAACCAGAGGATCGGAAACGTGACCGTGTTGATCCCCGCCCACCACATCGTGGGCGCCCCGTGCGCGAAATACACGCCCCACCCCCACATTGCGTCAAGGAGGAGTATCACCCCATACAAAAAGTAAAACTCGCGCCACTGCGACCGCCGCATCTGCCGCGAGAGGAGAAAGATCACGGCCGCTTCAATCGTAAAGACACCGATGTCCAGCAGGAGGAGCCCGCGGTCGGCATTGACGTACGTTTGGCTCAGATAGAGATTCATCCCGTGAAAGAACGGAACGACAAGTACGATCACGCTGATAAGGGCTGGGACGCGTCCAGGATCGAAACACCGACGCCAGATCTTCTGACTTGGCGGGCTGGCAGTCGAGGAATCGCATGTTTCCTTCGCGAACTGCGACAGGGCTTCTGTAACCGCAAGAGCAAGAATGACTCCATAAAACCACTGGAGGCTCTCGATTGGACCGGGCGTCATGTGTTCCTCCAATCAGGCCAGGCGCTTGACGAGCTCGGTTAGAGTGTCGGCATGCCGCGCCAGGTCGTCGGCGTCCGGGTCTCCTCGCCGCCGCGCAATGTGTGCAAATGTCTGCACCTCGCGCGCAAACTCCTGTAGGAAACGCCGGGCCAAGACGCTTTCGTCCCGTACACCCTCCTTTTGTGCGGTTTCAGAGGACTCCATCGCCCACAGCGCCCATATGTTCCCGCGGAGCAGCTCCGTCGTTAGCCCGCTTGTGGAAACAAGAGGCGAGATCGTGTACCCTGCCGATCGCAGCAGTGTCTCAGCGCGCCGTACGGCACGTTGCGAAGCAACCGCCTCTGGAGTGGACTGGCAGGCTTCATCAACGCGCTCCATTATCCTTAGATATTCGTCCCAGTCGCGGTCCGATACGCGACCCCTCTCCCGTTTGCGAGCAAGCGAATCCTCAAGGCGGCCAAGCTTGCCCTGAAGCTGGCGATCGATCTTCCCAGTGGAAGCGAAGACCGTCAGGAGTTTCTTGGCGCAAGCGATCGTACTTCTGGATGTGGAGCGGAACAGCATGCGGGCCTCCAGTGCAGGACGGGCCGCTTCATCATCGGTCAGATGGACGCTGTGCCAAAACCCTTCACCACAAGGTCGCCAACTGGGGCAATTCACGATTTCAATTGAAACTTCCATCCCGCCGGGCCGCACCTCCACGGGCGGGGCGGGGGCCGGTCCTGACTCCGGTCCCCGGGGGCCCGCCCGCTCCGGCACCGCCCGGCGGGCGGCTTAATTGTATCGGTGGCGGGCGGGGGGGGGACCGCCCACGAACGCGGCGGGGCGGGTCCGGGAACCGGGCGGGACGGCGGGCGTTTTCGTGGGCACGGCGGGCGTGCGCATGGGAACGGCGGGCGTGTCGATGGGAACGGGGCGCGTGCGCGTGGGAACGGAGAGCGTGTCGATGGGAACGCGCCCCGTTCCCATGGGATCGGAGGGCGTGTCGATGGGAACGGCGGGCGTGCGCATGGGAACGGAGGGCGTGCGCGGGGGGGCGGGCGGCGGGATCTGGCGGTGCGGGGCCAGCTTTCGGAGGATGGCGGGGAGCGTCCGAGCAGCAGATGGCAGATAGCAGACCAGCGCCGTGCGGGCGCCGCCGCTGGCTCAGTCGTTCGCCCGCGGGTAGACCGTAATGCGTTTCACGTTCTGACCGCCATCGACGAGTTCCACCTCCATCGACTGACCCGGACGGCCCTCGGCCAGCGCTCGATAGAGCGCGAAGCGGTCACTGGTGGTGCGGTAGCCGCCGATGGAGAGGAGGCGATCACCGATGCGGGCCGGCGTGCCCTCGAAGCAACTCCCCGGCTGAATGTCGCTCAGCTTGGAGTCGTTGTCAAGATTGATGCCCAGGCGAACCGGCGCGTACATGCAGGCCAGGGCGGTGTAGGCAGTCTGGTTGACGGGCTGCGTCCCGGATATTCCCATACCGTAGTAGGTCGTGATACTCCCGGCGTTGTACGCCTGAGCATCAATGACGACGACGAAATCAGCCCCCAACTCGCTTCCCTTTGAGCCGAACGCAAAGAGAGTGGTCTCCGCGCCAACGTCGCTTCCGAGACGGTTGGTCAGCTTCGCGAACGGGATGCCGGCCCTCGTGGGCTGCTGGATGCCGACTTGGTAGACGGGCACGTTGGGTCCGCCGCGGGGGTTCGGCGTTACGGCCATGCCGGGGATGGGCTCCACCTGAACGCTAGTGCAGCCCAGCGGCGCAATCAACGATAGTGCCGCGAACATGACTTTGAGGAGGTTGTTCACCGCGTGCTCCTTCCCTCACACCCCCAATATGACGGGGCGCAACCGGCGACATCGTAGCGTGCGCCGCATCATGGGTCCAAGAGGGCGGCGATCCCTGAGGGCAGCGAAGGGCAGGTAACGGCCCGGGCCGCCCGGATGTTGGGGCTCGAGTTTGCCATTTGCTATTTGCCATTTGCTACTTTGCCTCAAGCCGCCCGTCCGCCTCGCCGAAGCCTAACAGGTTCTCGACCCTCCCTCCTCCCCGCCTCCCTCCCCCCTCGCCCCTGAACAGAAAAGGAGACCGCCCATGGGGAACGTCCCGAAGACCCGCCTCGGCAAGATCGAGTGGTACGAGTCCCACATCGCGCCCTGGACCGCCAACGCCGTCGCCATCGGCCTCACCGCCGAGACCGTCGCCGCGCTCGGCAGCGCGACGGAGAACGCCCGCAGCGCCTACGCCGCCCACCTGGCCGCGCGGCAGTCCGCCGAGGTGGCGACGCAGAACTTCTACGAGCTGGTCCGCACCATGCACAACGCCCCGGGCGCGGGCGCCGACATGATCCAGACCATCAAGACCTTCGCCGAGACCACCGCCAACCCCGAGGTCTACACGCTCGCCGAGATCCCGCCGCCCGCGTCGCCCAGCACCGTTCCGCCGCCGGCGCTGCCGACGAGCTTCCGCGTCGAGATCGGGCAGGATGGCAACCTCATCATCCGCTGGAAGGCCAGCAACCCCGCCGGCTCGGCCGGGACGGCGTACATCGTCGAGCGGCGGCTCAACAGCGCCGGCGCGTACGCGTTCCTGGGCGCGGCCGGGGGCGACAAGACCTTCGACGATACCACCATCCCCGCGGGCACCGCCCAGGTGGACTACCGCGTCCGCGGCCAGCGCTCCGGCGTCAGCGGCCCCGCGGCGGTGTGGACCGTGCGCTTCGGCGTGGGTGGCGGCGGGGGCGGGCTCACCATCGCGGCCCAGTTCCCCGGGACGGACACGGGCGGGGGGGGCGAGGTGAAGATGGCGGCGTGAGGCAAAGCAGCAAATCGCAGAGCAGCAAATCGCAAATGAGGACAACGAATGCGGGCCCCGGAAGTTCACCCGGGGCCCGCTCTCTTTGCCATTTGCTGCTTTGCGATTTGCTGCTTTGCCCGGCCTACCGGTCCTTCTCCGGCAGCCCCATCCCTGACCGGTCCGGGTACTCCGGCTTCGCCGGCGGGATGAACGGCCTGGTCCTGATCTCCTCCAGCATCAGCTCGACCGCCCGGTCCAGCTGCGGGTCAGCGCCGTAGGGGTTGGCCATGCTCGGCTGCATCTTCGCCGGGTCATCCACGACCTCGATGTCCGGGTCCACGCCGTGCCCCTCGATGCCCCAGTTGCCGTCGGTCTTGTAGAAGCCGAAGGTGGGCGCGGTCACGTTCCCGCCGTCGATCAGCCCGGGGTTCCCCGAGATGCCCACCAGGCCGCCCCACGTCCGCATCCCGATCAGCTTGCCCAGCTTGTTCTGGCGGAAATAGCTCGGGAACGCGTCGCCCCCGGAGCCCGCCAGCCCGTTGATGAGCATGCACTTGGGGCCCTGGTGGCTGTCCGGCGGCCACATCCAGTCCTTGCCATCCCGCCGGGCCCAGTAGTTCGTCACCGGCCGGTTGAGCAGCTCGATGAAGCGCGTCGGGATCTGGCCGCCGCCGTTCCACCGCTCGTCGATGATCACCGCCTGCTTGCCGATCTGCCCGTAGAACTGGCGGAACAGGTTGTTCTGGCCGTTCTGCCCGGTGTCGGGGACGTAGACGTACCCGACCTTGCCGCCGGTCTTCTCCTCGACGTACTGCCGCTTGGCCTCGATCCAGGCGCGGTAGCGCAGGTCATCCTCGGATGAGAGACAGGCGACGACCACATCCCGCAGGCCCGTGGTCTTCTTCTTGGGCTTGTCCTTGTCCTCATCCTTCTTGCCGGCCTTGTCCGCCCCCCCGCCCCCCGCCTCCTTCTTCGCCGCCTCGGCCTCAAGCTTCGCCTCCGCCTCGGCCGCGGCCCGGTCGAGCACCGGCGTGTCGCTGACCGTGATCGTTGTCACCCGCCCGGCGAGGCCCTGGAAGGCCCGCCAGGGGTCCTGCGACGGGTCCACCGGCACGCCGTTGACCGCCAGCAGGAAGTCGCCCTCCTTCACGTTCACGCCCGGCTGCGTGAGCGGGCCCTTGGCATCCACATCCCACTCTGCGCCGCGGTAGATGCGGGAGATCCGGTAGGCCGCGGGCTTGCCGCCCTCCCCGCCCTCAGCCGGGACCAGCTCGAAATCGCACCCCAGCAGGCCCACGCCCACGCTCGGCCCGCTCTCGATATCGCCGCCGCTGTAGTAGGCGTGCCCGACGTTCAGCTCCGAGATCATCTCGGCGATGACGAAGGACACATCGTCGCGGCTGGAGCAGTCGGCGAGCATCTTGCCGTAGTGCTCGCGCATGCCCTTCCAGTCCACGCCGTGCATCCCGGGGTCGTAGAAGAAGTCGCGCTGGATGCGCCAGGCGTCGGAGAAGATCTGCCTCCACTCCTCGCGCGGCTCGACCAGGGCGGTCATCCCGGCCGTGGGGATGTTCTTGGCCGTGCTCCCCGCCGAGGCATCCTGGATGCTCGCCGTCCGCCCCTTGATCACCAGCGCCCTCTTGCCGTCGGCCGTCAGCTCGAAGTTCGACGCGCCCCCGGCGACCGTCTTCTCCTCCTTCTTCTCGTCGGCGAGGTCGAAGAGCTTGATCCCCGGCTCGCCGCCCTGGCCCACCGGCATCCGGGCGTAGATCAGCTGGTTCTTGTCGTTCACCGCCAGCCGCCCGAAGCGCCCGGCCGGCACGGGCAGGATCACCGCGCGGGCTTCCATCCCGTCGAGGTCGATCACCACCTCCTTCGCCTTGCCCTTCTTCTCGCCCTTCCCCTCGTCGGCCGCGGCCACCTCCCCCTTCCCCGCCGGGGCGCGCTGGGCCGTCATCGGGAAGTCCCGGCCGTCGGAGACCGCCTTGCCGGTGAGCTGGCCGTCCTTGACGGTCAGCTCGAGCGCGACCTCGCCGTTCTCCACCGGGATGAGCACATCCACGCGGCCCGTGGCCGGGTCGAACGTCCCGGGCACAAGGTCGCCCGTGAACAGCGGGCAAGTGATCGAGCCCGTGACCTTGTTGCCCTTCTCCAGCTTCAGGCGCAGCGTGAACGGCATCCCGCCCGGGGGGATCGGGTCCGGCCCCGTGGCCCGCCCTTCCCACGTCCCGGTGACCGGGTCATCGGCCGCGGCGTCACTCTTCTCGCCGTTCTCCTTCTTCTCGCCGTCCTTCTTCTCGTCTTTCTTCTCGGCCTTGTCGGCGTCGTCCTTCTTCGCCCCCCCGGCCCGCCAGTCCTCCTCGTCGCTCTTGGGGGCCCAGGGCGAGTCCATGTCCTTGCGCAGGGGCACCGCGACGAGGTTCATCGTCCCCTGGTAGATGAACGTCGTGTCCAGCTCGCTGTAGGTCGGAGAGAAGCTGCGCTTGCTCGTGAAGAAGAGCCAGTCGCCCTTGCGGTCGAAGGTGGGGGAGGTGTCGTCGAAGAACGTGCTGGTGACGCGCTGCTTCTTGCCGGTCGCGACGTTGTAGAGCCAGATCACGCCCTGGCGGTTGTCCTCATCGTCGCGGGCGTAGGCGATCCACGCGCTGTCGGAGGACCAGCTCGGGGTCATCCGCCCGGACCACGGGTCGGTGTCCACCAGCGTGGTCTCGGCCTTGCCGAACCCGCCGTCCTCGCCGGGCTCGCCCAGCGTGCTCAGGTAGAGTGCTCCAGTCTTGTCCGCGAAGGCGATCCGCTTCGAGTCGGGCGACCAGACGGGGTTGTACCGGTACACCTGCGGGGCGCTCCCGTCGGTCGTGATCAGGTGCGTCGGGCCCTGGCCGTCGCTCTGGGTGAGGTACAGCTCGTACTCGCCGGTTGCGTCGCCGAAGTAGGCGATCCACTTGCCATCCGGGCTCCACGAGGGGTCGCGCTCGGCGTTCCCGCTGGTCCGGGTGAGCGCCCGCGGCGAGCCCTGCTCGGCGGGGAGCGTCCAGACATCGCCCCGCCCCTCGACCGCGATGCGCTTGCCGCTGGGAGAGATGCTCCACCCCTGGATGAACTCGGCCGCGTTCACCTGGCGAGAGCGGATCATCGGGCGGTCGCCGGGGATGGTCACGTTGATCTGTTTCGGCGTGGGGTTGGCGCCGGCGGCATCGACCACGTACCGCCCCGAGCCCGCCTGGAAGACGATCTCGCCCCGCCCCCCCGCCCCCCCCCCGGGGCCGATGCTGGGCCACTTGACGTCGTGGTCCTTGAGCGCCGTCACCTGCCGTCGCTTGCCCGTCCCCGAGTGGTACTCCCAGATGTTCAGGCGGTGCGCGGCGCCGTTGCCCGAGCCCTCATCCGAGAGGTAGTAGACGCGGTCGTTCCACCACATCGGGATCGAGTCGGTCCCCTCCCACTCGGTGATCTTCTTCGAGCTCTTGTCGCGCAGGTTGAAGAGCCACACATCCGTCGCCATCCCGCCCCGGTAGCGCTTCCACGTGCGGAAGTCGGTCGTGTGGGGCGTGTAGGCCAGCCACGAGCCGTCGCCGCTGATCGCCCCGTTGGCGCCGTACGGCACGCTCACCTGCTCGAACATCCCGCCCGCCGCGGGCACCGTGAACAGCTGCGTCTGCCGGCGGAGCCCCCCGAGCCCGGAGGTGTAGAACAGCAGCGAGCGCCCATCCGGCGTCCAGTCGCAGAGGGTCTCGCCCGAGGGGTGGTGGGTCACCCGCGTGGCGATGCCGCCCTCTACGGGGATGGTGTAGAGGTCGCGGTTCCCGTCGTAGTTGCCCACGAAGGCCACCGTCTTGCCGTCCGGGCTGAACTTGGGGAACAGCTCCTGGCCGGTGGCCGTCGTCAGCCGACTCGCCGGCCCGCCCGCCCGGGGCGCCAGCCAGATGTCCCCCGCGTACACGAACGCCACGTGCTCCCTGCTCACGTCGGGGTACCGCAGCATCCCGCCCTGGGGCGTGACATCCGCCAGCGTGCCGCAGGCCGCGAGAAGAACCGCGGCCGCGCTCAGGCGGCCGGACAGAATCATCGGGCTGTTCATAGGGGCGTTCCTCGGGTGCAGGATGGGCTCCGCTCCGCGGCAGAGGATACCCCGCCGCCCGCGGCGTGGGAAACCTGGGGCCCGGCCCCGGAGGTCTCGCCGCTGGGGGGAGTCATCGAGGCTCTCAAAGCGGCGGCGGGCGGGCGCGGGTAGCGGCTCACTCCCCAAGCATGGCGGCGATCTGCCGCCCCGCATCGTCACCCCGGGCCCGGGCAAACCCGGCCGCGGTCATCCCCTCGCGGGTCGCGGCGCCCGGGTTGGCGCCGGCGTTCAGCAGGGCGATCGCATTCTCCACCTGCCCCGCGCGGGCGGCGTGCATGAGCGGGGTGAGCCCATCCACCCCCGCGCTCTCGGGGTTGGCGCCGGCATCCAGGAGCAGCCGCAGCACCGCCGGGTCCGACGTGCCGCCGGCGCACAGCGCCGCCGCCGTGACCCCCAGCTCATCCGCCGGGTTCACCGAAGCCCCCGACGCCAGCAGCGCCTGCGCCGCCTCGCGGTGCCCGGCCATCGCCGCGTGCATCAGGGCGGTGCGCCCGCGGCTGTCCCGGGCGTCGACGGCCGCGCCCGCCCGGGCCAGCGCGACCACCGCGCCCACGCGGTTGGAGGCCCCCGCGAGCATCAGGGGCGTGCGCCCGTCGGCGGTCGGCGTCTCGGGCCGGGCCCCCGCCTTGAGCAGGGCCGTGATCGCCCCGGTCTTCCCCAGCGTCGCCGCGAACTGCAGGGGCGTGTATCCCGCTGCGCTCCCGGACATCGCCGGCCGCTCCGGGTCCGCCCCGGCCTTGACGGCCTCGGCAATGCCCTCCGCGCTCGCCGAGGCCACAGCGCCGAAGATCGCCCCCGCCCCCCCCGCCCCCCGCACGCCCTCCGCGGGTTGGTCGATCCGGGCCGCGGAGGCGGCGTTGAGGTTCCGGAGGATGTGCAGGGACACGAGCCCCCCGGCGACCATCGCGATCGCCAGGGCGGTCATCCGTCCCGAGGGGTGCGGCGTTGTGGTCATGGCGTCCCCTTCCGTGGGTGTATCGGCGGGCCTCCTGCCCGCCCTGCCATTGGAACAGATCGGCCGCCGGCTGTCCAGTCGCCCCGGTCGGTCCGGGGATGCCCCGCCTATTCCTCCTCGGCCCGCGGCTTGAACGCCGCCACCACCTCCGCCTGGATGTGCGGCGGCGTGAACTCGTCGTGGCTGTAGTCCATGGCGTACGTGCCCTGCCCCGCGGTGATGCTCTTGAGCTCGTTGGAGTAGTTGTGCAGCTCCCCCAGCGGGGCGACCGCGCGGATCAGGCAGGCATCGCCGCTGACCATCAGCGTGTCCTGCACCCGGCCGCGCTTGGTGGACATGTGCCCGGCGATGTCCCCCATGTACTTGGCGGGGACGGTCACCTCGACCATGACGTAGGGCTCCAGCAGCTTGGGCCGGGCCTTCTGGACCGCGTCGATGAAGGCCTTGCGCCCGGCCGTGACGAACGCCACCTCCTTGCTGTCCACATCGTGGTACTTGCCGTCGTAGAGCGCGACGCGGACGCCGGTCATCGGGTAGCCCGCGACCGCCCCGTCGTGCATCACCTGGCGGACCCCCTTCTCGACCGCGGGCCAGTACTGGCGCGGCACCGTGCCGCCCACGACCTCGCTGACGAACTCGAAGCCATCCGGATGGTCAGCCGGGAGCGGCTCGATCCGCAGGTACACCTCGCCGAACTGCCCCGCGCCGCCCGTCTGCTTCTTGTGGCGGTGGTGCCCCTCGGCCCTGGAGGTGATCGTCTCCTTGTACGCCGTCTTGGGCGTGCTGGTGATCAGGTCGATCCCGTACTGGTCCTTGAGCTTCTCCAGTACCACCCGCAGGTGCAGCTCGCCCAGGCCGCGGATGACGGTCTGCTTGGTCGCCGGGATCCGCTCGAACTTGAAGCTGGGGTCCTCATCCTGCATCTTGGCGCAGGCGGAGGCGAACTTGGTCTCATCCGCGTGGTTCTTCAGCTCGACCGCGAGGCCGAACATGGCCTTGGGCATGGGCAGCGACTTGAGGTGGACGCTGTCGTGCTCGTGGCTGTCGTGGAGCACCGCGTTGAAGTGCAGCTCCTCGATCTTCGCCAGGGCGCCGATGTCGCCGGGCCCCAGGTCGTGGACCTCGACGTGGTCCTTCCCCTGGAGCTTGAACATGTGCCCGATGCGGACGGTCTTCTTCACGTCGTTGACCAGGAGATCGACCTTGCTCTTCACCGTCCCGCTGTGGACCCGGAAATACGCCAGCTTCCCCACGAACGGGTCGGCCGTGACCTTGAACACATGGGCCACCACCTTGCCCGCGGGGTCGGGCCTGGGCACGTAATCCCGCTCTTCGGCCCCCGGCTCGGGCCGGATCACGAACTCCGGCGGCTGCACCTCCGTCGGCGCCGGGCAGAGGTCGGTGAGGATGTGCAACAGGTCATCCGCCCCCACGCCCGTCTTCGCCGAGACGAAGCAGATGGGGACGAGGTGCCCCTCGCCCAGGCACTTCTCGAAGGCCGCGTGCAGCTCGCTCTGGTCGAAGCTCTCCCCCTTCTCCAGGTACGTCTCCATCAGCCGCTCCTCGACCTCCACGATCTGCTCGATGATCGCCTTGTGGGCCTCGTGGACCGAGGAGAAGTCGGCCGCATCACCCGCGTCGTCCTTCCCGTCGTGGTCGAAGACGTTAACGATCCTCTTGCGGCCCTCCGCGGGGAGGTTGATCGGCAGGCACACGCTCCCGAACTGCTCCCGCAGCTCCCCCACCAGCGTCTCCAGGTCCGCCTCCGGCGACTCGATCTTGTTGACGATGATCATCCGCGGGATCCCGCGCTCGGTGGCGATGTTCATCAGCCGGCGCGTCCCGCTCTCGATCCCCCGCACCGCATCCACCACCAGCGCCACCGTCTCCACCGCGGGCATCGCCGCGATCGCGTGCCCCGCGAAGTCCGCCAGGCCCGGGGTGTCGATCAGGTTCACGTGCCGCCCGTGCCACTCGAAGTGCATCACCGCGGCCTGGAGCGAGTGCTTGTGGTGCTTCTCGCCCTCGGTCCAGTCGGAGACGGTGTTCCCCTCCTCCACCGTCCCCATGCGCTTGGTGAGGCCCGCCGCGAAGAGCAGGCGCTCGGCCAGGGTGGTCTTACCCGCATAGCTGTGCCCGACCAGGGCGACGTTCCGGATGGTGTCGGCGGAGACGGGGGCGCGTACGGCCATAGGGGCACTCCTTGGCGGTCCAGAGCGGCCGGAGCCCGGCGGGTGCACGCACGACCCGAGAGGCCCGGCGCAGGGTGCTGACGTGTCGCCCGGGGCGGCCCGAGCCTGCCCAGTGTACCGGGCGTCCGGTGAAGTCGGCGGGGCCCGCCTGAAAGACCGTGGAACCGCACGGGGCCGTACGCTCCATCGAACCCGTCCATTTTCCTCTCGCCCCTACACTGACGCCCTCATGACGCCCACGACGCCGGATCACCTCGTCACCCGCTTCGCCCCCTCGCCGACCGGGCACCTCCATATCGGCGGGGCCCGCACCGCCCTCTTCTGCTGGGCCTTCGCCCGCTCGCACCGCGATGCCCGGGGCCGGCCCGGCCGGTTCATGCTGCGGATCGAGGACACCGACGCCGCCCGCTCATCCGACGAGTCGGCCCGCGGGATCCTCGAGGACTTGGCGTGGCTGGGCATCGACTGGGACGACGGCCCTTCGCTGCACTACCAGGGCCGCACCATCGGGGGCGACGAGCGCCACGTCGGGCCGTTCTTCCAGGCGCAGCGCCGGGACACCTACGACCGGTACATCCGGCAACTCGTGGAGCAGGAACGGGCCTACCCCGCCTTCGAGCGCGCCGAGGAGCTGGACGCCAAGCGCCGCGAGGCCACGGCAAAGAAGCAGACCTACCGCTACGACCGCGCAGCGCTCTCGATCCCGCTCCCGGACCGGCTCCGCCGCATGGCCAGCGGCGAGCCCCACGTCGTCCGCCTCCGCGCCCCGGACGATGCGCTGGTCGTGCACGACGAGGTGCTCGGCGATGTCACCTACGCCGCGGGAGAGATGGACGACTTCGTCATCCGCAAGGCCGACGGTTTCCCGACCTACCACTTCGCGGTCGTCGTGGATGACGAGCTGATGGGCGTGACCCACGTCCTGCGCGCCCAGGAGCACCTCAACAACACGCCCCGCCACGTCGCGCTGCAGCGGGCCCTGGGCTTCCGCACGCCGGTCTACGGGCACATGCCCATCATCATGAACATGGACGGCTCGAAGATGAGCAAGCGGGACAAGGCCAGGGCCGCCCGCAAGGCCGCCAAGGACGCCATGGCGAAGGACCCGAAGATGACGGCGGAGCTCCTCGCCGATTCGACCGCGCTGGATGTAGCGACCGTGAACGGGTTCCTCGCCGCCGAGAGCGACGCCGTGGAGACGGCGGAGCTCTTCGGGCGGCACTTCGGCGTGGCATTGCCGGAGGTTGAGATCTGGGACTTCCGGCGCAGCGGGTACCTCCCCGAGGCCATCGTCAACTTCGTGGCCCTGCTGGGTTGGAATCCGGGGATGAAGACGGCGGACGGGAAAGACCTCGAGAAGTTCGACGCGGCGTTCCTCGCCGAGCGATTCTCGATGGACCGCATCGGGCGGGGAAACTCGAAGTTCGACCGCAGCAAGCTCCTCAACTTCAACGCCGCGGCCATCGGGGGCCTGAGCGACGAGCAGTTCGCCCGCCGCTGGCTCGAGTGGATGCTGGAGCATGAGGCCGAGGCGCACCGCGTCGTCTCGAAGCTCCCGCATGACCGCCTGCTGCTGCTGGCGCGCGCCCTCAAGCCGAGGGCCAAGACCTTCCGCGAGGCCCTCCGTTCCGCGGCCTTCGTCTTCACGAGCGACGAGGGCTTCCCGATGGACATGGCCGCGGTTGGCAAGCACCTGCTCGCCAACGACAAGGCCGGCGTGGGCGTGCTCAGGGAGTTCAAGCCGCGACTGGCCGCGATGGCCGACTGGAGCCCGGAGGCGATCACCGGGGCGCTCGAGGGCTTCGCGAAGGAAAAGGGGATGCCGAACCCAGGGTCGATCGCCCAGCCGCTGCGGGTCGCGCTCACCGGTTCGGGCGTGAGCCCGGGCCTCGGCGAGACCATGGCGGTGTTGGGCCGGGAGAGCTCGCTGCGGCGGATAGAGCGCTGTGTCGCTGAACTGGGGGCGTAGTCGGTGGCCGCTCGCGTGATCGAGGGGCGATCCTCCGAACGGTCGCGGCGCGGCTTCCTACCATTCGCCCCCATGTCCAGCCCCACGCCCCATCACGCCGGCAGCGGCGAGGCCGCGCCCTCCCGGCCCCGCCATTTCATCGAGGAGATCGTCGAGGCCGACAACGCCTCGAAGAAGTGGGGGGCGTGGCGCCCGGAGGAAATCAAGCCCGGCGCCGCCCAGGTCCCCGGCGCGCCCCGCGTCCACACCCGCTTTCCGCCGGAGCCCAACGGCTACCTCCACATCGGCCACGCCAAGAGCATCGGCCTGAACTACGGCCTGGCCAGGGCCCACGGCGGTAAGTTCAACCTCCGCTTCGACGACACCAACCCGACCAAGGAGGAGCAGGAGTACGTCGACGCCATCAAGGCCGACGTCAAGTGGCTCGGCGCCGACTGGGAGGGCCCCCACGGCGGCGGCCTGTTCTTTGCCTCCGACTACTTCGAGCAGATGTTCGCCTTCGCGGAGGAGCTCATCCGCAAGGGCAAGGCCTACGTCTGCGACCTCTCGCCTGAAGAGGTGAGCGCCCGGCGTGGCAAGCCGGGTGTGCCCGCGACCAGCCCCTTTCGGGACCGCCCGGCCGAGGAGAGCCTGCGCCTGATCCGCGAGATGCGAGACGGCAAGCACCCCGACGCCTCGCGCTCCGTCCGCGCGAAGATCGACCTCGCCTCGCCCAACTTCAACCTCCGCGACCCCGTGATGTACCGCATCCTCCACGAAGCCCACCACAACACGGGCACGAAGTGGTGCATCTATCCCATGTACGACTGGGCCCACGGCCTCGAGGATTCGCTGGAGGGCATCACCCACTCGATCTGCACGCTGGAGTTCGAGGACCACCGCCCGCTCTACCACTGGTTTATCGACGCCATCAACGAGGGGCGGACCGAGGACAGCTCCGGCCCATGGGGGAAGCGCATCCACCACCCCCAGCAGATCGAGTTCGCCAAGGGGCGGCCCACCTACACGCTCCTCAGCAAGCGGAACCTCCTCAAGATGGTGCAGGACCGTGTGGTGAGCGGCTGGGATGACCCGCGCATGCCCACCATCAGCGGCCTCCGCCGCCGCGGCTACACCGCCTCGGCCCTCGCCGCCTTCTGGGAGGATGCCGGGGTTACCAAGGTCGAGAGTTGGATCGATGTCGGCCGGCTGGAGAACGCCCTTAGGACGGAGCTCAACCGCACCGCCCCGCGGCGGATGGCCGTCCTGCGCCCGCTGAAAGTCACGATCGAGAACTACCCCGAAGGCCAGAGCGAGGAGCTCGACGCCGTCAACAACCCCGAGGACCCCGCGGCCGGCACCCGCAAGGTTCCCTTCGGCCGCACGCTTTACATCGAGCGCGAAGACTTCATGGAGAACCCTCCGAAGAAGTTCTTCCGCCTCTCGCCCGGCGCTGAGGTCCGCCTCCGCTACGCCTACTTCATCCGCTGCACCAGTGTGGTCAAGGACCCCGCGAGCGGCGAGGTGACCGAACTCCGCGCCACCTACGACCCCGCCACCCGCGGCGGCGACGCCCCCGACGGCCGCAAGGTTAAGGCCACGCTCCACTGGGTTTCCGCGGAGCACGCGGTCAGGGCGGAGGTTCGGCTCTTTGACCGGCTCTTCAAGGCCGAGCGGCCGGGCGAGGCCAGCGGCAACTACATGGACGACCTGAACCCGGACTCGATCGAGGTCGTGGCCGCCCGGCTCGAGCCGTCGCTGGGGTCGGCGGAGGCCGGCCAAATCTTCCAGTTCGAGCGCCTCGGGTACTTCAACGCGGACCGCGACGCCGCGCCCGGCACGCCGGTGTTCAACCGGACGGTGACGCTGAAGGACACCTGGGCGAAGGTTGCCGGGAAGGACTGAATAGGCCGAGTGGCACAGGCGTCCCGCCTGTGATCGGGCCAGACACAGGCGGGACGCCTGTGCCACTTGCAGGAAACCGGCTCACACGCGGCGCAGTTTCATCACCAGCAGCATCGGCCACCCCAGGTACTTCGCCGCCCGCGGAGCGCGGTGCGCCAGCGCGTCATCCGCGGCGTGCTCGCGCATGGCCTCGATCGTCAGCCCTGCCCGCACCGCCGCCATGACGTAGTCGCTGATCTGGTTGGCCACGCTCTCCACGCGCACCTTCTCCGGCGACCCCGGCGCCGTGAAGCGTGCCTGCACACCCTTCAGCATCATCGCCGGGTGCATCACGGTCACCAGCACGAAGCCGTCGCAGGTGCAGATACGCCCCAGTTCCCCGAACAGCAGCCCCAGATCCGCGATGTGATCCAGCACCAGGCAGCACAGCACCCGGTCGAAGCTCGCATCCCCCAGCGGCAGCGGCCGCCTCAAGTCGTGCTCGACAAACCGCACGCCCTCCGCCCCAGGCTTCTCCCGAGCCCGCGCCAGCATCTCCATCGAGAAATCCACCGCCGTCACCCGCGCCCCGGCCCGCGCCAGCCGCGCCGCGTGCCGCCCCGTCCCGCACCCCACATCCGCGACCCGCAAGCCCGCCACGCCGCCCGGCTCCCCGAGCGCGGCCATCACGTGCCCCTCCTCCAGGATCACCAGCGGGTTGGCATCGCCGTCGTAGCACGACGCCCAGAGGTCGTACCCCTCCCGCGTCGGGACCACCCTCGCCCCCGCCGCGGCCTCGGAAACGCGTTCCATGGCCGCATCATAACTCCCGCCGCTGTCACGCCCCCGCCGAGGCTTGGCCTCCTCCCGCTCCGGCGTTATCCTCGTGCCCCCCGCCTGCCCCAGCCCGCGACCAAGCCTGAGCCCGCCCCTCCCCCGGAGCCCCCATGGCCATCCCGCACCTCTCCGAAGAGCAGACCCGCACCTGGACGCCCGAGCAGAAGGACCGCTGGTGGCTCACCAACGTCTTCCGTGGCGACATGCCGCAGCTGACCCTTCGGGCCGGCATCACCGGGTTCCTGCTCGGCGGTCTGCTCTCGGCGACCAACCTCTACATCGGTGCCAAGACCGGCTGGACGCTCGGCGTCGGCCTCACCTCCGTCATCCTCGCCTTCGCGATGTTCAAGATCATGTCCCGCCTCGGCGCCAGGGACATGACCATCCTCGAGAACAACGCGATGCAGTCCACCGCTACCGCCGCGGGCTACATGACCGGGCCCCTGATCTCCGGTATGGCCGCGTACATGTGGGTCGAGAACAAGCCCATGCGCTGGGAGCACATGCTCCTGTTCAACGTCGTCCTCTCGATCCTCGGCGTGCTGGTCGCCTTCCCCATGAAGCGCAAGTTCATCAACGACGAGCAGCAGCCCTTCCCCGAGGGGCGCGCCTGCGGCGTCGTGCTCGACACGCTGTACACCTCCGCGGCCGCGGTGGGCATGTTCAAGGCCAAGGTGCTCGCCCTCTCCGCGGCCTTCGCGGGGACCATCGCGTTCATCATGGGCGAGAACCTGATGAAGCTGATCCAGGTCACGGCCCTGGGCCTGGAGAAGGCGTGGCACCTGCCCCATCACCTCGACGCGTGGTACTACTGGATGGTCGGTAACAAGTGGGCCCCGGTCCCGCGGCTCGCGGGGGTGGACATCCGCCAGCTCGGTCTCCAGCCCGCGCTCGACCTCGCCATGATCGGCGCCGGCGGCCTGCTGGGCATCCGCGCCGCGTGGAACATGCTCCTGGGCATGTTCATCAACTTCGTCATCCTTGTACCGTGGATGATCTCGATCGGGGAACTCCAGCCCAAATCCGGCTCCTTCGCCAACGGCGACGCCGTCTTCACCCGCGTCCATGTGGTCAACCACTGGGCCCTCTGGTGGGGCATCGTCATCATGGTCGTCGCGTCGATGGTGGCGCTCTTCGCCAAGCCCCAGGTCTTCGTGCAGGCCTTCAGGGCCCTGGGCCTGGGCAGGCGCGACGGCGAGCCGAAGCGGGCCGACGTGCTCGGCCACATCGAGCTGCCGCTCTGGATCTCGTGGGTCGGCGTGCCCATCGTCGGCGCGCTCGGCGTCTGGATGGCTCACGAGTGGTTCGAGGTCCCGGTCATCTACGGCGCCCTGGCCATCCCCCTCATCATCGTGCTCACCCTCATCGCCGCCACCAGCACGGCCATGACCGCGATCACCCCCACCGGCTCGCTCTCCAAGATCCCCCAGTTCATCTTCGGCGCCGCCAACCCCTCGCACCCCCCGACCAACCTCATGACCGCCGTCATGTGCACCGAGGTCGCCAGCAACGCCAGCAACCTGCTGATGGACATCAAGCCCGGCTACATGCTCGGCGCCAAGCCCCGCCAGCAGGCGATCGCCCACTGCATCGGCATCGTCTCCGGCGCCATCGCCTCAACGCCCCTCTTCTTCCTGCTCTTCATGAGCAAGTACAAGCCCGAGGAGGCCGCGGCCGCCGCCGAGGCCGGCCGGACCGACTACATCCAGAGCGTCATGGTCAACGAACAGTTCGGCTTCCCCTCCGCCCTCCAGTGGAAGGGCGTCTCCGACCTCGTCACGTCGGTCTTCGGCGGCCCCACCAGCCAGGCGCTGATCACCAACTCCATCCTCACCTCGATGATCATCGCGGCCATCGTGGGCCTCACCTTCGAGATCGCCCGCGTCGCGACCCGGAACAAGTTCCCCTTCAACCCGCTCGCCATCGGCTTGGGCGTGGTCATCCCGCCCGAGTCCACGATGGCGATGTTCATGGGCGCCGGGTTCTTCTGGATCATGCACCGCATCTACGGCAAGCGCCCGCAGTCGATGGGGAACCGGGTCTGGGTCGAGACCCAGGAGCCCATCTGCGCGGGGCTGATCGCGGGCGCGGCCCTCATCGGCATCGCCGACATCCTGATCGGCGTGTTTCTGTACTAACGCCCGGCGCATCCACCTGCGCCCATTCGATGCTCCTTATCACAGACCCGCCGGGGCGACATCGATCCCAACGCGTGAGCGGCCTCAGAGGAGCGCGGAGAACTCAGAGAGAGAGAGGAGGGCGGGAGAGAGGTAGGCGCTGGCGGGCAAGCCGCCAGTGGAACGGGTGGCACGGGTCAGGATGTGCCCGTGTGCCATCCGCCGGTGGGCTCAGGGGGGCGGGTTGAAGGGGAAGGTGATGTCGTATTCCTCGACGGGGAGGCCGTCGTCAGCGAGGCGGATGGTGGTGGAGATGATGGTGCCGGTGACGTTGTTGGTGAGGTCGATGTCGTTGCCGGCGGAGGGGTGGAGGACGAGGCGGAAGGGGCGGGAGGCGGGGGCGCCGTCGAGGTTGAGGGCGGCGGCGAGGGAGTTGGCGCGGACGGTGACGGTGGCGGAGCCGATCTGGCCGGTCTGGAGGCCGGAGGCGGGGTCGATGGGGACGGTGAAGACGGGGTTGCCGACGATGCGGACGGCGTCGCTGCGGATGTTGTTCCAGACGGGGCGGTAGGTGGTGGAGGGCGGGCTGCCGGTGGCCTGGCCGAGGCGGGGGACGACGGTGGGCTCGGCGACGCCGATGGGGGAGCCGAAGAGGGTGGAGATGTTGCCCGGGAGCGAGCTGTTGCCGGTGATGTAGGAGACTTCTTCGAAGGGGAGGCCGTCATCGCCGGTGATGAGGCGGTAGGAGGAGACGCGGCCGGTCGGAAGGTCGTAGTCGATGGAGCCGCCGGGGGCCGCGACGGTGAGGCGGAGGCCGGAGAGGGTGGTGCCGCTCTGGACCCAGTTGAACCAGGTGTGGTCGGCGGTGCGGGGGCGGCGGAGCGTGGGGGGCGAACTCCACTGCGGGCCGCCGGTGGTGGGGCGGTTGATGCGCCAGGAGCCGACCATGCGGGCGGTGGGGAACGCGGTGTTGTTGATGGTGACGGTGAGCGTCGTGCCGGCGGGGTAGCCGGAGACGAAGCCCAGGTCGCCGGGGTCGAGGGCGGAGGTGGTCTGGATGGTGTTGTCGGGGAAGCGGTAGCCGCTCGTGGTCGAATGGACCATGCCGGAGAAGGCGTTGGTGGCGCCGGAGAAGGTGTTGGAGGCGTCGAGGCGCGGGACGTTGGACGAGAGGCGGGCGTCGGGGAGTGAGCCGGTGGAGAGGTTGGATGCGTTGAGGGCGGTGAGGCCGGAGCCGACGCCGGTGAACGTGTTCGTGGGGTTGGTGAAGGAGAGGAAGCCTGTGTAGCTGCCGCCGAGGAGGCCGGCGGGGAGCGTGCCGCCGGTGAGGTTGGAGGCGTTGAGGTAGAAGGACGCGGACTGGCCGTTGAGTTGGGAGGCGTTCGCGGCGGAGGCGGCGGAGCCGGCCGCGGCGGCGGTGAGGGCGAAGCTGGCGTTGGGGGCGGCGTAGAGGGGCTGCCTGGGGGTGAGGGTGGTGAAGGCGGGGCCGCCGGCGGGGCGGATGTCGATTTCGAGCCAGCGGTTCTGCCCCGCGAAGACGGCGCCGAAGTCGAGGTCGGCGGTGAAGCGGCCGGAGGCCGGCGTGAGGGTGGTGGCCAGTTGAGGGCCGACCTGCGCGCCGAGGGAGGGGGCGTCGTAGAGGCGGAAGCGGAGGTCCACGGCGGTGGTGATGGGAGCGCCGGATTGGTGGAGTTCGCCTTGATAGGTGAAGATGGAGGAGACGGGGCCCTGGGCGAGGGCGGGGCATGCGAGGAGCATGGGCGCGGCGAGGGCGAGGATGGGGCGGCGCATGGGGGTCCTCCTCTGGGTGGGCTGGCTGAGCGATCAGAGGCTACCGCGCTGGGCGGAGGACGCCTAGACGATATCGGGACGATCGCGCAGGGCGCGAGCGTTCTCGGGCTCGGCGATGGCGCGGGTGGTGGGGAATGGGCCGGCGGCGGGGGGCGCGGGTCCGGGCTAGACCCACATCAGGATGAGGCCGGCGGACTGTGTGATCAGGATCACACCGGCGATGCCCTCGGCCCAGCCGGCGAAGGGGTCGTGGCGGATTGGGTCGTGGCGCGCGAAGACGGCGAAGTACTGGAGGGAGAAGGCGAAGGCGCCGAGGACGCCGGGGGCGAGCCAGGAGAGCAGCGGCAGCTCGCCGTGGGTGGAGAGGGCCGAGGCGAGGATGGCCGCGGCGATGAGGATGTTGAGGAGGGCGAGGAAGCGGAGCGGAGTGAGGGTGCGGTCCTTGTCGGTGCCGAGGATGGCGGCGCGTGCGGCAGCGAGGCCTCGGGGGCGCGCGAGGGATTCGACGGTGAGGTGTGCTCCGCACTCGGGACAGGTGGGATGGCGGAGGCCGCGGAGGGAGTAGCGGCAGGAGGGGCAGGTGGCGCCGGTGAGGGCGACGTAGCGGCGGACCTGGTCGGCGTTGGTGAGCGGCCAGCGGGTGGGCATGGGGGCCCTCGCAGGGGCCAAGGGGATGTACGGGGGGCGGGGCGCGCGGTTGCGGGGGGGGTTGTGGGAGAGGCACGGGTTGCCCCGAGGACGGGGCGAACCCGTGGCACGAGACGGGGCGAACCCGTGGCACGCGGCTGAGGATTCGGCTGGGCGACGGGGCATGCCGGCACTGCTGCGCGGCGAGGACGCCGCGAGCAGTGGCACCCGGCATGGTCAGGGCTTGATGGCGAGGAGGTCGTAGACGGGGGGGAGCATCATGAAGGCGTCGGGGTCGGAGCTGGCCTCGGACCAGGCGGCCTCGAAGGCGTGCTGGTCGTGCTCGGTGAGGTAGCCCATGACGACGAGGCGGGGGATGTAGCTTTTCCAGAAAGCGTCGGGCCAGGCCCAGATGGTGGAGTGGGGGGTGGCCACGCGCTGGTTGATGCGGAGGTCGGCGACCTCCAGGCCGTGGGCGCGGAGCATGGCGGGGAGGCGTGCGACGATGTCGGGGTCGCCGCCGCGATCGCGCCAGGACTTGCCGATGGCGCGGACAGCGCGGGCGAAGGGCTCGGAGCGTGGGGCGAGGGTCATGGCCTCGTAGTTGAAGTAGTCCTGGATGGCGAAGGCGCCGCCGGGCTTGAGCATGGTGGCGACGCCCGCGACGACGGCGGCGGGGTCGGAGACGAAGCAGAGGAGCCAGCGGGCGTAGGCGAGGTCGAAGGTGGCGGCGTGCTGGGGGATCAGCGTCGCGAGCTCCTGGGCGTCGCCGAGGATGCGCTCGATGTTGCTGAGAGAGCGGGCCTGGGCCTTGTTGTGGAGGTGCTTGAGGTAGAGGGGGGACTCGTCGATGGCGACGACGCGCCCGCCGCCGCCGTCCCCCCGCGCGCCACCGACGATCTCGGCGAGGTCCATGGTGGCGTGTCCGGGGCCGCAGCCGACGTCGAGGACGGTCATTCCGGGCTGGAGGCCGGCGCGTTCCCAGAGCTGGTGTGCGGAGGCGGCCCAGAGGCGGTGCTGGAGGCCGAGGCGGTCGGACTCGTGGTCGCCGGTGCCGAGGATGTACTCGGCGTCGCCCCCCTGGGGGCCCTTCTGCGGAGGTGTGCGGGTCTTTCCGGGCATCGGGGAGGAAGAGTAGGCGACGGCGCTGTGGGTAGACTGCGATCGTGGGCGAGGCGGTCTTCCGGTCATCGATCGCGTACAACCCCGAGCGGATCGGGGCGGCGGCGATCTACTGCTCGGACGGGCGGTACAACGAGCAGTTCGACGAGTTTCTGCACGCGCACCTGGGGCTGCCGCGGTACGACCGGGTGGTGGTGCCGGGCGGGGCGGCGTGCCTGGCGGGGGATGTGTCGGCGTGGCGGGATGAGGAGGCGGTGGCGGAGCAGCTGCGGTTCCTGATCGAGAGCCATGCGCTCGAGCGGGTGGTGCTGATCGCGCACCGGGGGTGCGGGTTCTACCTGAAGCGGCTGCACGTGAGGGAGGAGGCGCTGCGGGCGCGGCAGGCGGAGGACCTGGCGAAGGCGGCGGAGCGGATCAGGGGGCTGGGGCGGGTGCGGGTGGAGGCGTATATCGCGGCGGTGGAGGGCGGGCGGGTGGAGTTTGAGGGGGTGGCGGTCGAATGACGGGGCGGCTAAGTTCCTGGGCGGGGGCTGGATCCACGCGGGGTTCGGGATGGGAAGGACGAGGTTGGCGAGGAGGAGGATGCCGAAGGCGATCACGAGCGAGGGGATCTCGATCTTCGCGGGGAGCACGTCGGCCTGGCGGAGGGCCGAGCCGATGGCGGCTGCGATGAGGAAGGGGCCGAAGGTGAGGGTGAAGCGGTCGAGGCCGCCGAGGCCGAGGGTGAGGAGGCCGGCGACGGCGAGGAGACCGACCCAGACCCAGTTGACCTCGGGCATGAGGCCGATGCCGCTGAGGAGCCAGCCGGTGCCGAGGGCGATGAGGAGGAGGGCGACGATGATGAGGCTGCGGGGCGGGGCCATGGTGGAATCCTGTGTGTGGAGGGGCGCGGCGGGAGGATACCGGAAGCGGTGGGATGCGGAGGCGGGGGCGGGCGGCGCGGGCTTTCGATGAGACATACGGTTGCGCCGCACGGTGGAGCCAGGCGGCTCGGCCGCGGCGTCCCGCACCCCCGCACGGGTTGCCGCCGAGGACGGCGGCGAACCCGTGGCACGTCCGCACGATCGGAATGGAATCCTGTGTCCCCGGTTTCGCTGGTTCATCGTGCGGTGGGGTCGTTTCATCCGAGGGCGATGCCGCGGCTGGCGCGGCGGAACTACCGGCGGGAGCTGGTGGCGGTGTCGCTGTTCCCGATCGGGCTGGCGGTGGTCGAGGGGGCTGTGGTCAGCGTGATGGTGAGGAAGGGGTTCGCCGATGCGCTGTCGGCGCAGGTGGTGCTGCTGAACTTTGTGGTGGGGCTGCTGGCGTCGGCGCCGGAGTGGGCGAACCTGACGAGCTTTTTCTGGTCGGCGGTGGCGCACGGGCGGGACAAGGTGAAGGTGATCGCGCGGCTGCAGGCGGGCGTGCTGCTGTGCGTGGCGGTGTTCGCGGTGGCGCCGCGGACGGCGGCGGGGATCTGGGTGGTGGTGGCGGCGGTGTTCGCGGCGCGGGTGCTGATGGCGGGGGTGGTGACGCTGCGGGCGAGCGTGTGGAAGGCGAACTACCCGAGGACGCACCGGGCGCAGATCACCGGGAAACTGATGACGATCCAGGTGTGCGTGCTATCGGGAGTCGCGCTCCTGCTGGGGGCGGGGAAGGACTGGTCGGAGGCGGTGTTCAGCGGGGTGATCCTGGGGGCGGCGGCGGTGTCGGCGTTTGGCGTGCTGGCGTACGGGCGGATCAGGGTGCGGGGGCGGCGGACGCTGGCGCGGAGCGAGCGGCGCGCGAAGGAGCACGAGCGGCCGACGCTGAACCCCTGGTCGGGGTTCCGCGTCCTGGCGCAGGACCGGGACTACCGGCGGTTCCAGGTGTGGATGACGGTGGTGGGGACGGGGAACCTGATGCTGATCGCGCCGCTGGCGATCATGCTGCGCGAGCGGTTCGAGATGGGGGCGATGGACAGCGTGGTGATCACGTACGTGCTGCCGATGCTGGTGATCCCGCTGGCGATCCCGTACTGGTCGCACCGGCTCAGCCGGAAGCACGTGGTCCGGTTCCGGGCGCGGCACTCGTGGGTGTTCGTGGCGGGGCAGGGGGTGATCCTGCTGGGGGCGGTGCTGAAGCAGCCGGCGCTGCTGTACGTGGGGTCGGTGATCCAGGGGATCGGGTACGCGGGGGGGAGCCTGGCGTGGAACCTGGGGCACCTGGATTTTGCGCCGGCGCACCGGGCGAGCGAGTACATGTCGGCGCACGTGATGCTGAACGGGATTCGGGGGCTGGTGGCGCCGGTGCTGGCGGTGAGCCTGTACGAGTCGCTCAAGGGGGTCCACGCGGGGGCGGAGAGCTGGGTGTTCGCGTTCAGCGTGGTGGTGTGCGCGGCGGGGGCGCTGGGGTTCATGTCACTGGAGCGCCAGATGGGGGAGAGGGCTCGGGGGGCGCCGCGGGAGTAGGGGCGGGGAGAGGGGAAGGAGTGTGGGGGCCCCCCCCCGGGGGGGGGG
>JBBDXI010000050.1:25125-27736 GCA_040902425.1 Phycisphaerales bacterium
CCACCTCCCCCGCCCAGAGCGGCGGGGGAGGGGAAGAGCGGCGGGGGAGGGGATGGACCGGCGGGAGGGACGTTTCAGGCGCTTGGCCAGAGCCAGGCGAAGACGGCGCCGGTGATGAGGCCGTAGGCAAGGCCGTCGATAAAGCACATCACGATCGCGCGCGGGTTCTTGGCGAACCAGATATCTCCGGGGATGAAGGCAAAGCTGTAGGCCAGGACGCCGGCGACGCCCAGGACGCGGAAGACGTGCGAGAACGAATCGCCGCGCGCGAGGGGGATGGCCGCGCCGAGGTAGGCGATGAGGGTGCTGACGACGAGGTAGACGATGAAGGTGAGGAACATGTTGCGGCCCATGTTCATCCGGCCCATGACGGTCATGAAGCCGGTGGGGCCCTCGGTCCACTTGCGCTGGAACTCCGGGTCCTTCTGGGCGCTGTGGCCCTCGCAGAAGGGGAAGCCGTAGTTCCCGGGGCCGACGCCCATGGACCGGAGGGCGGCGGTGAAGCCGGCCTCGTCGGGGAGCTTGCCGAAGTCCTTGCGGTGGTGGGGGAGGGCCATCCAGATCAGGGCGCTGGCGATCCAGACGGCCGCGGCCGAGACGAGGATCGGGAGCCACAACTGCGACATCATCTCCATCGCGGGGTCTCCTGTTGGGAACTGGCGCGGGCCGGCGCGGGAGCGAAAGCCCGTGCAACAACCGGGGGCCGCCCGTTCAACAGGGACACACCGACCGGGGCGGGGGCCCGGCGATGGCTAGTTCTTCGGCACGCAGAGGCAGGTGGCGTGGATTTTCGTGTCGGCGTGGCGCCAGGCCCTCTCGAAGCGGGCCATGGCCTCGGCAGCGCCGGGGTCGCTGCGGGCCTTGCGGCACTCGGCGATGCCGAAGAGGGCCCAGCCGTTGCCGGGCCACTTCTGGAGGTCCTGCTGGTAGACCTTCTCGGCCTCCTCGGCGTTCCCGGAGGCGAGGAGGACCGCGCCGAGTGAGTGGCGCACGGGCTGGACCCAGTCCGGCGGCTCCATGTAGCGGAGGTCATCCTCGATCTCGACGGCCTTGGTCAGCTGGGCGACGGCCTCGTCGTGGCTGCCCTGACGGAAGGCGATCTCTCCGGCGAGCGTGTGCTCGGCGATGGCGAGGACCTTGTGAGCGGGGTTCTGCGCCATCATGGTCGTCTCGGGGATGCCCCTGGCGACGCGGCGGAACTCGGACTGCTCCCGGGCGGCGGCGTCGAGGTTGCCCTTGGCGGCGTGGGCGGTGGCGCGGGCGAAGTGCCAGAGGGCGGTGGTGACGGGGAGGAACTCGGGCGGATTTGGCTGGGCGAGGACCTTGTCCCATTGGCCGAAGCGGACCATGACCTCGGTCTCGATGGGGGTGATGGCGTCGACGAAGGGGGCGGCATCCTTCATGAAGTCGGCGGGGATCTTGCGGACCATCTCGCTGGCGGCGCGATTGGCCTCCTCCTGGCGGCCGAGCATCATGCAGGTCCAGGCGAGGAAGTGGTCGTTGTGGGCCATGTAGATGCGGTAGATGCCCTGCGTGGGGGAGACCTTGCGGTAGGCGGTGTCGATCTTCGAGGCCTGGCGGTTCTGCTCGGCGCCCCGGTCCCAGCGGCCGACGCGGACGTCGATGTGGGCGGGCATGTGCACGAGGTGGCCGGAGGCGGGCATGAGGGTGCGGAGGCGGTCGGCGGCGGCGGTGGCCTTGTCGGGGTGGGGGGAGGCCTCGACGGCGTGTATGTAGTAGTGGTTGGCGCCGGGGTGGTCGGGGTTGAGCCTGAGGGCGTGCTCGAGGGCGGCGAGGACCTCGGGGGTCTCGGGGCGGGGCTTCTGGGTGCGGTGGTCCCAGAGGTCCCAGGGGCGGGTGTCCATGAGGGACTCGGCGTAGAGAGAGGCGATGTCGGCGTCGTTGCGGTGGTCGGTCCAGACCTTCTTCATGGCGGCGGCGTAGGCCTTGTCGAGGGGGGCGCGCTCCTCGGCGGTGAGGGGGAGTTTCCCGGCGGCGGGGTCGGCGTAGCGGGCGCGGAGGGCGTCGATGAGGGCGCGCTCGGCGAGCGTGCCGTTGGCGGAGAGTCGCGTGGCCTTCTGGAGGGCATCCCAGGCGGCTTTGGAGTGGGCCTCATCCATGACGGGGTTGTTGATGTGGGGGCCGTTGCAGAGGGCGATGCCCCACCAGGCCATGGCGCAGGAGGGGTCGAGGCGGGCAGCCTCCTGGAAGGAGCGGATGGCCTCGTCGTGGTTGAAGGCGAAGGCCCAGTTCAGGCCCTGGTCGAAGTATTTCTGGGCGTCGGCGGAGGTGGTGGTGACCCTCCGATTGTGGGGGCCCATGCCGTCGTAGAGGCGCGGGCCGGAGGCGACCTGTTCCTGCGAGAGCGCTTCGTTGACGGCCTGGCAGCCGCCGAGGGGCGCGAGGAGCGCCAGGCCCAGACCCAAGACCCCCGTGACGGTGACGCGGCGAACGAGCATTGGGACCCTCCTTCGAACGGGGAGACACGCACCCGAGGGGGCCAGTCTACCCCGGGGGGTGGCGCCGGGACAAGGAGCGATGAGGGCGGGGGGCCCGGGGCGGGCGGGGGGCGGGCGGGGGGGCAGCGGGGGGCATTCAGGCGTTGTGCTTG
>JBBDXI010000051.1:0-27735 GCA_040902425.1 Phycisphaerales bacterium
GGGGGGGGTGTGGTGGGGGAGCGCGAGCTCGCGCTCGAGGGTGCGGGCGATGCGGAGCAGGCGGGCCTCGTCCCACGCGGCCCCGATCAGTTGCACGCCGACCGGCAGCTCGACGCCGCCCTCGCGCGCGAACCCGCCCGGCAGCGTGATCCCCGGCAGCCCCGCGAGATTCGCGCCCACGGTGTAGACGTCGGCCGCGTACATGGCCAGCGGGTCCGCCGCCTTCTCGCCGAGCCTGAAGGCGGGCGTCGGCGCGCTGGGCATGAGCAGGGCGTGGCAGCGGCCCGGTCCCGCCGTGCCACGGGCGGCTTGAGTGCCGCCCCCGGCGGCACGCCCGCCCGTGTCTTCCGCCGTGTCTTCCGTCCCTGCGAGCACCGCGTCGAAGTCGTCCTTGATCTTCCGGCGGGCCCGCAACGCGGTCAGGTAATACGCGTCGTAGTACCCCGCGGAGAGCACGTACGTCCCCAGCATGATCCGCCGCTGCACCTCGGCGCCGAAGCCCTCGCCCCGGGAGCGGCAGTAGAGGTCCATGAGCGTCTCGCCGGGCCCCAGCTCGGCGCGCCGGCCGAAGCGGATGCCGTCGAAGCGGGCGAGGTTCGAGGAGGCCTCGGCGGGGGCGACGATGTAGTAGGCGGCGATGCCGTAGTCGGCGTGGGGCAGATCGACGTCGATCACCTCCGCGCCCAGGCGGCGGAAGACGGCCGCGGCGTTCTCGAGCGCGGCCGCGACGGCGGGGTGGTTGGCGCTGGTGCGGGCCTGGCGGGGGATGCCGATGCGGAGGCTCTCCACCGGCGTCTCGAGGGCGCGGGTGAAGTCTTCGGGTTCGCGAGGGGAGCAGGTGGAGTCGTGCAGGTCGGGGCCGGCGATGACGCCGAGGATGGCGGCGGCATCCGCGACGGTGCGGGCCATGGGGCCGACCTGGTCGAGGCTGCTGGCGAAGGCGACGAGGCCGTAGCGGGAGACCCGCCCGTAGGTGGGCTTCAGGCCGACGATCCCGCAGAAGCCCGCGGGCTGGCGGATCGAGCCGCCCGTGTCCGAGCCGAGGGCGGCGGGGACCATGCCGGCGGCGACGGCCGCGGCCGAGCCGGCGCTGGAGCCGCCGGGGATGCGGGCGTGGTCCCAGGGGTTGCGGGTGGGCCCGAAGGCGGAGTTCTCGCCGCTGCTCCCCATGGCGAACTCGTCGAGGTTGGTCTTGCCGACGATGATGGCGCCGGCGGCGGCGAGGCGGCGGACCACGGTCGCCGAGAACGGGGACTCGTAGTTCTCGAGGAACCGGCTGCCGCACGTGGTGCGCCCGCCGCCGTCCTCGGGGCCGACGCAGAGGTTGTCCTTGAGGGCGATCGGCACGCCCGCGAGCGGGCCGGGCGTCTCGCCCGAGGCGACGCGGCGATCGATGTCCCTGGCCGCGGCCATCGCGCGGTCGTGGAAGACCTGGAGGAAGGCGTTGAGGGCGGGGTTGGCGGCGTCGATGCGGGCGAGGGCCGCGCGGGTGATCTCTTCGGCGGAGGCGGCCCGGCCGGCGATGGCGCTGCGGGTCTGGGCGATGGTGGCGGGGGCATCGCTCACGCGCTGCCCTCTTCGCCGAGGACTCTGGGGACCCTGATGAACGGGGGGAGGGGGTCGGGGGCGAGGCGCAGGAGGGTCCCGAGCGGGAGGGTGGGGCCGGGGAGGTCCTCGTCGAGACGGTTGGCCCCGCCGGAATCCGCGCCGCCGTGGGCCATGGGCTCGACGCCGGCGAGGTCGATCTCGCGGAGGCGCTCGACGTAGCCGAGGACCGCCGCCAGCTCGGCCCGCAGGGCGGCGAGGCGGCTCTGCGGGATGGCCAGGCGGGCGAGGCGCGCGACCCTGCGGATGTCGGCGTCGGTCAGCGGGGCGTGGCTGGGGGGCGGATCGCCCATGGTGCGAGTTTATGGGGTGGGGGCGGCGGGCGTGCCCGATGAGGCGGCGCGCACGCCCGGGCGGGGCGGTGCGTACAGATTCACGTGGCCCAGCCGCCCGGACGCCCGCGCCGAATCCCGCGGTTGATCGCGAACCCGATCACGAGCGCGGCCCTTGTCGTGCTGCTGGCGGGGGATGTGCTGCTGCTGGGGCTGCTCCCGGATTCGGCGCACAGCACGGTGGGATCGTGGGTGTCCACCGAAGTTCTGGGCCGGATGCCGCGCTCGCCGGACACCGCGCAGACGGCCTACTTCAACGAGCAGGATGGCCGGATTGTGGTGTACGACTCTTTTGGCGACGTCCTGCCGCTGGTCTCGGGCGCCCGCGACACCGTGCTGCATCTGACGTACCACACCAGCCATCCGGGCTCGCTCTGCCGCTGGGCGGTCACGCGGCTCGACACCCGTCACACCATCACCGTGTCGCCGTTGGCGACCGGTCGGCTGCTCTACACGACGCACCTGGAGCCCGAGCCGGCGTTGGCCCGCGCCGCACGTGAGAAGTTCGCGCTGCGGCTGTACGAGGACGGCGTGATCGATCTGGACCTGGTGCTTGCGCTGTCTGGAGGGAGCGCCACCGAGGCGACGAACCGCCCGCTCGGGTACCTCCACAACGCGGCCGCGCTGCTCGCGTTCCTTACGCTGGTTGCCTCGCTCGCGTGGGTACCCCACTCGATCCGCGGCTTCCTGGAGCGGCGGGCCGTCCGCCGTGCGCTGAGGCATCTCCGCTGCCCGCGCTGCGGCTACTCGCTCGTCGGGCTGGAGCGGGCGATCTGCCCCGAGTGCGGGGCGGCCCTGCCGTTGGGCGATGCCCGGGGCGGGGACGCCCCGGCTCACTCCCGCGTGCGGTAGGGCACGCCCTGGGGGATGCGCTCCCAGCCGTCGGCGGTGCGTTCGATCCTCGCGGGGATCGCGCGGACAACCTCGACGCGGGCGGCCGGTTGCCGGGCGGGGGCGCCGGCGTAGCCCTCGGCCACCCCCTTCCACGTCCGCTCCAGCTCCCCCAGCAGCCCCTCGAAGGCCCGCCGCTCCGCCCGCCTCCGGCTCTGGTCCACCGCGGCCTCGCTGGTCCAGTAGTTGGCCAGTTGCTCCTGCGTGTCGGTGGCCTCGGCCAGGGCGTAGACGTAGCCGCTGCGCGTGTCCACGAGGGCGGCCGAGGCGGTGCTCGTCACGCGGGCCTGCCGCGTGGGGAAGACGCCCAGCGTCAGCAGGCCCAGCGCGGGGATCACCTGCTCGTCGGTGAACTTCGTGTCGAAGGTGTAGAGCAGCGTCATGTCGGCCTGGATGCCCGCGGCCGCGGCGCGCAGGTCGCGCTCGCTGCGGATCCGCAGGGGGGCGGCCATGCGGTTCATGGGGACGACGGCGCGGATCATGGGGAGCTTCGCCAGGCGCTCGTAGTCCTCGGCCTTCTCGACGTCGCGGAGCGTCACCACCGTGGCGAGGCCCTCGCCGTGCCCCCAGCCGCTGTAGGAGCGGTACCCCTCGCCCTGGATGCGGATGGCCGCGATCACGGCGGGAAAGCCGGCGGCGGGCAGGCGGCTGAGGCGTTCGGCGACGGCGGGGTCGGTGCGGTCGGCGGCCTCCTGCTCGGTGATGCCCAGGGCCCGGAAGTCGGCGGCCTTGCCGGGGACGCGGTAGCTGACCGCGCACCCGGGGATGAGCAGGAGGGCGAGGCAGACCAGGGGCAGGCGGGCGAGCGGGGGGAGGGCGAACCGCATATAGAGGCTCCTTGGACACAGGCGGGACGTTTGACACAGGCGGGACGCCTGTGCTACTGACACGGGCGGGGCGCTTGCACGCCCGGCTCTTCTGAAGCACACTGCGACGCCCGCGGTTCATCCCCCCTCTCGCATCCCCGATCCGGAAAGGCCCCCGACGTGCCCGCCGCACGCCCCAACGCCCTTGCCATCGCCCTGCTCGGTCTGCTCGCTCCCGGCGCGGTTGCGCAGGTACCGGCCGCGCCGCCCGGGGTGCCCGACGCGACGGCCCCGCACCGCGGGCCGCCCAGCGCGGAAGTGCCGGCGCTCTCGGAGGTTGAGTTCATCCCGCTCCCGTGGCGGGTCCAGGTGGAGCCCTCGCTCTGGTTCACCGCCCCCGGCGGGTACATCCAGCTGCCGGGGGGGCCGGGCCGGGTTCGGGTGGATGAGTTCAACCTCGACAGCCCCCACGCGAGCCCGTACGTCGAGGCCCATGTGCGGAGGGGCGACTGGCGGCTGGCGTTCAGCGCGATGACCTACTCGGCGGAGAACCGCTCTTCGACGCAGGCGGCGGCGGGGAGCATCGGGGGGATTCCGTTCGCGGCGGGGGACCGGATCAGGGCGTCGCTGGACTTCACCTCGTTCCACATGGAGATGGCGTACCGGATGCCGTTCTCCGGGCGCTTCCTGGGGAACCCCGAGCCGGACCTGCTGACGATCTGGGAGACCACGGCGGGGGTGCGCTTCCACCTGCTGGATGTGGACCTGGAGCTGCCCGGGGGGCACGCGGGGGGCCGGGAGTTCGTGGGCGCGCCGTACGTGGGCGTGCGGCTCTCGATGGAGGTGATCCGCTCGTTCACGATCGACGGGACGGTGAACATCGCGCTCTACAGCAACGGCAACGACGTGACGTTCTCCGGGAGCGACATCGTGATCGGGATGTCGTACCGGCCGGTGAAGAACTTCGGCGTGCAGGTGGGGTACCGGCAGATCGCGGCCGACCTGTCCAGCGGCACGGGCCTCGGGGAGCTGCGCTGGGAGGAGGGCGCGTTCGCGGGCGTCTTCGCGGGCGTCATGATCCGGTTCTGAGCGGGCGCGCCCTGCAGCGCCGGCACGCCGCTGTCAAGGCCCTGTGCGGTTGCCCACACGATATCCCCCGGATGGCACCGCAATTCACCGCCCCGTTTCTCCATTGACCGGGGGGCGTTCCTCTGACATACTCTGCGCTCCGCCGGCGCCCGCGGCCGGCCACAAGGAGGACGGGCCGCCGGTGGGAGTCTGTGGCGGCCGCCCACGCGGGACGACTCGCATCGCCCGCGGCCAACCTGGGATCCGAGGGAGGCTTCATGTCCACGATCACCAAGAAGGAACTGATCGACAGCATCGCGGCCGGGACGAAGACCCCCCGCGCCGTGGTGAAGCAGATCGTCAAGGCGTTCCTGACCTCGGTGATCGAGGAGCTGGGGAAGGGCAACCGGCTGGAGTTCCGCGACTTCGGCGTCTTTGAGCTGAAGGAGCGCTCGGCGCGGATCGCCCAGAACCCCAAGACGCTGCAGCGGGTGAAGGTGCCGGCCAAGCTGACGGTCCGCTTCAAGGCGGGGCGGCAGATGCGGGCAGCGCTCGACCGCCGGACGCTGGCCAAGCGCAACGGGCACGTCGCGCTCAAGGCCGAGCCGGTGGGGTCCGCGGGGTAGCCCGGCTCTCCGAGCCGGTCCGTTCCACAGCCTAATCGACAACGGCAAGGCCCGGCGCCGCCGCGAGTTGCAGCATGCGCTCGACGGCGAGCAGGGCATCCCGCCGGACCTCCGGGTGGACGCGGACCACGTTGACGCTCCTGGGCTTCCCGTCCTTGCCGAGGCGGCCGGTGAGGTGATCGAGCACCCAGAGCAGGTGGGGCTGGTCGATCCGGAACATGGTGGTGCAGAGGCACTGGCAGTCGCTGAGGATGCGGACCCCGACGCCGCGGGCCTTCGCCTCGGTCGCGAGGCGGTTGACCAGGTGCACCTCGGTGCCGACAGCCCAGCGCGAGCCGGGCGGGGCGCCCCGGATGGTCTTGATGATGAACTCGGTGGAGCCGGCGAGGTCGGCCTTGTCCACGACCTCCTTGCAGCACTCGGGGTGGACGAGGATGGTGGTGGGTGGGGCGGGCGTCCCGCCCGCCGATGTGGCCCCCCTCGCGGGCGAGACGCCCGCGCCACCAGCGTTGTCGAGGGCGCGGACCTCGTCGCAGTGCTCCGGCCGGAAGAGCTTGTGCACCGAGCAGTGGCCCGCCCACAGGATGACCTGCGCATCGAGCAGTTGCTCCGGCGTCATGCCGCCGAGGGGCTCGCCCTTGCGGGCGCGCCGGGGGTCGTAGACGGCGCTGCGGCGGGCGGTGTCGATGCCGCGCTTGGCCGTGGTGTTGCGCCCGAGGTGCTGGTCGGGGAGAAACAGGACCTTGATGTCCGTGGCGGCGGCACGGGTTGCCGCCGAGGACGGCGGCGACGCGTCAGCGCTGCGAAGCACACTCGTGTCACCGGCCCCGGCCAGGGCCCACTCGAAGACGCGCTCGGCATTGCTGCTCGTGCAGCACGACCCGCCGTGGGTCCCGACGAACGCCTTGATCGCGGCGGAGGAGTTCACATAGGTGATGGGCACCACCCGCCCCTTCCACCCCTGGTCGGCCAGCGAGGCGTGGATCGCCTCCCAGGCCTCGACGGTGTCGTCGTACGCGGCCATGTCGGCCATGGAGCAGCCGGCGGAGAGGTCGGGGAGGATCACCTCGACCTCATCCGGGGTGAGCATGTCGGCCGTCTCGGCCATGAAGTGGACGCCGCAGAAGACCACCCAGCGGACCCTGCCCGCCCGCTCCGCGGCGAGCCGGGCCGCGGTCTGGGAGAGCTTCAGGGAGTCGCCGGTGAAGTCGGCGTGGCGGATGACCTCGTCGCTCTGGTAGTGGTGGCCGAGGATGACGAGCCGGTCGCCCAGCTCCGTGCGGCGCGCGGCGATCTCGCGGCCGAGTTCCCGGGGGTCGGCCTTCGTGTAGCGGTCGGGCAGGGAGGGCTGCCAGAGCATGCCCCAATCGTATTCGGGCGATGGGCGGGGCCCGGGCAACCGATAACAGCGGGTGCCGGGCGGGTGCCGGGGCGCCAATCCGGTGGCCCGGTGGCACAGGCGTCCCGCCTGTGAACGAGCCGCTGATACACGACACAGGCGGGACGCCTGTGCTACTTCGAACCATGGACCTCTCTGTCATCATCCCGACGCACGCGCGCCCGCGGAAGCTGGCGGCGTGCCTGGCCCGGCTGGCGCGGCAGACGCTGGCGGGGGACCGCTACGAGGTGCTGGTGGGGGTGGATGGGCCGGATGAGGGTTCGGCCGCGGCGGCGCGGGAGGCCTGGGGGCGGTGCGGCGCGGCCCTCACCGTCATCCCCTGCCCCCGGGCCGGGTACAACGCGGCGCGCAACGCGCTGCTGCCGCAGGCGCGGGGGCGGTACCTAGTCTCGCTGAACGACGATGTGCTGCCGGAGCCGGGGTTCCTGGAGGAGCACCTGCGGGCGCACGCGGAGCGCGAGGCGGCGGAGCGGGGGGCGGGGCGCGGGGCGGTAATCACGGGGTACTCGCCGTTCGTGCGGTTCGAGGATGAGACGGTGTTCGACGTGCTGGCGCGCGAGACGTCGATGATCTTTTTCTACGACCAGATGGTGCCCGCAGAGGATCAGCCGGGACCGGCTGCGGGTGGCCCGACGCTCCGCGGCGGGAGTTCAGGACCGGCCGGCTCAGGACCCGCCGCGGAGCGTCGGGCCACCCGGGAGCCGGAGTGGGACTGGGGCTTCCGGCACTGCTACGGGCTGAACTTCTCAGCGCCGGCGGGGGCGGTGCGCGAGGTGGGCGGGTTTGTGGCGTTCCCGCTGGCGTACGGGTACGACGACATCGAGCTGGCGTTCCGCCTGCGGGAGCGGCTGGGGCTGCCGGTGCTCTTCCGGGCGCGGGCCCGGGCGGAGCACGACCACCGGTACACGCCTCGGGGTGTGCTGGAGCGGGAGGAGCGGCTGGGGGCGGCGGCATGGCACTTCGCGGGGGTGAACCCGGCGTTCGCGGGGGCGGTGTTCGGGCGGGACATCCGGTCGGAGGGGGAGCTCGCGTACTCGCGGGAGTTTGTCGAGCGCGAGGCGGGGCTGGCGCGGCTGCTGGAGGGGACGTTCCTGGCGCTGGGGGAGATGGCGGCGGGGGCGATCGAGGGGGCGCATCGCGGCACTCTCCTCGCGGCGCTCTACCAGCACCACCTGCCGCTGAAGCGGTACTGGTGGCGGCGGGGGCTGCTGGGGGCGGCGGATGGGGCGGCGACGCGGGCGCCGGAGCGTGCGCTGGCGTCGGGCGTGTGAGCGCGGCGGGGGGGGGGGCGTCGCACTGCTGCGCGGCGAGGACGCCGCGAGCAGTGGCACCCGGGAGGGCCGCGCTACTCGTGGAGGCGCCAGACGCGCAGGCCCTGGCGTTCGTAGACCGCGCGGCGGTCCCAGATCGCGGCCTCGTGCATCCACGAGCTGATGACCACGTCGGTGGCGCCGGCCTTCGCGGCGTCGGCGGGGGCGAGGATGGGCCAGCCCCAGAGGGTCTTGCCGTGCTTCGCGCGGTCGTCATCCGCGAGGGCCACGATGCGGGCGGGGGAGTCGGCGAGGATGGGCGCGAGCTGGCGGGTGTGCTCGCCGGCGCCGTGGATGACGATGGCGCGCCCGGCGAGCTGCCGAAGGACAGCCCGCAGCTTCTCGGCGCCGCCGGGGGGGACCGAGCCGCTTCCTTCGGCTGCGGGCCCATCCCGGGCGGTCATCGCGGCCGCGCGGGTGAAGGCGCAGGGGCGGTCGGCGGGCCAGGGCCGGGCGGGGGCGGCGGCGGCCTCATCGAGCAGGCGGGCGGCCCGCTCGACGTGCTGGCCGAGGCTGAATCGCTCGCGGATGGTCGCGGCGGCGGCCTCGCTCATGGCGGGGAGGCCGCGCTTGAGGGCGCGGAGGGCGGCCTCGGCGAGGGCTCGCCCGGTCTGCTCCTCATCCGCCTCGGGCGCGATGTCGGCGATCTCGCCGTTCCAGCCGCGCTCGATCACCTGGGCCGCGCCCGACTCGGTGCGGGCGACGATGGGGATGCAGCCGGCGGCCATGGCCTCGAGCATGGAGACGCTCAGGCCCTCGAAGCGCGAAGGGAGGATGAACAGGTCATGGTCGGCCAGGAGCGCCGGGATCGCGCCCGGGGCGAGCGCGCCCAGCAGGCGGATGCGCTTCCCATCGGCGGCGGCCCGCAGCTCATCCATCGCGGGGCCGTCGCCGGCGACGGTGATGGAGTGCTCGACGCCGCGGGCGGAGAGGGCATCCGAGAGGGAGACCAGGGCCATGACCCGCTTGGGGTGGTGCTCGACGCGCCCCGTGTAGATGAGGCGGAGGGGCACCGACTTCGCAGAGCCGAAGTCGGTGGCACGGTCGGTGGCACGGGGCTCCGGGCACTCGACGCCGCAGGGGATATTGGCGATATCGGCGTGGCGCGCGGGGAGCAGCCCGCGCAGCTCGGCCTCGACACGGTCGCTGACGGCGACAAACTTCGAGATGACAGGCTCGTAGTGGGCGAGCACGCGGGCGTCGTAGCCGTTGTCGCTGTGGCACCAGCCGACGATCCGGACCAGCTCGGGGTCCGCGAGGCAGAGCGCGGCCGCGGTTCCGTAGCAGTCGCCGTGGAGGTTGGGGCAGAGGATGACCGGGCCGCCGAAGTCGCAGGCGAGGGAGCGGGCGGCGTCGCGGTAGGCGGCGATGGGGCGGGCGAGGTCGCCGGGCCGGTCGCCGCAGCGGTCGAGGCCGGTGGGGTGGAGGACGCGGACGCGCGGGTCGATCCCGTGCTCGACGGGCCGCTGGGCGGGGGGCTCGGGGTGGAGGAGGAGGGCGACGGCGCGCCCGCGGGCGGCGAGGGCGCTCGCGAGGCGGACGGCCCAGGAGGCGACGCCGCTGACGCCGAGGCCGTCGGGGAGGGCGATGAGGAGGGGGGCGGGCATGCGCGGTCAGTCAATCGGGAGGAGGAGTGCGCGCAGAGGCGCAGGGGGCGCGGAGGAGGACGCGGAGAGGAGAAGAGGCCACAGATGGCACAGATGCGCACAGATGGGGAGCCGGCGGGGGGCGGCTGGGGCGTGGTCGGCGCCCTCTCTGCGTCTTTCTCTGCGCCCTCGGCGCCTCTGCGCGCCGTCTCTCCGAGCCATCACTCCCGCCACGCTGACCTCTCTTCCTTCACCTCTTCAGCACGAACCCGACGACGTCGTACAGCCCCGGCTTCTCGGCCGGGGGTGTCCAGTCTTCCTTGCCTTCCAGGCGCAGGCCGGCCTCGGCGGCCATGGCGATGAGCTCTCGGTAGCTGGAGGTGAGGGTGCGGTGCTCGCCGTCGACGTCGGTGGTGATCAGGGCCAGGCCGCCGGGCCGCAGAACGCGGGCGATCTCGCGGAAGGTCGCCCGGGCGACCTCGGTGGGCACGTGCTCCAGGACGCTGATGCACAGGGCCCGGTCCTGGCTGGCATCGCCCAGGCTGAGCGCGGCCATGCTCTCTCGGAGCCAGGCGACCTCGGGGAAGAGTTCCGCGGGAGGGCGGGTGAACCCGCGGAGGTTGTTCCGGCCGGTCTTGCTCTCGAAGATCAGGTCCACGCCGGTGCAGTCGCAGCCGAGGCGCCGGGCCATCCAGATGGCCAGCGGCGATCCGCCGCACCCGAGGTCCACCACGGCCATGCCCGGTCCGGGGCGGGCGTTGAGCGCGGCCCAGGGGTACTCCCACTCGCGGCTCCAGTGGGTAATGACGTTCTGCGGGTCGCGGGCGCCGTAGGGGTGCGGCTCGCCGTGCATCTCATCCCGGTAGAGGACGGCGAACTCGTCGCGCAGGGCGGCGTAGCGCGGGTCGCGCCAGTCGCGGGCGTGGAGGAAGCGGTTGGGGATGGGGTCGGCGATCAGGCGCGGCGGGGCGAGGGTGGCGGTACCGGATGATGGGCCGCCGGTGGTCCTGGCACCGGTTAGGCCGCCGCGGTGATCTTCGGATGACTGAGCGCTCCCGGGGCGGCCCAACCGGTGGCACGGCGCGCGGTGGCACGGGGGGCCGGGGAAGACCACGGCGAGGGTGGGGCCGTAGCTGGGGATCGGGTCCTCGCCCTTTTTGAAGGGGCGCCAGGTGTGCATGGTGATGGGCGCGCCCTCGCGCGGCAGGCAGGCCCGGTCGAGGTCGCCGAACTCCGCGGTGTACGGCTCATCGTCGGTGAAGAAGAGGCGCCCGGGGCGGGCCTCCAGCCGCTCCCGCTGCGGGGTCTGCTTCCGCATGTCGTGGATGAAGCCGGCGACAAGCGTGCCCCCGCCGGCGTCGCAGGGCGCGGGCGCGCCCGGCCCGTGCTCCTCGAAGAGGGCATCCAGGAACTCGATGGCGGGGATGCCCTTGGGCCCATCCAGGAGCACCGCGATCCGTTTCCCGGGGTTGGCGCGGATCACCTCCGGCAGGAGCCGGAAGCTGTCGCCGTAGACCAGCTCGACGTGCGCGAAGCCCCGCAGGCGCTCCTCGGCGAACGCGGCATCCTCGCCGCGCTCCAGCTCGATGCTGACGATCCTCGTCCCGGTCCCCTCGAAGAACCGGGCCAGCACGAGCGTGCTCTGCCCGCGGGCGCGCCCGGACTCGATGACCAGGTCCACGCCGAGGGACCCGCACACGCCGCAGACCGCGAGCATCTCGCTGTGCAGGATGCCCCGCTCCTCGTAGGCGCCCGCGATCGGCGCGAGCCGCTCGCGCGCCGCCCGGGCGGCCCCCGCCACCGCCTCCCGCGCGACGGCGCGTTCCGCGTCCGCCCGCGTGCGCTCCCAGTGCTCGAACATCTCGCGGCAGCGCTCGCGGGGGCGGTTGACCGTCCAGTCCTTGCCCTCGAGCAGGATCGGGTGCCAGCCGGTCTTGTAGTGGACGATGCACAGGTCGCCGCTCATGGGCCGGCAGTTGGTCTCGTTCAGCCACTTGCAGGGCACGCCGCGGAAGACCAGCTCGCGCCCGGCGACCGTCCGCACGGTGTGCTTGTCGTAGGAGCAGAAGCCGACGATCTCGCGCAGGGCGTGCTGGTCGGCCGCGCCGCTGGAGCCCAGGGCGACACGGAGCAGGTCCGGGTCGCGGATGAGCCGCTCGACCCGCGCGGCCATGGCCCCGAAAAGGGCCGCGCCCGCGGCCCCGGTGCTCGCGAGCATCACGCCGGTGTTGATGGGGAAGAGCTCATCCTTCCACGTGTAGATGATGTCCCACCCGCCGGCGCCCTCGAAGAACTCGTCGAGGCGGCGAACCAGGAGGGTGTCGCAGTCCAGCAGCGCGACCGGTCGCCCGGGGGCCATCTCGCAGGCGCGCTTCCAGGCGTGCAGCTTGCGCGGGATGCGCTCGTTGACGCCCCCGGTCATCGGCTCGGTCGCTTCCACGAACCGCCACAGGGGGAACGCCCGGGAGAGGAGGGCGATCTCCGCGGCGGGAACATCCTGCCAGAGGACGAATCCCCCGCCCTCGGGGTACTGGCGGCGGATCGAGTGCAGGTGGGGCGCGAGGAAGGCGGCGTAGGCCTGGCCGTAGACGGTGGTGACGAAAGCCGGCTCCCGCATCGCGCTACGCCTCCGCCGGCTCGCAGACGGCCCAGTACTCGCCCCAGCGGGCGATGAGCTCGGTGATCCGCAGGCCCGCCTCCCCCGCTTCCTGCTCGAGCTGGGCCCGCGTGTACTCGGTCTCGTGGGTGACATCGAGCCGCCACTCGACGCCCAGCTCCTTCTTCCACGGGACGCGCCACTCGCGGTCGAAGGCGGGGACGCGGATGAGGATGCGCCGGGCCCGGTACCACTCCCGCCACATCGCCAGGCGCTCGGCGCGCCCGTCGATGTGCTCCAGCACGTTGGAGAGGACGATCACGTCGAAGGCGCCGGGGGCGCGGTCCCGGGTGATATCGCCCCGGATGAGGGACAGCGAGACGCCGCGCTCCGCCGCGAGCTTCCCGGCGCGCCCGAGGCTCGCCTCGGACCAGTCCATGCCGGTGACCTCGGCGCGGGCGCGGGCGGCGATCGAGGCCGCCAGGGCGCCGACGCCGCACCCCAGGTCGATGACCCGCTCGCCGGGCCGGATGCGCTCGACGAAGAAGTCGTGGTAGCGCATGACGCGGTGCTTGGGGTGCAGGCCGCCCTCGGCCTCGACCGCCGCCTGCCCCTGCATGTGGTAGAGCGGCCCGTCAAGCGCCGCGAGGAACTCGGCCCGGCGCCCGGCGGGCAGGCGCCGGGCGAACGCGGCCAGCGACCGCTCCCACGTCTCGACCGCCGTCTCGCGCGGCGCTTCGAGGAGCGCCGGCTCCCAGCGGACCTCGGCGCTGCGCCAGGGCGCCGCGGCCTCTTCGCCGCCCCCCGCGCCCCCCGCGCCGGCGAACGCCCTCTGGTACACCTCCAGCTCAAGCGTGGCGATCCGCTCCAGCCCGCATTCGCTCCGCACCTGCGCCGCCGCGGCCGCGCCCATCGCGCACCGCCACGCGGGATCGCGCAGCACGGCCTCCACGCCGGCGGCGATGGCCCGCGGCTCCGGGGGCACGCAGAGGCCGCTGACGCCGTGGGCGACGACGCCGCGCAGGCCGGGCTCATCGACCACCAGCACCGGGGCCCCGGAGGCCATGGCCTCCAGGACCGTCTTGGGGTGGCCCTCGTATTCCGAGGCCTGGGCGTAGAGGGCGCACGACCGCATCCGGGCGAGGAGCGCCGCGTGGGGGAGGCGGCCCTCGAAACTCGCCTCGACCCCCAGCTCCTCCGCGAAGGCCCGCAAGGGTTTCTCGAGCGACCCGCGCCCGACGATGGTCAGGCGCACGCGCCCGCGCAGCGGCTCGGGGAGCAGGCTGACCGCCTCGATCAGCCGGTCCACCCGCTTCTGCTTCTCCAGCCGACCGGCGAAGAGGACCTCGAGCGTGTCGGCGCCCGTCGCGCGCCCGTGGCCTGCGGGGTCGCCGGGGCGCTCGTCGCTCTCCCCCGCCACCACGTAGTTCGGCACCACCGCCACCCGGCCTGCGCTCAGGCCGTGGCGCCACGCCAGGTCGTCGCCCATCTGCCGCGTCGTCGCGACCACCACCGAGGCGGCGCGGCAGAGCCGGCCCTCGCGCTCGGCGGCCCGGCGCGCCTCGGGGGACTCGGCCCCGTGCTCGCGCGCGGCGAACTGGGACCAGAGGTACCCGCCCCGTGCCACCAGCGCGACCGGCTTCCCCGCCCCCCGCAGCGCCGCGGCCATCCGCAGCGCCGCCTCGCCCCCGGTCATCTGGTTGGTCTTCACGACCACCCGCGCAGCGCTGCCGATCTCGCGCAGGATGCTCGCCGCGGCCGCGCCGAGGTACTCCGCCTCGCCCGCCCCGGCCTCGTTGCAGACCACCCGGACGCCGCCGACGACGCCGGTGAGGCGGGCCGCGATCGCCCGGTCGCGGGCCCCGCCCCACGTCACCAGGACCACCCGCCCGACCCGCGGCGCGATCCGCTCGTAGAGGGCCCACTCGCGCTCGAGGGTCCCGCCATCCTCCCACACCCCCAGCGACACGCCCTCGGAGAACGCCAGCACCAGGGCATCGCAGACGGGGGGCGTCGCCGGGCGCGCACCCGCCGCTTCGCCGGCCCCCGGCCGCTTGAGGCTCGTCACCGATTCCACCCGCGCAGGATCGGCCTGCGGCGGGCCTCCGGGCGATATTTCGGGACCGATTCCAGACGCCTTGCTCCATAATCCGGCCCCTCCGATCCGGCCGATGATCGGGAGTCCGGCGGGCCGCGCGGGCGTGCTCCCGGATCTACCCATGCCCCTCCCACCCGTCTCCGTCGCCCTGCCCGTCCACCGCGCCAGCCCGCTGCACCTCCGCTGCGCCTTCGAGTCGATCACGCGGCAGACCCACGGGGACCTGGAGATCCTGCTGGTCCTCAACGGGGCGGATGCCGCGACCATCGGCCTCGTCGAGTCCCTCGCGGCGTCGGACCCCCGGGCCCGGGTCCTGCACCTGCCCGCGGCCGGCCTGGCCGCGGCGCTGAACCTGGCGCTGCACGAGGCCCGGCACGACCTGGTCGCGCGGATGGATGGCGACGACGACTGCCCGCCGGTCCGCCTCGCCCACCAGGCCGACTACCTGAAGACGAACCCGCGCATCGCCGCGCTGGGCACCGCGTGGGAGACCCTGGCCGACGGCGACAAGAGCCTGGGGGTCGAGCGCCCTCCGACCGACCCGGCGGAGGTCCGCTGGCGGCTGTGCCTGGGCAACTGCCTCTGCCACGGCTCGGTGATGGTGTGGCGCCCGACGGTCTTGGGCGCGGGGGGCTACGACGAGTCGCTGCCGTACGCCCAGGACTACGACCTGTGGCTGCGGCTCTCGCGGACGGCCGAGCTGGCCAACCTGCCCCAGGCCCTGTACCGCTACCGGGCCGACCCGGCGCGGCGCCACGAGGTCCAGGCGAAGGGCGCGGCGGCGGCGATGGTCCGGCACTGGGCGGCGCTCCCGCCGCTGGCGGACCCGGCGCTGCAGCAGCGGCTGGCGGGGATCGTGTGGGAAGCAACCTGGGGCGGCGCGCGGGCGCGGGGGGCGCAGGCGGCGCTGGAGCGGTTCCTGGCCCAGCGGGGACCCTCGCCGCAGGCGCTGCTGGCGTACCAGTGGGTCGCGCAGCGCGCCGGGCCGACGGCGCTCAGCCCCGAGGAACTCCAGAAGCTCGACCGCCTCCGCGAGGTGGGCAGGCGACTCCGCGATGCCGGCGTCCCCGCGGTGTGGCTCTACGGGGCGGGCAAGCACACGGCGTGGCTCATGGAGAACCGCGATGCCCTGGGCCTGGAGGTCCGCGGGCTGGCGGATGACACGCTCGCGGGGGATCGGCACCACGGCTTCACCGTCGTCCTGCCCGCGCAGATCCCGCCCAGCACGCACGTCCTGCTCTCCAGCGACCACCACGAGGAGCGGCTCTGGGCCGCCTCGGCGGCGCTGCGCCGGCGCGGGGTCACCGTCTGGCGCCTCTACACGCGGGGCGAGGTGGCCGTGAGCTCGTCGGCGATCTCGCCCCCGGGCGTCTCGATCGGGGCGTAGAGCGCGACCACGGGGCGCGCCCCCGCCCAGAGCGAGGCCCGCGGCGTCATCGCCCGCTCGAACTCGTCGCTCGAGACGATCACCGCGTCGTAGCCCAGGCCCGCGGCCGCCGGGGGCTTCACCACGGGCAGGCCCCAGAGGCGCTCCGGCGGGCCGCCCCGCTCCCCGGCGCGGTCGTCCACGATGCCGACGATCTCGGGCGTGCGCTCCAGCGCCGCCGCGAGCCGCAGCGTGTGCTTCCCGGCGCCGTAGAGCACGAAGCGGGAGCACCCGCGGGCGCGAAGGGCGGCCGCGGCGGCGAGGACCCGCTGCGAGGCGAAGTTCACGATCCGCGGGAGGACCAGGGGGAGCAGGTGGGCCCGCTCGCCGAGCAGGGCGCGGGCGGCCTCCGGCGCGCCGGTGATGACCAGCGACCCCTCGGCGATGGAGGCCGGCTCGACGCCGGGCCACCCGAACCATCGGGGCCCGCCGCCCAGCGCGCCCCCGACCACATCCCCGCGCCCCAGCTCGCCCACCAGCCCCTCGACCGCCTCGGTGCGGTGGACCAGGACGCCGGTGATGCCGCGGTCGGCGAGCCACTCGATCAGCAGCCCGCAGAGCTCGGCGGCGGTGCAGTCGCCCATGTGCCCCAGCGCGACCAGGATGCGGGCCCAGAGCGCGGCGACGGCGGCGGGCGTGTTGCCGTCATCCGGGGCCGCGCCCGCCTCCTCGACCAGCGCATCGAAGCGCGGCGCGAGCGCGCGGAGGTCGAACAGGTCGAGCGCTGCGCGCCGGGCCCGCTCGCCCATCCGGGCCAGCGAGGCGCGGTCGCGGTTCAGCGCCGCGAGCTTCTCCGCCATCAGCTCCACGTTGCCGACATCCACGACCACGCCCTCTGCGCCGTCGCGCACGGCCTCCAGGGCCCCGCCGCACCCGCGGGTGATCGCCACGGGGCGGGCCCGGGCCATGGCCTCCATCACCGCGGCCGGTGTGCCCTCCATCTGGCTGACGAGCACCAGGACATCGTGGGCCTCGTAGAGCCCGCCCATCTCGCGCTGCGGCACCGCGCCGGCGATGTGCACCCGCCCCGCGACGATGTGGTCGGCAAGGGCCGAGGCCAGCTTGCCCGCGGCGGGGCCCTGGCCGGCGATGGTGAGGCGGAATGGGACGCCCAGCTCGTCGAGCGCGTCGGCGAGGGCGGCCAGGTCGGTGATCCGCTTGACGCGCTCCTCCAGCCGCCCGGCGTAGAGCAGGCGCAGGGGCTCGTGGCGCGAGCGGGTGCAGGGCAGCGGGGTGCAGGCGTCGGGGGCCTCGATCCCGGTCGGGAGCGCCGGCGAGAGCGGGCCGCCGGGCGCGTAGCGGGCGATCCGCCGGGCGATGGCCGGGCTCACCGCGCGCCAGGCGTCGGCCAGCGGGGCCACCGCGCTGTACAGGTCCTCGGCCGCCAGCTCGCTGCCGTGGAAGAGCGCTGCGCATCGCACGCCGCGGTGGCGGTCGAGGGCCGCGGCGATGAACCCGGGGGCGAGAAAGTTGGGAGAGACGACGCTGGCCCGCATCTCGCGCACGCGCTCGCGGATGAGGCGGACCTGCTCGACCGGGCGCGTGCCCGGGGCCCACCGGATGGTGGAGAAGCCGGGCGTCTCGGCCCCCGGCAGGCCCGCGTCCCCGGCCGCGCCGGGCCCTGACTCCCCCACCGCCAGGATGCGCCAGCGGTAGTGCGGCTCCGCGAGGCGGGCCAGGCGCGCCATCGCGCTGCTCACGCCGCTGACGCCGTCCGGGGCGATGAGCGTGACCACGCGGGGCACGGTCTCGGGCGGACGCCGCGACATCGCCGCCGGCTTGGGCTCGGGCAGGGGCGCGGCGGCGGGGGCAGGCTTGGCAGCCGGCGCAGCCCGCGGCGGCTCGGGCGGCTTCCGGCTCTCGGGCGCTGCCGGCGCATCCGGCGCCGGTCCGGCCCGCGGGCGCGGCTCGATCTCCACCCCCAGGCCGCGCGAGACCATGGCCAGCGCATCCTCGACGAAGCGCGCGTGGGTGTACCGCCCGTGCACCCGCCCGGCGATCGCCCGCGACCACCCCTCGCGCCACGCCGGGCGCTGCGATGCCGCCTCCACCAGCGCCGCCAGCCGCTCGCGCGTGCAGAACGCCGTCTCGCCGGGGTCCACGAGGAGGGCCGGATCGGGGCACTCCCCCGTCGGCGCCTCGCGCTGGCCCCGCAGGAACGCCGCGCGCCACGCGTCCCGCTTCTTCTCCGGCACCCAGCACACGCGCGGGAGGGGCAGGCCCGCCCGCTCCAGGAGCGCCGCGTACGCCGCCGTCTCCGGCTGGTCCGGCCAGGCGTACCCCAGCAGCCCACGCCCGGCGTCGAGCTCGACCGGCTCGCCCCGCACGGCCGCGGCCCAGTGGGCCGCCACCCGCGCAGGTCGGATCAGCACCTCCGGGAGCATCCGGCACAGCGGCAGGCCGCCGGAGAGGGCGCACTCCATCACGCGCTGGTGGGCGCAGGTGTGGATCGAGATGTGGAGGTGGGCCGATGCGGCGGCGTAGCAGGCCCGCAGGGCCTCGCCGTGCTCGACCTCGGGCCGGGCGAACTCCCGCAGCTCCGGCGAGTCGGCCCAGCCACGCCCGTAGAGGCGGAGCCGCCAGCGGCGCTCGCGGGCGAGCGCGGCGGCCCAGGCGACCGTCTGGTGCCGCAGCAGCCGGTCGGCCACGGGGAGCGCGTAGGTCTTCAGCACCAGGGCCCGCGCCCGCTCATCGACGCCCGCGCTGCGCTCCAGGTGCCGGGACACCCCCTCGCGCACGATCGCCGCGATCTCGGCGTGCAGCGACCCCTCCCAGGCCGCGGACCGCGCCACCATCGCCGTTCGCTGCTCCCCGTTCTGCCCGAGATGCTCGCTGTCCGCTGTTCGCTGTTCGCCGTTCGCTGCTCGCTGTTCGCTGTTCGCTGCTCGCGGCTCCCCGCCCCCCAGCCACGGGTCGCGCCCGAACTCGACGACCAGCGCCACCAGGCGCGGCCAGATCGCCTCGATGGTCCGGGCGGTCGCGGTGGTCGTCCCCGCCTCGGTGACCAGCCGCGCGTGCATCCGCTCGGGCGTCTCGCCGTGGTGGCTGACGAGGGCCACCTCGCAGGCGTGCTCATCCAGCAGCCGGCCCTCGCAGGGCCCGTCGTGGAACTTGCTCTCGCTCGCGACCACCGGCGCCCGCAGCGTCCGTTCGCGCGGGAAGCCGAAGCGCTCGAACATCTCCTCGTGCAGGTGGCCGGCGATGAAGTCCAGCGCGCCCAGACCCTTGCCCACCTCCGCGTCGAAGTGCTGGGGCATCGCGTCCTGCACCCAGGTCACGAAGGGCAGGTTCCGCGGCATCCACTCGCCGATCCCCGAGCGGAAGTGGTTGATGAGCACCACCAGGTCCGGCTCCAAATCCCGGACCGCCCGCAGCCAGGCGACAGAGCCCAGCCGCGTGCAGTCGTCCGGCTCGGTCAGCAGCCGCGCCTCGCACCCCGCCGCGTTCAAGGCCTCGACAAGGTCGCTGCTCGCGTGCTTGATGAACGTCGAGAACCGCGATGTCGGCACCAGCACCCGCAGCCGTGCCACCGACTTGGCCAGCCTTGGGGCCAGGTCGGTGCTTCCGGCGCCGCGAGCATCAGGGGAGGGAGCGGCGCCGCCGCGCCCCCCCCCGCCCCCCGGCGCCGCCCCCCCCCCCCCCCCCCCCCCCCCCCCGGCGCGCCCGCCCGTGCTCTCCAGCGCCTCCGCCCACCGCCGCCCCCACCACGCCCGGTCCCGCCCGTCGTAGACCGAGGCCACTTCGGCCGCCAGGCGCGTGTGCTCCTCCTCCTGCTCCCGCTCCGCGCTCGCGATCACCTCCTGCACCCCCGGCTCGCACTTCCTCCGCACCGACAGGCTGGCGATCAGCGGCCCGGCGAGCTTGAACCCCGCCCGCGAGGCCATCCACGCCCGCAGCCGCGCGGGCGCGCCGGGGCCGACGATGACCGTCACCCGCTCTTCCGCCAGCGCCGGCAGGTCGGCCTGGGCGAATCCCGCGAGCAGTTCCTGGGCATCCTCCTGGACCAGCACGACGCGGGGCTGGAACCCGTCGCGGTGGCGGGCGGTCGCCTCGAGGATGCGCTGGAGCATCCACGGCGGGTCGGCGCCCTCGACCACGACCTGGTTCGCGCGGGCGTCCAGCGTCCCCAGCTTCTCGCGCGCAAAGCGCTCCGCGAAGCCGCGGGCATCCCCGAGGGCCGCCCACGCGCCATCCGCGGTCCGCCGGCGCACGAGGTTGCCGTCGCCCGCCCTGAACCACTCCCACCCCCCCGCGCCCTGCTCCCGCTCCCAATGCTCCAGCGCCGGCGCGAGGTCCACGCCCCGCTCCGCCAGGCGCGCCACGTTGGCCCGGCAGGCCTCCAGCAGCTCGGCCACCAGCACGCGGTCGAGCCGGAGGCCCGCCACGGCCTTCCACAGCCCCGCCAGCGCCGGGTCGCGGGCCAGCGTCGCCGGGATGTGCTCCAACTGCTCGCGGGCGGCGGTGCCCAGCCCCACCTGCGCCAGGTTGGCCGCCGCCAGGACGCGCAGCCCCACATCCTTCGGCGCGACCCCGAGCGCCTGGAAGACGACGGGGAGGAACTCCCACGGCTTGCCGGCCTGGCCGAGCCTGACGATGTCGTCGCGCGAGTACCGCCGCACCCCCGGCGCAGCGGACACACCCGACGGGCTCGGACCCATGCGCATCTATCGGCAGGGGACGCGCAAAAGGTGCAGGAAGTGGGGGTTGGGCCCCTGGCAAGGGGGATCGAACTACGCTTCGGCATGCCCTCGCACACCATCTGGCTGACCTACGGCGGCGGCGTCTTCAAGCCCGACGAGCCTGTCGATCTTCCCGAGGGCACGCGCGTGCAGGTGTCGGTGTGGCGGCCCCCGACCCCTGAGCAGTCCGCCCGCGCGTGGGAAGCGATCCGACAGATCAGCGAATCGGGGGCGTTCCGCTCGGGCGGCAAGAAGTTCACGCGGGATGAGCTCCACGAACGCGACACCACGGGGCGACTGGACGACTCCAATCCGTCAACCAACCCCTAGACGTTCGCCCGCGCGGGCGGTACTGGCCGATATTCCGGCATGACCCCGCCACCGGGCCCCGCGCCCGGCAAGATTCTCTCGCGCGCGGAGCTGCTTACCCGCCGGGCCGCCGCCCGCGCCGCGGGCCGCAGGGTCGTCCACTGCCACGGCTGCTTCGACCTCGTGCACCCCGGCCACATCCGGCACCTCCGCTACGCCCGGGCCCTGGGCGACATCCTGCTCGTCACGCTCACCGGCGATGCCCAGGTCAGCAAGGGCGCCGGCCGCCCGCTCATCCCCGAGGAGCTCCGGGCCGAGAACCTGGCCGCGCTCGACTGCGTGGACTGGGTCTCCATCGAGCCCCGCCCCACCGCCGAGGCCCTGCTCACCGAGGTGCGCCCGGATGTCTACGTCAAGGGCCGCGAGTACGAGTTCAACCAGGACCCCCGCTTCAAGGCGGAGCGCGAGGCCGTCGAGTCCGGCGGCGGCCGGGTGGTCTTCTCCTCCGGCGATGTCGTCTTCTCCTCGACCGCCCTCATCAATGCCCTCGAGTCCTCCGTCGATCCCTTCCAGGCCCGGCTCGAGCAACTCCTGGGCCTCCCAGACCTGCAGGGGGCCTCGCTCTTCTCCCTGATCTCCGCCTTCCGCGGCCGGCGGGTCCTGGTCGTCGGCGAGACCATCCTCGACACCTACATCCTCTGCGACCGCCCCGAGGTCGCCGGCGAGTCGCCGGTGATGACCCTCCGCCCCATCGAGAAGCGGCACTACGACGGCGGCGCCGCCATCCTCGCCCGCCACCTGGCCGCGATGGGGGCCCGGCCCACGCTCATCACCGCCCTCCCCGAGACCGAGCAGGGCGAGGCCATCCGCTCCCGGCTCACCGGCGAGGGCATCGAGGTCCGCCCGCTCCGCGTCCCCTCGCCCATCTGCGAGAAGCAGCGCTTCCTCGTCGGCGCCCAGAAGGTCATGAAGCTCGACCTGATCGAGCCGCTCACCCTCGACGCCGCCCAGCAGGATGACCTCGTGGACCTCGCCGCGGCCGCCGCCGAGGAGGGCGGCGGTTCCCAGGCCGCCATCGTCGCCGACTTCGGCCAGGGCCTCTTCAGCCAGGCCGTGCTCCCCCGGATCTGCCGCGCCCTCCGCCGGCGCGTCGGCACGCTCACCGGCGACGTCAGCGGCCGCCGGTCGAATCTCCGCTCCATGTACGCCATGGACCTGCTCTGCCCCAGCGAGAGCGAGCTGCGCCAATCCCTCGGCCTCTTCGACCGCGGCCTGCCGACGGTGACGTGGCAACTGCTGGAGGAAACGAAGACCCGCGCCGCGATCGTCACCCTCGGCCCCGAGGGCATGATCGCCTTCGACCGCGAAGCCCCCGGATCCAGCGGCACAGGCGTCCCGCCTGTGGGAACCACTCGCGATTCCGACACCGACTCCTCCGGCTCCTATCGCTCCCGCGTCCACGCCGAGCACATCCCCGCCCTCACCCCCTACGCCATCGACGCCCTCGGCTGCGGCGACTCCCTCCTCGCCGCCGCCACCCTCGCCCTCTCCGCCGGGGCTCCCCTCGTGGCCGCGGCCTTCCTGGGCGCCACCGCCGCGGCCATCCAGGCCCAGCGCATCGGCAACATCCCCATCAGCGCCACCGACCTCCGCCAGGCCATCGCCCGCACCCACAGCGCCCACATGACGTTCGCCGCGGCGGAGGTGGTCAGTGCGCGCGAGTCGCCCCGCGCGGCCGCCCAGATAGCCTGAACGGACGCGTATCATTCCGCATGACCCGGCGCATGGAACAGGCGATCGAGCGGCTCAAGGCCGTCCCCGAGTCCCAGCAGGACCCGCTGGCGGAGTTCGTGCTGCACGAGCTGGCCGAGGACGACCGCTGGGCCAGGACGACCGAAGCGCACGCCGCGAAACTGAAGGGCCTGGTGGACAGGGTGCTCACGGACGACGCGGCAGGCCGGCTGTGATCTCCGGTCGTCGAGCGGCGGACGTGAGCCGCGTCTTCAGCCCGTAGGGCGTCAGACAGTTGCGAAGGGCGTCAGCCCTGGGAAGCGCGGCTGAATATGACGCCTCGCCGAGTGTGTGAGCCCCGGACGGGGCGCCACTCCTTCGCCACCGGTCGCCTCACAGTGCCGCCCCTGCCGGGGCTCCATCGGGAAACGAGGCAGGAGGGGGGACCTCCGCATAGCCAGGGCTTACGCCCTTCGCAACTTTCTGCCGCCCTGCCGGGCTGAGAGCCGATCCCCAATGGGCCGCCCTCGCGGCCGCCATGCTCACCTACATCATCCCCACCCGAGACCGCCCCGACCGCCTCGCCCAGACCCTCGCCGCCCTCGGCTCCCTCCGCGGCCATCCCGAGTGCGCCGTCGAGGCCATCGTCATCGACAACGCCTCGCGCACGCCCCCCCAGGCCCCGCCGGTGCTCGCCAACGGCATCCCCGTCCGCACCATCTACCGCAACACCAACGAGGGCGCCGCCAGCCGCAACGCCGCCGTCCAGGCCGCCGACCCCTCCTCCGAATGGGTCGTCATGCTCGACGACGACTCGTACCCGGTGGACACCGGCTTCATCCGCCGCCTCGCCAAGGCCCCGGCCGACGTCGCCGCCGTCTCCGCCGACATCTACCTCCCCGGCCTGGCCCGGCGCGAATCCGGCGGCCTCCCCGAGGTCTTCATCGGGTGCGGCGTAGCGATCCGCCGCCCCGTGTTCCTCGCCCTCGGGGAGGGGGGCGGCTACGACCCGTCGTTCAACTACTACGCCGAGGAGTACGACCTCGCCGCGCGGATGATCCTCGCCGGCTACCGCATCCAGTTCGACCCCTGGTTCCGCGTCGAGCACCACAAGGCCCCCGGCGGCCGCGACATGAACACCATCCTCGCCCGCCTCGTCCGCAACAACGGCTGGGTGATGCAGCGCTACGCCCCCGACGACCTCCGCCGCGCGATGATCCGCGAGCAGCGCCGCCGCTACCGGCAGATCGCCCTGAAGGAGCACTCGGTCGCCGGCTTCCGCGAGGGCCTGGTGGACCTCTCCCGCACCATCCGCGCCCAGCGCCGCACGCCCATGCCCCGCCACCTCTTCGAGCGCTTCACCGGCGTCGCCCACGCCCGCGAGGCCCTCCAGGCCGCATACGCCCAGAACCCCTTCCGCACCGTCGCCCTCGTCGATGAGGGCAAGAACGGCTGGGTCATCCGCAAGGCCCTCGCCGAGCTCGGCGTCGCCGTCCTCGACACGCCCCCCGCGCCGTCGGTTCCCGACCCCCTCACCGTCTCACCGCCTCACCGTCTCACCGTCTCATCATCGGCCGACGCCCTCGTCATCGGCACCATGTCCCCCGGCCCCATGCTCGACTCCTGGGAGCGCCGCACCCTCCTCGCCCCGCCCGGGCGCGGCCCGCGGCTCATCGCGCCCTGGCTCGCCGTGACTCATCGCGCCACCACGCCCGGAGACACGCTGATCCCGGCGCGGGCCAAGGTGCCCGCCTGAGCGACGCTGCGCTGGGTCGGAGGCGCCGGCAAAAACAGAACCCCCCGCTCGCGCGGGGGGCCCGTTCAGAACTGGTTGCCCGAGACTGCCGGGTCGCTCAGCGCCCGCCGCCCGGGGTGCTCCCCGGCCGCTTCGGCGTGGCCGGCCCACCGGGCGTGGGGGGCGTCGCCGGACGCGCCGGGTGCTCCGGGTGCTCCGAGCCCGGCCGATCGGAGGACGGCATCGCCGGGCGGGCGGCGCCCTTGCGGGTGTAGGTCAGCTCCATCACCCGGTTCTCCTGCTGCCCGGGCTCGGTGTGGTACATCGTGAACACGTGCGTGTTCTCATCCACCACCTTCACCGTCTCCCGGCTCTTGACCATCTTGCCGGCGGGGTCCTGGAACTCGCTGGTGAAGGTGAACGACTTCGTCGCCGCGTCCCACGTCCCCTCGCTGTTCATCACCGACGTGGACATGCTGTCCATCCACGTGCCCACGAACTTCTGCTTGATGTTGTCATAGCCCGTGTAGCCGATGCCCTCGAAGGGCTGGCCCATGAAGTCGCCCTTGAACTTCTGCTGGATGTACCGGCCGCCGAGGACCGGCGTGTTCACCGACGTTCCGGCGGTCGTCATGGGCTCGCCGGGGCCCATCCAGAACTTGCCCGCCGTGGTCCACTCCCCGACCATGCCCTCGAGCAGCTTGTGGTTGGGGCCCACCGCGCCGGCCTCCATCCACGCCTGCATCTCCGCGTCCATGCTCGGCGGCTGCGCGTCGGTCTTCGGGGGCTGCGCCACGGGCGGCGGCGTCGCCGTCGGAGGGCGGTTGCCGGGGCGGGTGGTGTCCTGGGCGAAGGCCGGGGCCATACCCATCGCCGTGATCGCCACGGCCGTCAGCAGTGCACGAGTCGTCATCCGTCGTCTCCTTGGTCTTGATCTCGGGGGGCGGGACGCGCGGCCGACGGGCACACCCCGGCGCGGCGGCATCCCACCAACTCCCTAACATAAGTGTATCCGGCTGGGCCCGGGTGGTCCAGATCAGCGCTCACGCGGGGGCGCTGCGCCGCCGCCACGCTTTCCGTTCGACCGTGCCGGGAGCCGACGCACAAACTCCTATTGGGTCGAGCTTTAGACGCCGCCCGGGCCCGCCTCCGCGCGGATGGGCACGCGCTCCACGATTTCCAGCCCGAACGCCTCCAAGCCGGGCCACTCCGTCGCGTGGTTCGTCAGCAGCCGCATCCGCCGGACCCCCAGCGCCCGCAAAACCTGGCTGCCGATGCCAAGCTCGCGGGCCCGACCGGGGGCGGGGGGCAGCGCGGCGTCATCGCCGGCCGCGCCCTCGCGCCCGCGCGCCCGCGCCGGCACGTGCAGCCACTCCTCGAACGACCCCGACTCCGCATCGCCCTCGGGCCGCAGATAGAGCACCACGCCCCGCCCGGCCCGCTGCACCGCCCGCATGGCCCCGCGCAGCGTGCCCGAGGTCGCGCCCTCCCGAGAACTGCCCAGGTCGCCGAGCACATCGCCCAGCAGGTGCCGCCGGTGGACCCGCACCAGCGTCGGCTCCCCCCCCTCCCCCCGCGCCCCCCCCGCCTCGACCACGCGCCCGGCGCTGTCCAGCCGCCCGACGCCCCCCGCGCAGAGGGCCAGGTGCGGCAGCGGGTCCACCGCGCTGCCGAAGGCGTAGAGCGTGAACTCGCCGAGGTCCGTCCGCAGGGCCCGCCCGCCCAGCGGCTCCAGCCGCCGGACCAGCGACTCGCGCTCCAGCCGGTGCTGAATGACCTGCGCGACGGAGCACAGCCTGATCCGGTGCTTCTCCGCCAGCGCCACCAGGTCCGGCAGCCGCGCCATCTCCCCATCCTCGCGCATCACCTCGATGATCAGCGCTGCCGGGTACAGCCCCGCCATGCGGCACAGGTCCAGCGACCCCTCCGTCTGCCCCGTCCGCACCAGCACGCCCCCATCCCGCGAGCGCAGCGGGTTGATGTGCCCGGGGCGCACGAAGTCCCCCGGCCGGCTCGCCGGGTCGATCGCCATCCGCACCGTCTTCGCCCGCTCCTTCGCCGACACCCCCGTCGTGAACCCGTGACGCGGGTGCCCGTCGATGCTCACCGTGAACGGCGTCCCCCGCACCGACGTGTTCTCCGGCCCCTGCGGGTGCAGGTCCAGCCGGTCGCAATCCGCGGCCGTGAGGGACAGGCACAGGTACCCCCGCGCCACCGAGAGCATGAAGTTGATCGCCTCCGGGGTGGCGAACTGGGCGGGGAGGACCAGGTCCCCCTCGTTCTCACGGCCCTCATCGTCCGTCAAAATGACCATCCGGCCCGCGGAAAGCTCATCCAGGGCCTCGGGAATCGGGGTGAACATCGGATCATCCTAGAGCGGGTGAACCGTTCTTCACCCGCGCCCGTAAACTCGTGCCACCGACCGCCCCCAACCTGGGGCGGCCGGTGCCCCCCCTCCCCAGCCCCCAGCCCCGGAGCGCCCATGTTCCTCAGGTACGCCCTCGACGACGCGATGGCCCACATGAAGGACCAGTGGCTGAGCCCGACCTCGCCGCCCGTGCTCTGCACCGTGGCCGCGATCTCGACCGTGATCATGCTGCTGGTCGGCGCGGGCGTCCTCTGACCCTCTCCTTGGGTACCCCGGCTCTCCGAGCCGGTCCGTTTCCTGGCCCCAGGGATCACACCGCCCGCCGATCCCGGATCCTCGCGCGCGAACCCGGATGAACGCGCGCCGATACTGATGGTCGTGGAAACCGCGACGCTCCCCCCCGAGTCCCCGCCGGCCGAGCCCGGCGCTCCGCCCGCAGGCGATGCGGCGCTGCTCAGCGCCTGGCTCGCGGCACGCGACGCCCCCTGCCCCATCTGCTCCTACAACCTGCGGGCGCTGCGGACTCCCCGCTGCCCGGAGTGCTCCGCGCCCCTCCACCTGCACGTCGGCTCGGACAACCTGCGCCTCGGGCCCTGGCTCCTGGCCGTCCTCGCGCCCGCCCTCGCCCTGGGGTTCGACGGCGTGGTCTCGATCCTCCTGACCATCGGCGTCACCCTGAACCCCCCCGTCTCGCCCGGCGAGTTCCAGGTCGTGCTCGCCATCCTCGGCACGTTCATCCTGCTCGCCGCGGCCAGCCTCGCCGGCATCCTCGTGCTGGTGAGGAAGCGGCGCCGCTGGAACCGCCTGTCCGTGCGGGCGCAGTGGCGGATCGCGGCCGTCCTCTTTACCGCCGTCGGCGCCGGCCACGCCCTGTTCGGCTGGCTGGTGGTTAGCCGCACCATGTAGCGGGGCGGCGCCGCCTCCACGCGAACACCCCCGCCGCGGCCAGCGGGAGGAGCGCACCGGGCGCGGGGATGGGACCGGTCCACAGGAACGCCTCCTGCTGGGAGGCGCCGTTCCAGGCGTAGCCGCCGACATAAAGGGTGCCGTTCTCCACCGCGACCGAGGTCGCGACCGAGTTGAAGTACCCCGGCGGGAGGTACTGGTGGATCGACAGGAAGCTCTCGGGCGTTCCGAACCAGACGCCCGCGCCGTTCACACCGCCGAGGT
>JBBDXI010000052.1:0-27644 GCA_040902425.1 Phycisphaerales bacterium
CGGGTGAGGAAGCAGCCGAAGTCCGCGACGTTGAGCACGGGCGCCGTGGTGGACCCGTCGCAGTTGGCGTACGCCTCCCCCGCGGCGTAGCGGGTGAGGAAGCAGCCGAAGTCGGCGACGTTCAGGACGGGAGCCGTTGTGGACTCGTCGCAGTTGGGGTAGCAGGCCTGCGGGCAGGAGAGCGTGAGCGTGCCCGTGCCGGTGGCGCTGGTGAAGCCGCCGACGCGGATGGTGTAGAGGCCGCCGGCGATGGCGTCCCAGGCGAGCTGCGACTGGAAGCTGCCGACGGCGCAGGTGTCGGAATCGTCGTTGCAGGCGAGGGGCGTGCCGACGGGGCAGGAACCGAAGTAGACGGCGAGCTTGGTGTCGAAGGTGGCGCCGCAGAGGCTGGCGGTGACCTCGCCGGTGCAGGGGGCCGCGAAGCGGAACCACACATCCTGGTTGACCTGGGGGTCGCCGCAGCAGAAGTTGCAGGTGGGTGCGGGCGGGCCGTCGGTGGTGGCCCCGACGGTGGTGAAGGGGAAGGAGCCAATCCGGACGACCGTTGCGGCGGCGCAGTCGTTGTTGGGGGGCGGGGGCGTGCCCACGATCGTGAAGTTGGTGTTGGAGATGTCGAAGTAGACGCTGTTCACCGCGGCCACGCGGATGCGGGCCTGGGTGGAGTTGATCGCGGGGAGGGTGACGGCCTGCGACCCGTCGTTGGGGGTGCTGGCGAGGAGCACGGTGGGGAAGGTGACGCCGCCGTCGGTGGAGAGGGCGATCGAGACGTTGGCGGTGCTGATGGGGGCGGCGTTCGTGCCGGCGACGTTCCAGGTGACGGTCTGGGTCCCGGACCACGTGACGTTCGTGTTCGGGGCGGTGACGGCGAAGGGGGCCCCGGTGTTCACGACCGTGAGGACCATGGCGTCGTCGTTGGCGCCGCCGCCGTTGGCGCGGTTGTCGCGCACCGTGCAGCGGAAGGTCATGGTGCGGGAGACGAGCGGGAGCTTCTCGCCGGTGGCCAGCGTGTTGCTGAGCAGGTTGCTCAGGCGCGGGATCATCCGCGAGGGGCTGGTGGTGGGCGGGAAGGCGCGGATGATCGGGCTGGTGGTGTTCTGCGCAGCGCTCAGGGCCTGCGCCGGCCCGAGGTCGCGCTCCTCCCAGCAGTAGGTGAGCGGGTCGTTGTTCCCGTCGGTGGCGGAGGCCGTCAGGATGAAGGGCGTGTTGGCGGGGATGGCGTAGTCCGGGCCGGCGTTCACGACCGGGATGCTGTTGCCGGTCGCGGTCTGGCTGAACCCCACGCCCGCGCCCGAGGATGTGTACGAGATGATCGAGTCGTGGCTGACCGAGTGCATGAACGGGTCGCTGTTGTTCTGCAGGTTGTCGGCGCCGCAGATCCCCGCGTAGCCCATGATGGTCGAGGCGCTCCCCGGCTCGTAGGCGCTGCTGGCCACCCGCCCGCCGGAGCACGAGCCGTTGGTGCCGTTGTAGGTGTGGTTGGCCGCGAACTGGTGCCCCATCTCGTGGGCGACGTAGTCGATGTAGAACGGGTCGCCGATCGGCGAGGGCAGCCCCGTGACGCCGCGGGCCTTCTGCCCGGTCACCCCCACCACGCCCAGGCCGGCGACGCCGCCCCCGCCCGTCGAGAAGACGTGCCCGATGTCGTAGTTGGCGTTGCCGATTACCGAGTCGCAGGTGGTCTGGTTCTGGCCGAGCATCGTGCCGCCGTTGTTGTTGGTGTAGGGATCTGTTCCGCCGTTGGTGTAGACGAGGCTGCTGTTGTTCCCCACCAGCACCAGGCGCAGCGCCATCTCGACCTCATAGACGCCGGTGATCCGGTTCACGGCGGTCACGATCGCCGCCTGGCCCGCGGTCACGGTGCCGCCGTGGAACGCCGTGTACTCCCCCGTGGCGGCGCACGCCAGGCGGTAGGTCCGCAGCGTGGTCCCGGAGGGCGTGTCGATGACGCCGCCGTTGGGGGCCGGGGCCTCACCATCGACGTGGCACATCCACTGGCCGTGCGGGTTGGCCAGGTCGCGCTTGAAGTACACCGAGTAGTGCGTGGTGTCGCCCCGCGAGAAGGGGTCGATGTAGAACGCGCCGGTGGGCGAGAGCACCTGGGCGTGGAAGCCCTGGGGCGTGTGGTCGAGGCGGATGGTCGCGTGCGGGTCATCCAGCCCCTGCCCGACGTAGGTGCGCATGTCGGGGAACTCGGCCTGGAGCGCCGCCTCCATGACCGGCGACTCGATGATCGCGAACCGCGCGAACCGCCCGTCGGGCGTGGGGAGCGTCAGCGTCATCGGCGCCGCGGCCGCGGGGGTCCCCTCCAGCGGCGCCCGGCGCAGGGTGCGCCGGACCCCGTCGAAATCCAGCCGGGCGGGGGCGAACCGCTCTGCGCGGATCCACGGCTCGGCGGCGGCCACCTCGGCGGGCATGCGGTCCAGCAGCGACCAGACGCCGTCGGGCGAGGTCGCCACAATCTGCTGGGCGTGGGCGAGGGTGCAGGCTGTGCCGGCCGCGAGGATCGCGGCCAGCGCCGATGCGCGGCGGGAGCGTCTGGGCATTGGGGGGTTCTCCGTTGGGGGCAAGATACCAGCAGAGCCGGGCACGCCTGCGCGGAAAACCGGGTGACGGCCCGAAAATCTCCCGGCCATTCCCGGACCTGCACAGGGATGGGTCGCGCCGGCGCGGCGCGCGGGTTGAACGCGAGCACCCTGCACCCCCCGCCCACACTGAGCGGCGCCTCATGAGTGAATCCGGCTCATGGGTGCGCCGGCGCGCGCGCAGGGCGGATGGCCACTAGGGTCCCCCCGGAAGTGGCAGCCCGCGTGGCTCGCGCTGTGTCGGCGTGGCACGCTGGCCAGTGGGCAGGGATGCCCGGAGGTGCGAGATGCTGAAGAACATTGGGCGGACCGGTTCGTGGCTGGCGCTGGCGGCGATCGCCTGCGCCCCCGTCGCGCTCACCGCGTGCAACGAGCGGGAGTCGAGCACGGAGGTCAAGCGGACCACCGTCACGCCGGACCAGAAGGTCACCGAGACCGAGACGAAGGAAATCACGGTGGACCCGAAGTAAGGGCCGAGGGGTCCGGCAGGGCGGCGTCGGGACAGGCCCGCTGGGGCTCCCCAGCGCCGGCCCGCACCGGCGGAGAGAGCGGGGCTCGTGGGCGCTGCGGTGGCGCGCCCGCGGGCCCCGCTATATTTCCCCCCATGCCGGACCGCCTGGACACGATCGAGCGCGAGGCCCTCGCCGGCCTGGGCGCGGCGGCCGACGCCGGGGCCCTGGAGGCGTGGCGGATCGAGTTCCTCGGGAGCAAGGGTCGGCTGAAGGCGGCGATGGCCGAGCTCAAGAGCGTCCCCGCGCCCGAGCGGCCGGCCTTCGGCGAGCGGCTGAACAGGCTCAAGGGGCGGCTGGAGGAGGAGTTCAAGACGCGGCAGGGGGCGGCCGAACGGACCGGCTCGGAGAGCGGGGGTACCCGAGCGGGGGGCGCGCCGGGCATCGACCTCACCGAGCCGGGGCTGATCGAGACGCGCACACTGGGCCGGCGGCACATCCTGACCCGCGTGCGCGAGGAGCTGGTCGAGGTCTTCGCGCGGATGGGCTTCGAGGTCGCCGAGGGGCCGGAGCTGGAGGATGACGAGCACAACTTCGTGAAGCTCAACATCCCCGCGGGGCACCCGGCCCGCGAGCCGTCGGACAACTTCTACGTGGATGACCCGGAGAAGGCCGCGCGCCCGCGGATGCTGCGGTCGCAGACCAGCACGGTGCAGGTGCGGGTGATGGAGAAGGCGGTGGCGGCGGCGCGGGCGGCCGGGGCGCCGGAGGGGTCGCTGCTGGGGCCGATCCGGATCATCGCCCCGGGGCGGGTGTACCGGCCGGACACGGTGGACGCGACGCACTCGTTCATGTTCCACCAGCTGGAGGGGCTGGCGCTCGACAACGACCCGCCGCTGACGATGGCGGACCTGAAGACGACGCTGCTGCAGTTCGCGCGGGCGTACTTCGGCGGCGCGGCGGAGGTGCGGCTGCGGCCGAGCTACTTCCCGTTCACGGAGCCCAGCGCGGAGCTGGACATGAAGATCGCGCTGAAGCCCGGCGAGGCGCCCCGCTGGATCGAGCTAGGCGGGTGCGGGATGGTGGACCCGATGGTGCTCGCGGCGTGCGGGATCGACCCGGAAGAGTGGACGGGGTTCGCGTTCGGCTTCGGGATCGAGCGGATCGCGATGGGGAGGTATGGGGTGCCGGACATCCGGATGCTGTTTGAGAACGATGTGCGCTTTTTGAGGCGGGTATAGAGTGTGGGCATCGGAGGTGCACCATGCGAGGACTTCTCCGGGCTGCGGTAGCGGCGGTGGGTCTGGTGCTTGGCGTGGCGGGGTGTGAGGAGAAACAGCCCGCGGCCCCTGCGGGAGGTTCCGGGAATCCCGCGCCAGCGCCGGCGACCATGGATTGGTCCTCGGTCACGGCCGCGGACCAGGCCGCGTCTTCGTCTGCAATGTTCCGCCTGGCGCGTCTGGCCGACGCATGGGGAGGGGATCAGAAGGCGACGTTGAAGCTCTCGTATGGGAACGGCAGCGTGACCGACCGCGCGGGTCACTCGGCGGCCATGCCGGCGTCGCATTGGAAAGGGATTCTTGCGATGCTGGAGAGGACTCCGGGAGGCAAGGGCGCTGCCCGTGCGTTGCCGGCGGGCGCCAACAACTACGCGGACGGACTTGGCAGCATCAGGCGGAACGCCTGGTTTGTCGAACGCGGCAAAGACGGGACCATCGTGATGACGTTCGCGAGGGAGCTGGACGATTCATCGGAAGGATGAAGGCCCGCGCTGCCCGGAGTGCGGGGCGTAGGCCGCGGCCGCCCCCTGAATGGTCACGACGCGTCGCCCACCTCGGGCACGCGCCACCGGCGCGCGGCCTCCGCGCCGCACCCGGACGCCTCCACCATCAGCCGCAGCAGCCGCACCGCCTGCGACCCCGAGCGCACCTCGGGCGCTCATGCGCGGTCAGGCGTCGCTCGCCCGCTGCATCCACTCGAACTCCAGGGGCTCCAACTCGGCGAGGAGCTTCTGGCGCTCAGCGCCGAGGCGCGAGGCGCGGTTGTGGTCGGCGTAGACATCCGGGTCGGCGAAGGAGGCGTCGATCTCCTTGATGCGGGCCTGGAGCTTCTCGATCTTGGACTCGAGCTGGTCCTGCTTCAGGCGGGAGAGGGCGCCGGCGGAGGCGCCGGCGGGGCGTTGGTTTGGGTTCGCCGATGACCGCACAGGCGGGACGCTTGTGCCACTGGGGGCCAGCGCCTTTGCCGCCGCGGCCCGCTTCTCCTGCTGCTCGCGGCGGCGGCGCTCGTCGGCATCGCGGGCGGAACGCTCGGACCTGCGGGCGACGTCGCGCTCGTGCCAATCGGTGTAGTTGCCGATGAGAACCTCGGCGCCGCCCTTGCCGTCGAGGACCACGATGTGGTCGCAGGTGGCGTCGATCAGGGCGCGGTCGTGGCTGATGACGATCAGCGTGCCGTCGTACCCGCCCTCCATCGAGAGGGCATCCTCCAGGCGCTCGCTGCTGGGGATGTCGAGGTGGTTGGTGGGCTCATCGAGCACGAGCAGGTTCTTGCTGCTGGCCAGCAGCCCGGCGAGGACCGCCCGCGAGCGCTCGCCGCCGCTGAGCAGGCCCAGTTCCTTGAGCTGCTCATCGCCGGAGAAGAGGAAGGCCCCGGCGAGGTTGCGGGCCTGCTGCTCGCTCATGGGCTGGACGCTGCCGCCCGCGGCGTTCTCCTTCATGATCACGTTCTGGAGGTAGCGGAAGACGGGCATCTCGGGGTCGAGGCCCTCGTGCTGCTGGCGGTAGTAGCCGACCTTGAGGTTGGTCCCGTGACGGACGGTGCCGGCGTCAGGGTCCTGCTCCTTGAGCAGACAGCGGACAAGCGTGGACTTCCCGGCGCCGTTGGGGCCGATGATCCCCCACCGCTCGCCCCGCCCGATGATGATGTCGAGGTCCTTGAAGAGGACCTTCTCGTCGTAGCTCTTGGCGAGGCCGCGCCCGGCGACCACCACGTCGCCCGTTCGCTCGGCCTTGGGCAGCTCGAACGCGAAGGTAGTCATCTCCATGGGCCGCTCGAGCGAGGACGAATCCATCTCGCGGGTGAGCTTGGTCTGGCGGCCGCGGGCCTGCTTGGCGCGCTGGCCGGCCTTGTAGCGGCGGATGTACGCCTCTTCCTTCTTGAACTTGGTCTGCTGGTTCTCGTAGGCCCGGTGCTGGGCGAGGCGGCGCTCGGCGCGCAGCTCGCGGAAGGCCTCGTAGTTGCCGGGGTAGTCGATGAGCCGGGCCTGCTCGGTCTCGACGATGCGGGAGACCACGGCGTCGAGCAGGTAGCGGTCGTGGCTGACCATCAGCACCGCGCCCTTGAAATCCTGGGTGAGGAACGACTCGAGCCAGAGGCGGCCCTCGATGTCGAGGTGATTGGTCGGCTCGTCGAGGAGGAGGACGTCGGGCTCTTCCAGCAGGAGGCGGGCGAGGGCGAGCCGGCCGCGCTGGCCGCCGGAGAGGTCACGGCACTTGATCGAGAACTGCGCATCGGTGAAGCCCAGGCCGTGGAGGACAGCCTCGATCTTGTGGTCGATGGCGTAGCCGCCCGCGACCTCGATCTGCCGCTCCAGGTCGGCCTGGCGCTTCATCAGCCGCTCGACCTCGGCGTCGTCGCCCGCCGTGGTCGCCTCGGCCATGCGCTCGTAGCCGGCGTGCTGCTCGGCGTGGAGGCGGTGGAGCTCGTCGAAGGCGCCCTCGGCGGAGTCGCGGAGGGTCTCGTCGGGGTCGAGGACGGGGTCCTGCGTGAGGTAGCCGACGCGGATGCCCCGCTGGACGTTGACCGAGCCGTCGTCGGGGCGGATCAGCCCGCCGAGGACCTTGAGGAGGGTGCTCTTGCCGGTGCCGTTGCGGCCGACCATGCCGATGCGCTCGCCGGCGTCAATGGAGATAGACACCCCGTCGAGGATGATGTCCTCGCCGTAGGTGTGGCGGATGTTCACGGCGGCGATAAGGGGCATAGGACGGGGATCGTAGAACGCAGGGGGCGTGGACCGCAGAGACCACGGAGGGCACGGAGGCGGCAAGAGAAGCGGAGGAGGCGGCCCTCGGCAGTTTCTTGTGCGCTCGGTGGCGTCTGCGGTTGCTACTTGGCCGTGAGAGCCCCGAGTAGATGTTCCGCCAGCGCCGCGGCCTGGAGGCGCAGCTCCGGCACGGCGGTGGTCTCCCACAGTTGCGGGCGGCGCAGGGGCCCGAGCACGGACAATCGCTCGCAGGGTTGCGCGTGCACGTCTATGGCGGCGCCGTCGGGCGTCGAGAGCAGGCCGAGGCCGAGCGGGTCGGTCGCGATGAGGCCGCGCCTCCGCAGCGCCCGCAGGAGCGGGTCGTCCACGCGCGCCAGGTCCGTCTCCGGGCCGGAGCAGTTGATGACGCGGGCCACGTCGAGCGTGGTGGGGCCATCCACGCCCCGCGGGCAATAGGTGATGTGGAGGCCGGCGGGGCGCGGGGCGATGTCGAGGAGGCGCCCGGCCTGGATGCGGAGGCGCCGAGCGCGGGCCAGGTCCTCGATCCGGGCCCAGCTCTCGGGCGCGGCCCGGTGGCGGTGCGTCTCCCAGAACGGGCGCAGGTGCGCCAGCCAGCGGCGCTGCTCGGCCACCGGCAGCGAGCGCCACAGGTCCGGCGTCGCCCCGCGCAGCGAGGTAACGACCTCGCGCCAGTCGATCCCCCGCTCCGACGCGCGGGCCACCTCCGCCCGCAGGGCCCTGAGCAGCCCCCGCGCCGTGCGCGGCCAGGCCGCGAGGTCGGCGGGCGCCGGGTGGTGGTACGCGCGGGCGGGGGAGCGGTGCGCCTGCGGCAGCAGCCCCCGGCGCGAGACGGCGTGGATCGGCGCCCGCCCGGGGCGCGCCGCGATCTCCAGGGCCACATCCACCATCGTCAGCCCCGTCCCGATGAGCAGCGCCGGCTCCTCGTTGGAGACGCCCTCCAGCGCCCCGCACGCCCAGGGGTCCTGGATGTAGCGGGGGTCGCGGAGGAAATCGGTCGCCTCCAGCGGCGGGTTCGCGGGCGGGAAGTTGCCGACCGCCAGCACCACCCGGTCGGCGTCGATCGTCCGGCCATCCACCAGCACGACGCGGAGGCCGCGCCCGGAGCGGGCGCCGCCCTCGCCCGCGGGGACCACATCCACCGCCTCCACGCTCAGCCGCTCGAGCACCGCGCCGCGGGCGGCGGCCGCGGCCTCTTCCAGCGTGTCGTGGAGGTACTGCCCGTAGAGCTGCCGGGGGAGAAAGGCCCCCCCGCCAACCTCCGGGTCCCGGGCCCGGGCCCAGCGCAGGAAGTGGTCCGGGTCGGCCTCGAAGGCGCTCATCCGCCCCGCGGGGACGTTCAGCAGGTGGGCCGCCGAGAGCGTCCCGTAGGCGACGCCCCGGGCGAACCGCCCGCACCGCTCGATGAGGATGACGCGGATCGGCCCCTCAGCGCCCGCCGGGGCGCGCAGGAGGTGGGCCGCGAGCACGGTTCCGCTGAAGCCGCTCCCGATCACCGCCACCGTCGGCATGCACGCCTCTCCGGCCGCCCCGCCGTGGACCCTCCCGATCTCTCGACTGGCAACCCGCATTCGATCGGTCCTTCGGATGGCCCCCCGCCATCAATCCGCGTTCCGGCCACGACGGCCGGGGGGGGGAGTCTTGGCGCATCACCGGCACCGGTCGCGGCCGCGTACGATTCGTTCCCGCGGGGCTGACCCCCGCACGTGCCGCCTTAGCTCAGCTGGTAGAGCAGCGCTTTTGTAAAGCGCAGGTCCCCGGTTCGAATCCGGGCGGCGGCTTTCCGGGAGGGTGACGGCGGGGGCGGGCGCGGCACAGCGGTCATTTCGGCGGGTCCCAGATGGTCTGGTTGACGCGCTTCCCGCTCTCGACGCTCTCGAGGTTGAGGATCATCTGGTCCAGGTTGCCCGCCGAGGTTGCCCGCTTCGACACGAAACTGCCCCACCACTCGTCCACCGGGCGCGGGTCCACCAGCCACTGATCGTTCGTCTTGACAAACTCGACGGTCAGGCCGGTCCGCTGACCGTCAACGAGCAGTTCGCCCGACGCGCGGGGCGACCGGAAGGTCACCCTCCCGATTGAGAGCGCCGGCTCCCCCGGGTCGGCCGCCCACCAGCCGCGCTCGATCGAGAGCCGCACCCAGCCGGCCCCGTCCACCTTCGAGAGCTCGTCGCGGGTCAGCCGGTTGCGCATCGCGACGATCTCCATGCGCTCGTGGGCAGGAAGGCTCAGGACCCGCTCGCGGGAGCCGGTCCGGGCCAGCTTGATGAGGTAGTCCATGTGCTCGAAGTAGACCGGGTCCATCACGCCCATGGCCTCCTGGGCGACGCGCCGGTCGGTGGCACCGTCGAAGGTGTCGAAGGCGGCGCGGACCTCTTCGGTGGACTCGCCGCAGGAGACCAGGGCGAGCGGGCAGACGATGGCGATGGGGGCGACCAGGTACCGGTTCATGGGCGGAAAGGGTACCAGATTCTCGCCCCCCCGGGCGCCGGCGGCCGGCCGCGCCGGGCGCTGTCCTCCCAACCTGACGCCCCGCGCGTGGCCGGGCACCGCCCTGAAGCATGAGCGCCGCTCAATGCGCGCGGGCGCCCCTCTCTCTATTGTCCGCCGTCATGGCACGGAAGCCGGGTCGCATCAGTTCCAACGGCTCGCCCAACGGCTCCGCGGCCGCGGCGTTCTACCGCGCTGTCCTCGCCATGGTGAACCGCTCCCGCATCCCGGCCCTCGTCGGCGGCGGCTACGCCGTGAACTGCTACACCGGGATCAACCGGGGCACGAAGGACATCGATATCTTCTGCCGCGCCGGCGACTACCCGCGGATCCTCAAGCAGGCCGCCGACCACGGCTTCCACACCGAGGTCGAGGACGAGCGGTGGATCGCCAAGATCAAGCGCGGAAAGCTCTTCTGCGACGTCATCTTCGGCTCGGCCAACCTCCTCGCCCCCGTCACCGACCTGTGGTTCCAGCAGCAGCACCGCTGCCGCGTCTTCGGCGTCCCCGTGAACCTGATCCCCCCCACCGAGCTGATCCTCTCCAAGGCCTTCATCATGGACCGGATCAAGTTCGACGGCAACGACATCGTCCACGTCATCCTCGCCAAGCACGGCGTCATCGACTGGCGCCGGCTGCTCTCGTACCTGGATGTGCACTGGGAGGTGCTGCTCGTGCACATCCTCCGCTTCCGTTACATCTACCCGTTCGCGCGCGACGCCATCCCCGCGTGGCTCGTCGACGAGCTGGTCGGCCGCGTGCGCCTCCAAGGCACGACCCCGCTCCCGCAGAAGAAGGCCTGCCGCGGGCGCGTCTTCTCGCTGGCCGACTTCGAGGTCGACGTCACCGAGTGGGGGTTCGCCGACGCCGTGGGGGATGAGAAGAAGATCGGGGGCGAGAAGCGATGACCCGGGCCGGCCCCACCCCGGAGGGCGGCGCTGCGCCCGCCGCCGGCGGCGCGGACGGCCCGCGCGTGCGCATCGCGGCGGTTGCCGACCTGCACGCCCACAAGGGCCACCACGGCGAGTTCCGCCCCCTGGTGACCGAGCTGGAGGGCAAGGCGGATGTCCTCCTGCTCCCGGGCGACCTGACGAACCTCGGCCTCCCCGAGGAGGCGGAGACCCTTGCCGCCGACCTCGCCTCGCTCCGCATCCCCATCCTCGCCGTGCTCGGCAACCACGACCACCACTCGGGGAAGGCCGAGGAGGTCAAGCGGGCCCTGGCGGTGAAGGCCAACGTGACCTTCCTGGAGGATGAGACCTTCGAGTTCGGCGGGGTCGGCTTCGCCGGCGTCAAGGGCTTCGGCGGCGGCTTCGGCGCCCACATGCTCAGCGCCTTCGGCGAGGAGGCCACCAAGCACTTCGTGTCCGAGGCCATCTCCGAGACCATCGCCCTGGAGAACGCCCTGAAGACCCTCACCACGCCCCGCGTGGTCGTCGCCATGCACTACTCACCCATCGCCGAGACCGTCGCCGGCGAGCCCGCCGAGGTCGCCCCGTTCCTGGGGTGCTCCCGCTTCGCCGAGGCGATCGACCGCCACGACATCGCCGCCGTCTTCCACGGGCACGCCCACCACGGCTCGCCCCGGGGCCAGACCGGCAAGGGGATCCCCGTCTACAACTGCTCGCTCGCCCTCCTGCGCCACCGCGCCATGCCCCCTTACGTCATCGTCGAGGTGTAATGGCCGCCGCCGCGCAACGGCCTCCGGCGTCCGGCACGGCGTCCGCCGTCACGCGCCCCCGCCCCCCCCCGAACCCGCCCCCCGCGGCCGGCGAATAATCCATCGACCGGTACCGGCCCCCGCCCGAAGGAGACCCCGTGAAACGACTGGCCGTCCTCCTCGCCGCCGTCTCCGCGTTCTTCACCGCCACGCTCATCACCCGGGGCTTCGCCCAGCAGGGGGGTGGCGGGCAGCCGCTGCCGAAGATCACGCTCTCCACCCAACCACCCGCGAGCACCGCCGTGAAGCACTCCAAGTCCGGCTTCGACCTCACCCCGCTCACCCCCCAGCGGATCGACGCCCTCGCCGCCGAGAAGAAGCTCACCGACGAGGAGAAGCGGATCATCCTCGGCAAGGGCACCGAGATGGCCTTCTGCGGCACCCTCCTGGACAACAAGAAGGAGGGCGTCTACGTCTGCCGCCTCTGCGGCCTGCCGCTGTTCTCCTCGGACTCCAAGTTCAACTCCGGCACCGGCTGGCCCAGCTTCTTCCGGCCCACCGACAACGACCACATCCGCTACATCACCGACGCCTCGCACGGGATGCAGCGGACCGAGATCACCTGCGCCCGCTGCCCCGCGCACCTCGGGCACGTGTTCGAGGATGGCCCGAAACCCACCGGCCTGCGGTACTGCCTGAACTCCGCCAGCCTCACGTTCTTCGAGAAAGGACAGCCGATGCCCGCCGAGAGCACGCCCCTGGCCGCCGAGACCGCCTACTTCGCCGGCGGGTGCTTCTGGGGCGTCGAGGACCGCTTCCAGCAGCTCCCCGGCGTGCTGGAGTCCGTGAGCGGGTACATGGGCGGGAAGACGAAGAACCCGACGTACAGGGAGGTCTGCGCGCACACGACCGGGCACACCGAGACGGTGATGGTCACCTACGACCCCAAGCGGATCAGCTACCGCCAGCTTCTGGAGTTCTTCTTCAAGATCCACGACCCCACGCAGGTGGACCGGCAGGGCCCGGACATCGGCGACAACTACAGGAGCGCGATCTTCACCACCTCGTTTGCGCAGCAGGAAGAGGCGAAGAAGTTCATCGCCGAGCAGCAGGCGGGGAAGTTCAAGGGGCGGAAGATCGCCACGCAGCTCCTGGAGGACACCAAGGCCGGCCCCTTCTACGTCGCCGAGGACTACCACCAGGATTACCACCTGAAGCATGGCGGGCACTGCCCGCTGCCGGGGGAGTGACGGGGGGAGTGACGGGGGGGAGTGATTGGGAGAGTGACCCGGGCGCCATTGCTCGCGGCGTCTTCGCCGCGCAGCAGTGCCCGCTACACCCCAGTCACGCTGAACTCGCCCTCCGCCGACTCCAGCTTCCCCTCCGTCCCCGCGATCTCGGCCCGCACCGGGAACACCGCCGCCGGGCGCGCCGCCTTCGTGCCCCCGTTCCAGACCCGCCCACGCTTCACCACGATCAGCAGCCGGTGGTCATCCCCGATGGCCGCGAGCTCGTCGCTGCGCGCCCCGGCGAAGACGCCCAGGCCGAGCCTCTCGCGCCCGGCATCGACGGTCTTCACCACGTCGCCGACCACCAGTCCGATCTCGCTGACGCCCAGGATGTCCCGCGCGGAGAACTCCCCCTCGCGCCCGTTCTTGAGGTTGTGCCGCGCGATGAACTCCAGGATGTTCCCCGCGGGGTCGAGGAAGTAGAACGCGTGGGCGTTCCAGCCCGCGAAGTGGTACTCGTCGCGCCCGTCGGGCCGCTTGAGGATCGCCGTCCGCGCTGCCAGCCACCGCTTCGCGGACGCGAGCATGTTCTCCGGGATGTTGAAGGCGGAGTGGTAGAAGGGCTCGCCCTTGTCCGCCCGCTCGAACGTAATCTCCGTCTCCCCTGCGCGCACCGCCAGCCCGCCCTCGGGCGCGGACAGTTCCGGGCACTCCAGGACCTTCGTGTAGAACTCCCGCAGCGAGCCCGGGTTCGCGGCCCGCAGCGCCAGCCGCACGACACCGAGCGGCCTCGCCCGGGCCGGACCCGCTTGCGCCATGGCCGCTCCCCCGCCGGCGATGCACGCCGCGGTCGCGATGCCGACACCCTTCAGGAACGATCGCCGGCTCGGTCCGTTGCCCCTGTCCACGGCTGGTGCTCCGTTCCGCCGACCAATCGTACCCCGTGCGGGCCGATAGGCTGTGGGCATGGGCGACAACACTCCGACCGTACCCGCTCCTCCTGCCACTCGCCGAAGCCGCCTGCTCATCGCCCTCGCCCTCACCGTGCTCATCGCGGCAATGCCCATGGTCGGCGCGATGGTGGCCGAGCGGTGGGCCGACGAGCGCGTCGATCGCGACCTCCTCATCTCCGTGTCGATCCTCGCCACGTGCGGGGGCGGCGCGGCGTGGCTCGGGCTGCTCCTCTTCCGCCTCGTGCGGGCCGTCAACGCCCGCGAACGCACGCGTGCCCTGGCCGCGCCCTCCCGCATCGACAACCTGGAGATCGTTCGCGCCCTGCTCGCCGACCGCGACTTCGCCTGCCGGCGGTGCGGCTACAACCTCCGCGGCCTGCCCGCCGGCGCCTGCCCCGAATGCCACGAGCCCATCGAGCTCTGGCTCGGCGGTGCGGCCACCCTGCGGCCCCTCGCGTGGATCACGCGGCTCGCGGTCCTCGCGCTCCTCGGCCACGCGATCGCCAGCGGTGTCCTGCTCTACACGGTCTTCGGGCTTCTCGGGTTCATGGGCCGCGGCCGCGCAGGGGACATGCTCGCCATGATCCTGGTCTACATGGCCGGCCCCGTCGTGTGTTTCGGCGGGCTCCTGACCATCGCCGGGCTGTGGACGCTCCATGCACAGGGCGGCGCCGCGGCGACGCGCGATGTGCTGCGCTGGAGGGTCCTCCGCACCGTGGTCACGACTTTCTTTCTCATCATCCTGCTCCACCTGGCGGCCCTCGGCTGGGAGTTCATCTTCCGATGATGCGCGGAAGGCCCATGCGCAAGCCCACCAGGGCCGACCTCGCCGCGGCCCACAACAGCGTGACGGTCCCCGACCTCCTCGCCCCCAACCTCCGCATCCTCTTCGTCGGCATCAACCCCGGCCTCTACTCCGGCGCCACCGGCCACCACTTCGCCCGCCCCGGCAACCGCTTCTGGCCCGCGCTGCACCGCTCCGGCCTCACGCCGCGCCTGCTCCATCCGTCGGAGGAGCAGAAGCTCCTGGAGCACGGCATCGGAATCACCAAGCTCGTTCACCGCGCCACGGCCACGGCCGCGGAACTTTCGCCCGAGGAGTTCCGCGCCGGCGCGGCCACGCTCGCCCGCATCCTCCGCCGGCTCCGGCCGCGCTGCGTCGCCTTCCTCGGCGTGGGCGCTTACTGCCACGCCTACGGCCTCAAACGCGCGCCGATCGGCCGCCAGGAAGAGCCCCTCGCGGGCTCCGACCTCTGGGTCCTCCCCAACCCCAGCGGCCTCAACGCCAACTACCAGCTCCCCGACTTTGTCCGGATGTTCCGGCAGCTGCTTCGGTCGGTGGAGCGGGGCTCACCATGAGTACACTGGCCGCATGGACCGAGCCTCTCTGCTGAAGTGGTGGAACGACGCGTGGACCGAGGGCCTGTGGGCGGCCCCGTGGAAGAAGGCCGTCGAGGGCCTCACGCCGGCGCAGGCGGCGTGGAGCCCCGCCGCGGGCCGCCACTCGATCTGGACGATCGTCGAGCACATGCTCTTCTGGCGTGAGGACAACCTGCGCCGGCTCGCGGGCGGGGGGCCCGCGACGAACGAGCAGGTCGCGGCCGGGAACTTCCCGCGACTCGCCGACACGAGCGGCGCGGCATGGCAGGCCACCCTCCGGCGTTTCGAAGAGTCGCATCGCCGCATCGCCGCGGCCATCGCCGATCCGGCCCTCTCTCTGGAGCGAGTGGCGTACCTGCTGCCCCACGACGCCTACCACGTCGGGCAGATCATGTACCTGCGGGCCCTGCAGGGGCTCCCGCCGATCGAGTAGCGGCCCCGCCGTTCAGCGACGGCTGGAACTGCGGCCGCGGCTGGTCCGGCCCCGCGACGAGCCTCCCGACGACCGGCGGCCCCGGCTGCTGGCGCTGCGGCCGCCGCGGCTGCTGGCCCGGCTCGCGCTGCTGCGGCTGCTGCCGCCCCGGCTGCCCGTGCCGCGACCGGCGCTGCTGCCCTTGCGACCGCCGGTCTTGGTCCGCCCCTCCTCGCGCCGGCGCTTGTTCACGGTGCGCGCGGCGATCTCCTTGGCGCGGCCGGTGCCGCGCTCGCTGTCCTTGACGTGCTCGTACATCCGCTCGTCCTTCTTGCTCCAGGCCTTCGGCATCGCTGCTCCTCCATATACCCCGGCGCGTGAGTAGATGCGCGCCCCGCAGCGCGGCGAAGACCCGCCGGCGCTTTTCATGGCCCTTCAGCCGGTCTCCCGCCCGCTCATATCAGTTCCCCGCTCGACCCCGCCCGGGCACGGTCTACCAACGCATCTTCCGGCCGTGCTCGTCCACGCGCCCGCCCGTGGCCGCCTTCACACCCGCCGGCGGCGTGGGCGCAGGCGTTTCGCTCACGATGTGCTCGAGCCGATACTTCGCCAGCGCATCGGCCACGCCCGTCGCCCGCTCGTCGTTGGCCATCCGGATCATCTCGTCGAACAGAGTCCGGATGTACTTCTCCTCGTCGATCACCACCTTCCCCCGCCCGCGCCGGCCCCCGGGCTGGATCTCCGTCGCGTCGTTGAAGACCTGGTCGTGCGCGGCATCGACCAGGTAGTCGTAGTACTCGGCCCGCGCCGAGTACCCCTGCACCTCCCGGATCATCTCCCGGGCCGCCTCGCGGTAGCTCTCGCCCGCCTCCCCGCGCCGGTAGAACAGCACGCCCATCCCGATCGCGAAGACCAGGAGCCCGACGCCAATCCGCGATCCCCAGACCATGGGCAGCCTCCCTCAAGACCCGCCCCCGCCGCCAGTGGACCGCGGGCTCGCGACGCCGCAAGAGGCCCGCCGGGCGGCCCGGCGCTCCGCCGGTATCCTGCGCCGATGCCGCAAACCGCCGACAGCGCCGCCGAACCCCGCCGGGTCCTCGGCGAGTCCGACGCCACCTGCATCGTGGTCGGCGCGATCATCGGCGTCGGCATCTTCTTCAGTCCCGCAAGGACGGCCGCGCTCACCGGGAGCGGGTCACTGCACCTGCTCACCTGGATCATCGCGGGGGCGATCATCCTGTGCGGGGCGCTGGCGTTCGCCGAGCTGGGCGGCATGTACCACCGCTCGGGCGCGCAGTACGAGGTGCTGCGCGACGCGTGGGGGCCCATGCCCGCGTTCCTCTTCGTCTTCTGCAACGCCACGGCGATCCAGGCGGGGGCCATCGGCGTGATCGCCGTCATCTGCGCCCAGAACCTGGGCGTCGCGGCGGGCTCCGGGGCGCCCGAGGGTGCGCCGCTGCTCGCCCTCAGCGCCGCGCTCGTCGTGGCGATCACCCTCGCCAACATCGCCGGGGTCCGCTGGGGCTCGGGGATCCAGAACGCGACCGTGGCCGCGAAGGTGCTCGCGCTGGTGGCAATCGCCGTGATCGCGGCCCTCTGGGGCCAGGCCGATCCGATGGCCGCCGCCCCCGCCCTGCCCGTCGCGATCCCCGACGGCGCCGCCGCCGTCCCCGCGACGGACACCGCGCAGCCGCTCGCCCCCGCCGCGGCCATCCTGGCCGCGCTCGTCCCCGCCTTCTTCGCCTTCGGCGGCTGGCAGCACGCGCTGTGGATCACCGGCGAGGTGAAGGACCCTGCCCGGACCGTCCCGCGCGCGATCATTGTCGGCATCATCGTCGTGATCGCCGTCTACCTACTCGCCAACTGGGCCTACCTGCGTCTCCTGGGCGTCCAGCAGGTGGCCGCGAGCAAGACCCTTGCCGCCGACGCCGTCTCCGCCGTCTTCCCGGGGACCGGGCGCCGCCTCACCGCCGCGGCCGTCGCGGTCTCCGCCTTCGGCGTGCTCAACGCGCAGCTCCTCTCCGGCCCGCGCCTGGTCTACGGCATGGCCCACGACGGCCGATTCTTCCCCGTGTTCGCACGGCTGAGCCGCACGGGGACCCCGCTAGGCGCGATCGTCCTCCTCGGCGTCCTCGCCCTGGCCCTCCTCTTCGGCGCTCGCGACGCCGACCGGGTGGACTGGCTCACCACCTGGGCCGTCTTCCTCGACGGCATCTTCTTCGCGCTCACGGGGGCCGCGGTCCTCATCCTCCGCCGCAAACGCCGCGACGCGGAGCGGCCCTTCCGCGTCCCCGGATACCCCGTGGTCCCGCTCCTCTTCATCGCCGGCGAGATCGGCGTCCTCACGGGCGCGTTCCTGACCCAGGATGTGCGCAGTGTGACCGTCATCGGCGGCGCGTGGATCGCCGGGGCGGCGCTGATCTATCTGATCTGGTTCCGGAATGTCGGTCGGACGGCCTGATCGCGTCAGTTCGGGCGCGCCGGCGAGTCGTCGCCGCCGTCATCCCGGCCATCGTCGTCCCGGCCCTCTGCATCCACACCCTCATCTCGAGCTCAGAGGCCGGCGTCCCGAGGGCGGGATCCAGGAGGGACCAGATGGCGCGCCTCTTCGCCGCGGAGGCGGCGTCCGAACATAGCCAGGGGCGGAAGCCCCTGCAGAACGCAGGCCCAAACCCCATTCCCCCTTCCCTCCACAGCCCGGACGGGGCGGCACATCCCGCCGTCGTCGCGGCACGCTCCCGCAAATGCCCCGACGTGGAGTCAATGCGTGAGTCCATCCGCGCGCAGGAAAGGCACCACCGCCGCATCGATTTCGAGACCGGGTTCAGAACCCAGCGCCATGGATCGAGTTCGACGAGAGGTAGGGAATGACGCGTGTGCCGCCCCATCCGGGGCTCGACGAGGAGAGAAGATCGCACACGGGATGAACGACCGTTTCCAGGGGCTCCCGCCCCTGGCTATGTTCGGACGCCGCATCCGCGGCGAAGACCGGACCGGCGCCACTTCCGCGGCCACGATCGAGGCCCACGCCACATCCGCGGCGAAGATCGGGACCGGCGACTCGCGAGCAACCGGGTCCGACCACCTGATCGCGCCGGTGCACTCGGGAACACAGCCAGCGACTCGCCCCCGGATGGCTCCGCGGCAGCAGGCTGAGCCACGACGCCTCGACCACGAGCTGACGCCGTGAACCCGCCGGCTCGCGATGCTGGCGCGCCTCCTCGCCGCGGACGCGGTGTCCGAACATAGCCAGGGGCGGAAGGCCCTGGAAACCGTGGTCTATCCCGTGCGCGCTCTTCTTTGATAGAGCCCGGATGGGGCGGCACGTCGGCCGTTGGGGTATAGGGCGCCGCGTCGTGATGAGCAACCCGGTCAGATCACCGAGTCGTGCTTCGGCACATTGTGCGCCGGCGCCGTGTTGAGCTTGACCACGACCTCGCCCTGCACCCGCCGGGCCGCGTCAGCGTCCACAGAGTCGCTGTGGCACGAGGCCTTCGCGCCCCCCTCCGCCCCCACCGCCTTCCGCGTCTTGCTGGCCAGCGCGTGGATCTCCTCCGGCGACAGCACCCCCCGTTTGGCCAGGATGTCCTCCTGCTCCGTCGTCAGGGCCGCGGACTTCCGCGGCGCACCCGGCGTGGTCCCGTCGCGCCCGCCGAGCCGCTCGAACCCCTCCGCCTTCCCGCTGGCGAACTCCTGGATTTCCTTGCTGATCCGCACGCTGCACCAGTCGTGCCCGCACATGGCGCAGAAGTCGGTGTCCACATCCAGGTCCTCGTCGTGGTACGCCCGCGCCGTGTCGGGGTCGAAGGACAGCTCGAAGTGCCTCTCCCAGTTCAGCGCCGCCCGCGCCCGCGTCAGCTCATCGTCGCGGTCGCGCGTCCCGGGGATCCCCAGGGCCACATCCGCCGCGTGCGCCGCGATCTTGTACGCGATGCACCCCTGCTTCACGTCGTCCCGCTTCGGCAGCCCCAGGTGCTCCTTCGGCGTGACGTAGCAGAGCATGCTCGCCCCGTGATAGGCCATCGCGGTGGCCCCGATGCAGCTCGTGATGTGGTCGTACCCCGGGAACATGTCCGTCACCAGCGGCCCCAGCACGTAGAACGGCGCCCCGTGGCAGAGCCGCCGCTGCACCTTCGCGTTCCACTCGATCTGATCGAACGGGATGTGCCCCGGCCCCTCGATCATCACCTGCACGCCCCGCCGCCACGCCCGCTCCGTCAGCTCCCCCAGCGTCTCCAGCTCCGCGAGCTGCGCCGCGTCCGTCGCGTCGGCGAGCCCCCCCGGCCGCAGCCCGTCCCCGATCGAGAACGTCACGTCGTACTTCCGCAGAACGTCGCAGATCGCCTCCCAGTGCTCGTACATCGGGTTCTCAGCCCCCGGCCCCGCCTCCAGCATCCACTTCGCCAGCAGCGACCCGCCGCGGCTGACGATCCCGATCAGCCGCTGCTTCACCAGCTTCAGGTGCGCCCGCCGCACGCCCGCGTGGATCGTCATGTAGTCCACGCCCTGCCGCGCCTGGTGCTCGATCTGCTCGAGGATGATCTCCGGCGTCAGCTCCGACAGCTTCCTTCCGATGATCATCGAATAAATCGGCACCGTCCCGATCGGCACCGTGCTCGCCCGGATGATCGCGTCGCGGCACTCATCCAGGTTCCCCCCCGTGGACAGGTCCATCGCCGTGTCCGCCCCCCAGCGGATCGCCCAGTTCAGCTTCTCGACTTCTTCGGACGTGTCCGACGACACCGGCGACGCCCCCAGGTTCGCGTTCACCTTCGTCAGGCTCGCCCGCCCGATGCACATCGGGTCCAGCCGGTACCCCAGGTGCACGCGGTTCGCGGGGATCACCATCCGCCCCGCGCCCACCTCATCCCGCACCTGCTCCGGCGTCAGGTGCGGCTCCCGCTCGGCCACCCGTCGCATCTCGGTCGTGACCGTCCCCAATCGCGCGTACTCGAGCTGCGTCACCGGACTGAACCCCGCCGGCGGCGTCACCCGCCGCGTCACGCCCCGCGCATCGGTGAACACGAAATGTTCGCAGGCCATGCACGGCGACGAAGCCACGGGCCGCGCCGATTCCGGGACGTCAGATCTTGAATCTCGAATCTCGAATCTTGAATCCGGCCCCTCGACCCGCTCCACCTCCCACCCCTCCGGCAAAAAATCCCACGCCGTCTTCTCGCTCGCCCCCGGCATCCCCGGCGCATCCGGCGACGAGAACGCGTACGGCCCCCCGATATCCGGCGCGTTCGCGAACGACCCCGGCGTCGTCACACCCCGCGAACTCCCAGGGTTCCCCGCCCCGCGCAGCGGCGCCCCGAACCGTCCCACGAACTCACCGCTCGTCTCGCTGGTCTTCATGCCGCACCGCTCCGCGAAAGCGCGGCCGTCTTCCGGCCGCGCGGGTTCTTCAATCCCGTGCTCAGTTTGTTCCCCACCTCGCGCCACACCCGCGCCGCCACCCGCTCGCCGTGCTGCGCGAGAAACCGCCGCACCGGCCCCGCCTCGCGCCGCCCCAGCTCGCGCAGCGCCCACGACAGCGCCTTGACCACCATGTCATCCCGGTCATCCAGCAGCAGCCGGCACACCGCCAGCGTGCGTCTCGCGTCCGGCTCTCCCGCCCCCCGCGCCCGGCAGTTCAGCGGCACCGTGCAGACCAGCGCCGCCCGCCGCACCCAGCGGTCCGGCGACGCCGCCATCGCCGCGATGTCCTTGTCGCTCAGCACGCCCCCCCGCCACGCCACCCCCCCGACGAACCACCCGTAGCAATCCGTTGACGACCAGGCATCCAGCCCCCGCGCCAGCGCCAGCACCTGCCGCCGATCCGCCCCCCCCACCGCCGCCGGCACCGCCCGCGCCAGCTCGTACGCCACGTACACCTCCCCCGCCCTGTGCAGCCGCAGCATCTCGCGCAGCACCGCCGCGGGCTCGCGCCGGCACTGCCGCACGATCGCCGTGGCCCGCTCCCGATTGGATGGCACGCTCGCGATGCTCGCTTCCCTCCGCCGGTCCGAACCGGATCAGGTTCAACGGGTGCTTCTCAGCGGCCATCAGGTGGCACAGGCGTCCCGCCTGTGTCCGGCCGCGCCCCGAGCGATCTGCCGCAGTGTAGCCACCGCCCGCGGGCCCGCGCGTTCATGCGGCCTCCACGTACACTCCTCCGATGCCCGGCGACCCCGCCCCCGAGGCCTGCATCCGCTGCGGCTACGACCTCGCCGGGCTCCCCCTCGCCGGCCCCTGCCCCGAGTGCGCCTTCCCCATCGCCCGCTCGCGCCAGCGCTCCGCCCTCCTCCGCGGCGCCGACCCCGCCTGGCTCGCGCGCGTCTTCTACGGCCTCCGCTGCTTCGAGGGGGCGATGTGGATCCCGCTCCTCCTCCTCGTCGGGGCCATCTGCTTCATGGTTCTCGCCGCTCTGTGGATGGCCCTCGGCTCGCCCGGCGGCGGCGGCCCCGCGGTGCTGGTGGACATCCTCATCTGGGCAGCCGCCGGCATCGCCACGCTCGGCTGCCTTGCCGCCGCCGCGTTCCACACGCTCGGTTGCTGGCGGCTCTCCGCACCGACACACAGCGACTACGCCCTCCCCGAGCGCTCCCGCCTGGCGCTCCGGATCTGCGGCACCGTGTTCCCGCTCACCATCGCGGCCACGCTGGTCCCCCAACTCGGCCTGTGGTCGCCCGCACCGCCGGCGCGAGTCGTGCTGCACATCGCCTTCCAGCTCAACGCGCTCGCCTTCTTCCTCGCCTTCGCCGCGGCGCTCGAAGCGCTCGAGACCCGCACCATCCTGAGCGGGCTCGACACGCCCCGCCGCTACCGCGCCCTCCGCCGCAACCTGTGGGCCGTCGGCCTCCTGGTCATCCTCTTCTGCGGCGTCTTCGCCGCCGGCCGCGCCGACTGGGGCCTCATCCCCTTCGGGATCACCTACCTGGCGATGGACACCACGCTCTCCCGCGTCCGCTACGGCGTGCAGAAAGAGCACGCGCACGCTCAGGCCACGGCGTCACCGATCTGACCCGCTCCCCGCCCCCCACTTCACGCCCCCTCCACCTCTGCCTGCCACTCCACCACCGAGATTTCCGGCAGCCGCTCGCTCACCCCCGCCACCTCCAGCCGCCGCAGCATGTTCATGCACTGAGCCCGGTGCCACTCCCCGTCCGTGAACAGGTAGGTCAGCGCCGCCCCGCGCGTGAACGTGTACGTCCGCGTCGTCCCGTCCCCCCGGGGCCACGTCACCTGGATCGTGCTGTCCAGCCCCCTTCATCGCATCCCCGAAGGGTACCGCGCGCGCCCGCCTGTATCATGCCCCCGATGACCGCCCGCACGCCCAACCTCCCGCGCCGCGCTGCTCTTCGGCGCCGCCCTGTTCACAGTCCGGCGTCTGCGCCCCAGCCTTGAGCCCTCGACCAACATCGACACGCCCCTCACCACGCTCAACCGCACCGCCCGACCCGCACCGCACCCAGAGACGCACCATGAAGCTCCTGCTCGCGCCGCTTCTCGCCGCCGTCGCCCTCTTCTCCGGCGGCGCTGCGTCCCCCACCACCGTCGCCCTCCCCCGGTTCATCGCCATCGGCGGCGGCCTCAGGGACGACAACACCGCCGCCTACGACGCCCTGCTCACGCGCCGCGACACCGGCAAGATCGTCATCGTCCCCTACGCCAGCGCCGACGCCGCGGCCGCCGCCGCCAGCGCCACCGAACGCTTCAAGAAGTTCCGCCCCGATGCCCGCTACCTCATCCTCCCCGACGCCGCCAAGGACGCCGAGTCGCGCACGCTCGCCGCCGACTGGATCGCCCACGCCGACCTCGTCTACTTCACCGGCGGCGACCAGAGCCGCCTCATCCCGCGCTTCTACACCAGCGAGGGCAAGCCCAACGAAGTCCTCCGCGCCCTCAACGATGGCATGCTCAAGTGGGGCACCCTCGTCGGCGGCACCAGCGCCGGCTGCGCCTGCCTTACCGACCCCATGTTCACCGGCGGCGGCAGCGAGTCCGCCCTCGCCGACGCCCCCGCCAACGACGGCGAAGGACCCGCCCAGGGCCGCCGGGGCGTCCAGCTCGGGCGCGGCCTCGGCCTCGTCCGCGAGATCATCCTCGACAGCCACTTCATCTCAAGAGGCCGCACCGGCCGCATGGTCGCCGCCCTCGAAAAATCCGGCAAGCGCGTCGGCATCGGCGTCGCCGACAACCGCGCTGTCCACTGCGACGGCCGCACCTTCCGCGCCATCGGAGACACGGCCGCCCTCGTCGTGGACATCTGCGACCTGAAACGCGAGGGCCTCGGCCGCACCGGCGTCCGTCTCTCCCTCCTCAGCGACGGCGACCGCTGCATCCTCGGCGATCAGGGAGCGCCCGACGAAGTCGCCTTCGCCATCCTCGGCGCCGCCGTCCCGAAGCTCGAAGCGGCCGCGGCCCTCTCCGCCGACATCAAGCCCGACGCAAAGGCGTGGGAGCGCAACGTCCTCCTCGCCATGCTCCGCCGCCTCGCCGCCGACCCCGCCACGCCCCAGCGCGCCCTCACCGACCGCTTCGAGGTCACCCTCTCCGCCGACCCCCGCACACGCTTCCACGCCCGCGCCGCCGACCCCGCGACCCTCTCCGTCGTCGAAGCCGGCCTCGACATCCGCGAGCGCCCCCAGACCAGGCCCGCGGCCGCGGAGCCCGCGCGGGCTCGTCCGTCCTTTCTCGTGGTCGCCCCGCGCACCTTCGTACCCGCGCTGGGCGAGTACCTCGCAACCCGCAACGCCGAAATGCGCACCGAGATCCTCCCGCTCGAGGACGCCCTCGCCGAGCAACCGGGCGCGGACGACCCCGAGAAACTCAAGCGCTGCCTCTATGTCCGCTGGAACGAGGGCCTCCGCTACGTCCTCCTCGTCGGCGATGCCGACGTGATGCCGATCCGCTACATGGTCCTCGACCGCGTCACCGAGCCCGCCTTCGACTACGCCTTCTACCCCAGCGACCTCTACTACGCCGACGTCGCGAAGCCCGACGGCTCCTTCGACGACTGGAACGCGGCCAGGGACGGCTTCCACGCGCACTACTACGGCGAGGTCCGGGGCGAGAAGAACAAGACGGGCCCCATCAACTTCGACGCCATCGACTACAAGCCCGAGCTCGCCCTCGGCCGCTGGCCCGTCAGCACCCCCGAGCAAGCCCGCGCTGTCGCCGCCAAGACACTCGCCCACGACCGCGCCCTCGCGCACCCCTCCAGTGGCACAGGCGTCCCGCCAGCGACCCCCCGCGTCGCCACCGTCGTCACCGCCGGCTGGGTCGACGCCCGCGACCAGCTCGACCGCGCCGCGACCCGCCTCAAGGGCTGGTCCACCCGCCGCCGCTACTACAAGGATGCCAACCCCGCCTTCGACACCCCTCCGCCCACCGACTCCGAGGTCATCGCCCTCATCAACGCGGGCGCTGGCCTCATCCTCCACGCCGGCCACGGGTCCGACGACCGCTGGGATGGCAGCCTCTCCATCGCCAGCATCCCCGCCCTGAAAAACGGCCCCGCCCTCCCCATCCTCTTCTCCGCCGGCTGCTCCACCGCCCGCTTCGCCACCCTCCCGCCCTACGAGGCCTACGAAGACGCCGCCGGCTCCAGCCACAAGGGCACCAACCACGGCGAGGTCTTCAAGGAACCCCCGCCACCACCCGCGTGCTACGCCCGCGGCCCCCACAACAAGTCCGGCCTCGGCGAAGAACTCCTCCGAGCCGACACCCACGGCGCTATCGCCTACATCGGCTGCAACACCGGCAGCCAGCCCTGCGGCCTCACCCTCCTCGATGGCTTCGTCGACCACCTCGCCGACAACCCCGGCGCCCGCATCGGCGACTGCTGGGCCGGCGCCGTCTCGCGCTACTACGACCGCGAGCACCTCGCCACCATCATCCCCACCGAGAGCTGGTACCCCGCGAGCATCTTCTTCCAGGGGATGAAGTTCATGCTCTTCGGCGACCCCACCGCGCGCACCCCGCGCTAGCCGGGTGCCACTGCTCGCGGCGCCTTCGCCGCGCAGCAGTGCCGAAGGGCCCCGCCCGCAGTTCCTTCACCCTGCCCAACCCGCCCCCCCCTCACCCCGCAACAATCCCACCCCCCCGGGCGTTATGCCGCCATAGGGGGAGCCCGGGGGCACCGGAGTCGCCATGCGCCGAGCGTTCGTCATCCTCGCCGTCCTCGTCCTCCTTGCCGCCGGCGTCCTCGCCTGGTGGCGCTTCTCTTCCGGCAATGGCGGCACCGCCTTCCGCCTCGCCGAGGTCCGCCGCGCCGACATCCTCTCCGCCATCAACGCCACCGGCACCCTCCAGCCCGAGGAGATCGTCGACGTCGGCGCCCAGGTCGCCGGCATGATCCTCTCCTTCGGCACCGACGCCGAGGGCAAGCCGGTGGACTACGGCTCCACCGTCACCGAGGGCTCCGTCCTCGCCACCATCGACGACACCCTCTTCAAGGCCGACCTCGCCCAGGCCGAGGCCCAGGTCGAGTCCGCCAAGGCCGGCGTCCAGCGCGCCGAGGCCGACCTCGGCCAGCTCAAGGCCCGCCTCGACCAGGCCCAGCGCGACTGGGACCGCGCCCAGCGCCTCGGCCCCGGCGACCTCGTCGCCCAGAACGCCTACGACGCCTTCAAGTCCGCCTACGACGCCGCACGCTCCTCCGTCGCCGTCGGCGAGGCCGCCGTCGTCCAGGCCAAGGCCGGCGTCCCCCTCGCCGAGGCCTCCCTCCTCCGCGCCCGCCGCAACCTCTCCTTCTGCGTCATCCGCAGCCCCGTCGACGGCGTCGTCATCGACCGGCGCGTCAACATCGGGCAGACCGTCGTCAGCAGCCTCAACGCCCCCAGCCTCTTTCTCCTCGCCAAAGACCTCCGCCGCATGGAGGTCTGGGCCGCCGTCAACGAGGCCGACATCAGCAGCGTCCGCGAGGGCCAGCCCGCCACCTTCACCGTGGATGCCTTCCCCGGCCGCACCTTCAACGCCGAGGTCCAGAAGGTCCGCCTCAACGCCGCCATGACCCAGAACGTCGTCACCTACACCGTCGAGATCGCCGCCGACAACAGCGACAGCACCCTCCTGCCCTACCTCACCGCCAACGTCAGCTTCATCATCGACCAGAAGGACGATGTCCTCACCGTCCCCAACGCCGCCCTGCGCTGGATGCCCGCGCCCGACCAGGTCGAGCCCGGCTCCGCGGCCGAGGCGCCGGCGCCCGCCCCCGCGCCCGCCTCGGATGCAGCCCCCGCGCCCAACGGGCAGGGCGGCGAGCGCCGCATCCGCGGCCCGCGCCGGGGCCCCGGCGGCGGGCAGGGCCTCCGCCCCTCCACGGGCACCGTCTGGGTCGCCGCCGGCGCCTACGCCCGTCCCCTCAAGGTCACCATCGGCCTCTCCGACGGCACCAGCACCGAGGTCAGCGGGCCCGACCTCTCCGAGGGCGTGCAGGTCATCGTCGGTGAAGAGATCGAGGGCGCCGCTTCCGCGGCCCCCGGCACCACCAACCCCTTCGCCCCTCAGTTCAACCGTCGCGGCATGGGCGGCGGCGGCGGCGGGCGGGGCGGCCGCTGATGTCGTTCCGCGGCCGTCGTCGAGTCCGGGTGCCACTGCTCGCGGCGTCTTCGCCCCGCAGCAGTGCCCACCACCCTGCGCCTCCGGATCACGCCAGACTCCCGCACTGCTGCGCCGAGGACGGCGAGCAGTGGCACCCGCAGCGGGGTAGGGCCCCATGATCCAGCTCCGCGACATCTACAAGATCTACCGCGCCGGCGAACTGGAGACGCCCGTCCTCCGCGGCATCACCGCCGAGATCGAGCGCGGCGAGCTCGTCGCCCTCATGGGCGCCTCCGGCTCCGGCAAGACCACCCTCATGAACATCCTCGGCTGCCTCGACCGCCCCACCAGCGGCGAGTACTGGTTCGAGAACGAGGAGATCTCCCGCCTCTCCAGCGACCAGCGGGCGGAGCTCCGCTCCCGCAGGATCGGCTTCGTCTTCCAGAGCTTCAACCTCCTCCCCCGCACCACCGCCCTCGAGAACGTGCTCATGCCCGTCACCTACTCCACCGCCGCCACCGAGCGCGAGGCCCGCGCCCGCGCCGAGCGCCTCCTCGAGCGCGTCGGCCTCAAGGACCGGATGACCTTCCACCCCTCCAAGCTCTCCGGCGGCATGCAGCAACGCGTCGCCATCGCCCGCTCCCTCATCAACGGCCCGTCGCTCCTCCTCGCGGATGAGCCCACCGGCGCCCTCGACACCAAGACCAGCCAGGAGATCCTGGCCATGATCAAGCAGCTCAACGAGGAGGATGCCCTCACCGTCGTCATCGTCACCCACGACCCCGGCGTCGCCGCCCACGCCCGCCGCATCATCCGCATCAGCGACGGCCGAATCGTGAACGGCGACCAGCCCCCGCAACCATCGCAGCCGACGCTGGAAGGAGTCGCCCGGTGATCCCGACGATGCCCTTCCAGAACTCTCGTACCCCGGTGAGTCCCCCCCCCGACTCTTCGCCC
>JBBDXI010000053.1:0-27612 GCA_040902425.1 Phycisphaerales bacterium
CTCGGAGAGCCGACCTACCCGCGCAGCGTCGCGCCGAGTTGCTCGCCGGCGAGCAAAACCACGCGGGCCACTTGTGGATCCACCTCCTCGCGGCGGAGGGTGCGGGCGGGGTCCCGGAAGGTGAGGCGGAGCGTGAGGGATTTCTTGTTGGGCCCGGTCTGCTGGCCTCGGTAGGTGGTGACGAAGTCGAGCGAGTCGAGGAGGGGGAGCTGCGCGGATTCGACGAGCGAGCGGACGGCGGACCAGGGGGTGGCGTCGTCGAGGAAGAGGGAGAGGTCGCGCTCGATGCCGGGGAAGTGGGGGAGGTCGCGCTCGCTGGCGGCCGCGGGGGGCGGGGGGTAGAGGGCGAGCAGCGGCTCGAGCTCCAACTCGGCGGTGAGGACGGGCGTGTCGAGGTCGAAGAGTTTCTGCGCGGCCGCGGAGGTCTGGGCGAGGCGGCCGATGTGGCGGCCTCGGAGGAGGATGTGGGCGTGGGTGAAGGGGTCGTAGGGAGAGAGGGATTTCGCCGAAGACGGCGAGGGCGAGGGCGCGGGGTCGGCGAGCGGCGCGGGCTTCAGGTCCAGCGTGGCGGTGGGGCCGCCGAGGGCGTGCGCCACCGACTCGAGGGCGCCGCGGAGCTGGCGGATCGCCTGCTGGCGGGATTCGGGGGAGGATTGCTTGCCCTTGGTGGCGCCGGGGATGTCGAGGAGGAGGGCGAGCGTGCGGCGTTCGAGGGCCTCGGGGGGTAGGTCGGCACTCCGTGCCGATGGCGGGGCCATGTCGGCTCGGAGAGCCGACCTACCCGCGTCGTCCTCACCGGCGTAGGTGGCAGCGGTCTCGAAGAGGCGGAGGCCGCCGGGGGTGGTCGCGCCCCGGTCCTGGTTGTGCTTCCTGGTGAGGAGGAGGCTGGGGATGAGGCTGGGGCGGAGGGCGGACTCGTGGGCGCGGCCGGACACAGGCGGGACGCCTGTGCCACTGCCCCTGGCCCTGGGGTCGTGGACGTGGAGGAGGGAGAGGCCGGGGTGAAGGAACAGCGCCGCCTGGGCGTCGGTGAGGAAGCTGACGGTGACGGTCTCGTGGAAGCCGAGCGCGGCCAGGGTTTCGCCGAGGATTCGCGCAGCCCGCTCGTGCGGCTGCGCGGGGCGGATGGCGATGGCCGTGCGCGCGTGCGCGGGGATGGCGTCGAGGCCCTTGATCCGGGCGAGCTCCTCGATCAGGTCGATCTCGCGCTCGAGGTCGGGGCGGTGGGCGGGGATGGTGCAGACGAGGACGGGTCCGAACTGCGCGGCCGCGGTGGTGTCGCGGCGGGATTCGATATGGAGGGCGTGAAGGAGGCGGGCGACTTCGGGCTCGGGGATCGGGATCCCGAGGATGATGGGGATGCGGGCGAGTCTCAGAGGAGTTTCGCGCAGAGGCGCGGAGGGCGCGGAGGAAGACGCAGAGGAAGAGGGGGGGACGGTGGGGTAGGCGTCGAGCATTCCGGCGGCGGGCGTGCCGCCGGTGAGGTCGGCGATGAGGGTGAGGAGGTGCTGCGCGGGGGCGTCGAGGGTCCGCGGGTCGACGGTGCGCTCGAAGCGGTGGGAAGCGTCGGTGCGGACCTGGTGGCGGCGGGCAGCGCGGCGGATGGCGGGGGGGTCCCAGGTGGCGGCCTCGAGGGCGAGGTCGGTGGTGGCGGGGGTGACCTCGGAGTCGTGGCCGCCGATGACGCCCGCGAGAGACTGCGCCCGCTCCGCATCCGCGACGACGATCTCGTCGCCGGCGAGCTTGCGCTGCTTGCCGTCGAGCGTGGTGAGGGGCTCGCCGGGGCGGGCTCGGCGGATGATCACGCACGGGCGAGCCGAAGGCGGCACGCCCGTGGCACCCGGAGTGTCGGCTCGGAGAGCCGACCTACCCAGCTTGCCGAGGTCGAAGGCGTGGCAGGGCTGGCCGAAGAGAAAGTTGAGGTAGTTGGTCGCGTCAACGACGTTGTTGATGGGGCGCTGGCCGACGGATTCCAGGGCCGCGGCCAGCCAGGGGGGGCTGGGGGCGATCCTCGCGCCGCGGATGACCTGAAGGGTGAAGCGGGGGCAGTCCTCGGGGGCCTGGTTGTCGAGGGCGACGAAGTCGCTGACGCGGCCCTGGGTCCGCGGCTCCTTGAGGGCGGGGAGCTTGAGGGTCTGGCCGGTGGCGGCGGCGATCTCGCGGGCGAGGCCGATGTGGGAGAGGGCATCGCCTCGGTTGCTGGTGATCTCGACTTCGAGCTGGGTGTCGGGGCCCTCGCGCGTGGAGACGGTCTCGCGGGCGTCGATGGGGAAGCCGACGTGGGTGAGGGTGTGCTCGACCTGGTCGGCGGAGAGGTCGCCGGGGTCGAGCAGGGAGTTGAGCCAGCGGACGGAGGCCTTCATGGGGGAGGATGATACGTGGCCGTCCTCCGAGTGCCGACCGTTGCGGCCCCTGTTCAGGGTTGCAGCGTGCCTCGGAGCTGGTCGATGAGGGGGGGAAGGTCCTGCTGAACAACGGCCCAGAGGATGTCGAAGTCGACCTGGTCGTAGCCGTGCACGATCCGGTTTCGCATTCCGATGATCTCGGGCCACGGGATCGCGGGGAGCGACTGGCGGCGCTCGGCGGTGACTCGGTTGGCCGCCTCACCGATGACCTCGACGAGCCTCACGAGGGCGAGGTTCAGCTTGCGATCGCGATCGAGGTCGGCGCGGGTGCAGCCTCGGCACATCTCCGACGCCTCAAGGGCGTGGTCGAGCATGTGCCGCAGTCGGACCGCGTCGTCATGCCGCGACATAGAGCGCCCTGGCCTCGCGCAGCACCTCGTCGCGGAAATAGCGGCTCAGGCTGGCGGGTGTGTGGAGATCGACGCGCCGGCCGAGGAGCGATGAGAGTTCCTCCTGCATGCGGAAGAAGGCAAGACCGGGCGTGCGGCCGGGCAGAAACTCGACGAGAACATCGATGTCGCTCGTCGGGGCGAAGTCGCTGCGGAGGACCGAGCCGAAGAGGGATAGCCGCGCGATGTGGTGGCGCCCGCAGAACGCGGCGAGCTGATCGGCCGGGATGCTGATGGGGAGCGGCGGCGCCATGGAGGCATTCTATCGAGTGATACTGTTGCGGCATGGAGCGGATTGTCGGGATTGATCTGGGGACGACGAACTCGCTGGTGGCGGTGTGGGAGGGGGGTGCGGCTCGGGTGATCCCGGATGAGCGGGGGCGGGGGCTGCTGCCGAGCGTGGTGCGGTACGAGGCGGGGGCGGACGGGGGGGTGAGGACGGTGGTGGGGGTTGAGGCGCGGGATCGCGCGGCGGAGTTTCCGGGGACGACGGTGTCGAGCGTGAAGCGGTTGATGGGGCGGTCGCGGGAGGACGCGGCCGCGGACTTGCCGTATTTGTCGTACCGGGTGGTGGAGGGGGAGCGGCGGACGGCGCGGGTTCTGTTGCCAATGAGGCACGGAGGCACGGAGGCACGGAGGCACGGAGGGGGGGAAGAAGGCGGGAAGGAGCTGGTGGTTACACCGCAGGAGGTGTCGGCGGTGATTTTGCGGGAGCTGAAGGAGCGGGCGTCGCGGGCGCTGGGCCTGGACACAGGCGGGACGCCTGTGCCACTGAAAGCGGTCGTGACCGTGCCGGCGTATTTCGACGATGCGCAGCGGCAGGCGACGCGGGATGCGGGGCGGCTGGCGGGGCTGGACGTCGTGCGGATCGTCAACGAGCCGACGGCGGCGGCGCTGGCGTACGGGCTGGGGGTGCGCGAGGCACTGCTGCGCGGCGAAGACGCCGCGAGCAGTGGCACCCGGGACTCGGCACGGGTTGCGGCGAAGACGCCGCGAACCCGTGGCACGGATTCTGAGGGACCGAAGGTTGTCGCGGTGTACGACCTGGGGGGCGGGACGTTTGATGTCTCGATTCTGAAGCTGACGCCGGCGGGCGAGGGGGGGACCGAGTTCTTCCAGGTGGTCTCGACCGCAGGGGACACGCATCTGGGCGGGGATGATGTGGACCGGATGCTGGTGGAGGTTTTTCTGAGGGAGCTGCATCACGGGCGAGCCGAGGACGGCACGCCCGTGGCACCCGGCGACCTCCAGCGGCTGCGGATGGCGGCGGAGCGGGTGAAGTGCGAGCTCAGCGAGAGGGAGTCGGCGGAGGTTGAGGTGGCGGTCGAGGGGGCCGCGGGGGGGGTGTTCCGGCGCACGGTCACTCGCGCGGAGCTGGAGGCGCTGGTGGCGCCCTGGGTGGTGCGGACGATCGCGGCGTGCGAGCGGGCGGTCCGGGATGCGCGGCGGGAACTGGGGGGAGCACTGCTGCGCCGCGAAGACGCGGCGAGCAGTGGCACCCGCATCGGCTCGGAGAGCCGACCTACCCGGGGCATTGATGCGGTGGTGCTGGTGGGCGGGGCCACGCGGATGCCGGTCGTGCGGCGGCGGGTGCGGGAGTATTTCGGGATCGAGCCGTACACAGCGCTCGATCCGGACACGGTGGTGGCGCTCGGGGCCGCGGTGCAGGGGGCGGTGCTCTCGGGGGAGGTGACCGGGACGCTGCTGCTGGATGTGATCCCGCTGTCGCTGGGGATCGAGACCGTCGGCGGGGCGGTTGCGAAGCTCATCATGCGGAACAGCGGGGTGCCGGCGCGGGCGACGGAGATGTTCTCGACCAGCGTGGATGGGCAGACGTCGATCAAACTGCACGTCCTCCAGGGCGAGCGCGAGATGGCCGCGGACTGCCGCAGCCTGGGGGAGTTCCACCTGCGGGGGCTGCCGCCGATGCCGGCGGGGATCCCGCAGCTGGAGGTGGAGTTCCTGGTCGATGCCAACGGTGTGCTGAACGTCTCGGCGCACGAGCGACGCAGCGGGCGGCGGTCAGCGCTCCAGGTGGTGCCGAACCACGGATTGACCCGGGAGGAAGTGGACCGGATGGAGGCGGAGAGCTTCGCCCACGCGCGGGAGGACATGACCAGGCACCGGGTGGTCGATCTGATCGTGAACGCGAAGCTGGATGTGAAGTGGATCTCGGAGCGGCTGGAGCGGTACCGGGTGAACCTGGAGGCGGGATATGCGGAAGCGCTCAAATCTCAAATCTCAAATCTCAAAGCTCAAACAGAGCAGGCGGAGGCCGATTGGCGGTCGGTGGATGCCAACGCCTTCCAGCGGGCGAAGGAGGAGCTGGACCGGGCGAGCGTGCGGCTCCAGGAGGTAGGGATCGCGGAGTCGCTCAGGGATGAGCGTGTGGGCTGATGAGCGCGCGGGGTACGGAAAGCGGCGCAGTGCGCGGCTGACGGGCGCGGCGGCGGGTGGTCGATAGTGGCCCGGGCCGGGTCGGAGTGCGGGGCGGGGCGGGAAACCGGGGCGGGGGCGGAGTCCGAGCGTGCGGGAGATGGTGCCAGCTGCGGAGTGGTGGGGGAGGCGCGGGGTCCGCTGGGCGCTGATCGCCCTGGCGGCCGTCGGCGCGGCGGTCCTGGTCGTCCGCGGCGTCTGGCCAGCGCTGGCGCTGGGGCCCGGGGGGAACGGCGACTTCGCCCTGGTCTACGCGTGCGCCCGCGTTTGGCTCGATGGGGGCAACCCCTACGACCCCGGGACCGTCAACGAGGTGTGGGACCGGCTGGTCGGCCCCGGGGCGCAGTTCCATCACGTCAAGGAGCGCGGCCCGGTCCTGCTCTACCCGCCCTCAGCGCTCGCGGTCTCTGCGCCGTTCGCGGCCCTCCCGTGGGGCGTGGCTTCGCTCGCCTGGACGCTGCTGAACCTGGGCACGGGGGCGGCGGCGGTCTGGGCGGTGGGGCGGCTCGCGGGGCTGAGCGCGGGCTCGCGCGGCGGGTGGCTGGTGTTGATCGCCGGGGCGCTGTGGCTGGCGCCGTTCGCGACCGCGATCAAGTTCGGGCAGACGCCGGTGCTGGTGCTGTGCCTGGTCGCCGCGGGTCTCCTCGCGCGGGCGGGCGGCCGGCCGGTGGTGGCGGGGGTGCTGCTCGGGGCGGCGATGGCGATCAAGCCGCAGCTCGCGGGGCTTTTCGTTGTGTACGAGGCGGGGCGGGGGCGGTGGAACGTGGCGCTGGCCGCGGGGCTGACGGCGGCGGCGCTCTTCGCGGCCGGGGCAGGGCGGATGGAGCTGGCGGAGGGGGCGCGCGGCTGGTGGGAGTCGTGGATGACGCAGCTGCGGGAGTTCCCGCTGCGGGGCGATGCCAACCCGACGCGCGAGAGCGACATGCGGCACCAGATGCTGAACCTGCACTACCCGCTGCACACGCTGATCTGGTCGCGCGAGACGGTGCGCTGGCTGGTCTACGCGATCATGGGGGCGCTGTGCGCGGCGTACTTCATCGCGGACTGGCGCCGCGGGCGCGAGCGTGGCGAGGGGCGGGCGGAGCTGGCCTCGCTGAGCATGGTGTCGGTGGTGACACTGCTGGTGGTCTACCACCGGGCCTACGACGCGGTGCTGCTGGTCTTCGCGTGGGCGCTCGCGGCGCGGCTGGCGATGGAGCCCTCGAGAACGGCCCGGCGGGCGGGGTGGGCGATGGTTGTGCTGCTGCTGGGGTTCGCCCTGCCGTGGGGCGCGGCATTGCTGAAACTGCACCTGTCGGGGCGGGCCCCGGAGTGGGTGAAGACGAGCCTGTGGTGGGAGCTGGGGGTGATGCCGGCGCAGGTGTGGGCCTTGGCGACGATGGCCGTGCTGCTGGTGTGGATGCGGGCGACGCTCCCGCGGGAGGGGGAGGGGCCACGCGTGCCTCGTGCGCCGCGCGGGGGCACGGCCTAGCCGCGCGGCGGGGATGCGCCGGGTTGTGACAGCCGGGTGGGCCCCCTCCGGCCTCGCTGCGCCTCGGCCACCCCCCCCGCGCAGAGCGGCGGGGGAGGGGTCAGGCGAAAATGGACTTGAAGCCCAAGGCGCGGCGGAGGTCCGCGAGCTGCCCGGTGTGCATGCCGTTGTGGAATACCAAGCGGCCGCCGAGGGAGCGGAGCGTGGCGGTGCCGGCGCCCCAGGGTGTGGTCTGGTCGAGTCGCGCGTCGGTGGCGGCCCGGTAGGTGGCCGCGAAGCGGTCGATGGCGGCGTCGAAGATGGCGGTGCAGCGCCCGAGGCTGGGGTAGCGGGCGGGGTCGTCGACGGGCGTGCTGCCAAACGAGATGTCCTCGAAGTGGAAGCGCTGCGGCGGCGGCGTCGAGGGCGCCGCGTGCCCCGGGGCGAAGTCGGCCTCCGGCGGCGGGGCGCCGTCGATCTTCTCCGCGACGCGGTGCATGGTGAGGGCGAGGTGCCCGAGCGACCAGGCGAGGTGGTTGGGGAGGCCGGGCGGCTGCCTCGTGCGCGTCTCGTCGGTGAAGCCGGCGAAGTAGCGGGCGGCGAGAGCCTTGGTCGCGAGGATGGATTCGGCGATGGCGTCCTGGGGGGTCATGCGCGGCTCCTGCGGTGCAGCATAGGGGAAGGAAGAGAACACAGAGGAAGACAGAGGAAGACAGAGGAAGACAGAGGAACACAGAGGGAGACAGAGGAACACAGAGAAAGCGATGAGGAGAGGAAGCAGCACCCCGGCCTCCCCTTTGTGTTCTTCTGTGTCCTCTCTTCTGTTTTCCTCTGTGTTCTCCGGCATGTACGCTGGCGGCGTGTCCACCCGTATCGGGCTCTACGAGGATGCGCTGGTGTACGACGTGCTCCACGCGTCGGGGACGCGCGCGGAGATCGGCGTCGTCGAGCGGCTGGCACGCCGGCGGGGGGCGCTGGCCGCGGAGGAGCGCGGCGTCTTCCTGGAGCCCGCGTGCGGCACGGGACGGTACCTGCGGGCGCTGGCGAAGCGCGGCCATTCGGTGATCGGGTTCGACCGGGAGGCCGAGATGGTGGCGTTTGCACAGGAGGCCATGGAGGCCCCGGCACGGGCGAGCCGAGGACCGCACGCCCGTGGCACCCGTGGCGCCCGTGGCACCCACGACCTCTTCGTCTCCGACATGACCACGTTCGCCCGGCGCGTGCCCGCGGCCTCCGTGGATGTCGCGTTCAACCTGATCAACACCATCCGCCACCTGGGCTCGGATCGCGCGATGCTGGCCCACTTCACGGCGGTGGCGCGGGTGCTGCGGCCGCGGGGCGTGTACGTGGTGGGGCTGTCGCTGACGGATTACGGCAACGAGTTCGAGACGGAGGATGTGTGGTCGGGATCGCGGGCCGGGCTGCGTGTCCAGCAGGTCGTGCAGTACCTGCCCGCGTCGCGCCGGCTGCGGCGGGAGTGGGTGCACAGCCACCTGACGGTGACGCTGGGGGGGCCGGCGGGGCGCGAGGAGCACCGCGATTCGAAGTACTGGCTGCGGGGCTACAGCCGCGAGGAGTGGCTCGGGCTAATCGGGAAGTCGGCCCTGAAGCTGCTGGGCGCCGCCGACGCGGCGGGCCGGCGGCGGGAGATCGGCGTGAGCGGGTACGCGCTGTACGTGCTGGGGAGGAGGATCGGGGCGGAATGGGGGTGAAGAGGGCGATGGGCGGGGGTTCAGGCGGCGCGCGTCGGCTTCGCCTTGCGGGCTGCTCGCGCGCGATCGCGCCGGGCTTCGAGCGCGGCCGCACGTGTGGCACGGTGGACCGCAGCATCCACAGCGCGACCATCGCGGAGGGCTTCGATGGGGTCAACGGTCTTCCGGGTCGGGCGAGCCCTCACGCGCAACCTCCCTCAGCCTGGCAAAGGTCCTCTGGTCAAGGACCACGGGGACGCCGGCGTCGAAGTACGCGACAAGGCGGGCCCCTTCGCTGCCTGAGTTATCGTAGATCCGCCACGGTCCGCCCGAGGCCTCGGCCAGCGGGAGGTACAGCGCGAAGAGGTTCGACGCCGACCGCGTGTAGCGCCGTCGGATGTCCGCCTCGGGCACCGTGTGTCCGCCCTTGCGCACTCTCGCCCGTACGCGCTCCACGGCGATCCTCGCTGAACGGACCCAGACGTAGACGATCCCGACCCGATAGCCGGTCGCGGTCAGTCGCGACAGCCACGGCGCGAAAGTCCGGCTCGAGAGCGTGGACTCGAACGCGAAGCGCTCGCGTGCCGCGGCCAGTTCCTGGAGCCGGCCGAGCATGACGCGTCCTGCCGAGAAGGCGGCCCGAGCGGGATTGAATCCGGAGAGCCCGGCCGCGATCGTGTCGGCGTTGACGAACTGATCGACGCTGAGAGCATCGGCAAGGACGGAGCGGGAAACGGTCGTCTTGCCCGCGCCGTTGGGGCCCCCGATGGCGATGACGGCAGGGTGTTCGGGGTCTGGCTTCATGGCTGCGGTCGATCCGAACTCGGGGGCACGAGGCCCGCGACGAACAGGAGGTAGTCCCCAAGGGTTCGCATGCGGACGACCTCACGCCCGCACTCGGGGCAGTGCGCCGCGTCGGGCAGGCCCTTGAGATCGTAACCGCAGCCGGGGCAGCGCGGGCCGAACGCGAGCGGCGCCTTGAGCTGCGCGGCCGTGAGATGTGACTCGACCTCGAACTTGAAGTGCTCAACGGGCGAATCGCCGAGTGGTGTCCGAAGGGGCTGGTAGTCAAAGCTGAGGTCATCCTCCGGCCGGAGCAGAGCCGCGTCCACGCCAAGAAAGCGCGCCGCCTCGTTCCAGCGCTCGGCCACGCGGAAGAGCACCTCGGCGGTGGGGTAGAGGCCGCGGGAACGGAGGAAGGCCTCGGCCTGCCCGCCGATGGGCTGGGGCGTGCGGCCGCGGAGATGGGCACGGAGGGCGGCGCGCTCGCGGCGGGTTGCGTCGATGGACAGGAAAATACCCGCTGCAACGGCGCCGACGATGCCAACGGCGATCCACCATGGGCCGAAACGCAGCATCATGAGCACGAGGCCAAGGATGTAAACCGGCCCGGCGATGAAGAGGTAGCGGCGGCGGAGCCAAAGCGGCGTGAGGATGAGGCGGTCGCGGGAAATGGGCTCGAGGAGTGGCATGCGAAACCCGGGCGCGAACACCCCCGCTCGGCGCGCGTCGGTCCTCTTCGGCCTCCACTGCGCTCGGGCGGGAAGGTCTACTTCAGCAGCCTCTCCAGGAAGTGGATATCGATCCCCCCCTGCCTGAAGCTGCTGTTCTCCATCAGCCGCCGGTGCAGCGGGATCGTCGTCTTGATCGGCCCCACCTGGAACTCCCGCAGCGCCCGGCTCATCCGCGCGATCGCCTGCTCCCGGTCGTCCGCGTGGATGATCAGCTTCCCGATCATGCTGTCGTAGTTCGGCGGCACCGTGTACCCCGGCACCACGTGCGTATCGAGCCGCACCCCCGGCCCCCCCGGCGTCTGCCACGTCTCGATCTTCCCGGCGCTCGGCCGGAACCCCTTCTCCGGATCCTCCGCGTTGATCCGGCACTCGATCGCGTGCCCCCGGATCGTGATGTCGCGCTGCCGGAAGGGCAGCGGCTCCCCCGCGGCCACGCGGATCCCCGTCTTCACGATGTCGATCCCCGTGATCATCTCCGTCACCGGGTGCTCCACCTGCACCCGCGTGTTGACCTCCAGCATGTAGAAGTTCTGTTTGTCGTCCATCAGGAACTCGACCGTCGCCGCCCCCGCGTAGTCGGCGGCGCGGATGAGCCTGGCCGCGGCCTCGCAGACGTAGTCTCGCCGCTTGCGGTCGATCCCGGGCCCCGGCGCCTCCTCGATGATCTTCTGGTGCCGCCGCTGCATCGAGCAGTCGCGCTCGAACAGATGCACCGCGTGCCCGTGCTTGTCCCCGATCACCTGGACCTCGACGTGCCGCGCGTGATCGAGGAACTTCTCGATGAACACCGCCCCGTTCCCGAACGCCGCCTGCGCCTCCTGCGACGCCTGCTTCAGGCTGCTCCGCAGCGTCACGTCGTTGTGGCAGACCCGCATCCCCCGCCCGCCGCCGCCGGCCGCGGCCTTGATGATGACCGGGTACCCGATCTCGGCCGCCACCCGCAGCGCCTCATCCTCCTGCTCGATGGCCCCCTCGGACCCGGGGAAGATGGGCACCTTGTTGGCCTTGGCGGTGCGCTTGCACTCGACCTTGTCCCCCAGCTTGCCCATCGCCGCCGGCGAGGGCCCGATGAACTCGATCTTGTGGTCCAGGCAGATCTGCGCAAAGTCCGCCCGCTCGGAGAGGAACCCGTACCCCGGATGGATGGCGTCCACATCCGCGATCTCGGCCGCGGCCATGAGCCGCGCGATATTCAGGTAGCTCTCTTTCGCCGGCCCCGGCCCGATGCAGATCGCCCGGTCCGCCAGCTTCAGGTACGGCGCCTCCTTGTCGGCCTCGGAGTACACGCACACCGCTTCCACGCCAAGTTCGCGGCAGGCGCGGATGACCCGAAGGGCGATCTCACCACGATTGGCAATCAGGATGCGTCTGAACATGAGTGACGCAGTGACGCAGAAACGCAGCGACGCAGCCGGAAGGCCAATCACGGCGTCTCGTTGTCAGACTCCTTCTGTTCGAGGCTTCGGATGAGCCCTTGCAGGACACGATCGGTCTCGGCGACGAGGTCGTACACGCTCACGTGGGGCTCGATCATGTTCATCGTGGTCGCGAGTTCAAGCTGGGTCCAGAGTTCAAACAGCGAGGCACGTGCGATACGCAAAAACCGCCCGAACTCGGTCCGCGTGCCCCGCCCATACCCCTCCGCAATGTTGCTCGGAACCGATACCGCCGCGCGACGCATCTGGCTTGTGAGCCCGAACCGCTCCGAGTCCGGCATCACCGCTGTTTCGCGGTATACCTCCCGAGCCAGTTCCATTCCCCGCTGCCACGCAGCGAGATTCCGAAACGTCTTCCCCACTGCGTCACTCCGCCCTGCGTTACTGCGTCACTGCGTCACTGCGCTCCCGAGGGACGCACGAGAAACAGCTTCTGCCCGAACTCCACGGCCTCGCCGTTGTTGACGAGGATGCGCTCCACCGTGCCGGCGCACTCGGCCTTGATCTCGTTGAAGACCTTCATCGCCTCGATCAGGCACACCACCGTGTCCGGGCCCACCGCCGAGCCCACGGTGATGAACGGGCCCGCGTCCGGGTTCGGGGATGAGTAGAACGTCCCCACCATCGGCGAGGCGACCGCGCTCTGGCGCGGGGGGGGGGGGGCCGCGCCGGGCGCGGGCGACGGGCGGGCAGCGCCCAGCGCCGGGCCGGGCGCCTCCGCCTCCAGGCCGTCGTCGCCGTGCGCCGCGGGCGCGGCGTGGCGGGCGGCGACGGGCACGGCGACCACCGGCGCGCCCGTGGGCCCGCGCTTGATGGTCACGGTCTCTTCCTGGTCCTTCAGGTCGAGCTCCGACAGGTCGTTCTCGACCATCAGCCGGACCAATTCCTTGAGCTTGCGTATGTCGATCATGGCAGGGATCCAAGAAACGCAGGGACGGAGGGACGAAGGGACGGAGTGGGTCGGTGCGCGCCCGCGGCCACTCCGTGGCTTCGTCCCTCCGTCCCTCCGTCCCTGCTCAGAGTGTGGCCCACCTGAGGTCCTTCGGCAGCCGGCAGAGGTTCTCCGCGCTGCGCTCGGTGATGAGGTAATCGTCCTCGAGGCGGACCCCGCCCACTCCGGGCAGGTAGATGCCCGGCTCGACCGTCACGACATCGCCGGGGCGGAGCGTGTCGTCGGGGAACAGCGGGTTCAGGCGCGGGTCCTCGTGCCCGTTCAGCCCCATGCCGTGCCCCAGGCCGTGCCCGAAGTGCTCGCCGTACCCGTGCTTCGTGATGTGGGCCCGGGCGATGGCGTCGATCGCGTGCGTGTGCTGCCCCGGGGCGAGGGCCGCCGCCGCGGCCTGCTGGGCGTCGAGCACGATCTGGTAGATCTCCCGGATCTTCGCCGGCCACTTGCCCAGGGTGAAGACGCGGGTCATGTCGCCGTGGTAGCCCTCGTACACCGCGCCCCAGTCGATCAGCACCGTCTTGTTGATGGCGAGCCGGCTGGGCCCGGGCCGGTAGTGCGGCAGGCTGCCCGCGGCCTTCGAGGCCACGATGGTCTTGAAGCCCGGCTCCGAGGCGCCGCGCGTCTTCATCTCCGCCTCGAGCCGGGCCGCCACGGCCAGCTCCGTCTGCCCGGGACGGATGGTCGGCAGGATGGCCTCCAGCGCCTGCTCCTGGATCCGGATGGCCGCGCGGATCAGGGCGACCTCGGCCGCGTCCTTCTGCCGCCGCAGGCGGGCGACCAGCCCGGTGCTGGCAATCAGGTCGATGGACTTCAGGCGCTCCTTGAGCGCGGAGAACTCCGCGACCGGGATGTGCTCCCCCTGGGCCGCCACCCGCTTGGGCCGCAGCCCCGCGAGCACATCCGCGGCCGCGTCGGCCAGGCCCTTGGTCCGGATGAGCACATCCGCAACCGGGGCGATGGCCGCCAGCTCCTCCTGGTAGCGGAAGTCGGAGACCACCAGCGGCCGGCCCTCCGCGGGGACCAGCAAGTAGCTGTCGCCTCCGAGGAACCCGGTGAGGTACCCCACATCGACGGGGTTGGTGACGAGCAGGATGTCCGCCCGTGCCTCGACGATCAGAGCGCGTAGGCGACCCAATCGCGACAGATGGGGCGAAGAAGGCGTGTGGCGCTTGGCGGAAGGTGCGGCGGTGGACATGGAGGGGCGAGCATCATAACGCGGCCCGTTTCGGGGTGCGGTATCGCGAATGCGGGGGGGTATGGAGACCGAACGGCGGCGATGCCCCCGGCGGATGCGCTGGTAGGCTGCTCGCGATGGAGAGGCGCCCGGAGAGCGACGGGCCGGGTGAGCCTTGCGACCAGACGCGCAATTGCTGGTTCACGGGCGCGACAACGGTGGCCCTGGTGCTCGGGGTCGCCGCCGCCGTCAGGGTGCTGTCGCATCTCAACATCCCCCTTGTCATCTCGAACGACGGCGCGTGGTACCTCCACTGGGCCCACCAGCTTCTGAGCGGCGAGTCGCCCGATCTCCCGCCGTTTCGAACACCGGGATACCCGCTGTTCCTCTGGGCGCTCTTCGCGGTGTTCGGATCAGGCCCCGGCGTCATCCTCGGCGCACAGCACGCGCTGGGCTGCGCAACGGCGGCGCTCGTGGCGTGGATGGTGGTGCGGCTCAGAGGGCCGGTGTGGGGCCTGGCCGCGGGCCTCCTGGCCGCGCTCGATCCGGTGCTCCTCGCCTTTGAGAGCACGGTCCTGACCGAGTCGGTCTCGACGTTCCTGCTCGTCGCCCTCGCGGCGATGTCCGTCGGACCCGGTTCACGCCAGCCCGTGCGGCCTGCCGCGCTCGGGCTTGTCCTGGGGGCGCTGTGCCTCGTGCGTCCGGCCTTCCAGGTCTTCGTCCCGTTTCTTGCGCTGGGCGTCGCCCTGCAGGCCCGGGCCACCGTCCCCCGGGCCATCCGCCTTCGCTCGGCAGCGATCCTGCTCCTCGCGTTCGGGCTCGTCGTGGGCCCATGGGTCTACCGAAACGCACAGCACGGGACCCGAGGCCTTTCCGGCGGAAACGGCGTCTTCCTCTGGATCGGCGTAGCGCAGGCGGGCTTGCTCGTGCCTGACTTCCCGCTCCCGGGAGCGATCGAGGAGCGGTACCGCTCGATCATCGCAACCGGCCGGCCCGATGACGGCAGCATCCACCGGTTCCTGGGGGCGGTGAACGCCTGGCGCTCGCCGGGTGTCGACCGCCTCCTCGGCCGCTGGGCACGGGCGAGCGTGAGGGCCCGCCCGCTCGGCTATTCGAGCGCGGCCCTGCACGGCGTGTGCTGGCAGCTCGGGCTGTTCCCTCGGTCGGGCAGCGCGGTGCACAACGAGACGACGTGGATGCTCCGCCGGTTCTCGCAGGACGGACGCGAGGGCGGGATGGCAGCGCCGAACTTCCAGTTCAACCAGCCGATCACGGGGCTGGACCATTTCGCGCAGCCCAAAGGGCGGGGCCCGCTGGCGTGGACCCTCGACCGGCTCGCGACGCCGTTGAGCAGCGGATGGCCCCGTCTCCTCCTGGGCGCGCTGGCCGTGTTCGCGACAGGGGCCTTCGCCCGGGCCGGCCGGTGGACGCTCGCGCTGTGCCTAGCCGCGTCGCTCGCCCATTGCCTCGCCCACGCGGCGTTCCTCCTGCCGTACAGCCGCTACACCCTTCCGTGCTGGGTGCTGTGGTGCATCGCCGTGGCGGATATCCCCGCGCACCGCGCCGGGCGGAGCCTCCCCGCTCACGAGAGCCCGGCGGACGGCGTTACGGGCAGCCGGCCGCGTACCGCGTCAGGAAGCAGCTGAAGTCCTGGACGTTGAACTCGGGCCACTCGGTCGAGCCGTCGCAGTTGGCGTAGGGGTCCCAGGCGGCGAACCTGGCCAGGAAGCAGGAGAAATCCTGCACGTTGAGCGCGGGCGGCGTGGCGCTGCGGTCGCAGTTGGCGTAGCAGAGCGGGGGCGAGCCGTTGTGGTGGAGCGTGTGGGTTCCCGTGGAGTACCCAAGCGAGTCCATGCCCCACCCGACCGCCCACACGTCGGAGCGCGACGAGCCGCCCACCGCCAGGAGGACTGCCTGATTGGGGTTCTCAACGCGGCTCCAGCGGACACCGTCCCAGTGGACCGTCTGGTACTCGAACGCCAGGTTCGAGCCGAGCGGGGGATCGCCCCCGCCCACCGCCCACACGTCGTCGCTGCTGATGGCGTGGACGCCGTACATGCGGGAGTCATGGCCGCCAACGCCCGATTGCGGGACGCGGGACCAACTTGTCCCGTCCCAGTGCCACGTCCGGGCCGAGGCGATGGCGTGGCCGTTGTGGTTGACGTACTTGTACACACCCACCGCCCAGACGTCGTTGGATGCGACGCCCGAGATGCTCCGCAGCCAGATGTAGCCGCCGGGCTCGTGCGGGAGGGGCACCTCGGTCCAGGATGCGCCGTCCCAGTGGAACGCGAGGCCCCGGATGCCGGTGCTGATCACGCCGGCCACGCCCACCGCCCAGACATCGTTCGCCCCGAGCGCGAAGACGGAGTCGAGCTGGCCATACTCGATCGGCGGATAGGCGACCGGCGTCCAGGCCGCGCCGTCGTAGTGAACGATGAGGGGAACCTTCGCAGAAAAACTGAGCCACTGGTCCCCCACCGCCCAGACATCGGTGGCGGACACGGCCGCCACTCCGTAAAGGGCGTTGGCCAGGCCGGGGTTGGGGCTCTGGGCCCGCGTCCAGGAGGACCCGTCCCAGTGCTGGATCACGGTCCAGCCGCAGAGGCCGCAGTTGTTGTTGATGCCCCAGCCGACGGCCCAGATGTCGGTGCTGCTCACGGCGTCGATGTCGTCGAGCTGGGCCTTCTGGGCTTCGGGGATCGCGGGCGTGCTCACGAGCGACCACGCAGCGCCGTTCCAGTGCATGGAGAGGGGCGTGGGGCAGTACTCGCAGTGGGCGGGGTTGTAGTGGAAGCCGACAGCCCACGCGTCCGTCGGCGAGAGCGCTTCGACGGCGTTGAGCGTGTTGCCGAGCGGCTGCGGCCCGCCATTGGGGCTCGGCACGACCATCCAGGGCGTGCTGCCCTCGGGCTGAGCGTGGGCCACGCCCGCGATGCAGAGCAGGGCCCCGGCAGCAGCCAGCCGCTTGCCGCTCACGCTCGTTGTGCGCATCGTCATCGCATCATCTCCTTCTTGCCCTCACGCCCGTGGTCGGGCCATCCCCGGCGGCGGCGCGCGTCTCTCAGAGAATGTCGCGGCGGCCGGCCCGACCTTACGGCATGAACCAGAATTTCAGGACAGAGCGAGCCCTTGCGGACACCGAACTTCACGATCTAACTGGGATAGCCAGCGAGGGAAACGCCGCCTCCCACCTATCCGTTTAGACTCGCGCGGATGGCGCGCACAGCCGCGGGACAGGGTGGCGGTTGGGCGGCCCTCGTGCTGGCCGGGTTGGTCGGCGTCACCGTAGGCATCCCCGGCCTTGCGGTCGTCGCGCGCGTCGCGTGGGCCGTGGTCTCGGCCCCGGGTGAGGCCGGCCGCGCCGCCCGCGTCGACCTGGGCCTGCTCGCCAGGACCCTGCTGGTCGCCGCGGCCATCGCGGCCCTCGCCACCCTCCTCGGCTGGCCCGGCGCCTGGGCGGCGCGCCGGCTGCCCTCACGTTTCGTGGCCCTGCTGGCGCTCCCGCTGCTCCTGCCCAGCTACCTGATCTCGTCGGGGTGGGGGCTCCTCCGCGCCCCGGGGGCCGCCATCGGCGACAGGCTGATGTCGCCCGGCCGGGAGTGGATGGTCATCCCGGTCGGTCAGGGCCTGGCCATCGCCGGCCTCGCCCTCTGGGCCTCGCCCCTCGCTTCGCTCCTCATCGCCTCGCAGCTCCGCCGGACCGATGAGGATGTGTACGAGGCCCTCCGCCTCCTCCCCGCCTCGCGCGGGCGCCGGGCCCTGGCCATCCTCGGCATGGCGCGACCGGGTGTGCTCATGGCCTTCGGCGCGGTGCTCCTCCTGATGCTCGGCTCCGCCGTGCCCCTCCACGTCTCCCAGCTCGACACCTACGCGATCACGCTCTGGCGCCGCCTCGATGAGTCGGCCCGCGCCGCGCACTGGCGCGTGTGGGTCGCCGCATGGCCGCTCCTGCTCGCGCCCGCGGCGGCCGCGTGGGCCGTGACCGCGCGCCTGCGGGCCGAGAGCACCGAGGGGGCCCGGCTCGGCCAGGCCGAGGACCCGCGCATCCGGGCCTCGCCCGTGCTGGCCGGCGCCGCCCTCGTCTGGTCGCTCGCCGTCCTCGCCCCGGTGGCGCTCTTCCTGCTCAACCTCCGCGGCCTTTCCGTGCTGCAGGTCTTCTGGCGGACGGCGTGGCGCTCGATCCTCGCCAGCAGCGTCACCTCCGCCGCAACCGCGCTGGTCGCCGCAGTGATCGCCGGTTCGATGTGGGCCGCGCTGGCCGGTGGAGCCCCCGCGCGCCGGACCGCCCGCGCCTGCCTGGGGGCGCTCCTGGTGGCGGGCCTCTCCCCCGGCATCCTCGTCGGCCTGGCGACGGCAGAGGCCTGGCGGGCGTGGCCGGCGCTCGCCCCCATCGCCGACTCCCCGGCGGTGATCGTCCTGGCGCACACCGCCCGCTTCGGCTTCCTCGCCGCCCTCGCCGGCTGGTGGCTCGCCCGCACCGAGCCCCGCGAGCTGCGCGACCTCCGCCGGCTCGAAGCGGGCGACTCCCTCCGCGGGTGGCTCCGGGGGGCCCTGCCCCCCCAGGCTGGCGTGCTCGCCGGCGTCGCCGCCGCGACCGGCCTGCTCAGCTTCCACGAGATCGAGGCCGCCGTCATGCTCCAGCCCCCCAGCAGCATCGGCGGCGGCTTCGCCTGGCTGATGCTCCAGCAACTCCACTTCGCCCGGACCCAGGAGCTGGCGGCGGGCATGGTGTACGTGGTGGGCGGAGGGTTGGTGGCGGGGCTTCTGGCGGTGTGGCTGCTGGGGGGGAGGCGATAGCACGACCGCCTAAGGCTGCGGTCGATGGCACGTTCAGCGAGGCTCGTCCACCGCGGCGCGGGTACCGCCGCATCCGGGGGCGCTCAGACGCCCGCACCGCGGTCTGGTCGTCGCGCTCAGCGTTCGAACGCGATCTCGCCGTGATCCGGCACTTTCAGGCGCACGCGAGTGGCCTTGTCCTCGCGGGTCTCGAGGGCGCCCTCGGCGTCTTGGATGATCGGGCCCAGCACCGTGAACGCGTCCCGGGCTGTCGGCTGCACGCGCAGCTCGGCGTTGCCGAGGAAAGAGGCGGAGGGAGTCGCCGGCCTGCTTCGCCCGCAGCGTGCCCCAGTCGCGATTGACGAACTCCCCCGCGTATGTCGGTGCGGGCGCGCTGAGCGACGAGCTCGGGAGGGGTCCGCCGCGCGGCGCGGCCGCGGCCGGTTTCGGTACAGAACAACCCGGTTCGCTCCCGGCCGGGGCGGTGGTGGGCACGGTCCTGTATCCCGAGTGCGGGCCGAGGCCGCGAAGCCTCCGCCCCCCCGCTGAACTCCGCGTGATCTTCCGCGTCCTCGGCGTACTCCGAACGGTTCCTCGGCGGGCGGCTCAGACGAGCTTCAGGGCGTAGAAGATCGCCGTGAAGATCATGTCCGCGATGATGATCGCCACGATCGACTCGACCACCGTGTTGGTCGTGGCCTTGCCCACGCCCGCGGCCCCGCCGGAGACCTTCAGCCCGTTGCCGCACGCGATCACGCCGATGAGCAGGCCGAAGACCGCGCCCTTCCCCACGCCCGTGTAGAAGTCCACCGGCTTCACCTGGATGAGCACGTGGTCCCAGAACGTGCTCGCGGGGATGTCCAGCGCCAGCGAGGCCGTCGCCATCGCGGCCACGACCGAGACCGCGTCGGCGATCACCGCCAGGCAGGTCATGCTGATCAGGCTGGCGACCACCCGCGGCACGACGAGGAACCGCACCGGGTTCAGCGCGTGGGCCTCCAGCGCCTCGATCTCCTCGCCCACGGCCATGGTGCCCAGCTCGGCCGCGATGGCCGCCCCGGCGAAGCCCGTGAGCACTACCGCCGCGATCAGCGGCCCCAGCTCGCGCAGCACCGCGACGCCGATGATGTTCCCGACGCTCTCCTTCTGCCCGTACTGCTCCAGCGGCGGCGCCAGCTGCAGCGCCAGGATGAGCCCGATGCACCCGGAGACCAGCGCGATGATCGGGATCGAGCGCACGCCCACGCGGACGATCTGCGAGACGATGGCCGCCGTGCCGATCCGCACCCGCTTGCCCCGGACCCCCCGGACCAGCCACCCCGAGGCGTCCACGAGCAGGAACAGCAGCTCGCCGATGTGCTCCAGGATGCTGATCGTCGCCCGCCCCAGCGAGGAGACCGGGCGGGTCGCGGAATAGCGGGGGGTTTCCGGCTCGCCGTCGGCCTGGGTGGCGGACATGGCAGGACTATGGCCGCGGCGGGGCGGGGCGTCAAGCGGCGGCCGCGCTCACAGGCCCGTTCCGGCCCGCGGCGGGCGCGGTCACGCCGTCGCCGCCTTCTCGCGGCTGTCCACGATGGTGAAGACGCCGTCGAGGCGTGCGATCTCGAAGATCGAGCGGACGCGTTCCTTCATGGCGCACAGGACCAGGCGCGTGCTGCCCCGCCGGGCGGTCTGCAGGGCTTCCACCAGCGTGGCGACGCCGGAGCTGTCCATGTAGTCCACGCCCGTGAGGTCCACCACCAGGCGCTGGGGCTTGGCCGCCAGCGCCTGGCGCAGGGCCGCGCGCAGCGTCGGCGAGCGCGCCAGGTCCACATCGCCCTCGGGGGCGATCGTCACGGTGCCGCCCTCGGTCTGGGTCACCACTCTCATCGTCTCTTCGGGCATGGGTCTCAGGCTCCCCCGCGGGCGCACGGCCCGGGGCCGGTCTCTCCGGCGGGCGCGGGCTGTGTGATGCGTTTGGTCATGGTCAGTTTCATCCCGCCGGCTGCGCCGGGGCGCCGCTCGTAGCGGACCTCATCCATCACTTCCCGGATGATGTGAACGCCGAGGCCCCCGGGGCGGACCTCGTCCAGGTCGCGGCTCCTGATCTGCTCCGGGTCCACCTGCCTCGCCTCATCCTCCAGCACGATGGTCACGCCCTGGGCCCGGTTCTGCTCGTCGTGGACCGGGTTCAGGCTCAGCCAGATCGGCCGGTCCCGGCGGCGATCGTACCCGTGCCGGATGATGTTGCAGAGGGCCTCATCCACCGCCAGGGCGATCTGCCCCGAGCCCTCCTCGGAGAAGCCCAGCCGGCGCGACACGGCGCTGACCAGCTCCCGCGCCCCGCTCAGGTACGTCGGGTCGCTCACCATCTGCAGGCGGATGTGCGTCCCGTTGGAGGTCATCGGTGGCGGTCCTGATCCGGGATATCGGTTATCCCGCCGTCGGCGCTCGTTCCCGCGGGGGCCGCCCCCGGCTGCGCCTGGGGGTTATTCCACTTGAGCCAGCGCTGCAGGGCCTCCCGGCGCTCGTGGGCCGGGGCCCAGTGCTCATAACCAAGGGTCTGGCCCGTCAGGTCCTCCAGGGCGTGGATGGCCGCCATCCGCACCAGCGGGTCGTCGCTCCCCAGCATCTCGATGAGGTGGGGCACGGAGGCCCGGTCGCTCGATTCCGCGGCCTTGGAGATCGCCCGCAGGCGGGCGTCCGGCGCCGGCGACTCGAACCCCTCCGGGGGCTTCCGGCACGCCGGCAGGAGGGCGGTCCCGAGAGCGAGGACGATCGCGGCGGCACGGGCGGGCACAGCCGAAATCGTAGAGGGGCTCGGGAGTTGACGACGGCGGGGCCCGGGCGCGGCTGGCGGGCGACGTGGACCCCTAGAATGGCCGACGCACGGGCGACCCCTCGCCCGTGCATTGTCTTTTCATAGGGGCCACGATGGCACAGCTCCCCCACGACGAGGTAGTCCCGATCCTCGATTTCGGCGCGCAGACCGTGCAGCTGATCGCGCGCCGCGTCCGCGAGGCGGGGGTCTTCTCGCTGCTGATGCACCCGGCGACGCCGGCGTCGGAGATCGCGCGCCTGAAGCCCAAGGGGATCATCCTGTCGGGCGGCCCGGCGAGCGTGTACGACGCGGGAGCGCCCCGCTGCGACCCCGCCATCCTCCAGCTCGGCGTGCCGGTGCTGGGGATCTGCTACGGCATGCAGCTGGCCGCGCAGATGCTCGGCGCCAGGGTCGATCGCGCCGAGGCGCGCGAGTTCGGCCGGGCCCAGCTCTCGATCGTGGACCGCAGCGACCTGCTGGCGGCCATCCCGGAGCGCACCACCGTCTGGATGAGCCACGGGGACCAGGTGACGGACCTGGAGCAGGCGAACCTCGAGCGGCTGGCGACGACGCCGACGTGCCCCTACGCCGCCGTCCGCGCGGTCACGAAGAAGACCCGCTTCTACGGCGTGCAGTTCCACCCGGAGGTGACGCACACGCCCCACGGCTCGGAGGTGATCTCCAACTTCCTCTACGAGATCTGCAAGTGCCGCGGCACCTGGAAGATGGCCGACTTCGCCGAGTCCGCCGTCGCCCGTGTCCGCGAGCAAGTGGGCGGCGCGCGGGTGATCTGCGGGCTCTCCGGCGGCGTGGACTCCGCCGTGACGGCCGCGCTCCTCCACAAGGCCATCGGCGACCGCCTCACCTGCGTCTTCGTGGACACGGGCCTGCTGCGGAAGAACGAGCGCGAGCTGGTCGAGACGACCTTCCGCGACCACTTCGCCATCGACCTGCGCGTCGTGGATGCGGCCGAGCAGTTCCTGGGCGACCTGCGCGGCGTCACCGACCCCCAGGAGAAGCGCCGCAGGATCGGCCACCGCTTCATCGAGGTCTTCAAGGCCGCCGCGGCCGAGCTGAAGCACGAGGGCGGCGTGAAGTTCCTCGCCCAGGGCACGCTCTACCCGGACGTGATCGAGAGCGGGCACGGCTACGCGGGGCAGTCCGCCGGGATCAAGCTCCACCACAACGTCGGGGGCCTGCCGGAGCAACTGGGCTTCGAGCTGGTCGAGCCCCTGCGCGACCTGTTCAAGGATGAGGTGCGGAAGCTGGGGGAGGTCCTGGGCGTCCCGGACAAGATCGTGTGGCGCCACCCCTTCCCCGGCCCGGGCCTGGGCATCCGCGTCATCGGCGACGTGACGCCCGAGCGGCTGGCCGTGCTCCGCGAGTGCGACGAGATCCTGCTCGAGGAGATCGTCGCGGCCAACCTCTACCGCAGCACCAGCCAGGTCTTCGCCGCCCTGCTGCCCGTGCAGAGCGTGGGGGTGATGGGCGACGGGCGGACGTACGAGAGCTGCGTGGCGGTCCGGGCGGTCGAGACGCAGGACTTCATGACCGCCGACTGGTCGCGGATCCCCTACGCCGTGCTGGCGACGATCAGCAACCGGATCATCAACGAGGTGCGGGGGGTGAACCGGGTCGTGTACGACATCTCCAGCAAGCCGCCGGCGACAATCGAGTGGGAGTAGGGGTGGTCCCGGCGTACCGGACGGACGATAATTGGGCATGGTGGCTCAGACCCAGGTGCAGCTCCCGACCCCGCTCGTCCAAGAGCTCGAGGCCCAGGCCGCGAAGTGCGGCATGAGCCTCCCGGGGTACCTCGCGTTCATCGCGAGGGTGAACGTGCGGCAGCACGACGCGGAGTTTGTCCGCGTCGCGAAGCTGCTGTTCTCCAAATATTCCGAGACGCTGCGGACGTTAGCGCAGTGATCCGTGGGGCGTTGAATCGCGAGCCGCGATTCCTGTCGATCGACGAGGTGCTCACGCTTCACGAGAGCGCCATCGACGAGCACGGTGGCGCCTACGGCGTCCGCGACGTGGGGCTGCTGGAGTCGGCGCTTGCCATGCCCCGCCAGAGCTTCGGCGGGCAGTACGCCCACGAGTACCCGTTTGAAATGGCAGCCGCCTACGCCTTCCACATCTGCAAGAACCGCCCGTTCGTTGACGGAAACAAGCGAACGGCCTTTGCCGCCATGTTCCAGTTCCTGGGCCTCAACGGGTGGCAGCTGCGGGCACCGCAGGAGGCGGCCGCGAGCGCCATGCTCGGGATCGCGGAGGGCACAATGGATAAGGCGACCGCCGCCGCGTGGATCGAGCACAATGTGGCCCCACGTCCTTCCATCGAGTTGCGGGAGTTCTTCGCGCGGCCGGATTACCCAACGCTCGCGGCCGCCTTCGGTGCGTTGAGCGCGGGCTCATCAGACGAACGGTTCGCCACGATCCGAGAGGCCGAGCGGGCCATCCCCAGCATCACGGCGGCCAACCTCGGAGCTGCGCGGGCGGAGGAAGCTGGTGATGCAAACGCCGTCGCGGTTCTGCGGCAGCACTCCATGCTCCTGACGGCGATGTTCCGGATTGCGGAAGACATGGGCTACGAGTGGTAGCCGTGGTCGAAGCCCTCACCATCCCCCCGCGGTCCGTCGCCCGTGGCCACTCCACCAGCGCCTCCGCACCCTCGCTTTCCGGCAATCCCACCGCGAGCACGCCGCCGGCGAAGCTCGAACGGAGTAGCCTTCCTCACCGTGCGCCCGGTGCTCGCGGCATGAGGACCCCTGACGTATGGACATCGAGCGACTGATCAGCGCCCGCGCCGGCGCCGTGCAGGAGTCGGTCATCCGCCGCGTCTTCGAGGAGGCCCGCGAGGTCCGCAACCCCCTCAACCTGACCCTGGGCCAGCCGGACTTCCCGGTGCCCGAGCCGATCAAGCGCGCCGCGATGGCGGCGATCGAAGCCGACCGCAACGGCTACGCCAGCAACCGTGGGGCCGAGGCCCTGCTGGCGAAGATCGCGGCGCACCTGCGCTGGGACATCGGCTGGGATGCGGCCACCGGCCCCGGGGCACGCCCGGGCCAGCCCTCGGCCATGGTCACCTGCGGGACCGCCGGCGGCCTGGTGCTGGCCGCCATGTGCCTGCTGGATGCCGGCGATGAGATCATCGTGCCGGACCCGTATTTCGTGCTCTACCCGCGGCTCGGCGAGATGACGGGCGCCCGGGCGGTCCCCTGCGACACCTACCCGGACTTCCGGCTCACCGCCGAGCGCGTCGAGCCGCTGATCACGCCCCGCACCAAGGCGGTGCTCTTCAGCAGCCCGAGCAACCCCTGCGGCGTGGTCAGCAGCGAGCACGAGTGCGGGGACCTGCTGGACCTGTGCCGCCGCACGGGCGTGCTGCTGATCAGCGACGAGATCTACGACGAGTTCACGTACGCGGAGTCGAGGACAAGCCGCAGAGGAATGTCGGGGGTGAAGAAGGACGGACCGCCGGGTTCCTCACATCCGACATCCGACATCCCACATCCGACATTGCAGACAGCGTGCTGCCCGAGCCCCGCGCGCTTCCCCGGCGCCCACGAGGATGTGCTGCTCATCCGCGGCTTCGGCAAGACCTACGGCTTCACCGGCTGGCGCCTGGGGTACGCGGCCGGCCCGACGAGGCTGATCGACCAGATGATCAAGCTCTCGCAGCACCTGTACATCTGCGCCCCCGCGCCCCTGCAGCTCGGGGCCGCGGAGGCCTTCGGCGTGGACATGTCGGCGGCCCTTGCCCGGTACCAGAAGCGCCGCGACACGGTGCACGCGCGCCTCAGCGCGGTCACCGACGTGACCTTCCCCGGCGGGGCGTTCTACGCCTTCGTGAAGGTGCCCGAGCGGCTACGGATGACCGCCAGCGAGTTCAAGGACGCGGCCAAGGCCAGGCGGGTGATGATCGTGCCGGGGCGGGCGTTCTCGTCGCGCGACACGCACTTCCGCCTGAGCTTCGCGGCCGAGGAGCGGGTGTTGGAGGAGGGGGTTGGGATACTGGCGGAGTTGATGGGCGCGCGGTAGGCGCGAAGAAGCACCCAGTCGCGCCTTCGCGATCTTTGCGTCCTTCGCGTTGAGAATCCTGATCAGGCCGCCGGGGTCAGAAGCGAATCTCAACCCCCGCGTACGCCCCGTGCAGCCGCAGGTCGAACTCGACATCCTCCACATCCGCCTCCGCCCGCAGCAGCCGGTACCCGGCGTAGAGGCCGATGTTGGCGCTGAAGTCAAAGCCGATCTCGGCGCTGGCATCCAGGAAGCTGCCGTAGTCGCCGGCGTACACCCCACGCGCCGACCCCCTCAGGTACAGGTGCTCGGTCACGTCGAAGCGGGCGCCGAGGCCGAACGCTGGGATGGGCACCAGGGCGCCCTCTTCGTCCGTCCGCTGCACCGCCGGGCCGCCCCCGGGGTCCGTCGCCGTGCCCGAGACCTCCGCCGTGAGGTCAAAGACCCGGGCCCCCCCGCCCACCGCAAGCGTGAAGCGGTCGGTCCGGATCAGGTCGTACGAGAGCGTCAGCTCATACATGTCGAACTCCGCCCGCGACTCGACGACCCCCGTATACACGCGGTCGTTGAACGAGATCGTGATCGGGTCGCTCTCCCCCTCGTACTCGAAGTGCCCGGTGTACCCCAGGTCGAGGTGCCACCGGCGCTCGGTCCCCAGGTTGAACCCCAGCGTCGCCATCCCGGCGAACTGCTCGGTGTCCAGGCCCAGCGTGTCCTCGATGTCCAGCGTGCTCATGGCGCCGGGGATCGGCTCCCCGATCCGCAGGTCGCCGCCCGCCTGCGTCTGCCACCCCGAGACGCGGAACCGCACCGTCGTGTCGCGCGAGACCGGCGCGAAGGGGGCGTTGGCGCGGTCCGTCTCCGCGCCCGGCGCGGGCGGCTGGGCGAACGCGGGCGTGGTCAGGAGGATCAGCGCGAGAGCGGGCGATGCGTTGTGCATGGCAGGCTCCTCTATTCGCAACTGCGGGGCCGGTCGCACGCCCCGCTCCCTGGCGGGGGCGGCGAGGGCGTGGCGCGTGAGGCGGCAGGGTCGCATCACCGCGCTCCCAGCATCGGCCGGTCCGCGGGGTAGCATTGGCCCCATGAGCACCGCTCCGCGGATAACAACAGTCGATGACGCGAAGGCCGCGGCGGAGCGGTTCCGGGCGGATTACGCCGCGGTGAGGGCGCAGATTTCGCGCGTCGTCGTCGGGCACGGCGAGATCGTCGATGGCGTGCTCACCTGCCTCTTTGTCGGCGGCCACGCGCTGCTGGAAGGGGTGCCCGGGATCGGCAAGACGCTCCTGATCCGCACGCTGGCCCGGGCGCTCTCCCTGGAGTTCTCGCGAATCCAGTTCACACCCGACCTGATGCCCGCGGACATCGCCGGGACGACGGTGGTGGTGGAGAGCGAGGGGGGTGAGGGCGGCGGGGGGGAAACCCCCCCCCCCACGCGAGTTCCGCTTCCAGAAGGGCCCCGTCTTCGCCCAGATCGTCCTGGCCGACGAGATCAACCGGGCGACGCCCAAGACCCAGTCGGCGCTCCTCGAGGCCATGCAGGAGCGGAGCGTCACCGTCGCCGGCGTCACGCACCCGCTCCCGCGCCCCTTCTTCGTGATGGCCACGCAGAACCCCATCGAGCAGGAGGGGACCTACCCGCTCCCCGAGGCCCAGCTCGACCGCTTCTTCTTCAAGCTGCTCGTCGGGTACTCCTCCCGCGCCGAGATGGGCGAGATCCTGAACCGCACCACGGCCGCGCCCGAGGCGGAGGCCGAGCCGGTGCTGGATGCGGCGGCGATCATCGCGCACCAGGCGCTGGTCCGGCAGGTGGCCATCGCGCCCCACATCCAGGATTACGCGGTGCGGGTCGTGATGGCGACGCACCCCCTGGGAAGGCACGCGGGCACGGAGGCACCGAGGCACGAAGGGGGAGCGGCGGCGGAGAGCTTCGCCACGCCCATGGTGACCCAGTACGTCCGCTTCGGGGCCTCGCCACGCGCGGCCCAGGCGCTGGTCCTGGGCGGGAAGTGCCGGGCGCTCCTCGATGGGCGGCCGGCGGTGTCGATCGACGACCTGAAGGCCGTGGCGCTCTCGGCCATGCGGCACCGGATCATCATGAACTTCGAGGCCGAGGCGGAGGGGGTCACCGCCGACGGCGTCATCCGGAACATCCTGGAGACGCTGCCGGTGCAGGGGTGAGGACGCAGGCCGGACGCCTGTGGCGCCCTCGTGCCGGGCAACCCGGCGGGGCGGGGGACGGATAGTGATGCCCCGCATGAAGCGTGCAGCACGGCAGATCGCGGTCCTGGCCAGCGCCCTGGCGCTGACGGCGGCCGTCTGCACCGGATGCCGGGGCGGGCGGGGCCTGCGGGCCGGGGCGCGGCTCCCCGCGGCGAAACTTCGGGCGCTGGAGGGCCGGATCGACGCCGTGCCGGGACGGATGCTGGTGATCCCGGTGGCCCTCGAAGGGGCCTTCGACCCCCGCCGGCCCGTGCGGGCGCGACTCGACGATGGCCGCCGCCTGAGTGCAGCGCTCTCGTGGGTCAGCGTCTCGCCGCCGGCGCCGGGCGGTGAACGGGCCGCCCCCCCC
>JBBDXI010000054.1:0-9308 GCA_040902425.1 Phycisphaerales bacterium
CGTGAGCCACCGCTCGCGGGCCGCTTTCACGTGTGCGATCTCAGCGACCTATTGCGCCCGGCGCAACGCCGCCCGGAGCCGGCGGCACCCGCCCTTCGGCGGCTCGCCGTCCTCGGTGAAGTCGTCCGGCTGGCGCCCGCCCACCGGGGCGAAGCCCTCGTGCTCGAACAGGGCCACCAGCTCGTGCGCTGTCAACGCAAAGGGCGGGCCCTCCACGCGATCCAGCGGCTCGTGCTCGTCGCGCCCGCGGCAGATGGCCAGCACCACGCCCCGTGGCCGGGCCAGCGCTGCGATCCCGCCCGTCACGGCCTGGCGCAGCGCGGGATGCACCGCCTGGATCGTCGAGACCTCGACCACCAGGTCGGCCCGGCGGCGCAGGTTCGCGGACAGGGCGGTGACATCGGCGACGAGGAACCGCTCGGCCAGGTCCGGGTGCTGGCGGCGGGCCCAGTCCACGGCCGCGGGCGAAACGTCGAACCCCGTCGCGTCGTACCCGCGGTCGGCCAGCTCGCGCACGTCGTCGCCGAGGCCGCACCCGACCACCACGGCCGTCGCGCCGGGACGGATCATCGCGGGCGCTTCGCTGTTCAGCCACGCCACCAGCGCCGGGCTCGGGGCGCCGTCGGCCCACGGCACCCGCGCCGGGTCGCCCGCGGCCTCGGTGTAGAGCCGGTCGAACCACTCGGCCCAGATGCGCCCGTCAGCGCCCGCGGGCGCAGGCGGCACCGACCGGGCCTCGGGGGCCCGGACTTCGACCGGCCGGATCGCCGTGTGCAGGAGCGTTGCCATCGTGTCCCCGCCCCACCGGAGGTCTGGGGCTCCGAAACATCTTACTACAACAGGGCTCGAACAGCATGAGGAACCCGGGGCAAAGCACGCGGCGTGGCGGCCCTGCGCGTCGTCCCACCCGGAGCGGCGTGGGACGATGGGTGGCGAAAAACGCAGCGTGGCCGCGGGATTCCGCGTGGGGGTACGAATGTATCCCTATCAGGAAATGCCGGTGCGACCCGAGTGCCGTGGCCAGAAACGGACCGGCTTGGAGAGCCGGGGTACCCCGCGGTGGGGTGCGCGTCAGGCCGCCTTGCGGCGCTTGCGGGCGGGCGTCGGCTCGCGCCGGACGTCGGCGGGGGCGTCGGCGGCCTCGGTCCAGTCGTCCACGTGGCGGAGGCTGATCTGGCTCGCCTGGGTCTTGCGATACCCAAGCAGGCGCAGCACCTCCAGCACGTCGGTCCAGCTGGGGTACACCTTGTTGTTGGCCTTCTTGAACCCCTCGATGGCCATCAGGAACAGGAACTGCTCCTGGGTCATCTCGCCCTCTTCGGCGGCCTTGACGAAGTCGCTGAGGCGCCGCCCGGGGCCGCGCCGGCGCTCCAGGCCGGTGGGGCTGCCGGCGTCGCTGCGCCGGCGGTCCGGGCCGCGGCTGGCGCTGATCGAGGGGTCTTCGGCGGGGAAGGGATCGACGGGGAGGCGGTTCTTGTCGGGGGCGGGTGCGGGTGCGGGCTTGTGCTTCTTCATATGGACGATTCCCCGGGGGCGCGGGCGCCGGCGCGGGGGATCGGCCGCGGACGGGCGCGCGCTAGAGTTCCTCGTCCTCTTCGTCAAACTCCTCCTCTTCCTCCAGTCCTTCTTCCTCGTCATCGAGAAAATCTTCGTCCTCGTCGGCGAACTCGTCCTCGTCGCCGAACCCCTCATCCTCGAGGAACTCCTCCTCGTCCTCCTCGTCCTCGCTCAGCAGGACGGGGGCCTCGGGCCGCGCGCACACCGGGCCGGCGCCGGCGCGGCCCCACTGCTCCATCACCTCAGCGACCATGGTCCATCCCCTTGCTTCCTGACCCTCGATCCGCCGGAGTTTCGGCCCCGCGCGACTGGTCCCCGCCGCCGCCTCCCGCCCTGGCCCGGCCGATGCGCCGGTACACTACAGTCCGTCCGCCGCGTGTCAATCGCGCTGCGGCCGCCCGGGAGGGCCGGTGGATAACCCCTCCCCGACCTACACTCCCGGACCGGGCCCCATCCTTGACCCGGTCCCCCCCACCGTCAACCGCCTTTCTCGCGGCGGCCCCCACCGCACCTCATGCCCATCCCGCAGTCGTCCACGCCCCCAGCCGCCGCCCCCTACGGCCCCGGTGCGCCCGCCCCCCACGCCCCCCGCCACGCCACGCCCGATCACCAGCCGCCGACCGAGTTCGACCCCGCCGCGGGGCTCTTCGCCATCCTGTTGCCCGGGGCCGGGCACTTCTGGGCGGGCGAACGGGTGCGCGGCCTGCTGATCGCCGCGGGTGTGCTGGGCCTGTTCGTGGGCGGGATGCTGATCGGCGGGATCGACATCATCGACCGGCGTGAGAACCCGATCTGGTTCGCGGGGCAGGCCCTGGTGGGGCCGGTGGCCTTCGGGGTGGACTACATCCACCAGAACCACGTCAAGGTGGTCCAGCGGATGCAGGACCCCCGGACCGGGCAGGTCACCGAGAGCCGCCGCACGCCCCGGCCCGCCTACACCGACGCCAACGGCATCCCGCACAACGCCGAGCAGCGCGGCCCCGACGGCGCCCCCGTCCCCGCGGCCGCCGGCGCCCCCGCCGGCAGCGGCAAGAGCCTCGGGCGCATGTACGAGCTGGGGACGCTCTACGCCGCCATCGCGGGGATGCTGAACCTGATCGCCGTGATCGACGCGGCCTTCCGCTCGCGGAGGGCGGCGTGAACCTGTTCCTCGCCTGGCGCCCGTTCCTGGACCCGATGCAGCTGCACGGGTGGTGGTGGGCGTTCCTGGTCCCGCTCTCGCTGGGGATCTCGGTGGCGTACAAGGCGGTGCGCGTCGGCGACCTGCGCGACTACTGGCGGCAGGTGGCGATGATGACGGTCCAGATCATCCTGGGCATGGTGCTGCTCGGGGTCGCGGCCTTTGTGATTCTGGGCTATGTGGTTCCGGCGATCGTCCCGATGGATCGGTGAATCCCGAGAGTCATTTCAACGCGAAGTTCCGAAGGGCGCGAAGGCGCGAAACGGAGGAGAAGTTCCTCTTCCTTCGCGGCCTTCGCTTCTTCGCGCCTTCGCGTTGAGGACGGTCTCTCAGAAGGCCGGCGTCACGCCGCGAGGTCGATGTCGTCGTCGGCGTCCCCGAGCGCGCCGAAGCCGCCCCACTGGTTCCTGGGGAGGTGGCGGTGGTGGATGTGGATGACGCGGGCGAGCTGCTTGCCGAAGAGCTCGGCGATCATGCTCAGGGCGGGAAGGACGGCGGGGGGGAAGGGGTTGCGGCGGTCGCGGAAGAGCAGGACCACGGCGAGGCACTCGCCCTCGCGCCGGCAGGAGAAGGCGACGACGTGGGACTCGGCGAGCGAGTGGGCGTGGTCGCCGAAGGCCGCGGCCACCTCGGCGGGGGTGGCGAGCACCTTCAGGCCGCTCTCGTGCTCCATGCGCGGGGCGACGACGGCGGCGAGGGATTCGAGGATGCCGTCGGCGGTCTCCTTGGGGCGGTCGTAGTTGACGTAGGCGCCCAGGGAGAAGTCGCAGCTGGTGGCGGGGAGGAAGACGGCGGCGTTGGTGGGGCCGGTCTTGGCGAGGATGAACTCCAGCGCCGTGCGCAGCAGGCTCTCGACGTCGAGCTCCTGGCGGATGAGGCTGTTGAACTCGCTGGCCGTCGAGAGGAGCGTGACCTGGTCGGCCAGGTCGTGGTAGGCCGAGGCCACATCGCCGCAGAGGCCGCTGACCTGGCGCGAGATCTCGTGGCGGGCGTGGTTGAGCTTGCGGCAGACGCGGGTGAGCCGCTCGAGGCGGGCGTCGCGCTCGCGGGCGGGGCGGGAGCGCTCGAGGGCGGAGCGGACTCGGGCGGCCAACTCGCCCTGGGTGGTGCGGCTGGGGATGATGTCGATGACGCCGGCCCGCATGGCCTCGACCGCCTGCGCGAGCGTCGGGGCGTCGGCGATGAGCATGGAGACGGAGGACGGTTCGCGCTTCGCCAGCGCGCGGGCGAGGGTGGCCGCGTCGCCGGCGGGCAGGGCGCCGCCGATGAGGGCGAGCTGGCAGGGCTGGGTCTCGGTGGCGCGGAGGGCGGCCTGGACGGACTCGGCCTGGATGCAGCGGACGGGGCAGTTGCCGAGGCGCGAGACGAGCCGGATGCGCTCGAGGCGCGAGCCGGAGACGATGAGGACCAGGGGCGTGGGCGGGGGGAGCACGGGTGCCCCCGGGAGCTCGGGGTGCTCGGCGTTCAGGCCGCCGTCGGCGTCCGACGGCGCCTTGGCGGCGGCGGGGCCGGGGACGGGTGTGCCCTCTGACTTTTTCGCCTCTTTCCGTCGGGCCATGGCACGGACCTCTCTCTTCTCTCGGTGCTACGCGGCCCGCGACCTCTTGTGGATGCGCCCCGCGGGCACGGCCGGGCCCGGTGTTGATCGGCCGGAATCGGGGGCGTCATTCGCGCGGGGGGAGGATGAAGTGGCGCCGCTCACGAGGACGCCGGGGAGCGAGAGGGTCGCGGCGGTGCCGCCGCCCTGGCGCGGCGCCAGCGCGATCTCCCCGCCGTGCAGCTCGACCGCGCGCCGGGCCCGCGTGAGGCCCAGGCCGGTGCGCCGGCCCGCGGGCAGGTCGCTGAAGAAGGGATCGAACGCGTGCTGCAGGGCCCGGGGCGACATCCCCGCCCCGCGGTCCTCCGTCACGATCAAGAGTCGGCTATCGGCAGCGCAGGTTTGAGCGCGGACCAGCACCGGGGCGGTCGGGGACTGGGACGAGGCCTGAACGGCGTTGGCGATGATCTCGGCCAGGGCGCCGGCGATCAGTTCTCGGTCTACGCGCACGATCGGCGCGGGGGAGGGGAGGTCCAGCACGACCGGCGCGGGGGCCCCCCCGCCCGCATCCGGCCCCTTCGCGCTCCGCACCGCGAGTTCGACGCCCACCCGCTCGCCGGCGCGGCGGATGGCCTCCTCCAGCAGTTCGCCCAGGGGCGTCTCCGCCGGGCGGGGCTCCGGGGGGTCGGCGACGAGCCGCAGGCTGGTGATCAGGTCGGTCAGGTGGCGCGTCGCGTCGACGATGGTCTTCGCGGCGGCGCGGTCGCGCTCGCCGGTCGCGCCCTGGGCGAGGATCTGGGCCCGCCCGCTGATGACGGTGAGCGGGTTGTTCATCTCGTGGGCAGCGCCCGAGGCCATCTCGCCGAGGCGCGCCAGCGACTCGCTCTCGGCGAGCTTGTTCTGCATCTCGGCGAGGGTGCGGTTGCTGGAGGCCAGCCGCTCGCCCAGCCGGCGCGCCCCCTCGTGGTGGGTGCAGGCGGCGACGGCGGTGGCCCACGTGCTGGTGAGCACCGCCAGGAGCCCGCGGTCCCAGGGGACCAGGTCCTGGTCGTGCAGGAGCATGGCCGCGGGCCACGAGGGGCCGCCGGAGTCGGCGCCGGTGATCAGCGGGAGGATCTGGATGCGGCGGAGGTCGGGGGCATCCACCAGGTCGTCGGTCAGCCAGGGGACGCCGCTGAGGGCCCCGAAGCTCATGGAGCCCTGGCCGGCGAGGGAGGCGAGGGAGGCGCACCGGCCGCGGGGCCCGGGGGCCTCGACGGTGCGGACGGCCGTGGGCCGGGCCATGGCGTCGAAGAGGAAGAGCTGCCACGCCTCGCCCTCGCGGGCCTGGACGACGGCGGCGTAGAAGCCGTGGCCGAGCGAGCCCGCGGCGGAGCGGACGACCTCGGAGACGGTCTCGCCCAGGGCCGGCGAGGGGCGCAGCGTGCCCAGGGCGCCGTGGAACTCGCGCACGGCGGCGAGGACGCGCGCCTGGCGCTGGGCGGCCCGGGCCCGCTGGTCGAGGGCGCCGGCCATGCGGCCCAGGCGCCGGTTGGCCTCGCCGATCGACTGCATGAGCATCTCGGGGGCGGTCTGCTCGCCCAGGCCCAGGACACGGGCCCGCTGGAGGACGGCCTCGTGCAGCTTCGGGACGGCCGCCTCGATGAGCTCGGGCCTGAGGCCCAGGGGCCGGCAGCAGCCGCGCGGGCCGTCGAGGGCCTCGGGGTGGTTGAAGTCGCCGGGGAAGCCCAGGTGGAGGTGGCGGCAGAGCATCCGGGCGACGCCGACGAGGCCGATGATGCTCTTGTGGGGCAGGTCGGGGACGGTGCTGAGCGGCTGGGCGTAGAGCCACATGACGTCGCGCAGCGGCGTGGGCAGGCCCCAGTGCTCGCCGAGGCGCTTGCCGGCGGTGTGGTGGTCGAGGCCGAGGACCTCTAGCTCGGCCTGCGCCCCGGCACACTGGCGGCGCTCGGCGAGGGAGAGGACGCGGGCGTAGGAGCGGGGCAGGAGCAGCTCGAGGGCCAGCTTGCCCAGGCCGTGCAGCAGGCCGGCGACGAACGCCTCCGCGGGGGCGACGTTCAGGTCCGGGTGCGCCTCGGCGATCAGCTCGCTGGCGGTCGCGGTGGCGATCGAGAACTTCCAGAAGCCGGCGCGGTCGAAGGGCAGGCCGGGGCCGGGGCCCTCATCATCCAGCCCGCGGGAGGCGATGCGGCCCATGACGTCGTAGACGGCGACCGAGAGGGCCGCGGCCTGGACGGCGTCCAGCCCCAGCATGACCACGGCCCGGCGGACGGTGGTGATGCGGTCGCCCCAGCCCTTGTCGGCGCGCCGGCAGAGGCCCAGCAGGCGTGCGGAGAGGGCGGGGTCGGACTCGATGATCTCGACAAGGGCGTCGAGATCGGCATCCTCGACGCCGGCGATGCCGAGGAGGCGGGTGGCGACGGTAGAGAGGGTCGGCAGGCTCTCGACCTGCCGGAGGATCAGCTCGATCTGGGAGGGGCGGGGGGGCATGGGTCAAAGCGAAAAGCGAAAAGCGAAAAGCGCAAATGAAGAAGGCCCCTGGTCATTCGAGCGCGGGTTCGCCATCCTCTCGTCTCCGACCGCCTGCATTTGCGCTTGCGATTTTGCGCTTTGCGGTTTCTACCCCGCCACCTGCTCCGCCCCCATGGGCTGCCGCGGCTCCATCGCCAGCAGGTCCTGGATGCGACCGAGCAGGGTGTGGACGTTGAAGGGCTTCTTGATGAACTCGTTGCCGCCGGAGGCCAGGAGCGCGTTGATCTGCTGCTGGTCCACCACGCCGCTGACGAACAGGATGCGGGTGTCCTTCAGGGTCGGGTTGCTGCGGATGCGCTGGCAGACCACGTTGCCGTTGACGTCCGGGAGCATGAAGTCCAGCACGATCAGGTGCGGGCGGAAGCTCTCGGTGAGCATGCCGGCGTCGTAGCCGGTGGCGGCCGTCTTGACCTCGAAGCGGTTGTCGCGCCCGAGGAGGTCCTGGAACAGCTCGATGATCGCGGGGTCGTCATCCACCACCAGGATGCGGCGGGTGGGGCCTTCGATGATCTCGACGGGGATGTCGTTGGCCTTCATGAAACGGACCAGCTCGTCGCGCGGGATCCGCCGGAAGCGCGACCCCGGGACGCGGAAGCCGGCCAGCCGCCCGCTGTCGAAGCAGCGGATGATCGTCTGCTGCGAGACCTTGCAGATCTGCGCCGCCTCGCCGGTGGTGAAGATGCGCTTGTCCGCCCAGTTGTTCTTGTGCTCTTCGGTAGCGCTCATGGTGGGTCCATCCGTGAGTCGTGGCACGGGGCGGCATCCTGGCCGCGCCCGCGGGGCGGGGTCGCCCGCCCGTGGGGTAACTGCCCTCCGGCGGCGGACGCACGCGGGGGCTGCGTGAGCATCGGCCCGCAGATTGCCCAACTTCACAGGGCCGCACGGACGGCGCGGTCGGGGGTCGGATAACCGCCGGGCGGCGGCTCGGGCTTATTGGACGCGAGGCGTTCGAGGACGCCGGCGATGGCGCGCTGGCCGAGCTCGAGGGCGGTGAGGGCGCGGGTGTTGTCGCGGACCACCTCGAGGATGAGCGGGATGTTGGGGCGCTCCTGGGCTCGGGCGGGTCGAGGACCTCGGCCGCGATGTCGTCGATCAGGTCCCAGAGGGCGGCGTCGGTGGCGGCGACGAGGCGGCCGCGGATGATGACCGCGAGCTCGACGAGGCCGAGGTACCGCGTGCCGGGCTGCGGGGGCAGGGAGAAGAGCTCCGAGGCGAGGGCCTGGGCGTGGCGGCCCTCCATCACGCGGTGCGGGCCGGAGCCGAAGAGGTCGAGGGATTTGTACGTGGACATGGGTCTCCTCCGATGATGGCGGGTTCGGGGTGCTGGGGGACCGAACGCTTTCAACGAGAAGTTGCGCGAAGGAGCGCGAAGGTCACGAAGGGCGGCCAAGCCCTCCGATCTCCTCGCGATCCTCGCGACCGTCGCGTCGAAGAGCCCTCGTTAGAGACTTCCCTCGCTCGCGTCGGTGACCGTGATGGGGTCGGTAGCGCCGTCCTCGGAGATGGCGGCGAGGGTGATGGTGCGGATAGCGCCCGCTTTCAGCGAGACCTCGTGCTCGACGCGGAGCACGACGGCGGTCGTGGTGAGCCGCCTGCGGGCGGCGTCGCTCGCGGTGGGCGAGGCGCAGAGCGAGAGCGTGGCCTGGTCGCCGGGGATGGGCGGGCCGAGGTCGTCGCTGCCGATCTCCTGGGTGATGACGATGCGGGTGCGCTGCTCGGGGACATCGGCGAGGACGGCGTGCGGGCCGCCGTCCGACCATTCCTCGACGAGGCGGGTGGGCGAGCGGTCGATGGCGACGGCGGCGATGCCCTGCCAGAGGGCCTGGCCGAAGCGGACGGTGCGGGGGTTCAGGATGAGCATGAGTCGTGTCCTTTCGGTGCCGAATGCGGAGTACGCAGAGGTCGCTGAGGTCACGCAGAGGACGCGGAGGCGGAAGAGTGGAGGTGAAGAGGCGAGGAGAGCCGATGCGCGCTGCTGACTCTCTCTGCTTCTCTGCGCCCTCCGCGTTCCCTCCGCGACCTCTGCGTACCTCTTCTCGTTCAGTCGCGGACCACATGAATCACGTTGAGCCGGCGCGTGGCGTCCGCGACGCCGTCGCCATCAAGGTCGAGCAGCGCGGCCACGCGCTGGCGCTCGGCCTCGAAGCGGCCCTGGTAGATCTGGGCGCGGTTGAACTCGTGCGACGTGCGCCACGCACCCTCGGCCGGCGTGGCGGCCTCGAAGATCAGGCGCAGGGCGGCCAGGCACTCCAGACGCCGCAGATCGGCGGGGTTGGTGATCGCGGACTCGGCGACCCGCCCCTCGGGGGCCTCGTCGCCGGGCTCGACGCCCAGGAGCCGCAGGACCTCCGCGTGAGCCGCGGCCAGCTGCGGGGCGAAGGTATAGACGGCCACCGGCTTGCCCGCCGCGGGCGAGGGCGGGAGCGGGTCGGCCTCCGCGTCGGCGCGGAGGCGCGAGACGGTGACGACGAGGCGACGGCGCGAGCGGTGCATGAGGCGCTG
>JBBDXI010000054.1:9318-16093 GCA_040902425.1 Phycisphaerales bacterium
CCGGCTTGCCCGCCGCGGGGGAGGGGGGTCGGGGGGCGGCCTCCGCGTCGGCGGGGTGGCGCGAGACGGTGACGACGGTCGCCGACGGGCGGGCCAGCACTTCGTAGGGCGTGCCGTCGAAGAGCACGACGTGGCCGGCGCCAACACCGGCCGCGCCGAAGGTGACATCCTGGGCGGTCAGCGTGAGGTCGTTCCCGGCGATCGTGCCGGTCCCGCTCACGAGGCGCTGGCCGACCCAGCCGACCTGCCTGGGCAGCTCGGGCTCGAACACCAGCAGGTCACGGTCTTGCGCGAACATGGTCCCCTCCCTTCTGTGTGGGCCGGGGCGTGCGGCCCCGGTTCCGGATGTCCACCGGCGTGCGAGCCCGGGGCCGGGATGCCCCGGCTCACCAATCCCGCCCGCGCCCTCTCGGACGCGGGACGGGCCCTCTCCCCCGCGGGCGGGCGCTAGACCGCCGCGAGCCCCTTGATCAGGCCGTGGGCGTTCTCGTTCTTGAACTCCAGCGTGTACTCGCCGACGAGCATGCCGTTCACCGAGTCGCCGGTCGCGGCCAGCGGCTGGTACTGGAAGCTGCGGCCGGCCAGCGGCATGACCTCGATCCGCGAGCTGTCGAGCAGGAGCACGTGCCCCGGGGGCACCCAGCGCGAGAGCACCACGCGGCAGACGCCGAAGTCGCTCTCGTAGACGCTGACCAGGTCGCGGAAGCGCGTGTCGGAGGGCGAGTAGGCCCGGGCGCTCTGGATGAAGCTGTTGATGCGGCGCTTCTGCATGCCCCCAACGACGATGGTGTCCACCTTGGCGCTGCTCTGCTCCCAGATCAGCCGCATGGCCGCGTTCAGCACCGCTTCGTTCAGCTCGTCGGCCCCGCCGCCGCCGCCCGGGGGGATGCCGCCGCTGTCGGGCAGGAAGATGTTGGTCTGGATCTGCTGGATGATCCCGTTCATGGTGCGGCGGACGGTGCCGCTGCCCTGGGGGGCCGCCGCGGGGGCCACGCCGTTGATCACGCAGTTCTCCAGGTCGCGCAGGAGCTCGCGGAGGCGCTCCTGCTTCTGGTAGTCCGCCTCGTCGCGGACGCCGGGGGCCCGGGCGGCCTGCATGCTGCCGCTGACGCTGACGGCGGCGGTGAAGATCTGCGTGTAGTTCTGGCGGCGGGCGCGGTCGGTGAAACGGGCGGCGGGGGCGTCGTCGCCCTCGAGCGCCGCGTGGCCGAGGATGGTCAGGGCCATGCCGTCGGCGAGGACGGCCTTGGCCGTGCCGCCGTAGCCGCGGACGACGGTCAGGTCGTTGCCGCTGACGGCCGTCACCAGGAAGACCTCCGGGTTGGTCCCGGGGCGGACCTGGTCGCCGGCGCGGAAGCGCTCCCCGTGCTCGACGGTCAGGGCCGTGGCGTTCTGCGGGTCGGGCGAGTAGACGGTCTGGTCGAGCGCATCGGTGTTGGGCAGGAGCGTGTCCTCGATCCACTCGTGGACGGTGCCGAGCGCGGGCCGCTTGGCGTCGCCCAGGTGGTCGAGCAGCGGGGTCTCGAAGGGGCTGACGATCCCGATCACATCCGAGACATCCTCGATGAGCTCGGGGAGCGTCTCGCCCGCGGTGTACGTCGCCTTGCCGGTGAATGCCATGCCTGTCTCTCCTTCGGGGGCGTTCGTGTGTGGATGCGCCCGCCGGCCCCGCCCCCCGCGGCCGGCGTGTCCTCTCTCGATCTGCGTCTCTGCGTCACTCCGTCACTGCGTCACTGCGTCACTGCGTCACTGCGTTCACTGCGTTCACTGCCCTCGCTTCATCCGCAGGTACCGCAGCAGCAACCGCCGGTCCCCGCTCTCGCGCGCGGCCGTCGCCGCGTCGTCGAGGGCCGGCGCGGGCTCATCCGCGGCGCCCGCCATCGCCCCCGACCGCACCGCGGGCGCCGGCGCCCGGAAGAGGAACGGCTTCGTCCGCCGCAGCTCCGCCACGGCCGCCCGCAGGTCCGCGCCCTCCATCCCGGCCACCGCCGCCTCGGTCAGCAGGGCCGCGGCCTCGACGTCGATCGCCCCCTCGCGGGCCACCTCGCGCTCGATCGCGCGCCGCCGCTCGGAGGCATCGAGCGCCTCGCGCGCCTGCCCCAGCGAGGCCTGCGCCTCGCGGAGCTGCGCCTCGAGTTCTGCCGCCCGGTCCGCGCCCGCCGGCGCCACGTTCGTCCCGTTCTCGCTCATCGCTCGATCTCCTGTGTGTGTGGTCCGCTTCCGGGTGCCACTGCTCGCGGCGTCTTCGCCGCGCAGCAGTGCGACACCCGCGAGCCGCACCGCTGCGCCGAAGACGGCGAGCGGTGGCACCCTCCGTTCGGTCGCGCCCGGTCACGTCACCCCCGGGTCCGCCGGCGAGTAGCCCAACTCCGCCAGCACCCGCTCGCGCGGCACGCCAAGGGTGCTCTTCACCGCCGCGGCCGCGGCCTGCTCGCGCACATCCTCCGGGAGCGGGTCGGGCCAGATCAGCCGCACGCCCCGCTCCTCCGGCGTCGTCGCGAACACGCCCGTGGCATCCAGCGCCCCCAGGATGAGCCGGGACATCTCCGCGATCCCGCGCCCGTAGGTGACGCGCTTGCGCGCCGTCCGGCTCAGCACGCCCATGAGCGTGATCCGCAGCGCGTTGGCGCTGGTCAGGTTCCCGATCTTCGCGCGGACGACGCCGCTGGCCAGCGGGGGCACGCCGCTGGTCTTGTCCATCGCCTCGCGGACCTCCTGGATGTGGGCGGTCTCGCTGGGGCTCTCCATGTCGCCGCCGAACGCCTCGACCGAGGCGTCGGGGTTGTCGGTGCGCCAGACCTGCCCGGGCCCGACGGGCATGCGGTCGAAGCCGTCGAGGCCCTTGGCCAGGTACATCTTGAAGCTCTGCAGCGTCACGCGGGCGGCGCGGTCGCTCAGGCGCGTGTTCAGCTCATCCTGCAGCGGGATCAGCGGCTCCACCTCGCCCAGCCCGCCGTAGCGGAACGGCTGGCTCACGTTCTGGATGTGCACCACCGGCACCTGCGGGGCGGGCGTCCCGCCTGCCGCTGAGTCCCCCGTGTTCCAGGTCAGTTCCTCCTCGCCGATCAGCCGCTCATCCTCGTACACCTGCCGGTGCGTCGCCGAGAGCACCTCCGTGAAGCACGAGCGCCGCCGGCGCGGCCCGGGGTCGGACGCGGTGCGCCAGAGGGACGCGATGGCCCGGCCGACCGCCGCCCGGCCGCGCTCCACCTCGTTCAGCTCGCGCTCGAAGGTGATGATGTACGCGCTGATCGTCCGGTAGTCGCCGGGGTCCAGCACGGGGATGCCGCGCGTCGGCTCCACGACCTCGACGCGCACCGCATCCGCGGCGGCGAAGGGCGCCGCGGAGGAGGGGGAGGCGGGGGAGGGCGCCGTCAGTCCGCGGCCGCCCTGGCTCCCCGCCCCCTGCTCCACCCGCAGCACCAGGTCCACGTGCCCGTAGACGTGCCCCAGCAGCGCCATGTCCTGCAGCAGCGCGATCCCGCCGGAGCGCTCCCACACCGCATCCAGGACCGCCTCGATCTCCCGCCGCCGCCTTTCATCCGGCGCGGTGCTGGCGATCTGCACCGGCTTGCCGAACATGAAGTCCACCATCAGCTGCACCCGCCAGCCGATGTCGTTCTCGACCACCGCCTCGCGCTTCCACGCGCGGTCGTCGCGCCACGGATCGCCCTCGCCGGTGATCCGCGAGGGCAGGCCCGACTCCTGCGCCAGGCGCGGGCGCACACCCGTGGGGCAGGCGTCCCGCCTGCCGCCCGCCCCGCCCCCCGCCGCCACCAGCGACTCCGCCGGGTTGCGGTAGTACCTCCACAGCCGCCGCATCGCCGGGAGCGCCCGCGTGCGGTGCTCCTCCACCAGCAGCTTCAGCAGCGCCTCGGTCAGCCCGGCGGGGGCGAAGGGCGAGAGCGTGTACGGCATGGCAACCTCCTGAGGACTCGGGGGGCCGGGGCGGGTCGGCGGGCGGCCCGCCGGCTCTCCGGCGTGCCCGCGGCGGGCGACCACACGCGCCCGCTACCCACCCCGCCGGGGCCCCGTTCGTGCGCGCGCCGGGGGTCACTCGGGGGGCGGACCCCCGGATGGGGCCCTGTTTCCCGGTGCCGATCGCGCGCCCAAAAAGCCCGGAAAAGCACCGGCGCGAGCCCGCGGCGCGCGCACGATCGGCGTCACTGCGCCCTCACGCCCTTCGGGTACACTGTCACGCGACCCGCGAAACCCGCCCCTCCGCTCTCCGAATCACACGGCGGGGCCCTGGTCGTCAGAGGCCCCGCGGAGAGGGCCGGCGGCACGGCTACGGTGATCGCAGCTTTCGCGGAGACGGCCCGGCGCACTCAGCGCCGGCCGGGAGGTGCGGCCATGTTCGGATCACTCGGGATGCTCGACACGTTCTTCGGCGACGGCGCGGCCTGGTACACGGTCCCCGCCCTCATCGGGACCGCGTTCTTCGTGCTGCGCATGGTCCTGCTGAGCATCGGCGCCGACCACCACTTCGGCGACCTCCACGGCGACCTCGCCTCCGCAGGGGGGCACGCGGGAGACGCGGCCGACTCCACCCACTCCTTCCAGGTCCTCTCCGTCCAGAGCGTCGCCAGCTTCGTCATGGGCTTCGGGTGGGCCGGCCTCGCCGCGCTGCGCTCCGACTGGTCGCTCACCGTCGTCAACCTCGTCGCCGTCGCGGCGGGCGTCGGCATGGTCTGGCTGCTGGCCCTCCTGCTCCGCGGGCTCCACCAGCTCCAGTCCAGCGGCAACATCCACCTGGGCAACACGGTGGGCCGCACGGGCGAGGTCTACGTCACCGTCCCCGGCACCGGGCGCGGCAAGGGCCAGGTGAGGCTCGCCGTCCAGAACCGGCTGCGCATCTTCGACGCCATCACCACCGGCGAGGACCTGTCCACCGGGACCCGCGTGACGGTCGTGGCCGCCAACGACGACAACACGCTCTCGGTCGCGCGGGCCTGATCCCCGCCGCCCTTCCGCTCTTTCTTCTCTGCTCTCTCGCTCCCCCGCCGCTTGACAACGCCGGAAAGCCCGTATCTTCCCGGCACTCCCCGGAGGCCCCACCATGAACCCGCTCCCGCTGCTCGCCGCGACCGCCGCCGACACCAACGCCCTCAGCCCGCTGTGGCTGTTCCTGGGCGGGGCGGTGATCCTGCTCCTCCTCTTCTTCGTCATCTACATCACCACCCGCTACCGCCGCTGCCCCTCGAACCGCATCCTGGTGGTCTACGGGACCATCGGCGGGCAGAAGGCCAGCAAGTGCCTCCACGGCGGCGGCACCTTCGTGGTCCCGCTCTTCCAGGACTACGCCTACCTGTCGCTGGAGCCCATGGTCATCGACATCCCCCTCGAGGGCGCCCTGTCGATGAACAACATCCGCGTGAACGTCCCCGCCACGTTCACCGTCGGCGTCACCACCGACCCGATCCGCATGAACAACGCCGCGGAGCGCCTGCTCTCGCTGAACAACGGCCAGATCCGCGAGCTCGCCCAGGACATCATCCTCGGCCAGCTGCGCCTGGTCATCGCGACGCTCACGATCGAGGAGATCAACCGCGACCGCGAGAAGTTCATGACGCTGATCAACGAGAACGTCGGGGAGGAGATCAGCAAGATCGGCCTCGACCTCATCAACGTCAACATCCGCGACATCACCGACGAGTCGGGGTACATCCAGGCGATCGGCAAGAGGGCCGCGGCCGAGGCCGTGAACCGCGCCAAGGTCGAGGTCGCCCAGCAGGAGCGCGAGGGCGCCACCGGCGAGGCCATGGCCGTCCGCGAGCGGACGGTGAAGGTCGCCAGCGAGATCGCCCAGGGCGTCGAGGGGCAGAAGCTGGCCGAGCAGAAGCAGCGCGTCGCCGTCGCGGCCATGGAGGCCGAGGCGGTCAAGGGCGAGGTGCAATCCAAGCGCGAGCGTGAGGTGGCCACCGCCCAGCGCGAGGCGGAGATCGTGGCCAGCAAGAAGGCCGCGGAGCAGGAGCAGCGGATCCGGGTCGCCGACGCCGAGTCCAAGGCGACCCTGGGCGAGAACACCAGCCGCGCCCAGATGGCCGAGTCCAACGCCAAGCTGGCCGAGATCCAGGCCGAGGCGCGGCGCCGGGCCCAGGTGGCCAACGCCAAGGCGGCCGAGGCCATCGCCATCGCCGAGCGCGAGCAGGAGAAGGCCCGCCTGGCGAAGGAGCAGATCGCCCCGCAGGAGATCGAGAAGCAGCGGATCGAGATCGCCGCCGAGGCCGAGGCCGAGAAGCGCCGGCGCGAGGCCCAGGGCGAGGCCGACGCCATCCTCGCCAAGTACGAGGCCGAGGCCAAGGGCGTCCAGCAGGTGATGGAGGCCAAGGCCGAGGGCTACCGCAAGCTGATCGAGGCCTGCGGCATTGACTCCACCGTCGGCCCCACCCTCCTCCTGATCGAGCAGTTGCCGAAGATCGTCGAGCAGCAGGTCAAGGCGATCCAGAACCTCAAGATCGACAAGATCACGGTGTGGGACACCGGCACCGGCGGCGGCGGCAATGGGCACGCCGGCGGCGGGCGCAACACTACGGCCGACTGGCTCTCAGGGATGGTCGGGGCTTTGCCGCGCATCCACGAGCTGGCAGCCCAGGCCGGGATCGAGCTGCCCGAGGCGCTCGGCAGGGTCAAGCCCGAAGGCGGCGGCGGGAAGAAGATCGTGGACCGCGGGACGTGAGCGGGCGTCGTCCTCCTCGCCCCGAACGTCATCTTCGCCCCGAACGGGGCGCGTGGCTGTAGCCGCGGGCGCCGCCCGCCCCCCCCCCCCCCCCCC
>JBBDXI010000054.1:16103-26871 GCA_040902425.1 Phycisphaerales bacterium
CAGCCGGCCCGCCCGTGGATTGCGTCCTCAAGAGGAACCCGCCCCGGACGGGGCGGCTGGAGCCTGCGCAGCGCGGTAGGCTGGCTTCATGCCAGGCACCTTCACCAAACTTGTTTACCACCTCACCTTCAGCACCAAGCACCGCCTCCCGCACATTGCGCCCGACATCCGCCCGCGGCTCTATGACTACCTGGGCGGCTCGATTTGCGGCGAGCGCGGCACGCTCTACGCGATCGGTGGGACCGCCGACCACGTTCACCTGCTCATCCGCTGGCGTCCCGATATGAGCCTCTCCGACCTCATGCGGAACGTGAAGGGCGGGTCGTCGACGTGGGTGCACCAGACGCTCGGCTTGCGCGAGTTTGCGTGGCAGGAGGGGTATGGCGCGTTCACCGTCAGTCAGTCCGGCATCGAGGATGTGAAGGCGTATATCGCGAGGCAGGAGGAGCATCACCGCGTAAAGACGTTTAAGGAGGAATACATCGAGTTCCTTGACCGGCACGAGATCGAGTACGACCTCAAGTACGTCTTCGACTGACCCCAACCGCCCCTCCGGGGCGGCGTGCCCTTCGGGCACGCGTTCCTGCTTTGAGGTGAACAGGCTCAGCAGACCGCGGCCCAGTCGCGCGGCGCCGCTTGGCCGTTGACGCGCTGCCGACAGAGTTGGCAGCGAGAACAGTGCATCGCCGCCTATTTGACCCGGGTCTTTAGAGCACCGCCGCCACCACCAGCACCACCCCCACCGCCGCCGTCAGCACGCCCTTGACCAGCAGGGCCGCAAACCGCCCCACCGCCGCCCCGCGTCCGACCCGCAGCGAGTCCTCCCAGGTCCGCCCCCCCACGCCCCGCTCCGCGACCACCGCCCCGATCCCGGCCCCCGCCACCGCCCCGATCAGCGTGCCCGCCAGCGGCACGGGGATGAAGACCGTCCCCGCGACCGCGCCCAGCAGCGCCCCGATCACCGACCCGGCCGCGCCGCTCCGCCCGCCGCCGCTGCGCTTCGCCCCCACGGCCGACGCGGCCAGCTCGTAGGCCTCCCCCAGGAGCGCCACGCCCGTGCACACGCCGATCGTCCACCACGAGAACGGCTCCTCGGGCAGCACGAACCCGTACGCCCCGGCGATCTGCAGCCCCACCGCCGCCGCCAGCACCAGCCACACCCCCGGCAGCGTCAGCAGCGTCACCACCACGCCGGCCAGCGAGGCCAGCGCCATGATCGCCCCCGCGAGGATGGCCCACCAGATGGTCATGCGGGGACCGCGCGTGGCGGTTGAGCGAACAGGTGAAGAGACGAACAGGTGAACAGGTGGAGAGGTGAAAGGTGACGAGGGTCAGGCCGGGACGGGGAGTTACTCGGCGCCGGCGGGCGCGGGTTTCAGTCCTCCGCGGCCCCGCCCCCGCCCACCGGGGCCTCCTCCTTCTCGTCCCCGTCCTCCTCCTGCCGGTCGGGGAAGGCCGCCCGCTCCAGCTCCAGCACCCAACTCTCCAGGGGCGCGTAGCGGTACAGGTCCAGCTTCACCTCGCGCCCGCCCAGCTTGGCGTGCGACGGCTTCACCCGCAGGAACACCAGGTACTTGTCCCACTTGCGCTTGTCAACATCCTCGAGGTCCGCCGGCGTGACCGACGCCCCCTCCGGCAGCGTCAGCTCCAGCTTCTCCCCATCCCACCGGTAGCGCTTCCGCGACACCGCCAGGAACAGCCCCCCCAGCCACGCCGCGCCCCCGAAGCCCACCGCCGTGATGATCCACTGCACCGGGATGTCGTACCACTCCAGCGGCTTGGGCTGGGCCCCCTGGGCCCACTTGGCCTCCAGCGCCTTGAAGCGCTCCTCCGGCTGCGCGATCGCCGTGTGCTCCGGCGTCAGCCGCCCGATGATCTCCAGCGACAGCAGCCAGTTCAGGCGGGCCCTCTCGACATCGCTCAGGGCCCGCTGCGCGCCGCGCAGCCTCGCCAGCTCCTCGCGCGGCTGCTCGACGCTCACGCGGCTGGTCAGCGGCCCGGTGGTCTGCGACGCCTTCAGGTACTCGAACAGCCGCGTCTCGGCGTACTTCGCCCCGCGATTGGGGTACGCCACCGTCGCGTCGTACAGCCCGTAGACCCCGAACCCCAGGAAGAGCACGAAGAACACGGCCATCTTCAGGTACCACGGCCGGTTCAGGGTCGTCGTCTGCATCGCGCGCTCCGGAGTCGGGCATCGGCCGCGGGCTTCCCGCCCTGTGAAGACAGGCAAGCCCGGTGATGAAGAGGAACCGGGGAGGGGTTAGGGTATACGACGGCCCCGGTCCCCGGGGTCACCCTTCCTGGCCCGCGACCGCCAGCGCCAGCGACCACCACCGCTCCGCGAGTTCTCGGCCCCCCGGGCGTGCCCGGAGGCGGTCGAACCCCCCGCGGTCCACCCGCCGTACGGGGATCCGAGGGATCGGCCTCGGCGAGGCCAGGGCCGCCGTCAGCCACCGCTCGTGCGCCCGGCGGAACAGGTCCGCGCGGGTGGGCGTATCGCCCCGCCTGGAAGATCCCCGGAGCATCGCCCCGATTGTACCGGCCCCCCGGGAATTCACGCCCCCCGCATGGCCGCGGCCCGGGACGACATTTAGAGTTGTAGACGGGCGTTCGCGGCCCCGTGCGTTCCCCCGGACCCCGGAAAGAGAGAGTCCATGACCACCACGACCCTGCTCTCGTGCGCGGGCCTCGCCCTCGCCACCGCCGCCCCGCTCGCCCTCGCGGATGAGGTCACGCTCAACCCCAGCAAGGACAACACGATCTACTTCAACGGCACCCAGAACCTCAGCAACGGGGCCGGCGATTACATCTTCTGCGGCATGACGGCCGAGTTCCCCGGCGGCAACCCCCGGCGCGGGCTGCTCCGCTTCGATCTTGGCTCGATCCCGGCCGGCTCGACCATCACGTCGGTGAAGCTCACCTTGTGGTTCGAGCAGGGCGCCCTGACCGCGACGGCCAGGACCTGCACGCTCCGGCGCGCCCTGGCCGACTGGGGCGAGGGCGACTCCAATGCGCTGGGCGGCGAGGGCCAGGGCGCCTTCGCTGAGCCGGGGGACGCGACCTGGTTTTTCAGCTTCTTCAACACACAGGCGTGGGCCGCGCCGGGCGGCGAGTTCTCGGCCACGGTAGGCGCCAGCGCCGCGGTCGCCTACTTCCCGGCCCAGGACTACGTCTGGGGCAACACGCCCGAACTGGTGGCCGACGTCCAGGGCTGGCTCGACACGCCCGCTTCCAACTTCGGCTGGTTCCTCGTGGGCGACGAGTCGGCGGCCGGCACCGCCCGCAAGTTCAGCAGCCGCGAGTATGAGAACGAGCTGCGCCGCCCGCGCCTCCTGGTCGAGTTCATCCCCCCCGCACCGCCGCCGTGCTACGCGAACTGCGACGAGAGCACGCAGCCCCCCGTGCTCAACGTCGCCGACTTCGGCTGCTTCCTCACCCGCTACGCCGCGGCGGAGGCCTACGCCAACTGCGACGAGTCCACCCAGCCCCCCGTCCTGAACGTCGCCGACTTCGGGTGCTTCCTGACGAAGTACGCCGCGGGCTGCCCCTAGCCCGGGGCGCCGCGGTCCCGCGCTGCCGCGGCCCCGCCCACGCGGTGAACGGCCGCTCATGACGCCGCGCGCCCACCCCTTGGCCGCGCTCCCCGCCCCGCGTAGGGTCCGCACAAGGGGGCGAACGCATGGATGTTCAACTCGGCGATCTGTGGGGCCGGATGTCGCGCCTGGCGGGAAGCTGGCAGATGGGGCTGGAGGTGCACCACTCCCAGGGCGAGGGCGACCGCCCGCGCTGGCGCATCTCGCTGCTCCGCAAGGACGCCAGCGCCCCCGCGACCATCACCGTCGAGGATGAGGTGCTGGTCGAGGCCCTCCTGCGGGGCGTGTGCGCCGCCGAGGCCCAGGATGAGGCCCTGGAGGCCCGCCGCGCCCCGGCACCCAGCCTCCGCTTCCCGGGGGCGGTCCACGCCCGCGCCCGCAGCGCGGGGGCCTGAGCGATCGGCCGCTGCAACCCGCCCGAGGCACCCGACGCCGGTGATCCGCGCCCGCTTTCCCTACAATCCCCTCCCATGGCCTACACCGTCCTCGCCCGCCGCTACCGCTCCCGTGACTTCGGCGAAGTCGTCGGCCAGGAGCCCATCGCCCGGACCCTCCAGAAGGCCATCGAGACGGGGCGCGTCGCCCACGCCTACCTCTTCACCGGCACCCGCGGCGTCGGCAAGACCTCCACCGCCCGCATCTTCGCCGGCGCCCTGAACAACCCGGATGGCAACCCCGAGATCCAGGCCGCCGTCATGGCCGGGCGCGACACCGACGTCATCGAGATCGACGCCGCCAGCAACACCGGCGTGGACAACGCCCGAGACCTCATCGCCAACAGCCAGTACCGCCCGCTGCGGGGCCGCTACAAGGTCTACATCATCGACGAGGTCCACATGCTCTCGATGCAGGCCTTCAACGCCCTGCTGAAGACCATGGAGGAGCCGCCGGAGCACGTCGTCTTCATCCTCTGCACCACCGAGGCCCACAAGGTCCCGGCCACCATCCAGAGCCGCTGCCAGCGGTTCGACTTCCGCAACATCCCCGTCGCCCGGATCGCCGGGCACCTCGGCGCGGTGATCACGCAGGAGGGGCTGACGGCCGAGCCGGAGCTGATCCACGCGGTGGCCCGCCTCGGCAACGGCTCGATGCGCGATGCCCTCTCCCTGCTCGACCGCCTCATGGCCTCGGGCGAGAAGAAACTCACCGTCGCCCTGCTCGAGCAGCTCCTGGGCCTGCCCGATCGCGAGATCATCTCCGGCCTCATTGACGCCCTGGCCTCCGGCGACGCCGCCGTCGCGCTCGGAAAGGCCGACGAGCTCCTCCAGCGCGGGGTCTCCCCCGACCAGCTCGTCGAGACCCTCGCCCAGCGGCTCCGCGACCTCATGGTCCTGGCCGCGTGCGGCCCGGCCACCGAGCTGGTCGAGCTCTCCGGGAAGGCCCGCGAGGAGGAGGCGGCCCGCGCCGGGGGCTTCGACGCCGCGGGGCTCGTCCACATGATCGCCCTCTGCGAGAGCGTCGAGCGCTCGCTGCGGGCCAGCGCCGCCGGGCGGGCGCTGCTGGATGCCCTCATCGTCCGCCTCTCGATGACCGAGAAGCTGGCCGATGTCACCGCCCTCGCCACCGGCAAGGGGGCCGCGGGCAACGGCGTGACCTCTGTGGGGCAGGCGTCCCGCCTGCCGGCAGCCGGGACGGCTGCCCCACGGCCCGCCCCCGCCGGAGGGCCCCCCGCAAAAAAACGCTGACGGCGGTCGCTCTCGCCCCGCCCCCGGATGATGAGAGCCCCGCCCTCACGGTCAAGGTCATCGGCACCGTCCCCGGCGCGGCCGCGCCCGGCGCCAGGGACCCGCGCGACCACCCCCTCGTGAAGCGCGCCGCCGAGCTCTTCGGGCGGCCCGTGGGGTCCCCGGCCCCGCCCGCGCCGGACGCCGCGGCCCGTGACGGCGGCGGCCCACCCCCCACAGACCCCGCCGATGCCGAGGGGACCGACGATGCCCCGGAGTAGGCTCCTCGCCCGCCTCCTGGCGATCGTCCTCCTCGGCCTGCTGGCCGCGGGCATCCTCTACTCGCTCCGCTCCCCCTTCGACATCACCGAGACGCAGGTCCGCCGCATGGTCTCTTCCGGCGAACTCATCGGCCTTCCCCTCGCGGAGGCGGGGGAGCGCCTCCAGCACCGCGTCCCCGGCACCGCCGACGGCACCGTGGTCCTCGATTTCCGCAACGTCAAGGGCTGGAAGGCCGGCCCGCTGACGCTCGATGTCCGCGAGGGCCGCGTCATCAGCGCCACCTGGGGCGAGCCCCGGGACGACGAAGAGTGACCCGGGCGCATGCGATCGGCGCCTACGGGCAGCCGGCCGCGTACTTCGTCAGGAAGCAGCCGAAATCCTGCACGTTCAGCACCGGCGGCACGGTGCTCTCGTCGCAGTTCGCCCACGCTTCGCCGGCGGCGTAGCGGGTGAGGAAGCACCCGAAGTCCTGCACGTTCAGGACCGGCGCCGCCGTGCTGCCGTCGCAGTTGGGGTAGCACGCCGGCGGCGGCGGCACGATGTAGTGCTCCGCCAGCGGCATCAGCCCCGCCAGGCACTCCTGCGCGATCGGCAGGATCTGGCTCACGTTGGGCTGGAAGCTGCTCCCGGTCATCTCGATGGTCCAGGCCATCGCCCCGTGGACGCCGTAGCTGTAGTCCCGCGTGTTGCCGTTGTTGAGGTACAGGATCACGGAGCCCTGGCCGTACTCGTACTGCGTGTTGCGGATGCTCTCCATACCCTCGTGGATCAGCAGCCCGAGCTGGTCCATGAGGGGCAGGTGCGGCGGCGGGTTGGTGGTGTAGCCCCAGGGGGAGAGGATCTGCTGGGCGTTGGCGTGGATGTCCCAGTGGACCTTCAGCCGCCCCTGGGCGCCGAGCATGTCCGCGACGCCCCGCAGCGCCGTCAACTCCGGCTCGGAGAAGCCCGCGGACCCGCGGAACGTCTCCGAGCACGGGTTCCCACTCGACCCGGTGTTGTCGTACCCCCACTGGAAGCCCCAGTTGCGGTTGAGGTCCACGCCGTCGCAGCTCGTGCCGGGGTTGTCGCGCCGGTTCTTGCGCCACTGCGAGTTGGTGGTCCGCGAGTACTGGTAGCCGTCGGGGTTGGCGCAGGGCACGATGTAGAAATCGACGTTGTTGACGATGTTCGTGACCCGCGGGTCCGTGCCGTACGTCTCCAGGAAACGGTCCACGATGTACATCGCGCTCATGGGGGTGACCCACTCGCGGGCGTGCTGGTTGGCCTGGATGAAGAACGCCGGGCGGTTCGCCGTGCTCCCCGGGCCGGTGATGCGGATCATCTTGATCTGGCGGTTCTGGATGGAGGTCCCGATGTCCGAGAGCGTCGCCAGCGTGTTGTAGTCCCCCGCCAGCGTCGCCAGGCGGGCCTCGATCTCCGCCAGGCTCCGGTAGGTCGAGAACCATGTCAGATCGTCGGCCGCCCCGCCGCCGGCGCCGGCCCGGATGGCCGCGTCGTCGGCCCAGATCTGGTCGACGTGCCGCTGGATGTCCGGGATGAGCACCTCGTGCCGGACGCCGGCGGCCGCCAGCTGGGGGTACTTCTCGGGCGAGACGCGGACGTCGAAGGTGCCGATCCCCGAGCCCTCGCAGGTGAGGATGTCGTCGGAGAGGGCCAGGACGGTGCGGTACTCGCGCAGGGTCTGGACGGTGACCCGCACGGCCCGGTGGCCGTCGTAGCGGACGGGGCGTGCCGCCTCCTGCGCGTTCGACGGCGCGCCCGCGGCCAGCACCACACCCAGCACGGCCCCTCTCATCCACACACTGAGGATCATCGCTGTCTCCTTCGTCGCGAGCGGCCTCGCGCCCGATCCTACGGGCACCCGGCCGCATACCTCGTCAGGAAGCACGAGAAATCCGCCACGTTGAGGACCGGGGGGACGGTGCTGCTGTCACAGTTGGCCCACGCCTCCCCCGCGGCGTACCGGCCCAGGAAGCACGAGAAATCCGCCACGTTCAGCGCCGGCGCCGTCGTGCTCCCGTCGCAGTTGGGGTAGCACGCCGACGGGAGGAAGTGCTCCGCCAGGGCCAGCATCCCCGCCAGCGCCTCCCGCGCGTTGGGGAGGATCTCGGTCACCGGCGGCTGGAAGCTGTTCCCGCTCATCTCGATGGTCCACCCCAGCACCCCGTGCACGCCGTAGCTGTAGTCCGGCGCCACCCCGTTCGAGAGGTACAGGTTCTCCGCCCACTGCCCGTACGGGTACGGCTGCCCCCGCACCCCCTGCATCCCCGCCTGGATTTTCTGGGCAATCGTGTTCATCAGCGGCATCGCCGGCGGGTCCACGGGCGTGTGGGCCCACGGCGAGAGAATCTTGCGCGCGTTGGAGTGGATGTCGATGTGCACCCGCAGCCGCCCCTGCCCGCTCAGCGAGTCCGACAGCGCCCGCAGCGGCAGGATCTCGGGCTCCGTGAACGGGCCCGTCCCCCGGTAGATGTCCGAGCACGTGTTGGGGCTGGACCCCGTGTTGTCGTAGCCCCAGACGTACCCCCAGTTGCGGTTCAGGTCCACGCCATCGCAGGTCGTCCCGGGGTTGTCGCGCCGGTTCTTGCGCCACTGCGAGTTCACCGTCCGCGAGTACTCGTACCCGTCGGGGTTCACGCACGGCACGATGTGCCACTCGAAGGCGTCCACCACGGCCCGGATGCGGGGATCGACGGCGTAGGTCTCCAGGAGCCGGTCCACGATGAACATCGCGCACATGGGCGTCACCCACTCGCGCGCGTGCTGGTTCGCATGGATCAGCAGCGCCGGGCGCCCCGCAGCGCTCCCCGGCCCGGTGATCCGCATCATCTTCAACTGCCGGCCCTGGATCGACGGCCCGATGTCGCTCAGCGTGGCCAGCTGCGGATAGTCCAGGGCCAGCACCGCCAGCCGGGCCTCGATCTCGGCCAGCGACCGGTAGGTCGCGAACCACGCCTCGTCATCCGCCGCGCCCCCCACGCCCCCCCCCGCCCGGATCGCCGCGTCGTCCGCCCAGATCTGGTCCACGTGCCGCTGGATGTCGGGGACCAGCACCTCGTGCCGAACCCCCGCGCCGGCGAGCGCGACCAGCGCGGCCCCGGTCATCCGCACCTCGAACGTACCCACGCCCGAACCGCCGCACGAGGTCACTTCCTCGGCCAGCGCGACGACGGTCCGATACTCCCGTAGGTCGCGCACCGTCACCCGCACGCCCGCCTGCCCGTCGTAGCGCACCGGCGGCTCCACGCCGCCGCCGGCGCCCCCCCCCCCCCCACCCCCCCCCCCCCCCCGGCGCCCCCGGCCCCCAGACCCCCCACCGCCACGGGCTGCGCACCGGCCGCGCTCCCCGCCAGCAGCACGAGCGCCCAGCCGACACCGATACCGTGACCACCCATACAGAGGCCTCCGCCGCCGATGCGATGTCCTATTAGACCCACTTCCGCGTAGAGTGCAAGCGGGCAGGCGACTCCATCCGGCCGAAGGCCCACCCGACCCCCGAACGCGGCGGTACGCTTGAGCCCATGAGCCCCCAGGCTCCCCCGATCGACCCGTCGGCCCCACGGGGTCCGCACGCCGTTCCCGCCACCCCGGCCCACGGCGGGCAGCCAGCCCCCGACCTGCTCATCCCGTTCCTCGCCCTGCGCGACACGCCCTGCCCGGCGTGCACCTACAACCTGCGCGGGCTCACCGGCGCGGCGTGCCCGGAATGCGGGGCCCCGCTGGAGCTGCGGGTCGGCCTGACGGAGCCGCGGATGGCGCTGTGGATCGCGGGGCTTGTCGGCCTGGCCGCGGGCGCCGGCTTCAATACCCTGCTGCTCGTGTACGTCGCGATCCGGATCGTCAGCGGCGACCGCCCGGGTGGGCGCGTGTGGATGAACGAGTTCGTCCTCCACAACCTCATCGCGGGGGTGCTGGAGGGGGCGATGCTCGGCGCGTGGCTGCTCCTGAGGCGACCGATCCGCCGGCTGCCGATGGGGGCACGCGGCGCGCTGGTCGCCCTCGCGTGGGCGTGCGCGGCGGTCAACGTCCTGGTGTTCTCGGCGCTGATCCGCTGAAGCGTGGGCGCGGCGGCCCACCGGCGCGCCGCGGCACACCATGTTCAGTTCACCGGCACCCGGCCGCGTACCGCGTCAGGAAGCACCCGAAGTCGGCCACGTTGAGCACCGGGGCCTGGGTGCTGCCGTCGCAGTTGGCGTACGGCTCCCCCGCGGCGTAGCGGGTGAGGAAGCACCCGAAGTCGGCCACGTTCAGCACCGGCGCCTGGGTGCTACCGTCGCAGTTGGGGTAGCAGCCGTTGCCGCCCACGCCCATCACGTTCGCGAACAGCCGCGCGAAGTTCGGGTCGCCGACCTGGTCGGGCCCGCAAGTGCTGGTGAAGCTGAAGACCACGCCCGAACCCTGGGCCCACCCGGCGAGGGCGACGGCGCCCGGCGAGTTCTGCGTCGTGTAGTAGACGGTGGCACCGGGCTTGGCCGCCGTGTGGAGCTCGGTCCCGGTGTAGCTGGTGAGCGTGACGCTGAAGGTGACGGGAACTCCGGCCGTAACCTGCGGGTCCGGCGTGACCTGGTCGAAGGCCGTCGACAGGAAGCTCCCGTAGGTGAACGTCTGGACGATCGGCATGACGGCGCCGAGCGTGGAGAAGTTGGAAGCCGAGTAGTACCCGGCCCACTCGCTCGTGACGAGGCGCCCGCCGTTCTGGACAAAGTCCACGATCTGCGCCTGGCCGGAGGGGGACATGGGGCCGCCCGTCCAGTTGAAGTTGGCCTGCAGATAGACGGTGTCGAACCCCGCGAGGCTGACGGTGCCGTCGAAGAGTGTGTACGGGACGCCGACGGTGACGCTGTGGCCCAGGGCGGTGAGGGCGCTGGCGGCCGCGGCGTCGGTCGGGCCGTCGGTGCTGGAGAGCATGTAGATGTTGGCGGCGTGGGCCGCCTGGGGGAGCGCGGCGGCGAGCCCGGCGACAACGGTCAGCGGCAACCTCATGGCGATCCTCCTTCAGTGGCGCGGCGAACGCGGCGCGCCGGCGCGATGTGGACCCCGCTCTCCCGTCGCGGCGAATCCACCCGCGAGCGGGCCGCCGGCCAGCCTACCGCCGGCCCGACGTTTCCGAACCCATCCGAAACCCGCCGCGATGAAGGCCGGCTCACCCGGCGAGCCTCCCTCAGCGGCAGCCGGCGGCGTACTTCGTCAGGAAGCAGCCGAAGTCGGCCACGTTCAGCACCGGCGCCT
>JBBDXI010000055.1:0-1202 GCA_040902425.1 Phycisphaerales bacterium
GCCTTCCGCCCTCACCCTCACGTCATCACGTCATCACCTCATCACGTCATCACGTCATCACGTCATCACGTCATCACCTCATCACCTCATCAGCGTCACGCATGCCCGCGGCCCCCCAACATCCCGAGTCCCACGCCGGGCCCGAGGAGATCGCCCGGGCGGTCGCCATCCTGCGCGCCGGGGGCGTGGTGGCGTTCCCGACGGAGACGGTGTACGGGCTGGGGGCGGATGCCCTGAACGGGGGGGCGGTGGCGCGGGTGTTTGCGCTGAAGGGGCGGCCGGCGGGGAACCCGCTGATCGTGCACGTGACCGGGGAGGAGATGGCGGGGAGGGTGGCGGCCGCGTGGCCGCACGAGGCGGCGAAGCTGGCGCGGGCGTTCTGGCCGGGGCCGCTGACGATCGTGCTGCCGGCGTCGCGTGCGGTGCCGAAGGCGGTGACCGCGGGGGGGCCGACGGTGGCGGTGCGCTGCCCGGACCACCTGGTGACGCTGTCGCTGCTGGAGGCGTTCGGGGGTCCGCTGGTGGGGCCGAGCGCGAACCCGTCGGGGCGGGTGTCGCCGACGACGGCGGCGCACGTGCGGGAGGTGTTCTCGGGGGCGGATGTGTTCGTGCTGGAGGGCGGGCCGTGCCGGGGGGGGATCGAGAGCACGGTGGTGAGCTTGGTGTCGGTGCGCGGCGGGGCGGGTTCCGCGCGGGTGCTGCGGCCGGGGCTGATCGGGGCGGAGGAGCTTTCGATCGTGCTAGGGCATCCGGTGGAGGAGGGGTCGGCGGCGGCGGAGGCCGGACCGGCGCCGAGCCCGGGGATGCAGGAGGTTCACTACGCGCCGGCGGCGCGGGCGGTGGTGTTTGAGGCGGGGGACCTGGGGCGTGTGCTGGCGAGCGCGCCGCGAGTCGAGGTGCTGACGCACAGTGGGCTGATCGTGGCAGCGCCCCACACCGCGATCGGGCTGCCGAGTGAGGCGAACGCTTACGCGGCCCGGCTGTACGCGGCGCTGAGAGAGGCCGATGCGCTGAAGCCGGACCTGATCGCGATCGAGCGGCCGCCGGCCGAGGGGGCGCAGTGGGCCGCGGTTGCGGACCGCCTCGCGCGGGCCGCGAAGCCCTTCCGGCCCTGATCGGGGCCGCCCGACGGCCGAACAAACAGGGCCGTCGCCTATCCTTCGCCCCCCACCCCCCATCCCCCCCACTGCTTCTGCGCACCT
>JBBDXI010000055.1:1212-26536 GCA_040902425.1 Phycisphaerales bacterium
TGGAGTGACCATGCCCCCGCAGCTTTGCATCGCGATGGCCCCCGGCGACGGGATCGGGCCGGAGATCATGGACGCGACCCTGGAGGTCTTCAAGGCCGCGGGGGTGCTGGAGCGCGTCGAGTTCATCCCGGTGTCGATGGGGCGGGGGGAGTTCGAGAAGGGGAACACGCGGGGGATCGCGCCGGAGGCGATCCGGCGGGTGGAGGAGTGCGGGCTGCTGTTCAAGGGGCCGATGGAGACGCCCAAGGGGGGCGGGGGCAAGTCGATCAACGTCACGGCCCGCAAGCTGTGGAACGCCTACGCGAACCTGCGGCACTTCCGGACGCTGCCGGGGGTGCAGACGGTCTACACCAAGGCCGGGATCCCCGTGAACTTCTACATCGTGCGCGAGAACATCGAGGACACCTACGGGGGGATCGAGCAGCGGCTGAGCGCGGACGTGATCCAGAACAAGCGGCTGGTGTCGGCGCCCGCGTCGGATGAGGTGCACCGGTTCGCGTTCTCGACGGCGACGCGGCTGGGGCTGGGCAAGGTGCACTGCGGGCACAAGGCCAACATCATGAAGATGACCGACGGGCTGTTTTTGGAGCGGTTCCGGGCGGTGGCGGCGGGGTTCCCGGGGATCGAGACGGGGGACGTGATCATCGACGCGCTGTGCATGAACCTGGTGATGCGGCCGCAGCAGTACGACCTGGTGGTGCTGCCGAACCTGCAGGGGGACATCGTCAGCGACCTGGCGGCGGGGCTGGTGGGCGGGCTGGGGTTCGCGCCCTCGGCGAACATCGGGAAGCACATCTCGATTTTCGAGGCGGTGCACGGGACAGCGCCGGACATCGCCGGCAAGGGCGTGGCCAACCCGACGGCGCTGGTGCTCTCGGGGCTGATGATGCTGCGGCACATCGGCCTGCTGCGGGCGGCGGCGGTGATCGAGAACGCGCTGCTGGCGGCGCTGGAGGCGGGGGTGAGGACGGGGGACTTCGGCAACGCCGCGGAGCCGGCGCTGGGGACCCGCGACTTCGCCCGGGCGGTGGTCGAGCGGTTCGGGTCAGCGCCGATGACGGTGAAGCCGGTGCCGGTGCCGGAGCAGGACGGCCTGGCGTTCGAGCGGCCGGCGCGCCCGGCGGCCCAGCCGTTGATCCGCTCGATCGGCGAGGTGGCCTCGCGGGTGGCGGGGTGCGACCTGTACCTCGACACGACGATGCCCCCGGCGGAGCTGGCGAAGGCCCTGGAGGCGCTGGCGGCGGGGATGCCGCTGCGGCTGACCGTGATCAGCAACCGCGGGACGCAGGTGTGGCCGACGGGGTCGGTGTTCACGGAGCTGGTGGACTGCCACTGCGCGCGGTTCGAGGCGGCGGAGGGGGGCGTGGCGTCCGGGGGCGGCGGGGCGGGCGTGACGCAGCAGCAGGTGCTGGCGCTGGCGGGGGCGGTGGCCTCGAAGTTCACGGTGAGCGCGTATGAACTGCTGCGGACTTTCGGGGGCGTGCGGGGGTATTCGCTGGCGCAGGGACAATAGCGGCGACATCCGGTAGACTCGGCCGGATGCCTCTGTGGGCGCCTGGTCTCGATGCGTTCACCCTTCTCGCCGGTCTCGCCTCGATCGTCGGGCTGGGCCTGAGCGTGTACATCCTTCTCGTCGCGAAGCGACTGGACGCTGAGGTCACGAGGGTAAGGGAGGGGCTGGTCGCACGGGTCCGCACGGGGGAGCTTGCGGACCAGCTTCACCGGGACCTGATCCAACTCGCCAGAGCTCTGAACGCCGACAAGGAGCAGCGTCAGCGTGACCTCGCCAAACGGATCTCACACACCCTGTCGGACCTGAGGGCACACGCGGGCCCGACGCTGGGCGAGTCGGCCGCGAGCCTTGCGGAACGGTTCGGGGGGGCGGCCGGGATCGAGGACGCCGCTATCATGAAGGCACGGCTCTTAGACGCCAAGGGGAGTTTGGATGCCTTCCTGCTCCGGGTGAGAAACCGCACCCGGGACCGGCACCTGACGGGTGAACCATGAGCGACGCGCAGCAGTGGAGCGAGGTTGTCCGGAAGCTGGCGCAGCAGACGGAGCATGGAGAGCTGCGCTGGACGCTCGTGAAGCATGTGCCGGACGCCGCCGGCGAGCGGCAGGTGGGGCCCGCGTACATGGCAACCGTCGGCGATCGCCTCATTCGGGTCTATGAGTACGAATGGCAGACCTCCTCGGACGGGGAGACCTTCTACCCCCTGCGCGACGTGCACATCGAGTTCGTGAATCGCGAGGGCCAGAGCCTCTGGTCATTCCCACCTACCGACGAGCGGTGGAAGCTGTGGAACGCGATCCGGTACCGCGCCGTGAACGCTGACCAGTTTATCGAGGGCTTCCTGAAGGCCTCATGACCGCGAGCGCGTATGAACTGCTGCGGACCTTCGGGGGCGTGAAGGGGTACTCCCTCGCGCAGGGTCAATAGCGGGGATTCGTCACGACCGTGTTCATCCGGCGGGCATTAAGCGGCCGGACGCGGGGATTCCGCCGGCCGGCCGCGGGTTTAGCATGGGGCCGGCAGGGATTGCCGGAGAGGGAGGATCACGGATGAACACGAGGAGGATCTGGGCATCGGGGGCGGGCGCGATCGCGTTGAGCGTCGCGGTGCTGATCTCCGGGGCGGGCGGGCAGCAGCAGCCGGGGGGCGTGGTGACCATGCGGGATCGCTGCCGCGAGGCGAGCCGCGAGATGGGGGCGCTGCGCCGCGAGATCCTGGGGATCGAGATGCGGATGGACAAGGCGCAGGAGAAGGTCCGGGAGGCGAAGAACGACGGCGAGCGGCAGGCGGCGCTCGTGGCCGCGATGCACGAGCTGGCGGACGGGCGCGACCTGATCACGCAGAAGGTGCTGGCGTACACGGAGCTGCTGGCGGGGCACGCGCTGGAGCACGGGTCGCTGCCGCGGGACCAGGCGGGGCTGGCGGGGCAGGACTGCCCGGTGTACCGGACGCTGCGGACGACGTCGGGGCGGCTGGAGATCCCGGGGGAGACGGCGCGGTAGCCGGTGATCAGAGATCAGCGGTCGGGCTCGTCCTCGCGCTTCATGCGCTCGAGGCCGCCGGCGGTGGTCTCGATGATGATCTCGTCGGCCTCGCTGAGGAACAGGCCGTGGTCGATGACGCCGGGGACGGCGTTGAGGGAGGTCTCCAGCTCATCCACGTCGCGCTCCTCGAGCGTCACGTCGATGATGAGGCTGCCGTTGTCGGTGAGGAACAGGTGCCCGTCGAGGGTGCGGCGGACGACGCCGTGGAGGCCCAGGCCCCGCAGGTGCTGGCGGATGGAGGCGAGGCCGAAGGCCATGACGCCGACGGCGAGGGTGGTCCGCTGGCCGAGACGGTCCACCAGCTTGCTCTCGTCCACGATGTAGACGCGTCGCTGCGCGGCGTGAGCGACGATGCGCTCGCGGACGAAGGCCCCGCCGCCGCCCTTGAGCATGCGCATCTGCGGGTCCACCTCGTCGGCGCCGTCGAAGAGGAAGTCGATCTTCTCGAGCATGGCGAAGTCGATGAGCTTGAGGCCCAGGGCGCGGGCGAGGGTCTCCGTGACGTGGCTGGTGGGGACGCAGCGGACCTCCAGCCGCTCGGCGCGGACGCGCTCGGAGAGGGCATGGACGGCGCGGCTGGCGGTGCGGCCGGTGCCCAGGCCGACGGTCATGCCGGAGGTGATCTCGGCGACGGCGGCGTCGGCGAGGGCGTCGGCGGTCTTTGGCTCGCTACTCAAAGCGGATCCCCTGTGCGAGTGTGAAGGTTGACCCGAAGTTGACGGCGCAGGTCTGCCGCCGCATGTACGCCTTCCAGGCGTCGGACCCCGATTCCCGCCCCCCCCCGGTGTCCTTCTCGCCCCCGAAGGCGCCGCCGATCTCGGCGCCGCTGGTGCCCAGGTTGACGTTGGCGATGCCGCAGTCGCTGCCGGAGCCGGAGGGGCTGAGGAAGCGCTCGGCCTGGCGCAGGTCGGTGGCGAAGATGGCGGAGGAGAGGCCCTGCTGGACGGAGTTCTGCATCTCGATCGCCTGGTCGAGCTCGCGGTAGGTGAAGGCGTAGAGGATGGGGGCGAAGGTCTCCTCGCGGGCGATGGGGAGATCGTTGCCGGCGGGGGCGCGGATGATCGTGGGCTGCACGAAATGTCCGTGAGCCGGGGCGTCCCCGCCCCGGGTTCCTACCGGCTTGGCGCGGTCGCCGCCGACCAACACCTCGCCCCCCTGCTGCTTCGCGGCCGACACCGCCGACAGGAAGCCATCGACCGCGCCCTTGCTGATGAGGGGGCCGACGAGCGTGCCCTCGGCGAGGGGGTCGCCGACGCGGATGGTGCGGTACGCGGCCACCAGCCGCTCGAGGAACGCGCCCGCGATCGATTCGTGAAGGATGAGGCGGCGGGTGCTGGTGCAGCGCTGGCCGGCGGTGCCGACAGCGCCGAAGACGACGTACCTCAGGGCGAGGTCGAGGTCGGCGGTCTCGGTGACGATCACGGCGTTGTTGCCGCCGAGCTCGAGGAGCGAGCGGCCGAGGCGCCCGGCGACGACCTGGCCGACGTGGCGGCCCATGCGGCAGGAGCCGGTGGCGGAGATCAGCGGCAGGCGGCGGTCCGCGATGAGCTTCTCGCCGATGGCATCGTCTGTACCCATCACGAGACGGAAAATACCCGAGTAGCCGTGCGCGGCCGCGACGCGTTCGGCGATATCGTTGGTCGCGATCGCCGTGAGCGGGGCGAGGAGGCTGGGCTTCCAGACCGTCACATCGCCGCAGACGGCCGCGAGCATGGCATTCCAGCCCCAGACCGCGTGCGGGAAGTTGAAGGCGGTGATGACGCCGACGGGCCCCAGGGGCAGCCATTGCTCCGTGAGCCGGTGGTGGCGGCGCTCGCTCGGCAGCGTGAGGCCGCCGAGCTGGCGGGAGAGGCCCACCGCGTAGTCGGCGATGTCGATGGTCTCCTGCACCTCGCCGAGGCCCTCGGAGCGGACCTTGCCGACCTCCAGCGAGATGAGCGTGCCCAGGGCATCCTTGTGGCGGCGGAGCTCATCGCCGATGGCCCGGACGATCTGGCCGCGCTCGGGGGCGGGGACCTCGCGCCAGGCGCGGAAGGTGTCGGCGGCGGCGGCCAGCTCGCGCTCGAGAGAGTCGGCGTCGTCGAGGCGGACGGCGGCGATGGGCTCGCCGGTGGCGGGGTTCTCGGAGATGGCGACGCCCGGCCCGGCGGCCCCGCCACCGGGCGCGGGGAGAACCCGCGGGTGCGAGGCGAGACCCAGCGCCGAAAGGACCTCCGTGTGGGACATCGCGGAACTCTAGCCCGGGTGGGGTTCGGGCCGGGGGAGGGCCCGGAGGAAGGCGAGGAGGCGGTCCCGCAAGGGGGCGTGGCCGTCGCGGACGTAGGCGCCGGCGAGGGCGCACGCGACGGCGAGGGATTCATCCAGGGGGAGGCCGATGGAGCGGGCGCCGGCAAAGCCGGCGTTGAAGTGGTCGCCGGCGCCCGTGGAGATGAGCGGGGTGGGCGTGAAGGGGCCATCGAAGGCGGCGCTCACCGGGCGATCGCCCTCGGCCGCGGCCGCGCCCGCGCCGCGGTGGGCGTGGATGACGACGCACGAGAGGGCGAGCGCCCCGCGGAGGGTGACGGCGGCGCGCTGGAGGAACGACGGGACCTCTTCGTCGTCGCCGCCCAGCCCGAGGCCGTGCAGCGCGGCGAAGCGCTCCGCCTCGGCCCGGTTGAGGCCGAGCGTGACGGGCGTGAGGCTGTTCATGCGGGCCAGCATGGCCGCGGCCCGGCGCAGGTCCTCATCGGTGCGCTTGGCGGGGTCGGAGAGGTCCACGAAGACGCTGGGGCGCTCGGGGGCGGGGATCGCGGGGAGGACCTCCTCGATGAGGGCGCGCCAGATCCCCTCGACGCCGCCCATGAGGGACCAGTTGACCATGCCGAGGAGCCGGGCCCGGCGGACCGTGGCGATGAGGCGCTCTCTCCCCAGGGCGCCGAGGAGCCGCTCCCAGGTGACCGCCTGCACAGCCCGGGGCTTGTTGAGCATGACCTTGCCATCCTCGAACTCCAGGGCGTGGGTGGTGGCGGGCGGGCCGAGGGGGATGACCTCGCGGCAGCGTGCGGCGAACTGCTCGTAGAGGGGGTGGATGCGGGTGGGGTCCTCCTCATCGCCGACGGCGCCGATGTAGGTGACCGGGGCGCCTAGGTTCGCCAGGGCCCCGGCCATGAGGGGGCCGTTGCCGCCCCAGCGGCGCTCGCGGATGACGAGTTCGAGGTTCATGGACCTGCCGGCGGCGCCGCCGATGCGGGCGGCGAGGGCGGGGATGGTGCGCAGGCGGGTGTAGCCCTCGGGGGTCATGTCGGAGCGCCGGTCCACGGCGTCGGTGATCTCGTCGATGAAGCCGTCGAAGCCGACGAGGGCGGGGGGCAGGGGGCCGGCGCGCTCGAGGGCATCCGCCGCGGCCGCCGCGATCTGGTCCCGGGTGCGCATGGCCAAGCGTACGGGCGGCTTGCCCATGCCACCCAGGCACTCACGCGCGGCGCCCGCGCGAGACCTCCCCCGCTACCCTCCGACGTGGAGCCGCTCGTCCTGGCCACGGGGAACCCGCACAAGGTGCGGGAGCTGCGCGCGATCCTCGGGGCGGCGGGGATCCCCGTGGTCGGCCTGAACGAGCTGCCCGGCGGCGGGGCGCTCGTCGAGCCGCCGGAGACCGGGCGGACCTTCGAGGAGAACGCCCGGATCAAGGCCCTCTCCTACGCGGCCCAGACCGGGCGCGTGTGCCTCGCGGATGACTCGGGGCTGGAGGTGGATGCCCTGGGCGGAGCGCCGGGGGTGATCTCGTCGCACTACGCGACGGATGGACGGGAGACGGACCTGTCGCGCGAGGCGCGGGACCGGGCCAACAACGAGCGGCTGTTGCGGGAGCTCGGGGGTGTGCCGCCGGAGAAGCGCACGGCTCGGTTCGTGTGCGTGATGGTGGTGGCGGGGCCGCCACCGTCTAGTGGCACAGGCGTCCCGCCTGTGTTCCCCTCCCCAACCAGTGGCACAGGCGTCCCGCCTGTGGAACCCGGCTACGACCTCACGAAGCGGCGCCGCAACCTCCCCCACTGGGAGCAGGGCGGGTCAGCCTACCTCGTCACGTTCCGCTGCGTGCAGGGCGAACTCTCCCTTGCCGAACGTCGGCAGGTCATCAGCGCTTGCCTCTTCTGGCACGGCAAGCGCCTCCGCACCTACATCGTGGTCGTCATGCCCGACCACGCGCACTGGATACTTCTGCCCCTTCCCTCAGGCGACAGCACATGGCATTCGCTGTCGAAGATCATGCACAGCGTCAAGAGCTACACGTCCCACGAGATCCTCAAGCGAAGGGGCCGGCCGGGGCCTCTCTGGCAGGATGAGTCGCACGACCGCCTTCTCCGCGAGGATGAGTTCTACGAGAAGTTTCACTACGTCTTCGACAACCCGGTCCGCGCGCGGCTTGTTGAGCGCCCGCAGGATTACCCATTCATCGCGATGCCCGACTTCACGCCCGAGATGAGGGTCGCGGTGGAACAGGTGGTCATTGCCGGCCGACACAGGCGGGACGCCTGTGCCACTGAAGACTCAAGAGTGTTCGCCATGGTCCGCGGCCACTTCGAAGGCCGGATCGGACTGCCCGGCGATGTCCCGCGGGGGGCGAACGGGTTCGGCTACGACCCGCTGTTTCTGCTCGGGGACGGGCGGACCAGCGCGGAACTGCCCGACCCGGAGAAGAACGCGCGCAGCCACCGGGGCGCGGCGGCGCGGGACATGACGCGGGAACTCGCGCGGCTTCGAGGGTGACATCAGGAGGACCGGCCCGGGGCGGGGACGCCCCGGCTCACCCGGAGAAGAGGCTCACCGCCGCCGCGGCGCCAGGGCCATCGCGGTGGCGAAGGTCAGGGCCAGGCCGGAGAACCCGGCCGCAGGGAGGGTCCAGCCCATCGCGGGCAGGGCGTCGCCGAGGAATCTCGGGCTGGGGCGGCCGAGCTTGGGCATGACGATGAGCGCGGCGTAGAACTGCCACGTGCCCTCGATCAGCTCGCCCTCCCTGGGCTTCTTGCCGCGGGGGAACGTGAGCCGCTCGTGGGCGAAGCCGCCCTCGGGGTTGAACTCGTAGAGGTCGAAGAGCCACTCCTTGCGGAAGACCTCGCCGGGGGCCAGCCGCTCGCGCCCCGGGGGCGGGGTGCGGACCACGAGGGCGAGGCGGTCGCGGACCTGGCCGGAATCGATCGCGTGCTTGAACTCGTCGTAGGATGTCCGGCCGCGCTCGGCGAAGCGGAGGATCTGGAGCCAGTCCTTGTGGCGGATGAGGTCGGGCAGCTGGTCGGGGCCGGGCTCGACGGTCGCGGGGATGGTGAGCGTCTCGTCGCCGTAGCGGACGGTGACGGAGACATCGCCGGCGCCGCGCCCGGCGGTGGGCATGTCGGCCAGCTCGACCTCGCGCCCGGCGTAGGTGAAGCGGCGGGCCTCGACGGGGATGAAGGAGTACTGCTTCTTGTCGCTGGTGCGGTGGTACTCATCGACGCGCTGGGCCATGGCCCAGACGGACGCGACGAGGATGCCCAGCGAGATCAGGGCGATGGCCGCGGCGGCACGCCGGGGGATGAGGTTGGTCGAGAGCCGCGGCATGGGGAACCTTACGCGGCGGGGGGCGTTCGAACGGCTTGCCGCCGAAGACGGCGTCGAACCCGTGGCAGGTCAGTGGCCGTGGCCCTCGTGGCCGGCCTCGCCGGCGGGCTTGGGCGTGAAGAGGTCGGGAGTGAGGCCGCGGCGGGGGACGGTGCGGTTGGCGTCGCTGAGGGCCTCCTCGCCGCCGTGCCCGTGGTGGGCGAAGAGGCGTTTCTCGAAGTCGTAGCGGGCCTGCGGGTCGGCCAGGCCGCGCGAGGACAGTTGCTCCAGCCGCCTGTCCCTCGCCCAGACGGTGATGGGCCTCGTTCCGGTGTCGATCCGGTGGGCGGATGGCGCGGGTGGCGCGGCCACGGCGGCGGCGGCGCCATCGGCGGCCGTGCCGCCGGTGGCGGCCCGGAGCGTGTTGATGCCCTGCCCGCCGCGCTGGATCTCGCCGCTCTTCCACGAGTAGATGATGCCGCGCTCGCCCAGGTCGATCATGCTGAAGAAGAGGAAGAGGCCGACAGCGAAGAGGCAGAAAAGAAAGATGGTGGAGTTGAGGATGCTGTCGTAGCGGAGCTGCATGAAATAGAGGGCGACCAGGGCCGACTTGATCACGGCGATGACCATGATCACGCCGACGTTGACGCTCTGGGGGATGTGGACGTCGAAGGTGTCGGCGATCCAGACCTCGCCCCGAGACGCGGCCACGGTGAGGACCGTGAAGACCAGCAGCACGGTGAGCACGGCGATGAGCGTGCGCGGGGCGATGATCACGTGCCCATGGTGCAGGTCGTGGTGCGGGTCGGTGAGGTCGAGGGGGGCTTTGGCGGGTTCGTGGGTCATGGGGCGTTCCAAAATCGCAAATCAGCAAAGCTCAAAGCAGCAAAGCGGACCGGGGCCCGGCGGTCGCCCGAGCAGGCAGGTCTTCATTTGCCATTTGCTGCTTTGCCATTTGCTGCTTTCTTAGTGCACGAGGTACAGGAGCGGGAAGAGGAAGATCCAGATCATGTCCACGATGTGCCAGTAGAGGCCGACGATCTCGACGCCGGTGTAGTGGCGGGGGCCGTAGTGGCCCTTCATCGCCCGGACGAAGATGTAGGAGATGAGCCCGACGCCGACCAGCACGTGGGTGGCGTGGATGCCGGTCGAGACGTAGTAGACGCTCCACCAGATGGGCTCGTAGGGGTTGTCGGAGTAGCCGTAGGTAAACCACGAGCCGGGGCGCTTGCCGCCGTAGCCGTCGATGTAGTGGAAGAGGCCGCCGAGGGCGGTCTTGACCTCACCCCCCGCGGCCGTGATGGCGTGCTCGTAGTGGCCGAGCGAGGGGTCCAGGAAGAAGAACCACCCGGACCACTTCGGGGTGTACTCAAAGAGGAGCTTGATCGCGACGAACCCGATGGCGCAGACGAGGGTGAAGATCAGGTTGAACTTGAGCCAGCCCTGTTGGTTCTTCTGGGCGTTGTGGATGCTCATGGCGATCGTGAAGCTGGAGACCAGCAGCACGATGGTGTTGAAGCACCCCCACTTCCAGTCGAGGTAGTTGGAGCCGTTGTGCCAGGCCTCCGGGTAGAGCATGCGGAAGACGGCGTAGGCGCAGAACATGCCGGCGAAGAGGAGCACTTCGGTCGCGAGGAAGAGCCACATGCCGAGCTTGACGGCGTCGAACTCGGCCTCGTTGCTGCGGAAGTGCGAGGCGTGGCGGTAGCGGGCCCAGTAGGGGCGCCGGTCCGGCCGCGGGAACTCCCGGGATGCGGGGATGGTCGTCATGGCTCAGTGGGCCCTCGTTCCTTCGGGGAGCGGCTCGGGGAGCGGGTAGTCGCGGGGGTCGCAGTGCGGGGGGACAACGTCGTCGAAGTCGTACGGGCCGTGCTTGACGATGGGCTCGTGGTGGAAGTTGTGCTCGATGGGGGGGCTGGAGGTCTCCCACTCCATGGAGAGGCCGCCCCAGGGGTTGGGCGGGGCCTGTCGCCCGCGGGCGAGGGAGTGGATGAAGTTGAGCAGGTGGATGACGAACCCCGCGAGCATGAACCAGGTGCCGATGGTGCTGGCGATGTGGTAGGGCTGGAAGTAGTCGATGTAGGAGGCGTAGCGCCGGGGCATGCCCTGGCTGCCGATGATGAAGTGGATGAAGAAGGTGAGGTTGAACCCGATGAAGACGAGGATGCAGCCGACGATGCCCCAGCGCTCGTTGTACATCTTCCCGAACATCTTGGGCCACCAGTGGTGGAGGCCGCCCATGAGGGCGACGACGGTGCCGCCCATCATGACGTAGTGGAAGTGGGCGACCACGAAGTACGAGTCGTGGAGGTGCAGGTCGGTGACGAGCGCGCCGAGGGGGAGGCCGGTGAGGCCGCCGATGGTGAAGGTGAAGAGGAAGAACAGCGTGTAGAGCATGGGCGTGTTGAGGGTGATGGTGCCCTTGTAGAGCGTGCTCACCCAGTTGAAGACCTTGACGGCGGTGGGGATGGCGACGAGGAAGGTGAGCGCCGAGAAGAGCGTGGAGGCCAGCTCGCCCTGGCTGGTGAACAGGTGGTGCCCCCAGACCAGGAAGCTGATGGCGGCGATGGCGAGCGAGCTGAAGGCGATGGCGCGGTAGCCGAAGATTTTCTTGCGGCTGTGGACGGTGATGGTCTCGTTGATGATCGCCATCCCGGGCAGGATCATGATGTAGACCGCGGGGTGCGAGTAGAACCAGAAGAAGTGCTGGAAGAGCACGGGGTCGCCGCCCATGCGGGGGTCGAAGATGCCGACGTGGAAGAGCCGCTCGAAGACGAGCAGCAGGAGCGTGATGCCGAGCACGGGCGTGGCGAGGACCTGGATGACGGCGGTCGAGTAGATGGCCCAGACGAACAGCGGCATGTCGAACCAGCCCATGCCGGGGGCCCGCATCTTGTGGACGGTCACCACGAAGTTGATGCCGGTGAAGATCGAGCTGAAGCCCATGATGAAGACGCCCAGCACCATCGCCACCACCCGCCAGTGGTCGGCGTCGGTGGTGGTCGAGTAGGGCGTGTAGAACGTCCACCCCGTGTCCACGCCGCCGACGACGATGGCGGAGACGACGAAGACCGTGCCGAAGACGTAGATGTACCAGCTGGCGAGGTTGAGCTTGGGGAAGGCGACGTCCTTGGCCCCGATCATGAGGGGGAGGAGGAAGTTCCCTAGGGCCGCGGGGACGCTGGGGATGATGAACGCGAAGACCATGATGGCGCCGTGGAGGGTGAAGATGCGGTTGTAGATGGTGTTGTTGTCGCCGACGCCGGGGTTGGGCAGGAACCAGTTCTTGAAGGTCTGGCCGGTGACGACGGTCTCCCCGGCGGCGCTCGTGAACTGGCGGACGGGCTCCATAAGCTCGAAGCGGAGGGCCAGGGCGGCGACGCCGCCGAGAAAAAACATGAACATGGTGGCGATGAGGTACATGACCCCGATGCGCTTGTGGTCGATGGTGGTGGCCCAGGCCCAGACGTCGGCCCAGAAGCCGCGCCCCTTGCTGGCGAGGTAGCTCTCGTCGTGGTGGGGGTGGCCGTGGCCCGGGTGGGCGCCGTGCAGGCCGGTGTGGTCGATGGTGGTCATGGGCGTCGTCCGTGTCGGGTGGGGCTTTGAAGCGGGCGGTGGCTAGGGCGGCTCATGGCCGCGGGGGAACCTGGGGTGGGGTGCCGGCGGGGGCACCGGTGGCGGGTGGGGCGGCGGGGGAGGGTTGGGCGCCGGTCGGCGCTGCGCCGCTCTCGAACTGCCGGAGCATCTCGGCGTCGATCACGTCGTCGAGGCTGGCGGGCTTGTTGTCGCTGATGGAGGTCATGTAGGCGATGAGGGCGGCCACCTCCTTCGGGTTGATGCGGCCCTGGTAGCTGGTCATGGTGTTGGGGTAGGTCTCGACGACGTGGGCGGCGGGGGTGTAGACCGACTCGCGGACGTAGTTGGCGAACTCGACGCCCTTCATCTGCTCGGTGCTCCGCCCGGTCCCGTCGGAGAACCGGACGGCTCGCCCGTAGATGTTCTTCCACGAGGGGCCGGTGTTCTTGCTGCCGTCCACGGAGTGGCAGGAGTTGCACCCCTTGATGCGGTAGAGCTTCTCGCCGACCTCCTCGGGTGTGCCGGTGGGGTCGGCCCATTCCTTGATGATCTGACGGTACTGGGCGAGGGGGACGACGCGCACGATCGCGTACATCTCGGAGTGGCTGGCGCCGCAGTACTCGGCGCAGTAGACCCAGTGGTCCTCGTAGGTGTAGGTGATGCCGTTCTTGGTGGTGGTGGTCCTGGCCTTCGTGGGGTCGATGCCCGAGGGCTCGAACCACATGTTGGTGTAGCGGTTAGGGAAGACGTCGAACTTCACGCGGAAATCGGGGATCCAGAAGGCGTGGATGACGTCGAGGCTGCTCATCCGCAGGGACACGGGGTATTTCTCGGGGACCACGAAGACCGGGGTCTCCTGGACCGATCGCCTCCGCCGCGGATCGTCGAAGTCCTTGGGGTCGGCGGCGTCCTTCAGGAGGGTCCGATCGTTCCAGGTGAGGGCGCTCTGGGCCCCGTTGGAGTACATGGCGGACCACGACCACTTCTGCCCGGTGATGACGATCTCTTCGGAATGGGCGGGGGCGATGACCGCGCCGGCGTAGCCCCAGAAGCCCTCGAAGAACATCCAGACCAGGATGATGGTGGGGATAACGGACCAGGAGAGCTCGAGGAAGGTGTTGTGGGAGCGGGAGCGCTCGGGGGCGACGCCGGGGCGGCGGCGGTAGCGGAAGGCGAAGTAGACCATCAGGACCATCAGCAGCACGAAGAAGAAGGTGCTGATGAGGAAGATCCAGAAGAAGAGGAAGTCGCTCTGGGGGGCGATGGTGGAGCGGCCCACATCGCCGAAGTTCAGGCGCAGCCAGGCCTCCTCCATCCGCTGGAGGAAGTTCTTCTCGGTGGTGATCGTGCCGAGGGTGATCATGCCGTCCGTCCTGCCGGGGAACTGTGGGGGAACGCCGGACCGGCAGGCGGGACGCCTGCCCCACTGGGTTGCGGGATGCCCGCCCCACGGGCGCGGAGCATCGTGCGGGCGCGCTCGCCGGCCCGCAGCGCGGCGAGCATGGTGGCCACGGCCATGACCGTGAGGAACCCGCCGATCTGCATGACGCGGAAGGCCTGGATGGTGTAGGAGCCGCTGGCGGGGTCGTAGCGGTAGCAGCGGTGGAGGAAGAAGTCGGCGAGGGTCTTGGCGATCCTGCCCTCGCTGGCCTGGAGCAGGGCGATGCGCAGCTCGCCCTTGTCCTGGCCGAGGCCGTCGAGGTAGCCGCTGATCCGCCCGTCGGGGGTGAGGACCGTCAGGGCGGCGCCGTGGGCGTACTCGCCGGTCTCCTCGACGTAGCGGTAGGGGAAGCCCACCGCGTCGGCCAGCTTGCGGGCGTTGATCGGGCCGGAGACGTGGAAGGTCCAGCCCCGGTCGGCGATCGCCTGGTTCTTGTTGTAGCCGGCGAGGTAGGCGGCCTTGTTCTCCGCGGCCATCTTCGGCGTGTTGCGCGGGTCGAAGCTGATGACGACGACGCCGAAGTCCTCGCCGAGGGCGTAGGGGATGCCGTTGAGCCGCTCCTGGAGGCGCGAGAGCATGAGCGGGCACATCATCGGGCAGTTGTAGTAGACCAGGGCGAGCACGACGGGCTTGCCCTGGTTGAAGTACTGGCCGAGCTTGACCGCCCTGCCGGAGGAATCCGTGAACTCCAGGTCGAGCGGGATGCGCTCGCCGGGCTTCTGGATGAGGTCGAGGTCCTTCAGCGGAGCGGGCGGCTCCTTCATGATGACCTGGGCCGGGGCCGGGGCGGCCCAAAGCGCAAAGCTCAAAGCGCAAAGCGCACATGCAGACCGGAGCAGCATCGCGCCGGCCCATGTGCGCTTTGCGTTTTGCGCTTTGCGCTTTCTCATCTGGCCTCCGCGCGGGGTGAGCCGCCCTGGTTGCCGTGGTACTGCTGGATGACGCGCTGCATGGCCTGGTCGAGGGGGGTGGAGACCTTCCCGGCGGCCGCGGCCTCGGGGTTGGCCCAGCCGAAGGCGGCGAGGTGCTTCTCGGCGCCGGCCTTGTAGGCGTGGTAGTCGTCGGCGAGGCGGGTGTTCTCGATGCGCTCGGCGCGGAGGGTGGTGGTGTAGTTCTGGAAGTAGGCGATGCAGGCGACGATGACGCCGGCGACGAAGGCGAAGCTGCCGACGAAGGCGCCGATGAGCGCGAAGGGCCTCGCCTGGGAGCCGTGCTCCTCCTGGGGCATGCCCTCCTCGGAGGTGTGCATGTGCCAGGAGTCGGGCTGGTCGTCGAGGGCGACGGTGGGCTTGTGCGGGTCGTGGGTCATGACCTTCTCACACGTAGTTCCTGTGCTGGAGCGCCTCGGCCAGGCGCGGGTCGCGGAGCGGGATCAGGGGGCCCTTGCCGGCGCGGAGGAGCGCCAGGCCGAAGAACAGCAGCCACGCGCCGCCGATCCCCGCGGCGTCCAGCCAGAGGCGTTCGAGGTGGAGGTCGTCGGGGCGGCCCGGGGACACCAGCGGGCGGACGATCCAGACGAGGTCGGCGATCTCCATCAGGATCATCCATACCGCCATCAGCGCCAGCAGCCCGTTGGTGCGGCGCATGAAGCGCCAGAGCAGGATCCAGAAGGGGACGATGAAGTGGCCGACGGCGAGGAGGATGGTCCAGTTGTGCCACGGGCCGGTCTTGCGGCCCAGCATCCAGCTGGTCTCCTCGGGGATGTTGGCGTACCAGATGAGGAAGTACTGGCTGAAGGCGATGTAGCCCCAGAAGACGGTGAAGCCGAACATGAACTTGCCCAGGTCGTGGTAGTGCTCGTCGGTCACGAGGCCGCGGAGGCGGCCCCGGCCCTGGATCCACGTGAGGATGAGGACCATGACGGGGACGGAGGTGAACGCGGCGCCGGCGAAGAAGTAGACGCCCCACATGGTGCTGAAGAAGCGGTAATCGAGCGACATGAGCCAGTCGAAGGCGGCGAAGGCGGTGCAGAGGGCGAAGGCGAGCATGCCCCACGAGCTGGTGTAGCGGGCGCGGTTGGAGAGCCAGCGGTTGCCGGTGGCGTCCTGCTCGACGCTGTAGGAGCGGAGCCGCCAGGCGAGGTAGGCCCAGACGAGGACGTACACCAGGGACCGGATCATGAAGAACACGGGGTTCAGGTAGGTGCTCTTCTCGGCGAAGATCACGTCCTGCTTGGCGGCGCTGGTCATCCAGTAGAACAGGTTCCCGCCGGTGAGCATCTCGTAGGCCACGAACCCCAGCATCCCCACGCCCGCGAGGGGCGCCAGCGTCATCACGTTCTCGAACTGGCGGCGGATGGTCACCGACCACCCGGCCATCGTCAGGTGGAAGACCATGACGAAGAACATAGCCCCCAGCGACGCCGCCAGGACGCCGGCCATGCCGATCAGGTAGGCGGCCCCGGCGTGGCGGCGGAGGTCCCCGTCGGCGAAGGCCGCCGCGATGGTGGCGGCGAGCAGGACCGCCCCGATGACGACCATCGGGAGGCCCCACGTGCGGCCCGCGCCCTCGGGCAGCGCGGTGTTGGCGGGGGAGAGGTCCCAGTCGCCGTGGTGGCCGTCGGCGTGCCTCCCCGGCAGGTGAGCGCCGGACTCGGCGGTGATGTGGCTCATCGGCCTGTTCCTCCGCCGGGGCCGGGGGGCGCGGTGGGGCCGGTGGCGCCGGTCGCCCCCGTGGGCCCCGTGGGCGCGGGCGGCGGCATGGCGCGGCGCTCATCCTCGAGGCGCTGGCGCTGGTCCTGCGGGACATCGTTCACCGACCCGGCCTGCGAGAGCTGCAGGGCCCGGATGTAGGCCACGACCGCCCACCCGTCGCGCTCGGAGAGGGCGTGGGCGTAGCTGGGCATCTTCAGGGCCTTGAGCTTGGCGGCCCGGGTCGGCGCATCGTCGCCGGGGGCGGGGAAACCGTCGGGCCCGGGGACGCCCCGCATGGCGGTGTCGAAGATGAAGCCGTCGGTGTTCTTCTGGTCCGGCTCCTGGGGATTGGTGTACTTGGGGTCGTGGAAGTTGGCGACGGTGTTGCCGGTCCACCGCTGTCCGACCATCCCCTCGCCCCGCCCCTGGTAGCCGTGGCAGACGGCGCAGTAGATGTTGAACCGCTCCTGGCCGCGCTTGAGCAGGGCGGCATCGACGGTGATCGGGATGCGGTCCACGTACACCGGCTTGCCGTCGGGGCGGACGCTCTGGATGCCGCGGAAGAGGGCGTCATCCTCCCGGAGGATGCGGGGGCGGTCGAGGATGGCGGCGAGGTCGGCGGGCAGCTGGGCGAGGGCGTCGGGCGTGGTGAAGGCCCAGCGTCCCCAGGCGACCGTGTGCTCCGGCGGCAGGCGCATGGCCCGCCCGTCGGCGAAGAACTCGGTCTGGGTCTGCGGGCGCCACTTGGGGCTGTCGTCCATGTCGGGGAAGAACTGGCGGGGCGGCTCGTCGGAGCGGTCGCCGCGGCAGCCGAGATTCACCACAGAGACACCGAGGGCACAGAGCAGCAGCCCTGTGGCCCGGCATCGCGTCATGTTCAACCTCTGCATCATCTCTGTGTTCTCTGTGGGCTCTGTGGTCATTCCTCGACCAGTTCGATCGCCTTGGCGCCGGTCTCCACCAGCAGCTTGCGTGTGGCCTGGGGGTCGAAGCGTGGGTCGCGGGCCTCGATGGCGATGGCGAAGCGGTCCTGGGAGACGCGGAGGAAGCGGTCCTTCTTGAACAGCGGGTGGTAGAAGCGCGGGAGGCCGTTCATGGAGAGCATGCTGAGCAGGGCGGTGAAGGCCGCGAGGAGCACGCTGATCTCGAAGATGACGGGCATCCACGGCTCCCACGCGTCGTAGGGCTTGCCCTGGACGACCAGCGGGTAGTCGACGGCGGTCATCCACCACTGCATGAGCAGGGCGAGGCCGGTGCCGGTGAAGGCGCCGCAGGCGACCAGCAGGGGGAGCTTCGTCCGCTCCATGCCCATCGCGTCCTCGATGCCGTGGATGGGGAAGGGGGCGTAGACATCCCACTGGGTGTAGCCGGCGTCGCGGACCCGCTCGGCGGCCTTGTAGACCTCGGCGGGCGTGTGGTACTCGGCGAGGACGCCGTGGACCTCCTCGCCGGCCTCGGTGATGTAGCGGGCGGGGGGGCGGGGGATGAAGGGGAAGTAGTCGTAGATGGCCATGGTCAGTTCCCGGGGGAGCGAGACAGCGACACAGCGAGACAGCGAGACAGGGGAAGAGACCGCGCGAGGGGTGCATCACCCCTGTCTCGCTGTCTCGCTGTTTCGCTCACTCGCTTCATCAGTAGCCTCCCTCGCCGGAGACGCTCGGGGCCTGGTGGTGGCCGGGGAGGTGGTCCTTGCCGACGTGGGGGCCGTGCTCGCCGGGGTCGTGCGGGTCGGCCTGGGGCATGACGGCCTTGAGCTCGGCCATGGCGAAGACGGGGAGGAAGCGCATGAACAGGAGGAAGAGGGTGAGGAAGATGCCCAGCGAGCCGACGTAGATGCCGATGTCGACCGGGGTGGGGAAGAACATGTCCCACATGCCGGGGATCCAGCCGCGGTGGAGGCTGGTGACGATGATGACGAAGCGCTCGAACCACATGCCGATGTTGATGAGGATGGCGACGACGAACACCACGAGCGGGCTGGTCCGCATGGCGCGGTTCCAGAAGAGCTGGGGGCTGAGGACGTTGCAGGTGATCATGATCCAGTAGGCCCACCAGTAGGGGGCGAAACGCCCGTTCTCGCCGGCGAGGAAGGGGGGCATGAGCCGGTTGTAGACGAAGGCGTCGCGCTCGAAGGCGTTGGCCGAGTAGTAGGCGATGAAGAACTCCATGGCGTAGGCGAAGCCGACCATGTAGCCGGTGACCAGGAGGATCTTCGCCATGTTCTCGATGTGGCGAAGGGTGATGAAGTCCTTCATGTTGGGGTAGAGCTCGCGCGCCGGGATGAGCAGCGTGAGCACCATGGCGAAGCCGCCGAAGATGGCCCCGGCCACGAAGTAGGGCGGGAAGATGGTGGTGTGCCAGCCGGGGACCTGGCTGGTGGCGAAGTCGAACGAGACGATCGAGTGCACGGAGAGGACCAGGGGCGTGCTGATGCCGGCGAGGAGGATGTAGGCCTTCTCGTAGCGGTGCCAGTGGCGGGAGCTGAAGCGCCAGCCGACCGCGAGGAGCCCGTAGACGATCGCCCGGACCTTGTCCACGCGGATGAGGGTGAGGGGGATCGTCGGCCCGGCGTCGCCGAGGCGGCGGAGGCGCTGGTCGGCGCGGTCGCGCAGCGTGGCCAGGTCCGGGATCATGCCCATGTACCAGAAGAGCGCCGACACGGTGAAGTAGGTGCCGACCGCGAAGACGTCCCACAGCAGGGGGGAGCGGAAGTTGGGCCAGATCTGGTTGTACCAGGGGATGGGGAAGAGGAACCAGGCCATCCACTGCCGCCCGACGTGGATGCCGGGGAAGAGGCCGGCGCAGATGACGGCGAAGATGGTCATCGCCTCGGCGGAGCGGTTGACGGCGGTCCGCCACTTCTGCTTGAAGATGCAGAGGATGGCGCTGATGAGCGTGCCGGCGTGGCCGATGCCGATCCACCACACGAAGTTGGTGATGTCCCAGGCCCAGGAGACAGTGTTGTTGAGGCCCCAGGTGCCGATGCCGGTGATGACCAGGTAGAGGACCAGGGTCATGCCGACGCCGGCGACCGTGGCCGCGAGGCCGAAGGCGGGGAACCACCAGCGGCCGGGCTTGTTCTCGGCGTAGCCGCAGATGATGTCGGTGACCTCGGTGAAGCTGCGGTTGTTGAGGACCAGGGGGGCCCGCACCGCGGGGTCGTCGATGAGCGAGCCGTCGCCGGTGCCGGGGGCGGGGGCGACCAGTTCGCCCAGGGGGCGGAGGCCCGCGAGCCGTTCGGCGGTGACCTTGTCGGGGTTGATGCTGCTCACGGGGTTCCCCCGGGGGAAAGCGAAAAGCGAAAAGCGAAAGGCGAACATGAAGAGGGGCCGCGAGCGCGCTGTCCGGATTTGCGCTTTTCGCTTTTCGCTGTTCGCTTTGTCATGAGATCGCCCCCAGCACCCGCAGGCTCAGGGCGTAGCCCTTGTCCAGGGCGCCCCGCGCCTGCTCGCGGATGAACGTGGAGCGGTCGATGGCGGAGTGGCCTTGGTCGTCGTGGCCTCCACCTTCGTGCCCGTGGACGCCGTGGTGCCCGAAGGGGTCCTCCTCGGGCCTGCGGAGCGCGGGGTTGGGGTTGGCGACGCGGACCATGTAGGTGGTCCGCGGCCGGGTGTTGAGGTAGCCCAGGAGCTGGTAGGTCCGCTGGCTCTCCTGCATCTGGCGGACGCGGCTGCCCGTGCCGCCGTTGCTCGCGGCGTCGAGGCGGTCACCGAAGACGATGGCGTCGGTGGGGCAGGCCTGCTGGCAGGCGGTCTGCACGAAGCCGTCGGGCATGACGTTCAGGTCGTGGAGCTTCATCTCGATCCGCGCCTCGTTGAGGCGCTGGATGCAGTAGGTGCACTTCTCCATGACGCCGCGGGACCGGACGGTGACGTCCGGGTTCTTCTGCATCTTCTCGATCTCGCTCAGCTTCTCGCGGAGGCGCGGGGGGATGAGGTTGGGGTTGAGCTTGTTGTGCCGTCCGGAGCCGGTGATGCCGCCGCGGTCGGGAAGGACCGATTCGAGGGCCTCCTTGCCGACGTAGTCGCCGTTGAACTTCTTGACGCCGTAGTCGAAGAAGTTGAAGCGGCGGACCTTGTAGGGGCAGTTGTTCTCGCAGTAGCGGGTGCCGATGCAGCGGTTGTAGGCCTGGTAGTTGAGGCCCTCGGGGCCGTGGACGGTGGCGTTGACGGGGCAGACCGTCTCGCAGGGGGCGTTCTCGCACTGCATGCAGGGGACGGGCTGGTGGAGGATGGCGGCCGGCTCGTTGAGGTCGTCGCCGGTGAAGTAGCGGTCCACGCGGATCCAGTGCATCTCGCGGTTCTTGGCGACTTCCTTCTTGCCGACGATGGGGATGTTGTTCTCGGCCTGGCAGGCGATGGTGCAGGCGCCGCACCCGGTGCACGTCGAGAGGTCGATGGACATTCCCCACTGCGGGCCCTTGGAGAAGGGCATCGCGGCGCCGGCGGGGATGCCGGTGCGGGTGCCGGTGAACGGGTGGGGGTAGATGCTGACGTTGGGGGGCGTGTGGGAGAGTTCCCCCCCGCCGACCTTCTCGGCGAAGTTGATCGGGAGATCGGCCTTGTGGCCGTAGAGCGGGTCCGCCGGGGGCTCCGTGGGGTTCTTCGCCGGATCGCCGTGCTTCTGCCAGGCGAGCAGGTCCACCGCGCGGCTGATCGTGGTCCGGCCCTCCAGCGTCCAGTGCGCCTGGGTGCTGGAGACCGGGTACTCGCCGTCGGCCCGCGCGGCCGTGACGCCGCGGGCGGTCAGCCCGGTCTGCGAGTCGCGGAGGAGGTAGGTGTTGAAGCCGACGCCGTCGCCGACGCGCCCGGCGATCTGCCGCCCGTAGCCCAGGGGCAGGATGACCGTGTGGTCGGCCATCCCGGGGAGGATCCAGACGGCCATCTCCAGCGTGCGCCCGCCGACGGTGATCGTCGCCCGCTGGCCGCTGGGGAACTTGCGGGTGTACATCTGGCTGGTCCGCGTGTCTGACCAGTTGTCGGGAAGGACGCCCAGGGCGCGGGCGGTGGCGGGGGAGACCAGGGCGGGGTTGTCCCACACGACGCGGGTGCCGGGCTGGGGGAGTTCCTGGAGCCAGCCGTTGTTGGCGAAGCGCCCGTCGTAGACCATGCCGGGGGCGAAGACGGCCTCGAGAGCGGCGGCGGATGGCGGGGCGCCGAACTGGAGTCTGGAGATGGCGTCGGCCACGGCGTCGAGGTTCACCTGCCGGGCCTCGGGCTGCTGCGGCGGGATGGGGGAGAGCCCGTCGTGCAGGGCCCGCTTCCAGGCCTTCTCGAAGCCGGCCTCGCCGGTGCCGCCGCCCATCATGGCGCGCCAGGCCTGGCGGACGATGGTGTAGCCGTCATCGACGCGGGGCGTGGTGCGCGGGGCCTGGGTGGCGCCCTGCGCAGCGGCGGGCTGGGCGACGGCCGCGGGGGAGCCGGCGGGGGCGGTGGCCGCGGCGTCGCCGCCGAGGATGGCGGCGTTGGGGTCGGCGATGATCGCGAGCAGCTCGAGGTCGCTGCGGGCGGGGTCGTAGATGGGCGCGATCATGGGCTGGATGGGGGCGATGGCGCCGTCCCAGCTCATGGTGTCGCCCCAGGCCTCCAGCTCGCAGGCGCCGTTGAGGGACCAGCCGCTGGCGGCGGCCGTCTCGGTGGCGGGGGTGCTGAGGCAGATGCTGGTGACCTTGGCGAGCTTCTGGGCGAAGCCGAGGTCGGCGGGGGCGTCGTAGACGGGGTTGGTGTTGAGGCAGACGAGCGTCGTGACCGCGCCCGAGTCCATCGCCTGGGCGAGCTGGGCGAGGCCGCGGGCGGAGGGCGCGGCGAGCTCGGGGCTCATGGGGAGGTAGCTGACGGTCTTGCCGATGTTGCCCAGGGCGGCGTTCATCGCGTGGACGAGGGCGTGGATGGCGGGGGAGAGCGTTGGCCCAGCGACGAGGAGCGTCTCGCCGGCGCGGTAGGTGCCGGTGCCGGCGGGCTTGCCATCCTGGTAGTGCTTGGCGAGGACGAGGTCCTCGGCGACGGCCTCGGCCCACTGGGGCGGGATGTCGGCACCGGCGGGGGCCTGCATGCCGGCGAGCAGGTTCTGGAGCGGGCCCCAGCTGGCTCCCTGGGTCTTGTGGGCGACGGCCCGCGCGAGCATTACGGCGAAGGCCTCGATGCGCGAGGGGGCGAGGCGGAGGCGGTGGTCGGCGCAGGCGCCGGTGTTGCTCATCCCCGACTCGACCACGTAGAGGCGGCTCATCTCGTCCTGCGTGGTGAGGACGCGGCGCGTCGCGGCCCACTCGCGCTGGTGGATGAGGTTGGCCGGGTCCGCCTGGTCGAGGAAGTCGCGGTCGAGGGAGACGATGACCTTGGCCTTGATCCTGCCGGCCTCGACCAGCGAGAGCTGCTCGCGTACGGGGGCGCCGAAGGCGATGGCGCTGCCGGCGGCGGGGGTCTCGGAGTCGGCGGCGTCGTAGGGGACCCACATCGCCCGGGGGAAGCGCTTGAGCAGCCGGTCGCGCATGGCGTCGCGGCTGGGGCTGCTCTTCTTGTCCACGAGCAGGGCGAGGCCCTGGCCCTGGGCGCGGTCGTAGTGCTCGAAGTGCTCCTTCGACCAGGCCTTGAAATCGTCCCACGTCGCGGGGCGGCGGGCGGTCTCGCCCTTGAGGAGGAAGGAGGGGTACTTGAGGCGGTCGGGGTCGTAGAGGGAAAGGACGCTCGCCTGGGCCCAGACGCCGCTCTTGCCGCGGTTGGTCGGGTGGAGGGGGTTGCCCTCGACCTTGGTGGGGCGGCCCTCGTGGGTCTCGACGAGCAGGCCCTCAGCGCCGCCGCCGGGGAGGCTCATGCTGGTGGCGTAGTAGAGCCGCTTGCCCGGGATGACCTGCTCGGGGACCTGGGCGGCGTAGGGCATGATCTTGTGGTCGGGGCGGCGGCAGCCGGGGATGGTGGCCGCGCCGGCGAGGGCGATCGAGGCGCCCATGATCTGGAGGAAGGTGCGGCGGGTGGCGGGCTCGAGGAGTTCCGAGGCGCCGGCGGGGAACTCGCGCTCGACGAGGTCGCGGAACTCCGGCGTGTCGGCGACCTCTTCCAGCGAGCGCCACGCGGGGGCCGCGGAGGCCCCGCCGCTGACGCGCGACAGTCGGCGCGCTTCGGCGGCGAGCGCGGCCTTGCCGGGCTTCCCCTTCTTGACCGACGACGGGCATTGATCGTGGGCGCTCATTCGTTCTTCCGCTTCGCCGGCTCTTCCGACACTCCGTGCCTTCGTCCCTCCGTCCCTCCGTCCCTTCCTCCTAGTAGTGGCACGCCCCGCAGTTGTCCGGCGGGTTCATCCGCAGGGACTCGTAGAGCCGCCGGGCGTCGAAGCCGGGGAAGTCCCCCGGCTGCCCGGCCTGGACCTTGCTGAAGTGCTGCTCGACCGCGACGAGCTGCGTCACCTTGTCCGGGGGGACGAGGTGCTTGCCGGGATTCACCGGAATGTCGCGGTGGCAGTCGAGGCACCAGCCCATGGAGAGCGGCTCGTGCTGGTAGACCACCGGCATCGCCGTGATCTGGCCGTGGCAGGAGAAGCAGGAGACGCCGGCCTTGACGTGGATGTTGTGAGGGAAGTTGCGGACGTAATCCGGCAGCTTGTGAACCCGCCGCCAGTTGATCGATTCGTCGTGCTCGTAGGCCGTCCGGACGAACTGGACCTTCGAGGCGCCGACGATGGCCTCATCCACGTGGGTCTCGGCGTGGCACCCGTAGCAGGTGGCGACGTTGGGGATGTTGGCCTCGGGGGAGAGCTCGACCTTGGTGTGGCAGTAGCGGCAGTCCATGCCCAGCTTGCCGGCGTGGATCTGGTGGGAGAAGCCGGGGAACTGCGTGCCGGGGAGGCCCATGCCCGGGTTGAGCGGCTTGGCCGCGTCGATGCCGGCGAGCTGCATCTCGGTGAGCGCGGGCTGGTGCGGCATGTAACCGACCTGCCAGAACTTCGGGGTCGCCCAGTACCAGAAGCCGCCGACGACAGTGACAAACCCGCCCAGACCGACGGCCGCGGCCACCGTCGGCAGGGTGTTCATCCATTTGCCGAAGATCACCGACACGGGCTGCTCCTCCGGTCCGGATAATCCGGAATGATTCTCGCGGGGCAAGAGTTTGTGCAGGGACAGCCCTGTCTGTCAAGCCCGGATTACTGTAGACAGGCGGTTCTTTTCACTCCGGCAGTAACGGGTGGCGGGGCTAGGCTACGCGGCTCACAGGAGATGAACCGTGGCCGATGGGCGCATCGCTTCGGGCGGGGGCGGCGAGGGGGGGCGCGCGGTGTTCGGACCGGCGCTGCTCGGGCCGGCGTTGGTGGGCGGATTCGGGGTGGCCGTGGCGCTCTGGACCGCGTGGTTCATCACGCATCTGCCGTGGCTGGGGCTGCCGGAATCGGTGAGCATTCCGGTGCTGCTGGCGGTGTGGCTGGCGGGGGCGGTGTGGACGGGGACGCTCGCCGGCGGCGGCGGCCGCGCGGGCGTGGTCGGGGGGCTGGCGGGGCTGATCACCGCGCTGGTGGGGCTGCTGATCCTGGGCTCGAAGCTGGTGGAGCCGCCGGGGGCGGGCGATGCCGCGGGGGCGGTGAGGCCGGGGGCTGCGCTCGTGGCGGCGGGGTTCCTGGGGCTGGGGGCGGTCATCGGGGCGGCCGGGGGGGTGCTGGGCGGGGCGGTCGGCGGGCGGGCCGGCGGGCGCGCGGGGGGGCAATCGGATCGGGATTGGCTGGGGCTCTTTGCGCTGGTCGCTTGCGCGGCGGTGGCGCCGCTGCTGTTCGTCGGGGGGCTGGTGACGAGCACCAACTCGGGGATGGCCGTCCCGGACTGGCCCAACACCTACGGCTCGAACATGTTCCTGTACCCGCTGGGGCCGCGGGCCCGCCCGGATGTGTACCTGGAGCATTCGCACCGGCTTTTCGGGACCCTGGTGGGCCTGGCGGCGATCGTGCTGGCGGGGTGGACGGTCCTGCGCGATCCGCGACGGGGGATCAAGGCGACAGCGCTGGTGGCCCTGGCCCTGGTGGTGGTGCAGGGGGTGCTGGGGGGGGGGTAGCTCTGGGGAGTCGTGGAGGATGTGGTGGGAGAGCTAAT
>JBBDXI010000056.1:0-18813 GCA_040902425.1 Phycisphaerales bacterium
GCCGGGTGCCAGGCGCGACGAGCGCACGCCCGCTTCCTTCGACCTGCCGAGAATCCGGGAGATCGCCGCGGCGATCCTCGAGCCCGCGGGGGTCAGCCCGGACCCCGCCACCCGTCCCATCGACGAGGACGCCCGCGCCGCCCGCCTCATCCAGGAGCACCTCCGCCGCAACTACGGCTACACGCTGCTGGAGAGCCAGACGCCGACCGGCGTTGATCCCATCGAGCACTTCCTCCTCACCTCCAGAGAAGGCCACTGCGAGTACTTCGCCGCCGCCATGGCCGCGCTCTGCCGTTCCGTCGGCATCAACGCCCGCATCGTCGCCGGCTACCTCGCCGCCGAGTACAACGAGGCCTCGGGCCACTACATCGTCCGCGAGAGCAACGCCCACGCCTGGGTCGAGGCCGAGGCCGGCATGGGGAACTGGCGCATGTACGACCCCACGCCCCCGGCCGACCTCGCCCGCCTCCACCGCCCCGCCCCCGGGTTCTTCACCCGCCTCCGCCAGATGTTCGACGCCGCCGAGCACGCCTGGAACCGCTCCGTCGTCGGTTTCGACGAGCGCGCCCGCGAGCAGATCCTCGCCCCCGCCAGCGGCCCGGGGCAGCTCCTCGCCGGACGCCTCGAGAACCTCTCCGAACGCATCCGCATCGGCGGCGGGCGGCTCTTCTTCTCCGCCCTCCTCCGGGGCCTGGTCGTCTTCGCCGCGGCCGCGGCCCTGCTCTTCTCCCTCTCGATGCTCGCCGGCCTCCTCCCCCGCCGTGCCCGGTCGCGCGCCGGCGCCCGCCCCCGCTGGCCCGAGCTGCGATTCTACGAGCACCTCCTCCGCGCCCTGCGCCGGCTCGGCCACCCCAAGCCCCTCTGGCGCCCCCCGCTCGCCCACGCCGCCACGCTCAGCGACGAGGCGCTCGCCACGCCCGCCGCGGCCATCACGCGCCTCTATTACCGGGCCCGTTTCGGGGGCGTGATGCCCACCCAAACGGAGCTGGCCGAGGCCCGCGCTGCGCTCCGCCGTCTCAAGCGTCGCGACCGGCCCGTCCGCTAAGCGCCGGCCTTCCGCGCGACTCAAGGGCCGCGGGCCGGGCGTCGATTCTTGCGCCTGTTCCTCTGTAACGGCCCGCCGTTCCGCGGCGTGTCGCGATCGGGTGGCCCGGCGCTCCGCGCCGGGTCAGGCTTGCTTCGGGTGTCCGGCGTTCGCGCCGGGTCCTCGACCAACCCGGGGAGTGGCGTGCCAGCCAGCAGATCACGTACCGAACGGTGGCGCGAGTGCCTGCGCCAGGTCCACGAGCGCGACGGGGCGCTGGAGATCTCCATCCCCGCCGAGCCCGGCGGCGCTGCGCCCGGTCCCGAGGGCCCCGCGCGCGGCGACCTCATCTGGCGCGTCCGCATCGTCGCCCTCGACGAGTCCTCCATCACCATCGAGCAGCCCAGCGCCGCCGGCCGCTTCATGGACCTCCAGCCCGGCCTCGAACTCGTCGCCGTCATGGCCATCGGCCAGAACCGCTGGATGTTCCACACCCGCATCACCGGCGCCCAGGGCACCGGCCCCACGCGCTCGCTCCGCCTGGTCATGCCCACCACCGTCGAGCGCTGCCAGCGCCGCCATTTCTACCGCATCTCCACCGCCGAGCTGTGCCTCCCCCGCGTCGAGTGCTGGCCTCTGCTCGACCCCACCAGCGTCATCCCCGCCGAGATCGCCAACCGCGCCCACATCCTGAGCATCCTGGAGAGTGGCGACGCCATCGCCGACCGCCCCCGCGCCCTCCAGCCCGCCGCCCGCATCACCTCTGTGGCCCCCGGCTCCAGCAGCGCAAGCGACGAGCCCCTCCTCCTCCCCGAGGTCGGCCCGATGTTCACCGCCCGCCTGATGAACCTCGGCGGCGGCGGCGTGGGCCTTATCATCGACCCCCGCGAGTCCGGCGCCGCCGATCGCGCCCGCCTCCTGTGGCTCCGCATCGACCTCACCCCCCGCATCCCCGCCCCCATCGCCATGACCGCCCGCCCGGTGCACACCCACCTCGACAGCGCCCAGAACCTCTACTACGGCCTGGCCTTCGAGTGGTCCTTCCACCCCGCCCACCGCGAGTTCGTGGTCGAGCAGATCGGGCGCTACGTCAGCGCCCTGCAACTCGCGCAGCGGCGCTTCAGCGCCAGCGCCTGAGAACCGACATTCCGTTGCACGCGCTCGAGCGCCCCCGCCCTCAGGCTGTGCGACGCACGCGACCGGCGGCCCAGACGCTCAGTGCGGCGCATCCGGGTCGCGCAGGTGCAGCGTCTCCCCCATCTTCGCCAGCCACCCCGGGTACGCCGGCCAGTACAGCTCCCCCGCCCACAACTCCGGGCCGTACGTGGCCGCGTTTTCCATCACCCGCGCCACCACGTGCCCCAGCCCGCTGTGCAGCATGATCGGGTTCGACCCCTTGTTCAGCACGCCCCGGTACCGCCCCTCCTCCGGCAGCACCTGGTCGATCTGGCCCAGCAGGCTCACGAACTCCGCGTTCCCCTTGTCCGTGGACAGGTCGAACCGCCCCGTGGACCCCGGGCCGACCTGGTATACCACCCGCCCCCGCGTCGTCGTGATGTTCACCGGGTCGCTGATGGCCGCGCCCGTCCACGCGGCCACATCGCCCCCGTCGGTCGGCGTGGTCCCGTTCTCGATGCTCACCGGGCCCTCGAACCCCTGCACCTCCACGGGGCCGCCGCGGTTGCGGATGCTCACCCCGTGGATCCTGGGGACCACGACCTCCAACTGCGTCGCCACATCCGGGGCCTCCCCCGTCGCCGCCGGGCGCGAGACCACCCGCAGAACGGGGTGCCCGCCCTCGAAGCTGGTGGTGGCGAAGGCCGTGGTCATCCCGGGCAGGTCCCTGGCCCGCGGGGCCATCTTGCCCGCTTTGACATTGCGATATCGGACCTCGGGGGCCGACGCCCGCGGGTCGGCCACCACGTGCACCGACCCCCGCCAGTTGTCCACGTTGACCTGGGTGGCGTACTCCGGCCCCAGGGCCGGCCCATCGACCTCCACGGTCGTCCGCCGCAGCCCGCACCCGCCCACGCCCCCACCCAGCAGCATCAAGCACGCCAGCGCCAGAACCATGCCCGATAACGCCCTGTGCCTCATTCCCTGCTCCATGTGCCCTTCGTTGGCTGGCGCCGACAGGCCGACCTCGCCCTTCGAACCGGCCGGACCGCCCCCCGGCGGGTGTCACCATACCCCATATTTGTCCACCCGGCGCACAAGTTCGGCGCGCACCGGCCCGGGTGAAGACCGTATTATGTCGGTCCGTCGGACCCGCCCCGCACGCGCGGCCAGCCGACGCCGATCGTCTTTCATCGCCGGGCGCCCCCGTTCAGACGCCCGCGCGAACGCCAAACCCAAACCCAGGCCCCGCGGCCGGGGGTTCCCCCGAGTGTCGCCCGTGACATCCCCCAACCTCCAGATCGATGCCATGACGCCCGCCAGCCCCAAGCAGGGGCCGCCGGGCGCGGGCACGGGGTGTCTCAGCGCACAGGCGTAAACGACCGGCGTCACGAGCCCCGGACCGCCCGGGGCACGCGTCAAGCGGAGCGGGTCCCTGATCCGTCAGTCCGTCGGCATCGCCGGCGGTTTGCGATAGGGGACTCCCCATGGTCCGCTTCCCTCTGGTCCTCGCCCAGTTCGATGCCGTGAGCATCGTCGTGGCGCTCGTGGCCCTGGCCGCCGGGGTCGTGGTCGGGCTCCTCAGCTGCAAGCTGGTGATCGGCAAGAAGCTGAGCCGGGCCAGCGAAGAGGCCCGGGAGGTCGTCTCCCGGGCCGAGGCCGACGCCCGCACCCGCGCCCAGAAGATCGAGCTCGACGCCGAGCGGGCGGTCATGGAGCGCAAGGAGAAGTTCGACGGGGAGCAGGAGAAGGCCAAGAACGAGGTCCGCGAGCAGGAGCGGCGGCTGGCCAAGCGCGAGGACCTCTTCGACCGCAAGGAAGAGGCCCTCTCCCAGAAGGAGTCCGGCCTCGCCAAATCCGCCCAGGCCCTCGAGGCCCGGGACAAGGCCCTGGAGAAGAAGGAGGCCGAGCTGGAGGCCACCCTGGAGGAGCAGAAACAGAGGCTCCACAAGCTGGCGGACATGACCCCCGCCCAGGCCCGCGAGGAGCTGCTCCGCCGGGTCGAGGAAGACACGCGGATGGATGTCGCCAAGCTGGTCCGCAAGATCACCGAGGAGGCTGAACTCCACGCCAAGGACCGGGCCCGCGAGATCACCCTGATGGCGGTCCAGCGCTACGCCACCGAACACACCAGCGAGTCCACCGTCCGGGCGGTCGCCATCCCCTCGGACGACATGAAGGGGCGGATCATCGGGCGCGAGGGGCGCAACATCCGCGCCATCGAGCGGGCCACCGGCGTGGACATCATTGTCGATGACACCCCGGGGGTGATCGTGGTCTCCTGCTTCGACAAGGTCCGGCAAGCTGTGGCGGTCGAATCCCTCGAGCGGCTCATCGCCGACGGGCGGCTGCACCCGGCCCGCATCGAGGAGGTGGTCGAGAAGGTCCGCTCCGAGATGGATGAGCGGATCGTCAAGCTGGGCAAGGAGTCCGTCCTGGAGGTCAACCTCCGCGGCATCCACCCCAAGGTCCTGGAGGCCATGGGCAAGCTGCACTTCCGCACCAGCTACGGCCAGAACGTGCTCCGCCACTCGATCGAGGTCGCCTTCCTCTGCCAGATGATCGCCGACCAGCTCGGCCTGGATGGCACCATCGCCCGGCGCTGCGGCTTCCTGCACGACATCGGCAAGGCCATGGACCACGAGATGGAGGGCGGCCACCCCAAGATCGGCATGGACTTCGCCCGCCAGTACGGCGAGAAGGAGCCGGTCCTGAACGCCATCGGCGGCCACCACGCCGACATGCCCAGCACCAGTTTCTACACGCCCATCGTGATGGCCGCGGACGCCGTGAGCTCGGCCCGGCCCGGGGCTCGGCGCGAGAGCATGGAGAAGTACATCCAGCGGCTGAACGAGCTGCAGGACATCGCCATGCAGCACGCGGGGGTGAACGAGGCCTACGCGATCCAGGCGGGGCGCGAGGTGCGGGTGATGGTGGACGCCGCGAAGGTGGGGGACGATGAGGCCCACCTGATCGCCCAGAAGATCGCCAAGCGGGTGAGCGAGGAGATGACGTTCCCGGGCGAGATCAAGGTCACGGTGCTGCGGGAGACGCGGGCGATCGAGTACGCCCGGTAGGCCGGTGGAGGGTCAGGCCGGTGGCTCTCGGTCCGCCCCGGGCTGTTCCAGCGCTTCCACCGCGCCCGCCGGCAACCCCGCGACCTGCCGCCCCACCAGCGACGAACCCGCCACGACACACCGGGCGTGCTTGTCCGGGCACTCGTAGCCGTGCGGGACCCATTTGAACGGACCATCCGCCCAGACGGTGTGCCGCCCCCCGCAGCACGGGCACCGTTCCACCACCGCGACCCAGCAGACTGTGCGCGTAGCCATGGCTTCGCTCCTGACCAGAGGCCAGATGCGCGCCGGGCGGCCGGTGTGAGCGGGCGGAAAGAAAGAACTCAGGCGAGCAGCGACCGCCCCGTCATCTCCGGCGGCACCGGCAGCCCCATCATTTCGAGCGCCGTCGGCACGATGTCCGCCAGCCGCCCCCCCTCCCGCAGCCCCCCCTCCCGCAGCCGCCCCTCCCGCAGCCGCCCCCCGCGGAACCCCTCGCCCACCACGTACAGCGGCACGTCGTACACGGTGTGCGCCGTGTGCGGGGCATTCGTCGCCGGGTCCCACATCTGCTCGGCGTTCCCGTGGTCGGCGGTGACGATCAGCGACCCCCCGCGCCCCAGCGTCGCCTCGACCACGGCCCCCACGCATTCATCGACGACCTCCACCGCCCGCACCGCCGCCTCCAGGACGCCGGTGTGGCCGACCATGTCCCCGTTGGCGAAGTTGACCACGATGAACGGCTCGCAGTCCGGCGCGGCCAGCCGCCGCAGCACGGCGTCGCGGACCTCGTAGGCCGCCATCTCCGGCTTGAGGTCGTAGGTGGCGACCCTGGGCGACTGCGGGTTCTCCCGCCGCTCGCCGGGGTAGGGCTGGTCGCGGTAGTCGTTGAAGAAGAACGTCACGTGCGGGTACTTCTCCGTCTCCGCGCAGCGGAACTGCGCGAGCCCCAGCCCCGAGAGGTACTCGCCGGCGATGTTCGCCATCTTCGGCGGCCTGGGGAAGGCGACCCGCACGTAGGGCGCCAGCTCCTCGGAGTACGCCGTCATCGTGACGTACCGCAGGTCGAGCCGCGGCCCGCGGTCGAACCCCGGGCGTCCGGTGTCGGGCGAGGGCTTCACCGCCGCCCAGTTGTCATCCGGCAGGACGAAGGCCATGCTCAGCTCGCGCGGCCGGTCGCCCCGGTAGTTGTAGAAGATCACGGTGTCGCCGTCGGCGATCCGCGTGCGGCACGCGTCCTCCGGCGTCCCGATCATGGTCGGCGGGATGAACTCATCCCCCGCCTGCCCCGGCTTTTCGGGCGCGTCGTAGTGACGCTGGATGGCCTCGGCGGCGGTGGGAGCCAGGCCGGCCCCGAGTTCCTTCGCCCCGCGGCCCGTCAGGCACGCGAACGCCCGGTGCACCCGCTCCCAGCGGAAGTCGCGGTCCATGGCCCAGTACCGCCCGATGACCGAGGCCACCCGCCCCACGCCGATCTCCCGCATCCGCCGCTCGGCGATCGCGACGAACTCCTTGCCCGTGAACGGGCCCGTGTCGCGCCCGTCCGTGAAGAAGTGGACCGCCGCCCGCTCGGCGGGGACCCCTAGGTCGCCGCAGAGGTCCAGCAGCGCGTACAGGTGCGTCAGCAGCCCGTGCACCCCGGCATCCGAGGCGATCCCCATCAGGTGCACGGTCCGCCCCGCGGCGTTGGCATCGCGGATCGCCCCGGCCAGGGCCTCCGAGGCCGCGAGCTCCCCCTCCCGGCAGACCTTCGTGATCGCCACCGACTCCTGGTACACGATCCGCCCGGCGCCGATGTTCTGGTGGCCGACCTCCGAGTTGCCCATGGTCCCGTCGGGCAGGCCGACATCCTCGCCGCTGGTCTTGACCAGCGTCCGCGGGAACTCGCGGTCGAGCCGGTCGGCGATGGGCGTGCGCGCGAGCTTGATGGCGTTGAACCGGTCGTGCTCCGGGTTCGGGTTCTCGCCCCAGCCGTCGCGGATGATCAGGACCAGGGGCGTGTTCTTCGGCGCGGCCATGGCCCCGAGTGTACGGGTTCAGGGTGGCCCGACGCTCCGCGGCGGGTCTTCGACGATTCTCCAATCCTGCCGCGGAGCGTCAGGCCACCCAAGACGCTGCGGAGCGTCAGGCCACCCAGGGCGCGCTCACGCCGCCGCCCGGTGCTCCGCGTGATGCCCCCGCGCCAGCAGCGCCAGCGCCACCGCCCCGACCATCAGCCCTACATCCCGCAGCGCCACGTCGTAGTACCCAGGTAACGTCAGCAGGTTCACCACGATGCCCAGCAGCCACGCCGCCACGACCCAGCCGAAGATCCGCGGCCAGATGGCCACGCCGATCCCGGCGATGATCTCGACCACGCCCACGACGAGCATGAACCCATGCGCCCCGCCCACTATCCGGGCGACCCAGGGCGCCAGGTACTGGTCCCAGTTCACCAGCGCATGGAAGAACTTGTCCATCCCCGCCACGATCGGCACCGCCGTGAACCCCGCCCGCAGCAGCCAGAAGGCCTGCTCGCCGGGGCTGGCCGCCACCGTGTGAGTGACATCCCTGTGGTGCATCCGTTCTGTGATCTGGCTCATAGTCGCCCCCCTTGGCGGCCCCCCGCTTGCCGCTGTGAAGGGGCCACCGGGGATCGGAGGCGGCGCGGCCGGCCCGGGCCAGCGAACCCGCCCAATCTGAAGGCCCCCTCAGGCATCACCCGGGGCCGCAGCCCGTGGACCCGTGTCCCGGGTCACGCCAGGCTTGCGATGACCGCGTTCCATTCCATCGCGACCTTCGGCTCCCGGCGCTGCGACCACTTGACCCGCCCCTTCCCATCCGGCGCCCTTGCGATCACCACCGTCCCGCGGGCGGCGACGTTCAGCTCCGGCCAGTAGAGGCCGTACGCCCGGCACACCTGCCGGTGCATGTCCGACAGCAGCGTGTGCCGGAACCCCTCCTTCTCCGCCCACGCCTTCAGCGCTGCGAAGCTGTCGCACGAGACGCCCACGACGCGGGCGCCCCTCGCCTTCCAGCCCTCCAGCTCGCTGGTGATGCACTTCATCTCCGTCCCGCACACGCCCGTGAACGCCAGCGGGAAGAAGCACAGCACCACATCCCCGGCCTTCACCGCCTCCGAGAGCGTCCACTCCTTGCGGTCCTGGTCCAACAGGGTGAAGTCCGGCGCGGGCTCGCCCGGCCCGATCGGCGTCTCCCGTGCCCGAAGGTACTCGTTCGCCATGGCCGTCTCCTCGCCGCGGGGCCGGGCCGTGCAGCCCGGCCGCCGGCGCGGTATGCTAGCGACGCGGCTAGTGCAGGAGGCCAGAGTGACCGCAAGCACCAACACGGGCGTCCGGACACCGGGGATGACGGTGGCCGGCGCAGGGATGAACAGCGGCGGCGTGGGTAGCGGGGGGGCGGGCATGGGGGGGGATGGCACGCTCAAGTCCCGCTACGAGGCCGTCAAGGAGCGTGTCGCCGCCGCAGCCCGGCGCGCCGGCCGCGCCCCTTCAGACATCGTCATCGTCGCCGTCACCAAGTACGCCGACCCGGAGCAGGTCCGCGCCCTGGCGCACCTGGGCCACCGCGACTTCGGCGAGAGCCGCGTCCAGCACCTCATCCAGCAGGCCGCCATGATGGACGAGTTCATGTCGCGCCGGCGGATCGCCCACACGGTCGCCGCGGCCATGGGGGAGGTCGAGCCCGTCCGGTGGCACATGATCGGCCACCTCCAGCGGAACAAGGCCCGCAAGGCGGTCGAGCTCTGCCGCCTCATCCACAGCGTGGACTCGCTGCGCCTGGCGGAGGAGATCCAGGCCCTCGCCACCCGGCGGGAGCAGCCCGTCGATGTCCTGGTCCAGGTCAACTGCTCCGGTGAGGCCAGCAAGCACGGCTGCCCGATCCCCGCCGCCCTGCACCTGGCCGAGCAGATCGACACCATGATGCAGGTCCGCGTCCGCGGCCTGATGACCATGGCCCCGCTGAGCGAGAACCCGGAGGATGCCCGCGTGACGTTCCGCCGCTGCCGCGAGCTGTTCCACGAGATCGCGAAGACCGGCGTAAGCGAAGGGAAGTTCAACATCCTCTCGATGGGGATGTCCAGCGACTACGAGGTCGGGATCGAGGAGGGGGCGAACATGGTGCGGGTCGGCGCGGCGATCTTCGGCGAGCCGAAGCACCTGCCCGGCGACGACGCCGACGAGGACTAGCCCATCACCGTCGCCAGCCGCCCGCTGCGGCTCCGCGTCGCCTCCATGTAGGCTTGGAGGCTCCGCCCCGGGCACGCCGTCGTGTTGATCTCCTGGTGCGTGTAGATCCGCGACAGCGGCACGCGGTGCGCATCCATCCGGTCCGCCAGGAACGCGTCCAGCGTCTCCAGCGCATCCGGCGTCGGGCGCTGCTCGTCGAAGTTGCCCAGCATCATCACGCCCAGGTTGTGCTCGTTGTTGTCCTTCACGTGGGCGCCCTGGTACTTCACCGGGCGGCCCTCCCAGATGCGGCCCTGCGGGTCGATGATGTAGTGGTAGCCGATGTCCGCCCAGTCGTGGCCGGTGTGCGCCCGGCGGATCTGCTCCAGGCGCGACGCCGCGTCCCCCTTCGACCGCAGGCTCACCGGCGGCATCCCGTCGTGGTGCACCGTGATCCGGCTGATCCCGTTCATCGGGTTGATCATCGACAGGTTCGGCGCGCCCCCGGCCCACTCACGCCGGGCGATGATCCCCGACGGGCCCCGCGGCGACTGGGTGATCGGCGCCGGCCGCGCCGGGCGCGGCGGCGGGACCACCCGCGGCGGGCCATCCAGTTCCGTCTGGGTCAGGGGCGTCCACTTCTGATGGCGCTGGCACCCGGCCAGGAACAGGGCTCCGAGAACAAGGCCGCCCCGTACCACCTTCCGTCGGCTTGGGTCAAACATGGCTCCCAAACATCGGCTCGGCGGCCTTCCGCGGTGCACCGATGGCTCCGCCAAAGCCCCTCCGGGGGCGGGAGGTGCGGGCGTGTCCGGGAAGGTCGGGGCGGCTATGTTTCTGCCCACCCGGAGGGTGACCCAGATGCAGGATAACCAGCAGCCCCCGCCGCCCATCCAGCCCGGGCAGGACGGGATCGAAGCCAAGACCGGCCAGATCGCCCAGCAGGCCAGGGACCTGGCCATCAAGCACGGGCCCCCGGCGGTCGGGGCCCTTGTTCTCTTCATCGTGGCCTGGGCCTTCGCCGCCTGGGTCCGCCGCGCGCTGCGCCGGGCCCTGCTCAAGACCCGCCTCGATCAGACCCTCGTCAAGTTCGTCTCCAACCTCGCCAAGTGGGTCATCATCGCGATGGCCGCCATCACGTGCCTGAGCCTCTTCGGCATCGTGCCGACGAGCTTCGCGGCCCTGATCGGCGCGGTCACCCTGGCGATCGGCCTGGGGTTCCAGGGCAGCCTCTCGAACCTGGCCGCGGGCGTGATGCTCCTGACCTTCCGCCCCTTCAAGGTGGGGGATGTGGTCGTCGTGGCGGGGCAACTGGGCAGGGTGAACGAGATCGACATGATGATCACCGAGATCGACACGCCCGACGGCCGGCGGGTCAGCATCCCCAACAGCCAGGTGATCGGCGGGGTCATCGAGAACATCACCCACCACCCGCGCCGGCGCGTCGATATCCCCGTGGGCGTCGCCTACGCCGCCGACATCGACGCGACCCGCGCCGCCCTGGAGCGGGCGGTCCGGTCCGTGAAGCCTCGCCTGGATGAGCCGCCGCCGGAGGCGATCCTGCAGGAACTGGGCAGCTCGAGCGTGAACTGGGTGCTGCGGGTGTGGACCGCGCGCGACGACTTCTTCGCGACGCGCCAGGCGACCATCCGCGCGGCCAAGATGGCCCTCGACGACGCCGGGATCTCGATCCCATTCCCGCAGATGGACGTCTGGGTGCGGGCGGTTCCGCCGGGGATGGATGCGGCCGGGGCGCTCGGCGCCCGCGAGGTGAAGTCCACGCTGCCCAGCGGGCTGTAGGAACCCGGGGGCGCTACCCCCGCCGGTCCCGCTCGAACAGGAACGCGCACGGCTCGCGCCGGTTCGACGTCCCGTCGTTCACGGCGAACTCCCCGTCGTTCCAGATCGAGGCGCTCCCGTACGCCCCGTCCTTCCGCACCGCGTACACCCGCGCCGAGAACGCCGGGCGCCCCCTGTCGTCGAGCAGGCGCGGCTCGCGCGTCCGGTCCGCGATCCGCTTCAGCACCGCCAGGCACGCCTCCGTCGGCGTCATCCCCGCCTCCATGTGCTGCACGATCGAGAACGCCCCGCACACCTGGATCAGCGACTCCCCCCGCCCCGTAGCCCCCGCCGAGCCGATCGCGTTGTCGCAGTACATCCCCGCGCCCACGATCGGCGAGTCGCCCAGGCGCCCGGGGATCTTCCACGAGAGGCCGCTCGTGCTCGTCACCGAGGCCAGGTCGCCCCCGCCCGTCACCGCCGAGCAGTGGATCGTGCCCGTCGTGTAGCGCACCCCGCCGCGCGTCTCGTCATCCAGGCGCTGCGAGCGCGGCCCGGTGGGCCCCGGCCGGGCCCTGATCTGCTGCTCTTCGTTCAGCCACTTGTCGCTTCGGTTCAGGTTGGCCTTCCACTTCAGCCACTCCTCGCGGGCGTGCTCGGTCAGCAGCTCCTGCTCCTTGAAACCCATCGCCCGTGCGAACCGCAGCGCACCCTCGCCCACGATCATCACATGGTCCGTCTTCCGCAGCACCTGGAGCGCCACGGCCGCGGGGTTCTTGACGTTCCGCAGCGCGCCCACCGCGCCCGCCCGGTGCATGGGCCCATCCATCACCGAGGCATCCAGCTCCACGACGCCCTCCTCGTTGGGCAGGCCGCCGTAGCCGACCGAGTCGTCCTTCGGGTCATCCTCAACCAGGGCCACCCCCGCGACCAGCGCATCCAGCAGGTAGGTCCCCGAGTCCAGCAGCTCCATCGCGCGGGCTGTCGCCGGCAGGCCGTTGCCCGAGGAGATGATCACCTTGCCCCGGTGGCTGTCCCCCGGCGGGCCGTCGCCGGGCCGTGGCGAAGGGCGGGCCGCCCCCTCCGGCTGCGCCGCCTCACCCGAAAGCACAGGGGCGGCCCCGGCGACCGAAGCCGCCAGCGCCGCCCCCGCTCCCGCACAGGCCGCCACGAACTCACGTCGGTTGAGTGTGTTCATGGCGGGCAGTCTACCGGGCCGGCGCCCCCGTGCCAGCCCGGCAGTGCTCGCCTCCCCGGGCCTCAGTCGTGCCCGTGGATCTTCACGATCTTGTTGTACAGCCCCAGGATCAGCAGCGTCGGGGCCCACTGGCCCACGAAGTTGCCGGTCTCCTTCCTGCCCATGGCCTGCAGCGTGAGCGAGGCCGCGATCGACCCCAGCGCCGCCCACAGGAACACATCCGACGGGAGCTTGGCCGTCTGCTCCTCGATCGCCTCCGCGACCCGCCCCTCGCCATGCTCCGGCTTCATCATCTTCACCATTGCGGTCCTCCGTGGTCGTGTGGGTAGTGCGTCCGGGCGCTGAGGCGCGGCTGAAATCGGGATGAAGCGCCGCTGGGCGCTCGGGCCACCCGGTGGTGCGCCGCCGCGGCGCCGGCTCGGCGGTCGCGCCCGCCCGGGCGCCGCTACCATCGCGCGAGGTGAGACCATGGCGGCGAGGACCGGCGAGCTGGCGGGGCAGACGGGCGAGGTGATCTGTCAGCGGTGCGGCGAGCACGTCCCCGTGCGCGAGGGCGAGGCCATCCCGCGCTGCCCCAACTGCGCCCACAACGTGTACACCGGCCAGGGCGTCAGCTTCTCCCACCCGCTCGGCGATGAGCCCGAGCCCGCGCGGCGCCCGCCCGTCCGCGCCTCCTGACCCGCGGTGCTACATCCGCCGCCCGTGCCACGGGTTCGCCGCGTCTTCGCGGCAAGCCGTGCCGTTCCCCGGCCCCACCCGCCCGCCCGTGGTATCCTGCCCTCCCCAAAGGAGGCCCCCCCATGCTCCCCCGACTCTCCCTCGCCCTCCCGCTCGCCGCCCTGCTCGCCGGGTGCACCTGCGCCCAGAACACCGCAGGCCCCGACAGCCGCTCCACCCCCGCCCCGCGCGCCGCGGCCCCGGCCACCGACGCTCACCGCGCGGCCCTCCTCGACCGCATCAAGCAGCTGGAGGGCGAGTGGGAGGGCAAGACCCCGGAGGGCGGCGCCGGCCGCACCGTCTTCGCCGTCTCCTCCAACGGTTCGGTGGTCCGCGAGATCATGCTCGTCGGCGAGCCCCACGAGATGACCAACGTCTACCACATGGACGGGCCGGACCTCATCATGACCCACTACTGCGCGATCGGGAACCAGCCCCGCCTGCGGGCGAAGGCGCCGAAGGACGGTGAGTCGATCGACCTGAAGTTCGACAGCGTGACCAATCTGGCCGCGCCGGACGGGATGTACATGGGCCGCCTGACGCTGACAATCCTCGATCCGGACCACCTCCGCCAGGAGTGGCGCTCCTATCACGCCGGCGTCGAGGACCCCTCGCACCTCGCGGTGTTCGACCTGAAGCGGAAGAAGTAGGCCGGGGCCGGGCTGCGCCCAGGGCCGCTAGTCGGCGTCAAGCTCGTACGCGATCTTGAGCCACTTCGTCAGCTCCGCATCGATGTCCTCCTTTGAGGCCAGCTCGATGCGGTGCGTGATCCGGTCCTTCTTCGCCTTGCCGCCCGTGTCGATCAGCCGCGCCGGCAGCCTTCCCTTGTGCTTCCCCAGCGCCAGGCCGAGGTCCACCCGCGTGTTCGTGCCCGGCCTGATCTGCGCGAAGACGTGACGCCGGTAGAGCGGCACGATCGTCTGGCAGGGGCAGACGCGCACGTCCTTCCCAAGCGAGCGTCCCAGCTTCACGAGGCCGTCGTACACGGGGCGCAGCGCGGCCCTCTTCCCGGAGTACTGCCGCTCGACGTACGCCGCCGCCGCCGTGAGGTAGCTCGCGGGATCGTCCTCGGAGACCGGCCGCTCCGCGGCCGGGCGCGCCCGCTCGGCGATCCACCACGCCCCGTTGGTGCCCAGCCCGTGCTCGGCCTTCAGCCACTCCCGGCGCGCGGCCTCATCCTTCGGGCCCTTCGTGCGGACCAGGTCGAGCCACTCGTCCAGAGTCCGCCCGGTCTTGGCCTTGAGCCCCGCGACCCAGTCCTGCACCATCTTCACGCCGGGGTGCACGTCGTACTTCGCCGTCGCCATGGCGCGGCAGCATACCGGCGTCGGCCTACGGGCAACCGGCGGCGTACTTCGTGAGGAAGCAGCCGAAGTCCGCGACGTTGAGCGCCGGGGCCTGCGTGCTCTCATCGCAGTTGGCGTAGGCCTCGCCCGCCGCGTAGCGGGTGAGGAAGCAGCCGAAGTCGGCGACGTTCAGCACGGGCGCCTGCGTGCTCTCGTCGCAGTTGGCGTAGCACGGCTGAGGCCCGCTGCCGAGCGTGTAGTGGATCACGCCCGCGAAGCGCCGCCCGGTGATCGCCGTCCCGGCGAACAGCCCCGGACGCGCCAGGTTCGATTCCAGCGACAGGTGGATGTCGCTCACCGGGTTGGCGGTCGTGGAGCTGCGGTAGCGGTACCCGCCCACGGTCCCAACGAGGTAGACGCCCACCGTCTGCCCGGCGCCGATCGTGACCGGCGTCGGCAGCGTCAGGACGGTCCGGGGCGAGGTGCTCGTGCTCCCGGCGGAGGTCGTGATGATCGGCGGGTGCTGCGTCCAGAAGACCGGGTCGTGGTCGAAGCCGGCGTAGGTCCCCTCGCGGGTGTACAGGTCCACCTGGACCGGGTTCCCCGCCGCCGTCCCGGGCCAAAAGTCGATCTGCGAGACGGTCATCGCCGAGGTTGCCGTCAGGTCGAAGTAAATCCCGGAGGTCGCCGTCGAGCTGGTCAGGCTGGCGGCGGGCGTCACCAGCATCGTCGGGCACGTCACCGCGGCGCAGGTGGTCGCCGCGCCCTGCCACGTCCGCCCCGCGGTCGTGCAGTAGTCCTGCATCATGATGGAGCACGTGCCGTCGTTGGCGCAGCACGCCCCCGTCGGCGGACAGGCCGCCGTGGCGCACGCGGTGCCGTCGCCCCGGAAGATCCCGTCCTGTGTCCCGCAGTCCGCGATCGGGAGCAGCTGGCACGTCCCGTCCAGGGCGCAGCACGCGCCGACAGCCGCGGTGTTCACCGAGAGCCGCGTGATGTGCTGCCCGCTCCCGCTCACGTGCACGGTCGACACGCCCGTGGCCGTCGCGTACACGTGGATATTGCTGGAGCCGCTGTAGACGAAGTTCCCGTTCCCGAGCTCCGCCATCCCGCGGACGCCCGTGGTCCCCGTGCTCAGGTAGCGCACCTGGGCTCCCGAGGAGTCCAGCTCGTAGATGCCCACCGCCCCCGTGCCTGACTGGCCGGCGAGCAGGAAGTTCCCGCTCCCCGTCGGCATGATCTGCCAGGGCGTCGCGGCGCTCGAGAAGAACACCCCCTGCGGCGCCCCCGTGGCCGCGTCGTACCGGTTGACCGCCGTCGTCCCGCTTGTCACGTACGCCTGTCCGCCGACCACCGCCACATCCCACGGCGATCCGCCCGTGTCGAACGCGCCCAGGTGCACGCCAGACGGGCTGAACCGGTGCACCCCCGCCCCCGCCAGCGGCCCCGCCGCCTGCGCGTTGATCACCCACACCGTCGACCCGTCGAACCACATCCCCCGGACGTTGTTCAGGCTCTCCGTGATCTTCCCGTAGTACGTCCCGTTCAGATCAAACCGCAAGATCGTGTCGTTCGCCTGCACCGAGAGCCAGATCTCGTCCCCGACCTGCACCGCGGCCTTCACGACCGAGATGCCCACGTTCCACGCGGGGCCCGCATCCGCGATGAATGAGGAGTTGACGACACCCCCGGTGGCGGGGTCCAGGAGCATGACGCCGTTGGCCGAGTGCGGGAGCACCAGGTACTCCGCGGTCTGGGCCAGCGCAGGGGCGGCAAGGGCAAGCCCGGCGCAGGCGGCGAGTCGGTGGTGACGCATCTGATTCTCCAGTGAGTGCCGGAAGGGAAAGGTGAGAAAACCGGGCCCCAGCGCGCGAGTGCACAGCGCCCCGGCTCGCTCACAAGGCCCATTCGAGGGCCTTCGCCGACGGGTTCCCCTCGCATCCCGCATCCCGACGCGATATCGGGCGAAAGGCGACCCGGGCCCCGCGAGCCGCTACTTCCGCCCCTTCGCCCCCGCCTCTTCCTCGAGCATCTGCTTCATCAGGCCGCCGGGCATCTGGCGGTACTGGAGGAACTCCATGGTCGCGCTGGCGCGACCCTGCGACATGCCGCGCAGCGTGGTCGTGTAGCCGAACAGCTCGCTCAGGGGGATCTCGGCGGTCACCAGCTTCACGTGGCCGCGGTCGTCGGTGTCGATGATCATGCCCCGGCGGCTGGAGATGTCGCCCGTCACGTTGCCCAGGTAGTCGTCCGGCACCGTGACCACGACCTTCATGATTGGCTCGAGCAGCACCGAGCCCGCCCGGGCCACCGCCTCCTGGAGCGCCAGCCGCGCGGCCTGCTCGAAGGCGATCTGCGAGCTGTCCACCGCGTGGTACGAACCGTCCACCAGCGTGACCTTGATGTTGATGAGCGGGTAGCCGGCCGTGACCCCGGAGAGGGCCGTGGTCCGGATCCCGTCCTCCACCGGCTTGATGAACTCCTTGGGCACCGAGCCGCCGACCACCTTGTTCTCGAAGGCGATCAGGTCGGTGAAGTCGATCTCGTCCTCCGCGGCCTGTTCCGCGGTGTAGGGCTCGAGGTTGATCGACACGTCGCCGAACTGGCCGCGCCCGCCGGTCTGCTTCCTGAACAGGCCGCGGATGTACTCCACCTTGCGGGTGATCGCCTCGCGGTAGCTCACGCGGGGCTTGCCGACCTCGACGCTGATCTTCATGTCGCGGACCAGCTTGGTCCGGATGATGTCCAGGTGCAGCTCGCCCATCCCGCTGATGATCGTCTGCCCCGTCTCGTCGTCGAAATGGAAGCGGAAGCTGGGGTCCTCGCGACGGATCGTCATCAGCGCCTCGGAGAGCTTGCGCTTGTCCTCGGCCGTCTTGGGCTCGATGGACATGCTGATCACCGGCTCGGGGAACGTCATCCGCTCGAGGATGATCGGGTGGTCCGCGTCGCAGAGGGTGTCCCCCGTGTAACTGTCCTTGATCCCGATGACGGCGACGATGTTCCCCGCTGTGACCTCGTCGAGCGGCTGGCGGTGCTGGGCGTGCATCTCGTAGATGCGGCTGGCGTTCTCCTTCTTCCCGTTGCCCGGGTTGATCACCCGCATGCCCTTGCTCAGCTTGCCCGAGTAGACCCGGACGTACGTCAGGTCGCCGTGCTGGTCGCTCACTACCTTGAACACGAGCCCGGAGAAGGGGGCGCCCTCGTCGTGCGGGCGCGTCAGCTTCTCCTCGGGATCGCGCGGGTTCACGCCCTCCACCGGCGGCACCTCGTGGGGCGCCGGCAGGTACTCGATGACCGCGTCCAGCAGCAGCTGGATGCCGATATTCCGCAGCGCCGCCCCGCACAGCACCGGGTAGCACCGCCGCGCGATCGTCCCCTGCCGCAGCGCCGCCCGGATCTCCGCCGCCGTGATCGTGCTCTCGTCGGTCAGGTACTTCTCGGTCAGGTGGTCGTCCATCTCGGCCGCGGCCTCCACCAGCTTGTGGTGCCACTGCTTCGCCGTGTCGAGCATGTCCTCGGGGATCTCCTTCTCGGTCACCACCGCGCCCTGCTCGGAGGCGTCGAAGTAGAACGCCCGCATCGTGACCAGGTCGATGATCCCCTTGAACTGGTGCCCCGTTCCGATGGGGTACTGGATGGCGACGCCGTTGGCGCCCAGCCGCGTCTTGATCGTCTTGAACGAGAAGTCGAAGTCCCCGCCCAGCTTGTCCATCTTGTTCACGAAGCACAGGCGCGGCACGCGGTACCGGTCGGCCTGCCGCCACACGGTCTCGCTCTGGGCCTCCACACCCTCCTTGCCGTCGAAGACCGCCACCGCCCCGTCCAGCACGCGCAGCGAACGCTCCACCTCGATGGTGAAGTCCACGTGCCCCGGCGTATCGATCAGGTTGATCTTGTACTCGCGACCCTGGAACTCCCACGGGCAGGTCGTCGCCGCGGATTGAATCGTGATGCCGCGCTCCTGCTCATCCTGCAGGAAGTCCATGGTCGCGGTGCCCTCGTGCACCTCGCCCATCTTGTACGTCTTGCCCGTGTAGAAGAGGATGCGCTCGGAGACCGTGGTCTTGCCGGCGTCGATGTGGGCGCAGATGCCGATGTTGCGGATGTGGCTGAGGTCGGTGGGCATGGCTGGTCCTGAGTCCTGCGGCGGAACGGGCCTTGGCCTTTCGAGAGGGCCGCGGCCGGGTGCTGGTGGTCGTCTATCTGGTGACCCCGCCGGCTCTCCCCGCGAGGGGCAGTCGGTCGGGCGAAGATTTCGGCGAATCTGGGCTCCGCTGAGAGGCCGCGGAGCGCGTCTCTCAGCCGGGCCCAGAGTCCTCCTGCGAGTCCATAGGCGGGCTCCCGGGCTGTTGCCGCCGACAGCGCAGGGGCGCCCCGGCGATGGTCGGGCAATGGTAGACGGGGGTGGGGGGGGGGTCAAGACTCGGGGTACCCCGGCTCTCGGGGCCGGGCCTCACCGGGTAGG
>JBBDXI010000056.1:18823-25955 GCA_040902425.1 Phycisphaerales bacterium
GGCTCTCCGAGCCGATTCCTGGACCACCGATCTCGGGCGGAATCGGCTCGGAGAGCCGACCTATCCGGCCGCCAGAGCCTCCATCCGCCGCCTCTCCGCCGCGTTCAGCCGCCGCAGCGGGTCCAGCCGCTGAAGCTCATCCCGCTTCAGCGTCTCCGCAGCCCATTTCCGGGCCTCCTCACGCCGCGCCGCCGCCGCGAACGCCGCAGCCGCCTTCAGGGCCAGCGGCGGCCCGTACCGGTCCAGCACCGCCCCCCGCTCATACGCCCCCGCCGCACGATCGAGCCGGCCGGGCTCCGAGAGCAGTTCCGCGGCCGCGGCCGGGGCATTCCCCGCCCGGCCCCCGGCCGCCGCCGACGGGTGCGCCCCGGCGAACCGCTCCGCCACCCGCACCGCCTCCTCCGCGGACCGCGCCGCGCCCGCGTCGCGGCCCGCCGCCGCTTCCGCCCCGGCCCGCGCCAGCAGCAGCCGCGCCAGCGCCTCGGCCGTTTGGAAGTGCGAGGGCGCCGCGGCCGCCGCGTCGGCCAGGCGCCCGATCGCCGGCTCCGAGACCCGCACCAGCAGCTCGTTCATCGCGGCGTCGAACTCCTGTGGGTTGGTCGGCGCTGGCCCGCCAAGCAGCCGCCCCAGGTCGAGGGCCAACTGCGACGCCGCCTCCCGGTCCAGCGCCCGGCCCGGCCCGAAGACCACCTGCGCCCGCGAGTGCACCTCCGCCGCGGGTTGCGCCGCCTCCGCCGCCCCCCGCAGCCCGGCCTCCCACCGCAGCGCAGGGACAACCGCCAGCACAGCGCCCGCAGCGCCGCAGCAGGCCAGGAGGCCGCCCGCGGCCACGCCGGGGAGCCGCGTGCCCCGCGCTGCGCCCAGGGGCGCTGCCGCCCCCGCGATCAGCACCATGCACAGCCCCGCCGCCCCCGGCCACGTCGCCGTCATCTCGAACTGCGCGTGCACAGCGAGGATCAGCCCCGCCGCCGCGGCAATCGCGTGGTGCCGGGGCCACGCCCGCATCAGCAGCACCGCGGCCGCGCTCAGCCCCAGCCAGAACAGCAGCCCCGCCACCCGCGCCAGGGCCCCGTCCGGGGTGAGCAGCGGCCGCTCGATCGCCGTGGCGATCAGCGAGGGCACGACCACGAGAGCTGTGATCACCCACACATCCGGGCGCGGCGGGTTGCTCAGTGGTGCCGGGATGGGTGGGGCCGGCGAGCCGCCGTGGGGCTGCCCGTGAGTGCTCCCGCGTGCCTCATCGTCCGCTGCGCCCGCGAGCAGCCGCGCCCCCGCGTGCCACACCCACCACACGAAGAGCGCCGCCCACGCCGCCCCGAGCAGTCCGAGCGCCGCCACGTAGTCGAACATCACGCTGTGCGGGCTCGCCACATCCTCCGGGCTCACCGGGGGCTTCGCCAGCATGTACGCATCCTTGAAACCCGCCGGGCCCACCCCGATCAGCGGGTGCTCCGCGATGATCCGCGCGGCCCCCTGAAGGTAGAACCACCGGAACAGCAGCGACCGCTCCCCTAGTTGCTCCCCCAGCAGCCCGCGCCCCGCCACCGCCCCGAGGGTCCCGGCGATCAGCAGGAGCGCCAGCGCGCCGCCAACCCACGCCGGGTGCCACAGCTCGCGGCGTCCCCGCCGCGCAGCGGTGCCGAACCACGCCAGCGCCACCAGCGCTGCCCCCAGCGCCGCCCCCGCGAACCCGCCCTTCGACCCCGCCATCCACACCCCCGCCCCCGCCGCCAGCGCCCCCAGCACCAGCACCCCCGCCCAACCGGATGGCACCTCCCCCCGCCGCACCTTCACCAGCGCCATCACCGACCATCCCAGCAGCGCCGTCCACGCGCCCGCGGCGAACGACGCGTACACGTTCGCCATGCCGAACCAGCCGGTGGCCTCCGCCTGCGAGAGCCGCCGCTCGAACGAGAGCGCCTGCGGCGACCCCGCATCCCACCCCTGCGCCGCCAGGAAGGCCTCCCGGTTTGCGCGGAAATCGGCCAGCGTCGCCGGGTGCTCGAAGAGCACCTGCAACGCCCCCTTGGCGACCAGCGCCCCGGCGATCCCCACGCCGCACGCCAGCGTGATCCGCCGCACCCCTTCATCGCGGCACACGTGCAGCGCCGTGAGCCCCGCGCCCAGCGCCGCCGCCCACGACAGCCCTTGCGCTGCGTTCTCCAGCGCCCGCTCACGCAGGATGAACGCGTGCACCGCCGCCCCCGCAGCGCCCAGCGCCCACAGCGCCACCATCGTCAGGCTCACCCGCTGCCGCCCTATCCCAACGCCCACCAGCGCTGCGCCGCACGCGGCCAGGGCCGCGCAATCCAGGAGCATCGCCCACCCCGGCGTCAGCCCCGTCACGGTCCCGACCACCCGCGTCGCGTCCGTGCCCCAGTACGGGAACGGGTCGAAGACCACCAGCACCTTCAGGACGATGCACGCCAGCGCCGCCAGCCACCCGCCCCACACGAGAGAATGAGCGGGTGAGAGGGTGAGCGGGTGAGAGGGTGTGGTTTCGGTCACGGCTCAACGCGCGGCGTCGCCCGCGCCCGCGAGAACTCGAAGAGGGCGATCACGGTCAGGATCACCGCCGTCTGGACACCCACCAGGGCCGCCTGCCACGGGCGCAGCGAGCCGAGCGAGATCGCGGAGACCCCCGTCACCGCCGTCAGCCCGTAGATCACGATCACGGCGGCGCCCCGCGGCAGGCCCAGCTTCACCAGCCGGTGCGAAAGGTGCTGCGTGTCGCCGACGAAGGGCGACCGCCCCTGCGACAGGCGGATCGCCGTCACCGACAGGAAGTCGTAGAGCGGCACCGCGAGCACCACCAGGGGCATGAACACCGCGTACCACGCCCCGGCCTCGCGGGCGCCGGTGGGCGGGAGGTACGTCGTCCGCACAGTCAGGAAGGCCAGCAGGAATCCCAGCACCAGCGAGCCGCCATCCCCCATGTAGATCTTCGCCCCGCCGCCCCCCCGCCTCGGGAAGTTGAACACAAGAAAACCCAGGCACGCCCCGACGATCAGAGCCAGCATCGCCCCGATGAACCACTGAGGCTGCGGGCTCACCAGCGTGGCCGCGAGGAAGCAGGACGCCGCCACCGCCGCGACCCCGGCGGACAGCCCGTCCATGTTGTCCATGAAGTTCATGGCGTTCGTGACCACGAGGATCCAGAGGGCCGTGATCGCGATCGAGAGCCACGGCCCGCCCGCGTAAGGGTCGATGAACGTCAGCAGCCGCGTGTCGGAGAGCAGGGGGATCGCCACCGCCGGGATGGCCATCACCGCGAGCTTGATCCGCGGCCCCAGGGGGCGGCGGTCGTCGATGAGACCGAGGATGTGCAGCAGGAACAGCGAGGCCAGCAGCCCGAGCGCCAGGGGTGTCTGCTCGTGGATCCCCCGGATGTGGTCCTGGAGGTCCACCGGGACCAGCGTCGGCCCCTCGCGCCATTCATCGTCGGTGTTCCGACCCACCGGCCCGAAGAACGAGAGGCCCGCGAGCACCGGCAGGGCGATCGCCCAGAAGATCGCGATCCCCCCCGTGTTGGGCACCCGCCGCTGCTCCAGCTTCACCTGCCCCGGCACGCCGGCCGAGTCGAACGTCCCCAGCCGATGCCCAAGCCGGATCAGCGCCGCCGTCAGCGGCAGCGAGATGAGCATCGCGAGGGGGATGAGGCCGAGGCAGAGGCGGACCATGAGCCCGAGAGTCTAAGTGCCGCCCGAACCCCGCGCCGGGCCGCGCCCGCCGAGCACCCGCCGCGACAGGGGCCAGACGGCCCAGAGCATCACGAAACCCAGCGCCCCCAGCGCCACGATCACGCCGACGCGCCACGGCCACGGCCCGAAGGCGTCCACCAGCGTGGGGTTGCTCGGCGTCCCCGGCCCCACGAACCCGTAGTTGGCGTCGAGCCACAGGTTCAGCGGCAGCATCAGCGCCACGTACACGAGCGTTGCCGCCATCGCCAGCGCCAGGTCCGCCGCTCGCGGCCGGTAGCCGCCCACCACCAGGTCGTACACCGCCGAGCCGACCACCATCGTGTGCCCGATCCAGAACAGGTAGAACTCCGCGAACCCGACCCCGAAGTTCAGCGTCGGCGTAATGAACGCCTGGGTCGAGAGGCCGATCCCCCAGAAATACAGCAACGTCTGCCACGGCCTCCAGCCCGTCAGCATCGCCAGCGCCGCCACCGCCAACCCCAGGTCGCAGATGTGCAGCGGCAGGCTGGACGTGATGTCGAAGCGCGACGGCAGGAAGTACCACCCCGCCCGGGCCAGCGCCATCGCCACGATCGCCACGCCCCACGCGATCCGCAGGCGCCGCTCGCGCGCCGATCCCCGTCCGAAGCGCCGCCCCAGCCGGCACGCCGCGACCATCATCCCCGCGCACACTGCCACCGCCGCCGCGTGCGGCGGCGAGAAGGGAGCGAAGTCTTCGAGCCACGCCTCAGGCATGCCCGCCCAGCCTATCGGCCGGCGGGAGCCGCGCCGCCCTCACGCCCCCGCCCGCTCGTGCCGCAGCTGCCCGCAGGCCGCGGCGATGTCCCGCCCGCGCGAGCGGCGGATGTGGGCGTTGATGTGCCGCTCCCGGAGGAGGCGCTGGAACTCCCGCACATCCTCATCCCGAGGCCGCTGGAACTCCAGGCCCTGCACCTCGTTGTACCGGATCAGGTTGACGTTGGCCCGCAGCGTCCGGGCCACCTGCGTCAGCTCCGCCGCGTGCTCCGGCCGGTCGTTCACGCCCCGCAGCAGCGTGTACTCCAGCGTGATCTCGCGCCCGGTCTTGTCGAACCACTTCCGGCACGCGCCCAGCAGGTCCGCGATGGTGGTGTACTCGGCCCACGGGATCAGCTTCCGCCGCAGCTCGTCGTTCGGGGCGTGGAGCGAGAGCGCGAGCGTGATCGGCAGTTCCATCTGCTCAGCGAGCCGCTCGATCGCCTTGGGCAGGCCCACGGTCGAGAGCGTGATCTTGCGGGCCGAGATCCCCAGGCCCCAGTCCGCGGCGATGGTCCGGATCGCGTGCGTGACAGCGCCGAAGTTCGAGAGCGGCTCGCCCATGCCCATGAACACGACGTTGGTGATCCTGGGTAGGTCGGCTCTCCGAGCCGATACATCGTCCCCCTTCGGCATCGGCTCGGTGAGCCGACCTACCCGGGCCAGCCGCCACACCTGCTCGACGATCCGCCCAGCAGAGAGGTTCCCATCCAACCCGCCGAGCCCCGAAGCGCAGAACCGGCACCCCACCGGGCACCCCACCTGCGACGAGATGCACGCCGTCCGGCGTGGTCCGGTCGGGTCTTCGCTGGGGATCATCACGCACTCGGTCTGCCGCGCCGTGTCGCCGCCGGGCTTCTCGACCACGCCGAGCACCGGCTGCCCGACCACCCGCAGGCGCGACGCAAGCCCCGTCGGGCCCTCGCCAGAGCTGGGTGGCATGGGCAAGCCGCCCTGGGCTTGCCCGTGCGAGTCTCCCGAGAAATCCTCCCACTCCACCAGCAGCTTCTGCACCCCATCCGACGCCCGCTGGTGCTTCACCGTCTCTCCCGACAGAAACGTCATCTCCCGCGAGATCACATCCCGGTCCCGCGTCGAGAGGTTCGACATGGCCGCGGGGTCCACCACGCGCTTGCGGTACACCCACTCCAGCAGCTGCGCCGCCCGGAAGGGCGGCATTCCCCGCGCCCCGCACCAGTCGCGAAGCGTCGCGGGGGTGTGCTCGAAGATGTGGTTGGGCGGGTGTCGCATCTGGTTCAAGCGTACGAGGGCGGGGTCGTTCGAGTGTGCATGTGCCGGCACGCCTGAGCAGTACACTGCCCGGGTGGAGCGAACTTCGAACGCCTGTTCCCGGTGCGGTTACGACCTCGGCGGTCTCCCTGCGACGGCGAGCTTGATCAGGTGTCCGGAGTGCGGGGCAGTTTCGGACTCTGCCGGCGTGCGTCCGTTCTCTCCAAAGCGGATTGGGGTCCTTTACCTGCCGGCTGCCGCGTGTTTCGCGCTCGGTCCGGTTCTGGTTCTCGCGCCCGCATTCTTGGTGGGCCTCAGCTTGCTCGGTTTTGGGGCGACATTGGTCATCTTGGCTGTCCTGCTTTGTTATCGCGGTGCGTATTTCTTGAGGAGCAAGCTTCTAATCCACGCCCCATTGGCGGGCATGTGTGCATTGGTTTCGCCCTGGCTCTCGGGCATCGTGTGGCTCCGCGTTCTGGAGAACTGGCCCTAGTGAAGACGGCTCAGTGGAAGTCCCGCGACGTCACCACCAGCCGGTTCCCCCGCCCCGGCTCCAGCGGCTCCATCTCCTGCACCACCACGTGCACCACCTCCCCCTGGCGCTCGACGCGTCCCCGCGCCAGTAGGCACGCGCTGTGCCTCGCCGCCGGGCGGTGCCGCTTGTACACATCCGGCCGGATGATCAGGTTGGCGATCCCCGTCTCGTCCTCCAGCGTCATGAACACGATCCCCGAGGCCGTCCCCGGGCGCTGCCGGCAGAGGACGATCCCCGCGACGGCCGCGGGCGTTCCGTGCGGCATCGCGTTTTCGTCCTTCAGCACGCCGTTGGGGGTGACCCCCGCGGCGTCGAGCTGCCCCCGCAGGAACGACACCGGGTGCGCCCGCAGCGAGAGCCCCATCGTCGCGTAATCCTGGAGCACGTGCCGGTCCTCCGGCAGCGGCGGCAACTCCGGAGTGAGCCGGGGCGTCCCCGCCCCGGGCTCTTCTGCCCCATCACCCTCGCTGCCCTCGTCTTTCCTCACTGCGTCCCTGCGTCCCTGCGTCCCTCCGTCACGCTCCCCCTCAAACAGCGGCAGCCGCTCATCCCGCAGGTCCCTGATCTCCCACAGCGCCGCCCGCCGGTCCAGCCCCATCGAGCGGAACGCATCCGCCCGAGCCAGCGCCCGCAGCGAGGCCACCGGCACCCTGGACGCCCGCCACAGATCGACCACCGTCTGAAACCGCCCGTGCGATTGGACCGCAGCCTCGATCGCCCGCGCCGGTGCCTCCCCCAGGTTCTGAACCAGCCGCATCCCCAGCCGCAGCGCCGGCCCGCCGGCCCCGTAGAGGTGGGGGGGCAGGAACTCTGCCGGCGCTTCTGCCCGCAGCTCTTCGCCCGGAGGGCGCACGGACGTTGCCAGGGGCGCGGTCGCCGAAGGCGACAAGCC
>JBBDXI010000057.1:0-25734 GCA_040902425.1 Phycisphaerales bacterium
ACGACGCGCCCCGGGCCAGCCATCGCGACGACCGGCCCGCCCGCGGAGGAGCGGAAGACGACGACCAGGTCGGGCGTGAAGGCGGCGAGGTCCTTCTGGATGACGGTGGTCTCCAGCTCGCTGGCGGGCGCTGCGCCCTCGCGGCGCCCGGCGATGTGGTCGCGCGACGGCCAGTTGCGGGTGAGGTCCACCGACCGCGTGTTGGCCCGCGTGCGGTTGGCCGAGCCGTCGGGGTTCATGTCGCGCACGACGCGGATAGTGGCGTGGGCGAACACGGCCTTGAAGAGCTCATCGCGGAGCACCTCGGCCGCGGCGGGCCCCTCGGGCTCATCGCCGGCGATGCCGCCGATGACGTAGACGCGCAGGGGGCCGTCGCCCAGGGTGGCGGCGACGATGGGCTTGCCGCGGATGGAGGAGCCGATGCGGGCCCAGGGCGGGGCCGTGGGCTGGAGGTTGGCGGTGGGGACCTCGGCGCGGGGGCCCTCGACGGGCTCCCAGGGCGCGGGGATGTTGAAGTCCGGCGTCCCGCAGGCCGAGAGGGCCAGCGCGAGAAAGGCGAAGGTGGGGAGGGGGCGGACCATGGCGCAGGGGGTAGATCGGGCGTAGCCCCGGCGGGGAGGGACATTTTGGATGAGCACGGACCGCGGCGCCGCCACGACGGCCCCCCGGGCGCACGGCGTGGGGCCACGCGCAGGGATTGCCGGTTGGCTACGGCCGCTGGTGCAGGTCTTCCCACTCCTCGAGCGTCCGCGGCCAGTCGTCCTTGAGGAGGCGCGAGAGGGAGCGGTCGGCGAGGATGCGCCCTCCGGTCTGGCAGGCGGGGCAGTAGTTGGTCTCGTTCTCGGCGTGGATGATGCGCTGGACGGGGCAGCGGCAGGCCGGGCAGGGCCGGCCGTAGCGCCCGTGGACGGCGAAGCCGGGGCGGAAGGCGGTGATCTCGCCGGGGCCGGGGAAGCGGCCCGGGCCGGGGCCGTCAAGACCGAAGTCGCGCCGGAGCACTTCGGTCCATCGGCTCAGCGTGTCGCGCGTGGCGGCGTGCAGGCGCGCGGCCTCGGCATCCGCGAGATTGCGCGTGAGCTGGATGGGGCTGAGGCGCGCGGCGTGGAGGACCTCATCCGAGTAGGCGTTGCCTATGCCGCTGAAGAGGTGGGGGCTGGCGAGGGCGCGCTTCAGCGTGCGGTTCTCGCGGGTGAGGGCGTCGCGGAACTGCCCGGGCGTGCAGGAGAGCGGGTCGACGCCGCCGGGGTCGTGGGCGCGGAGGGCGCCCCGGCCGGCGAGGAGGTGGAGCGAGGCGTGCTTCTTCGGCGAGGCCTCGGTGAGCAGGAGCGTGCCGGCGTCGAACTGGAACGCGGCGAGGTCGATCCTGCCGGAGGGCTTCGCGCCCGGGGGCTTCCAGAGGAGGCGCCCGGCGATCATGAGGTGGAGAACGAGGAAGAGGTCGCCCTCGAGGCCGAGCACGAGGCGCTTGCCGAGACGCTCGAGCGAGAGGACCGCGCGGCCTTCGGCGGACTCGATCGGCGGCTCGACGGTGCGGAGGAGGAACGGCGACTTGATGAGGATGCGGCGGAGGGGCTGGTTGAGGATGCGCCGCGAGAGGGCGTCGAGGTAGACGGCGAGGTCGGGGAGTTCGGGCACGGCTTCGTCCGCGATTGACACCCCTCCGGGGCGACGATAGGCTCTCGTTAGGAGTCAAGGATGGCAAGCGCTGAAGCGGTCGCAAGGTACCTCCTGTGGCTCGCAACCCACGAGCCCGGTGAAGAGCCCATCACTCACCTCCGGCTTCAGAAGCTGCTCTACTACGCGCAGGGATGGGCAATCGGTAGCCGGGGCGAGGCGCTCTTTGCCGCGAGCTTGGAGGCATGGCGCCACGGACCGGTCGTGCGCGAGGTGTATTCCAGGTTTGCAGAGCATGACCGGGACCCTATTCCCGCTTCGGAAGCGAGGGATGACGATTCGCTGTCGGGGCCCGACAAGCGGTTGCTTCAATGGGTGTGGCTGAGTTACGGCAAGTTCTCCGCCAGCGAGTTGTGGCGGATGACACACCGCGAGCCGCCGTGGGTACGCGCCCGCGAGGGGGTGCCGCCGGACTCGGGCCGCAAGCTGCCCATCGATCCTCAGGTGGTGCGCGAGTTCTTCACCGAGCAGCAACGCGACCGGTGCCGACGTGCCGGCATCGACCCCGACCGGTGGTCTGCTGCGATGGAGGACGTCCGGGCTGGTCGGACGGCACCGCTTGACGAGGTGATTGCGGAACTGCAGCGTGACTTGGCGCATTGACGTGGCCGCGGTCTGCCGACCGGCGCTGCGCGCACTCGACCCGTTGCTCTACCAGGAGGTGAGGGAGCGGGTCGCGGACATCCCGGATGACCCGCTGCCGCAGCTCCGGATGGCGAGCTCAGAAGAGGGTCCCAGCATGCTCGTGCTGGACTACGAGTCCGACGTGATCCACGACCTTCGCGTGCTGCTGCTGTTTGCCGATATCGACCTTGGTGAGCGGCGGATCGTCCTCATGGATGTCCGGACGGTGACGCCAGCGCGCGACGACACAGACTAGAACTCGCACTGCCCCGGCGCCCGCGGGAAGGGGATCACATCCCGGATGTTCTGCATCCCCGTCGCGAACATGATCAGCCGCTCGAAGCCCAGGCCGAAGCCGGCGTGCGGCACGGTCCCGTAGCGGCGCAGGTCGCGGTACCACCAGTAGTCCTGCGTGGAGAGGCCCATCTCCTCCAGCCGCCGGTCGAGCCGGTCCAGCCGCTCCTCGCGCTGCGAGCCGCCGATCAGCTCGCCGGTCCGCGGGACCAGGACATCCATCGCGGCCACCGTCTGCCGGTCCGGCGGGCAGCCGTCGTTGACGCGCATGTAGAACGCCTTGATCGCCTTGGGGTAGTTCATGACCACGACCGGCCCCTTGAAGTGCTCCTCGGTGAGGAAGCGCTCGTGCTCGGTCTGCAGGTCGGAGCCCCAGGAGACGGGGAACTCGAACGTCTTGCCGGAGTTCTGGAGGATGTCCACCGCCTCGGTGTACTCGACCCGCCGGAAGGGCGTGTCGAGCACGTTCCGCAGGCGGGCGATCAGCCCCTGCTCGATCCGCTCGTCGAAGAACTTCATGTCGTCGGGGCGCTCAGTCAGGACCGCCTCGATCAGGAACTTGACGAACTCCTCCGCGACCACCGAGTCCTGCATCAGGTCGCAGAAGGCGATCTCCGGCTCGATCATCCAGAACTCGGCCAGGTGCCGCGGCGTGTTGCTGTTCTCGGCCCGGAAGGTCGGGCCGAATGTATAGACCCGCGACAGGGCGCAGCAGTAGGTCTCGACGTTGAGCTGCCCGCTCACCGTCAGGTGCGACTCGCGCCCGAAGAAATCCTTCGACCAGTCGAGGCCGGCCCCCTGCGGCGTCGAGCGGGCGGCGCCGTGCCCGGCCGCGTGCCCGGTGTGGGAGTGCGGGGGGCCGGCGGCCGCGGGCTGCGCGCCCGGCAGCGTGTCCCCGTGCACCTTCGCCGGGTCGCCGGCGGGTCCGGTGCGGGGCAGGTTGAGCAGGTCCAGCGTGCTCACCCGGAACATCTGCCCGGCGCCCTCGCAATCGCTCCCCGTCACGATGGGCGTGTGGATGTAGTAGTAGCCCCGCTCGTGGAAGAACCGATGCACCGCCATGCTCAGCGTGTGCCGCACGCGGGCGACCGCGCCGAACGTGTTGGTCCGCGGCCGGAGGTGCGCGATCTCCCGCAGGTACTCGAAGGTGTGGCGCTTCTGGGCGACGGGGTACTCGTCGGGGTTGTCCACCCAGCCCACCACCCGCACCGCGTCGGCCTGGACCTCGACGGCCTGGCCCTTCCCCTGGCTGGCCACGAGCGTGCCGTCGACCTCCAGCGCGCACCCGGTGTTGAGCCTCGCGATCTCGGCCGCGTAGTTGGCCAGCGTCGCCCGCGCCACAACCTGGATCGGGTCGAAGCACGTGCCGTCGTGCACCGCGATGAACGACAGCCCGCCGTCGGCCTTGGAGTCGCGGCGGGTCCGGACCCAGCCCTTGACGGTGACCGGCTGCCCGGGCGGGGCCTTCAGGGCGTCGGCGATTCGGAGCCAGGGCATGCGGGCGTCTCCGGGGGATGAATGCGGGCGGGATAGTAGGGAATAACGCGCGGGCGGTGAGGGTCTGGGCGAAGTGGGGCCGGCGCTCCCGGCACGCCGGGTGGCGCACCTCTCAACCGCGAGCCGGGCGCTGGCAAGCCGGGTGACCGCGTGTAGCTTCGGGACGGCGCTCCGGCGCGTGTGTAGACCGCTTCACGCGGAACTCATGGGGTACTCGTGCGCGCCAGCGACCCTTGTGGCGGTTGTTACCGGACCGCTACCCGAGCCACGGAGGGCGCCGAATGCCGACGACGCAGAGCCATCGCGACCAGCGAGAGGGGGAGAACGTGAAGACGTGTTGGAGGGTGCTCGGCGCTGCGGCGCTGATGGCCGTCGCCGGGTGGGGGTCGAGCGCCGCGGCCCAGGCCCCGGCGATCACGGACCTGGGTGCGGTGGGCCCGGAGAGCCGCGCCTACGCCGTGAGCGCCAGCGGGCAGGTGGTCGTCGGCGAGAGCGGGGGCCAGGCCTTCGTGTGGAGCCAGGGGACGGGCATGATCGCCCTGGGCGGGCGGCGCGCGACGGGCGTGTCCGCCAACGGCGAGGTCATCTCCGGGTACGCCGGCGGCGAGGGCCCGTCGATGCGCTCCGTGCGCTGGACCGCGTGGTCGCCGGGGGCGCTGCAGGACCTGAGCACGTTCGGCGACGGCAGCTACAGCGCCGCCAACGGGGTCGCGGGGAACGGCAGCCTCATCATCGGCAACGCCTTCAACGGTGACTACGAGATGCCGGACACCGTGCCGTACCGGTGGACGAGCGCCGGGGCGACGCAGAGCGTCTGGGCGGGGGCCGTGACGGCCGGCTCGGGGCCGAAGTGGGGGGCGCAGGCAGCGAGCCACGACGGGCTGGTGATCGTGGGGAACGAGGGCCTGGGGTGGATCAAGGCGTTCCGCTGGACGCCGGCGGATGGGAAGAGCAACTTCCTCAGCGCCTACGAGAGCAGCGCCCAGGCGGTCTCGACGGACGGGGGGACGGTCGCGGGCTACTACAAGAACGCGCCGGGCAACGACCACAGCGCGTACGTGTGGCGGGCCTGGCGGACCCCGCAGCGGATCGACATCCCCGACCTGCCGGGCGGCGCCGATCGCGCGACGGCCAACGCGCTCTCGGGCGACGGCGCGAAGGTCGCCGGCTGGGGCACCGGCAGCGCCGGGCAGGAGGCGCTGATCTGGGATGAGACCCGGGGGACGCAGAACCTGCGGGAGGCGCTGATCGCCGACGGCGCGGGGAGCGTCGCGGGCTGGGTGCTCACGAGCGCGACCGGCGTCTCGGCCAACGGGCAGGTCATCGTCGGCTACGGGACCAACCCGGCGGGGCAGGTGCGGGCGTGGCGGGTGACCTGGCCGTGCTACGCGAACTGCGACCAGAGCGTCACCGCGCCGGCCCTCAACATCAACGACTTCTCGTGCTTCCTCGCCCGCTTCGCCCAGGGCGACCCCTACGCCAACTGCGACAACAGCACCACGCCGCCGGTGTTCAACGTCGCCGACTTCTCGTGCTTCCTGTCGAGGTACGCGGCCGGGTGCCCGTAAGACCGCCAGTGACCAGTGACCAGTGGCCAGTGATCAGCTGCGGGCGCCTCGGGCGAACTCCGCCTCGATCTCGTCGCGGAGCCGGGCGATCGCCCCCGGCGGGTAGAGCGGGAACGGCCACGTCCGGTCGGTGAGGATCGCGGTGTCGGCGAGCCGGGCGCTGGCCTCCGCGGCGCTCTCCGCCAGCGACCCCAGGTCGCGCCCGCGGGCCGCTCGGTAGGCCTCCAGGCCCGCGTGCATCTCGCGGTAGAGCGACTCGCGGGCCCGCCGGTCCGGGCTCGCCGCGATCGCGGCGACCAGGCCCCGCTTGCGCGCCGCCGCGGGCCCGTCGCCCAAGAGACCGGGATCGTGCCTCGCGCTGTGGGCCCGCCACGCGGCCGTCGCGGCCTCCGACGGCGTCACGGTCGGGCCGGCCTCGAGCGGGAGCGTGCGGGTGGCGGTGACCACCGCCCGCGGCGCGAGCGAGGCGGGCGGGATGCCCAGCCAGCGGCCGAGCCAGTCCTCCATCGCGGCGTCGTAGCCCTCGTGGACCTCGTCGGCCCCGCCCCCGCCGGTCCCGTGGATGAACAGGACGCACCCGGCGAGGCGGAGCAGCGCGGTCGTGAACAGGGCGCGCGGGGCGAGCTGGTCGGGCGGCGTGTCCGGCAGCATCTCCGCGTACACCCGCTCGCGCGGGGCGCCCGGCGCGAGCCGCCACAGCGGCAGCTCCCAGCGGTCCTGGACCTCGTCGGCGATGAGCGCGCGCAGGCCCGCACCCGGGTGGGCGGCCGCGGCCTCGTTGTACGCCCGGGCGCAGGCCTCCGGGTCGCTCGCCATCCGACGGGCGAGGTCGCTGAAGAGGTCGGTGCGCGACAGCTCGGTCGCGAAGAGCGTGGGCGCGGGGGCGCGGACCAGCGGGGCGATCAGCGCGCCCAGCGCGCCCGCGGTCCGGCGCGCCAGGTCCGGCTCCGCGCGGCGCTCATCCATCGCCCCGAGGATGCGGGCGAGGCCCTCGCGCACGAACGGCGCAGCCGCATCGGCCGGTAGCGGCGGGTGAACATCCCGCGTCAGCACGAGCGAGCGGGCCACGAGGCGCCCGTCGGCCCGCGCGGGGTAGCGGACCTCGACCGACACCGGCCTCCCCTGGTCCACCACCAGCCACGCCGCCCGCGCGCCGAGCCGCGCCGCCGCCGCATCCGCGGCGAGGTACTTGGCCAGGATCCCGGGGTGCCAGAACTCCGGCTGGTGGCCGCTCATGATGATCGGCCCATCCGGCAGGCCGAGCTGGGAGCGGAACCGCTCCCGCCGCGCGATCGCCGCCGGGTCGGCCCCCCAGGCCGCCGCCAGCAGCGCCGGCCACTCCCCCGGCGGCGGACGGATGGTCAGGGGCTCGCCCGCGCTCGCCGGCCGTGGTGGGGCGGGGGCATCCACGCGCTTCAGTCGCAGACGAGCTTGGCGCCCGGTGCGCTCCCGCGGGCCGACGCGGGCAGCCGGTCGGCGCAGCGCCGCAGCTCGCGGTGCAGCACGCAGCGGTAGTGGTTCAGCCGCACCGAGGGGTCATCCAGCGGGCCGCCGAAGCTCCGGTTCAGGTCGTTGTAGATCAGCTTCACCGGGATCTCGCGGGTCCGCAGGCCCGCGGCCACCGCCTGCACCCAGAACTGCATGGGGAAGGCGTAGCCGTCCTCGCTGAGCGACAGGCGCGAGAGCGCCCCCACGCGGTAGGCCTTGAACCCGCAGAAGGCGTCGGTGAGGTTCAGCCCCAGGCGATCGTTCAGCTCGCCGGTGATCTGGGCGTTGATGGCGCGCCGGTCGGCGGGCGGGCTGCCCTCGCAGTTCTCGCGGGCGAGGTAGCGTGAGCCGCTGATCACGTCGGCGTCGTGCGGGGGAACGTCCTCGATCGCCTCGACGAAGCGCGGGATGGCCGCGGGCTCGTGCTGCTCGTCGCAGTCCATGGTGATGACCCAGTCGAAGCCGTCCACGGCCGCCCAGCGGAAGGCGTCCTGGAGGGAGCGGCCGTACCCGCGGTTGCGGGCGTGGCGGATGACCTCCACGGGGTGGCGGGCGAGCAGCGCGGGGGTCTGGTCGGTGGAGCCGTCGTCGATGACGAGGATCTGCCCTGAGCCGCAGCACTGCGGGGCGTACTGGTGCACCTGCTCCAACACGGGCTCGACGTGGGCGGCCTCGTTGTAGACCGGGATGGCCAGGAGGATCCTGGCGCTGCGGCGTCCACACACCATGCGAGGCCTCCCTTCGCCAAACCCGGGGCGAGTCTAGGCCCCCGCCCGGCGGCGCACGGCCCGCGGGGCGGGGGGGCGACGGCCCCGGGACGGGCTCACTCCGTGGGGTGCTCGGGCGCCTCGGGCACGATGCTCGGCCCGCCCCGCGCCAGCGAGGTGAACGCGGCGAAGCCGAAGGGGACCCTGTCCTCGTCGTCTCCCGCCTCGCGGCGCTGGCGCTCCTGGCGGCGCGCGGTGCGCTCGAGCTTCCGCATCAGCTCCGGCGTGAGGGCGTGGACCGCGCGCACCTCGCGCAGGGGGATCGTGAAGACCTCCCCGCCCGGCGTGCGCACCTGGAAGACCGTGCACTCCACCGCCATCGCCAGCGAGCGGTGACGCGGGTCATCCACGCCGCAGGCCAGCATGGGCGTGATGTCGGCGATCGGCACCCGCTGCCCCAGGTTCGTGATCACGGCCAGCCGCCCGTCGAAGAGCTCATCGGGGAAGCGGTCCTCGGCCTCGACGCCCGGCGTGCCGGCGGCGGAGAGGGCGGCCGCGGCCGCGGCGGAGGCGCGCGGGGGCGTCGGGACCGGCTCGGCGGGCCTCGGCTGGGCGGGCGCAACGCCCAGCTGCGGCAGGGCCGGGCGCATCGCGCACAGCGTCGCCAGGTTCGAGAGGATCTCGCGGACGACGTTCTGCCAGAAGACCTCGCGGGTCGCGAGGACCGCGCGCGCGTCTCCCGTGCGCAGGCCGTCGGCGGGCGTCGCGGGGGCGGCACGCCGCCGGGTTCGGGACGGGGGCTGCTCGGGCTTGGGGCGGCGTCGTTTCATGGTCGCTGCTTAGCGGGCCGCGTGCTCCCGGGCGCGCGTGCGGAGGCGATCGATCTCCTTGCGGACCTCGGCGATGGCCGCGACCACGGGCGGGACCACCTTCCGCGTGCCGGTCTCCCGGCTCACGGGCGGGTGCCGGAGGACCTCCGGGCGCTCCACGCCCACATCCTCCGCGTCCTTCAGGGCCGCGTCCGCGGCGTCGAGCGCGCCCGTCGCCTCGCGGGCGCCCTCGTGATAGAGCGCGGTGGTCACCGCGCGCCCGCGGGCCCGGGCGCGGATGTCCAGCGCCGCCTCCGCCCGCGCCACGGCGTCGCGCGCCAGCCGGATGTGCCGCTCCGTGCGCTGCCGGGAGGCCTCCAGGTCGCCCGCCACCGTCCGCGTCGCCCGGCCCGAGGGCGGCGGCGCCGTGGCCGCGATCACCTGCGCCACCGTCGCCGTGTCCACCCGCGCGACGCCCAGCGCGGCGGCGGTCTCGGCGCTCAGCTCGAGGCGCTCGAACCCGGCCTCGGTCTCGAAGGCCACCTGCTCCCACCGGCCGGACGGCGGCGCAGCGCCCACGGCGATCCGCCACGGCAGCGAGTCGTCGGGTGAGCCCGCCCAGGCAGCGCCCGCGGGCGACGCCAGCACGGCCGCGAGGGCCGGGTCCGCGCTGCGATCCTTCAGCGCCAGCCACAGGGCCCCGGAGAGCTCGCGCCCCGTCCGCTCCCAGTTCGTCCCCGCGGGCGCGAGCCAGCGCAGCTCATCGACCGGCGAATGGCGGATCACCGTCCGCGGCGCGACGTGGCACGAGTGCGCCAGCACCCCGATGGCCAGCGCCCCCGCCCCCACGCCCCCGCCGCGCCCCGCGTGGATGAACCCGATCACCGGGACCCGGCTCGCCCGCACCGCCTGCCCGACCGTCCACACCAGGTCCGGGCGGGCCCGCTCGAACTCCAGCTCCAGCACCACCGACGTGAACCGCTCGCGCGGCGCCCGCTCCAGCTCCGCCGCGATCGCCGCGGCCATCGCGCCCGTCTCCAGATCGCCGATAACCCGGAGGTGCAGGATGCGGCTGGCGCGGGCGGGGGCCGGCGCGGCGGCGCGGGGGTCCCCCGGGGCGGGCGCGTGGGGCGTGGATGGGGGCGGCGCCGCCTGCCCGGCCACCGTCGCGAGGGCGAGAAGGGCGGCGAGCAGCGGGGCGGCGGGCATCTCCCCAGCATAACGGCGGCGCGGGGGGGTCAGCGTCGGCCCGGCAAGCCCCCGCGAGCCATCCCACGCGGGGCCCGCCCTCACAGGCGTCAAGGCTTCCGCGTCTCCCGCAGACGGACCGGCGCCTTGCGGCAAGTCGCCCGCGCCCGCGGCCGATACCGGACGCACAGGAGGGCTTCGGGCATGACCTCTGAACGGACGATCAACCAGGTGCGGGCGATCCTGACCAAGCTGGACCGCTCGATCGACGAGGCGCGCGAGAAGCGCCGCCACGGCCCGGCCCCCGCGCCCCCGGCCTTCCCGGCGGCGGCCCCCGCGCCGGCCTTCCAGCCCGTGCCGGCGCCCGCGCCCGCCGCGGCGACCAACGGCGCTGCGCCCCACGTCAGCCCCGCGCCCGCCAACCCACCCTCGGCATTCGGGCGGGCCCAGCCCCTGCGCCCCCAGGCCACCAACGGACTCCGCTTCGGCGCCAACTGATCGGGAACCCATGTTCGGCAAGTTCCGTCGGCAGCCCGGCCAGCCCATCCCGGTGAAGTCCGCGGGGCCCCGCCCGCGCCTGCGCCTGCGGACCGACTTCGGCTTCGACCCCGATAAGGGCCCCTCGCGCTCCATGGCCACCTACGACCGCCTGGGCATGACCCTGGTGGCGACGCCGGTGGTGGGGACGCTCTCCGGCCCCGACGCCGCGGCCCTGGCCCGCGAGCTGGTCCGCCAGATCGAGGAGGCGGCCGCCGATGAGGAGACCCCCGCGGGCGTGCGCCACGTGGTGCTGGACCTCCAGAACGTGCAGTACATGGACAGCATGTGCGTGGGGGTGCTCGTGGAGCTGCTGACGACGCTGAAGGAGGCGGGCGGGCGGATCGCCCTGGTCAACGCCTCGACGAACATCGAGTACCTCTTCAAGCTGACCAGGCTGGACCGCGTGTTCCCGATCTGCCGCGACGTCATGAAGGCGATCGAGGTGGTGGAGCGGGAAGGCTGAGCGGACGCGGACGCGGACGCGAACAGCGAACAGCGAACATGAACGAGGTCGATGACCGGCCCCGTTCCTGCTCGCTGTTCGCCGGCTGACCGGCCCTGCCGCTCTAGGGGCAGCCGGCGGCGTACTTGGTCAGGAAGCACCCGAAATCGGCGACGTTCAGGACCGGCGGCTGCGTGCTCCCGTCGCAGTTGGCGTAGGCCTCGCCCGCCGCGTAGCGGGTGAGGAAGCAGCCGAAGTCGGCCACGTTCAGCACCGGCGCCTGGGTGCTGTTGTCGCAGTTGGCGTAGCACGCCTGCCCCAGCGTCATCCGGATGAACGCCTGCGGCGTCCCAAACGCCGGACTCGTATTCAGGTCCACGCCCGCCCCGTTTCGGAGCTGGACGACCCCGTAAAGGACTCCGCCGCTGGTCAGGAACCACCGGTCGTTCGCGTCGAACGCCGCCAGGGCGTTGTTCCCCCGCCCGATGAACGCGTCGTCGTCGAACTGGCCGTTCCCGTCCAGGTCCACCGGGTCCCCCTCGCGCATCAGCACCTGCGTCCCGTTCAGCACCACCACCTCGTTCGCCCCGGGGTCCGCGCCGTCGGTGTTTCCGACCAGCAGCCAGTCCCCCGAGCCCGTCGCCGAGAACGACAGGAACGTGTCGCCCCAGTGCTCGCCCGACCCCGTCGTGATCGGGTCCCCGGTGCGGGCCACCACCACGCCGTTCTTCACGAACCAGTCCGGGGCCGCGGCCGTCGTGCCGCTGCTGTCCCGCCCGCGCGCGTACCAGTCGCCGTTGTTGAGCATGGTGGTCTGGAAGATGTCCCCCACCACGATCGCCGGGCTGCTCCCGGGGATCGCGCTTCCCTCGCGCAGCACGACCGTGCCGTCCGCGGGCGTCCCCACCACCAGCACGCCGTCGTCGGCGGTCGTCGCGTCGAGGATGCGCCCCTCGATGTAGTGGTGCTGCCCGTCGGGCGTCGTGTGGAACTCGCCGGACTCCAGCGCCGTCCAGTAGAAGCGCTCCCCCGGCGCGCCGAAGGCCCCGGCGCTCACCGTGGTGGTCAGGATGTCGGGGGTCGGCGTCCGCGTGCTGACCTGGTGGTAGCCCGCGCGGTTGTACGTCAGCACCGGCCGCAGCAGCGAGTAGATGTTCACCACGGTCGTGTCGTGCGAGCCGACCTGCCCGTTGTCGAGGAGGTGGACCGAGCCCACCGAGTTGCCCACCGCCTCGTCCCCCGTCCCGCCGGAGGCGGGGTTCTCGACCAGCCCGGTGTACAGGTCGCCCTGCTTGAAGGCGAGGGCCACGGTGTTGGCGGCGCGGTTCCACGTAACCACCCGCTGGCCGTCCGGGGAGCCCGTGCTGCCGGTCTGTGTCGTGCTGGCGCGGAAAGCAAACACCGCGTTGCCGGCGGTGTCGAAGCGCGGCAGCCCGCCGGCGGACCAGAACTCGAACCAGTCCCACGTGCCGGGGTCCTGGTCGTCCGAGCCCGCCTTGAACGGCGCGGGCCGCCCCTCGCTGAACGTGACCGGCACCGCCGGGCTCGTCCCCGCCACCGTTGCCACCAGCACCGTTCCGCTCGCGCCGGCGCCCCTCAGCATCACCACGTCGTTCTCGGAGTTGACGAGCGCCGCCTGCGTCCGCGCGGAGATAAGCCATGCCGAGCCGTCCGCGGCCACCGACAGCCCCTCGATCGCGCGGAACTCATACGGCGTGGGGTTGCCGTTGATGTCCACCGTTCCCGGCACCGTCGCCTTCGGGTGCCCCGGCTTCTTGCAGTAGATCACCTCCACCGGCCCCGCCAGCGCAGCGCTCCCCACCGCCAGGCCCGCCGACGCCGCCACCATCCACGCTCCGGTGCGATTCCACATCCCAGTCTCCTTTCGGCTTGGCCGCCAGGCCGGTCCGCCCCCGGCAGCGCCCGTGCTTGCCCATCTTCTCCCCGGCCGGCGGACGCAGCCGGCCTGGATAGTCCCATCCGGACGGCGCTGCGCCGGGGTTGCGGCCGTCTCCCAAGTTGCCCCGGCCGTCACGACGGCCCCGGGTGAAGCCGGCACTAGGATCACCGCGTGACCCTCCCGCGGCTGCTCCTCCTCGCCCTGGCCGCGTGCCTCTCCATTGCCGCATGCGGGCGGGCACCCGGCGAGGCGCCGCCGCAAAACGGCACGCCGGGCAGCGCCCCCGTCCCCCGCATCGTCACGCTCAGCCCGGCCCTCGCGGTCATCATCCGCGACCTCGGCCTCGCCGAGCGCATCGTCGGGCGCGACGGCTTCGACATGGTGCTCGACCCCGCCGTCCCCGTCTGCGGCGACTACAACGGCATCGACTACGAGCGCCTCGCCCGCGTGAACCCCACCCACATCCTCATGCAGTGGGGCGCCCGCGAACGCCCCCGCCGGCTCGAGGACATGGCCCGCCAGCGCGGGTGGATCATCCGCGATTTCAGCATCCTCAACCTCGACGAGATCCCCGCGGCCACGCTCGATCTCGCGCAGCTCCTCGGCGTCGAGGAGCGCGGCCGGGCGCTCGCCGACGACATGCACGCCGCGTGGAAGCGCCGCCCCGGGGTCGAAAGCGCCGGCCGCATCCTCCTGCTCGGCTCGGCCTCGCCCCCGTCGGCCCTGGGGCCGGCGTCGTGGCACCACCAGATGCTCGAGCGGATCGGCGGCACGCCGGCGCTCCGCGAGGGCGGCGCCTTCGTCCGCCTCGACAGCGAGGATGTCCTCCGCCTCGCCCCGGATGCGATCATCCTCTTCTCCCCCGCCCCCGCCCGCACGTCGCACCGGGGCGTCGTGAAGGGGGCCGGGGCCCTCCCCGCCCTCGGCGGCCTGGCGCGCCTGGACATCCCCGCCATCCGCAATGGGCGCGTCGCGATGATCGACGATCCCCTGGGGCTCACGCCCAGCACCGCCATGATCGGCGTGGGAAACGGGCTTGCCGAGCTGCTCGCGGAGTGGGCAGCGACCGGGGAGGCTCGGTAGGTCGCTAAACCGAGTCCTTGGACGTTCACCCGGTCTGATGGGGTCCGCGCCGCTGATCGGCGTCCGGTCGCGGGACCCGACGCCGTCTTGGCATGACGGAAAGGGGGCGGAGGCGCATCCGAGCGCCCGGCTCCTGGGTGGCCTGACGCTCCGTGGCAGGACCAGGTTCCCCATGCCCGCCGCGGAGCGTCGGGCCACCCGTCGGGCCACCCGCGAACGCGGCCAAACCGGCGCCACGCCATCGGCGTAGCACCCACCCGCACCTGTATCCTGCCCCTACGGAGGCCCCATGCCGGACCTGCCCGCGAGCTCCCGCGAGATCGACCGCACCGCCGAGACCATCTCCCGCCTCATCGCCGAGGTGGAGCGGGTCGTCGTCGGTCAGCGGCACCTGGTCGAGCGCCTCGTCATCAGCCTGATCACCGGCGGCCACGTCCTCATCGAGGGCGTCCCCGGTCTCGCCAAGACGCTGACGGTGCACACGCTCGCCCACGCCATCAAGGCGAAGTTCAGCCGCATCCAGTTCACGCCGGACCTGCTCCCCGCCGACCTCGTCGGCACGCTCATCTACAACCCGCGCGTGGCGACGTTCACGCCCCGCAAGGGCCCCGTCTTCGCCAACATCGTCCTCGCCGACGAGGTGAATCGCGCCCCGGCGAAGGTCCAGAGCGCCCTGCTCGAGGCCATGCAGGAGCGGCGGGTCACAATCGGCGACACCACCTACGCCCTCGACGACCCCTTCCTGGTCCTCGCCACGCAGAACCCCATCGAGCAGGAGGGGACGTACTCGCTCCCCGAGGCTCAGGTCGACCGCTTCATGTTCAAGCTGGTGGTCACCTACCCCAGCCGCGCCGAGGAGCGGGCCATCATCGACCGCATGGGCCAGAGCCGCCCCGAGACTCGGGTGGACAGCGTGATCGACCTCGACCAGGTCCGCGCCGCCCGCGCCCTGGTCGACCAGGTCCGCCTCGATGATCGCATCAAGGACTACATCGTCGAGGTCGTCCGCGCCACGCGCAACCCCAGGGACCACGGCCTCGACCTCGCCCGCTTCGTCGAGTTCGGCGCCTCCCCCCGCGCCGGCATCAACCTCGCCATCGCCGCCCGCGCCCACGCCCTCCTCCAGGGCCGCGCCTTCGTCACCCCCGCCGACGTCAAGGCCATCGGCCTCGACGTGATGCGCCACCGAGTGATCGCCAGCTACGAGGCCCAGGCCGAGGAAATGTCCGCCGAGCAGATCGTCCAGAAGGTGTTCGACCATGTCCCCGTGCCCTGACATTCACCGCGGAGGACGCGGAGAGCGCGGAGTGCATGCCTTGCTTGATCTTCTCCTCTTCTCACCTCTTCGCCTCTCCGGTTCTCTCCGCGTCCTCCGCGCTCTCCGCGGTGAATCCTCCCAGCCATGCTGACCGACGACCTCATGCGCGAAGTCCGCCGCCTCCAGGTCCGCACCCGCCGCCGGGTCGAGGGCCTCTTCGCCGGCGAGTACCACACCGCCTTCAAGGGCCGCGGCATCGAGTTCGCCGACGTCCGCGAGTACGAGCCCGGCGACGATGTCCGCTCCATCGACTGGAACGTCACCGCCCGCACCGGCAAAACCTTCATCAAGCGCTTCGTCGAGGAGCGCGAGCTCACCGTCATGCTCGCCGTCGATCTCAGCGGCTCCGGCGTCCTCGCCTCCGCCGGCAAGAGCAAGGGGCGGACCGCGGTCGAGCTCGCCGCCGTCCTCGCCCTGGCCGCGGCCCAGAACAACGACCGCGTCGGCCTGCTCATCTTCACCGACCGCGTCGAGAAGTTCCTCCCGCCCCGCAAGGGCCGCATCCACATCCTGCGGCTCATGCGCGAGCTCCTGAACTTCGAGCCCGCCGGCAAGGGCACCGACATCGCCGGCGCTGTCGAGCACCTCGGGCGAGTCCTCCGCAAGCGGGCCCTGGTCTTCGTGATCTCCGACTTCCTCGACGCCGGGCCGCCGAAGCCCGTGCCACCGGTTACGCCGCCGCCGAAACCGCCCCGTTCACCCCGGACGCCCCTCGGCGGCGCAACCGGTGCCGAGAACTGGGAGCATCCCCTGCGCCTCGCCTCCCGCAAGCACGAGATGATCGCCGTCAGCATCGCCGACCCGCGCGAGGCGGAGCTGCCGGCCGCGGGCCTCGTCGAGCTCGCCGACGCCGAGACCGGCGAGTGCACCGTCATCGACACCTCCTCGCGCCGCGCCCGCGAGCAGTACCGCCGCCTCGCCGCCATCCGCGAGCAGGAACTCGCCCGCACCCTCGCCCGCTCCCGCGTGGACCGCATCGCCATCCGCACCGACCGCCCCTTCATCCGCGACCTCGAGCGCTACTTCCACCTGAGGGAGCGCCGCCGATGAACCCCATCCGCCGCCCGCCCCCGCTTACGATCGGGCATGACCGAGAACAAGCGGACCGTCGAGCGCTACATGGAGGGCTTCCGCCGGGGCGACCACGCCATGGTCCTCGGGTGCCTGGCGGACGACGTCGAGTGGGAGATCCCCGGCTGGGCCAGCCTCAAGGGCAAGGAGGCCTTCGACCGCGAGATCGAGAACCCCGCCTTCACCGGCCGGCCGACCATCACCGTCACGCGCCTGATCGAAGAGAACGGCGTGGTCGTCGTCGAGGGCGCCGTCCAGTCGCAGCGAGCGGATGGCGGCCGGCTGAACGCGGTGTTCTGTGACGCCTTCACGATGCGCCATCGCAAGATCGCCCGCGTCATCTCGTACCTGGTGGAGCTCAAGTAGCGCTCTCTGCGCGCTGGCCGCCCTCGCCCTGGCGTTCCTGCCGGCGCCCGGCTGCACCCGCGACGCCGGCGGTCACCCCGCCCCCGCCGTCACCCAGACCGCCGACAGCGGTCCCGTCTCCCTGCGCCTCGCCCTCGACCGCGCCGAGATAAACCCCGCCGAGACCGTCCGCCTCTCGCTCACCATCGCCGCCGACGAGGGCTGCATCGTCGAGCCGCCGGAGATCGGCGAGAAGCTCGGCGATTTCTCGGTCGTCGCCCGCGAGGAGGGCCCCGTCGGCCTCGTCGGTGCCCGCTCCTCCCGAACCTATCTCTACACCCTCGAGCCCTTCCTCCCCGGCGAGTACACGATCCCCGCGATCGAGGTCCCGTACCGGACCGGGCCCGATGCGCCGCGCCGAGACAGCCCCCGCGCCGACGGCATCGCCGCCACCCAGCCCGTGACCGTCCGCGTCGTCTCCATCCTCCCGGAGGGCGCTCCCCCGGAGCCCGGCCCCGCCCGCGGCGTGGTCGAGCCCGCCGAGCCGCGGTCCCTCGCCGTGCCTATCACGCTCGCCGTCGTGTGCGCCGCCGCGTTCTCCGCCGCCGGCGCTCTCGCCCTCCGCCGCCGCCGCGCTGCGCCGCCCGCAGCCGCGGCCTCCGCCGACCTGGCCATCCTGCTGGCCCGTGCCGAGCGGGGCGAGGCGCCGCCCCTGGAAACCTGCAACCACGCCGCGGGCCTTCTCCGGCGTGCCCTCTCCGCCCGCATCCCCGGCGCCGCCGCGATGACCACGGAGCAACTCCTCGCCGCGGCCCCGCGCGCCGGCCTCACGGCCCACGAGCTCGAGCAACTCCGCTCGCTGTTCCAGCGCTGCGACGCCGCCCGCTACGCCGCCGAGCCGCCGGACCACGCCCGGCTCCTGGCGGACCTCCGCGCCGCCGTCGCCATCGCCGCCCATCTCGAACAGCCCGCCGGGCCGGGGGCGCGCCCATGATGGCCATGATGCTCCCCGGCCCGATCAACCACCTCGGCGCCCCGTGGGCGCTGGCCCTCCTCGTGGCCCTGCCGCTCCTGGCGATCCTGCTCTTCGAGCGTCGCCGGCGCGCCATCGTCTTCTCTTCGGCCCGCATCCCCGCCCAGGTCGGGGCCACCTGGCGCACCCGCCTCCGCGGGCTCCCCGCCGTTCTGCACCTGGCCTGCCTCGCCCTGCTCATCGTCGCCCTCGCCCGCCCGCAGGAGACCAGCGGCCAGACCCGCACCAGCACCGAGGGCATCGCCATGCAACTGGTCATCGACCGCTCCGGCAGCATGCGCGAGCCCATCGAGGTCGGCGGCCGGCAGGTCTCCCGCATCGAGCTGGTCAAGCAGGTCGTCCGCGACTTTGTTCTCGGCAACGAGGCCGACCTCCCCGGGCGCCCCGGCGACATGATCGGGCTGATCGCGTTCGGGCGTTACTCCGACACGCTGGCGCCACTCTCGCGCGCCCACGCGCCCCTCGTCGAGGCCGCGCAGCGGATCGAGCTGGCCCTCACCCGCGGCGAGGACGGCACCGCCATCGGCGAGGGCCTCTCGCTCGCCGCCGCGCGCCTCAAGCGCGCCGAGGAGGAGATCGTGGGGCAGGCGTCCCGCCTGCCTTCCTCGAGGCCCGACTTCACCATCAAGAGCAAGGTGATCATCCTCCTCACCGACGGCCAGAACAACGCGGGGGAGGTGACGCCCCAGCAGGCCGCGGAGCTTGCCAGGCAGTGGGGAATCCGCGTCTACACCATCGGCGTCGGCGCGGGGGACCAGTTCATGACCGTCCGCGGGGTCTTCGGCGACCAGCGCATCCCCGTCGGCAACGCCGTCGATGAGCGCATGCTCCGCGGCATCGCCGAGATGACCGGCGGCAAGTACTGGCCCGCCGAGAACGGCGACTCCCTCCGCAAGGCCTACGCCGAGATCGACGCCCTGGAGAAATCGAAGATCGACGCCACCGAGTTCACCAGCTACACCGAGCGGTACATGCCCTTCGCCGCCGCGGGGGCCGCCCTGCTCGCCCTCGAGTTGCTGCTCGCCTCCACCGCCCTGCGGAGGGTCCCGTGAACCCCATGAACCTCCCCGCGGTCCACCTCGGCGAGCCCGCCTGGCTCCACGCGCTCTGGGCCATCCCCGCCGTCGCCCTGCTCCTGCTCTGGTCGTGGCGACGCTCGCGATGCGCCGCGGCCGCGTTCGCGGGCGAGGCCGCCGCCGCGGAACCGGCCCGGGCCCGGGCCCTCCGCCTCCTGCGCGCCGGCACGGTGCTGGGCGCCCTCGCCCTGCTCGCCCTCGCCCTCGCCCGCCCCCAGTGGGACCCGCGCGAGGAGGAGGTCGCGGTGCAGGGGCGCGACGTGGTCTTCCTCGTGGATGTCTCCCGCTCCATGCTCGCCCGCGATGTCGCCCCCAGCCGCCTCGCCCGCGCCAAGCTCTGGATCGGCGATGTGGCCGGCTCGCTCCGGGGCGACCGCGTGGCCCTCGTCGCCTTCGCCGGCGCCGCCTCCGTCAAGTGCCCCCTCACGCTCGACTACGGCTACTTCCGCATGGCCCTCGGCGAGCTCGCGCCCGAGAGCGTCCCCCGGGGCGGCACCCTCATCGGCGATGCCCTCCGCAAGACCGTCGCCGAGGCCTTCGACGACGCCGCGGGACGCGGACGCGACATCATCCTCATCACCGACGGCGAGGACCACGAGAGCTTCCCCGTCGAGGCCGCCGCCCAGGCCGGCGAGAAGGGCATCCGCATCATCGCCCTGGGCATCGGGAGCGAGACCGGCTCGCCGGTCCCCGGGAGCGGCAACACGACCCTCACGCACGAGGGCGAGCAGGTGCGCTCGCGCCTGGAGGCGGCCTCGCTGGCGCAGGTGGCGGCGGCCAGCCGCGCGGGCGTCTTCTTCAATGTCGGCACCGGCACCATCGACCTCGAGCGCGTCTACCAGGACCTGATCGGCGACGCCGAGAAGAGCGAACTGGGCAAGCGGGCCACGGTCCGCTACGAAGAGAAGTTCCAGCTCTTCCTCGGCGCATCCCTCGGCCTGCTCATGCTGGAGGTGTTCCTCCGTGCACGCTGAACGCACAACAACCCGGCCCAGCGGCACAGGCGTCCCGCCTGTGCCGATCGCCCTGATCGCCCTCCTCCTGGGGGTGCCCGCGGCCCTCGCCCAGTCTCCGCGCGAGCTGATCTCACAGGGCAACACCCACTTCGCCGCCAGGGAGCTCGACGAGGCCGCGGAGCTCTACCGCCGGGCCCAATCAGCGAAGGACCGCCCCGCACCCGCCGCGGCGATCTACAACGAGGGCTGCGTATTCCTCGAGCAGGGCAAGACCGAGGGCGCCATCGACCGCTTCCGCGCCGCCGACGCCGCCGCAGGCAGCGACGCCGACACCGCCGCCCGCGCCCGCTTCAACCTCGGCCAGGCCCTCCTCCGCGCGGGCACAGAGGCCCGCGAGAAGCAGCCGGAGCAGGCGATGCCCCTGCTCCGCCAGTCGGCTGCGGCGTTCCGGTCGGTCCTGGAGGTTGCCACCGGCGACACCGACGCCGCGCGGCACGTCGAGATCGTCCGCCGTCTGATGAAGCAGTTCGAGGATGAGCAGCGGCAGAAGCAAGAACACCAACAGCAGCAGAACCAGAACCAGAACCAGAACCAGAACCAGCAGGGCCGGGGCGGCGGCGATGGCCAGAACCAGGACCATCAGAATCAGGATCAGCAGCCCAGCGAGGCCCAGCAGCAGGCCGACGCCCTCCGCGACCTCGCGCAGCGCCAGCGCGAGGCCGCGCAGCAATCCGCGCAGGCCCAGCAGCAGGGCGCCGGCCGGGACCAGCTCGACCAGCTCCGCCAGCAGCAGGACCAGCTGAAGCAGGACACCGCCAGGGCCCAGGAGCAGCAGCAGAAGTCCGGCGGCGAACCCGACGAGAGCCTCCAGCAGGCCCAGCAGGAGCAGCAGCAGGCCGCGGACCAGCTCGCCAAGGGAAACCCCCAAGCCGCCCGCGAGCACCAGCAGAGAGCCGCCGAGCACCTCGAGCAGGCCGCACAGCGCGCCCAGGAACGAGCCCGCCAGCAGCAGCAGAGCCAGCAGGGCCAGGGCCAGCCCCAGAAAGACGAGCAGAACCAGCAAGGCGACTCCGCCACCCGGTCGAGCGCCGACGCGAGCCGAGAACGGGAACGAAACTACGACAAGACCGCCTCCGCCCTCCTCGACCGCGAGCGGCAGCTCCGCAAGGAGCGCCAGCCCGCCATCCGCGCCCCGCGCGGCTCCGCACCCCCAGTGGAGAAAGACTGGTGACCAGACCCCCCTCCATCCCCACCCTCATCCTCGCCGCCCTCGCCGCGGTCCTCGGCCTCCTCCTCCCCGCCGCCCCGGCGCTGGCCCAGGGCTCCCCCGGCGTCGCCGCCAAGGTCAGCGCCAACCGCGTCGCCCTCGGCGACTCGCTCACGCTCCAGATACTCGTCGAGGGCGCTAGCAGCGTCCCCCCGCCCGACCTCTCCACCCTCGACGGCTTCACCATCCGCCCCGGCGGCGTCGCGCACGGCATGAACATCGCCGGCGGCCAGGTCGTCGAGACCGCCACCCTCAGCTGGCAGCTCACCCCGACGCGCAAGGGCGTCCTCACCATCCCCGCCATCACCGTCACCGTCCGCGGCCGCGCCTACACCACCGAGCCCATCGAGATCGCGGTCGTCGAGCCCTCCGAGTCGCCCGACTTCCGCCTCACGCTCGAGGCCGACCGGACGACTGTCTACGTCGGCGAGCCCGTGAAGGTCCGCCTCGTCTGGCACGTGGGCAAGCAGGTCCGCACCGTCCAGTTCACGGGGAACGACGGGGGCGACGACTTCGACATCGCCCTCGGCCCCGACCCGCGCCCCGGCGGGGCGGGGGGGCGCGACGACCAGCGCTACCCCCAGTTCAAGTTCCTCGGCCTCGACGCCGTCGGCCGCCTCGGCCAGGGCGACCTGGACGGCGTGCAGGTCACGACGCTCACCCTCGACCTCATCATCACGCCCAGGCGCGCCGGCGAGGTCCGGGTCGGCCCCATCAACGCCATCTTCCAGGCCGTCACCGGCCAGCGCCCGAGGAACTTCTTTGATGCGCCGTGGGATGACACGAGCACGCTCGAGCGCCGCGTCCTCGCCGCGACGCCCCTCACGCTCGACGTCCTCCCCCTCCCCGACGAGGGCAAGCCCGCGGGCTTCACCGGCCTCATCGGCGAGTTCGGCATCACCAGCAGCGCCGGCTCCGGCCAGGCCAGCGTCGGCGACCCCATCCCCCTCACCGTCCGCATCACCGGCCCCGAGCCGCTGGAGGCCGAGGCCCCCGACCTCTCCACCGCCCCCGGCTTCGACGCCTTCAAGCTCGCCCCCGAGGGCTGGCAGCCCGCCGGCTCGCGGGCCGGCGAGCGGGCCTTCACCACCACCCTCCGCCCCCGGTCAGACAGCGTGACGGAGATCCCCCCCGTCGCCCTCTCCTATTTCGATACCGCCAAGTGCCGGTACGAAACCGCCCGGAGCAGCGCCATCCCCCTCAAGGTCCTCCCAACCCGCGAGGTCACCGCCGCCGACGCCATCGGCGCCCGGGTAGGTCGGCTCTCCGAGCCGACATCTTCCGCCCCCGCCGGCAAGCCCCTCATCCCCGGCCCCGGCGGCATCCACGCGAACTACGAGGGCGACGATGCCCTGATCGATCAGGAGGTCTCGCTCATCGAGTGGGCCGGGCATCCCGTCGGCGCCCTGGTCCTCGCGGGCCCGCCCGCGCTCTGCCTCGCCGTCAGCCTCGCCCGGGGCCGGCGCGCGGGAGAGACCGCCTCCGCACGCCGCCGCCGCGCCCTCGCGAGGTCCCGCCGCCTCCTCCGGCGCGCCCGCACCGAGGGCGAGATCGCCGACGCCCTCCGCGTCTACCTCGGCGGGGCGCTGGGCGCAGAGCCCGCGGCCATCACTTCCGCCGACGCCCGGTCGATGCTCACCGCCGCCGGCTCCACCCTGGGCGACAAGGCCGCGGCCCTGCTCGCCGGGTGCGAGCGCGCACGCTTTGGCGCCAATCCCGACGCAATCGCCGGCGCGCCCCCGCGTTCGCCCGAGGCCCTCGACCTCCTCACGCGCCTCCACAGCGAACTGGAGAGGCTGTCATGACCCGCGCCCCCCGCACAACCATGCCCAAGCGGCACAAGTGGCACAGGCGTCCCGCCTGTGTCTTCACCCTGTTGGCCCTCCTCGTCTCCCTGCTCGCCGCGCTGCCCGCCCGCGCTGAGACCCCCGCCGACCCGCCCCGCCACAGCACGCTCTTCGCCGAGGCCAACGCGAAGTTCCGGGATGCCCTCGCCACGAAGGACCCCGAAGTCGCCCGGAGCCTCTTCACCGAGGCCATCGCCCGCTGGGCGGCCATCACCGAGGGCGGCACCCGCAGCGCCGAGCTGCACGTGAACATCGGCAACGCCTCGCTCCTCGCCGGCGACCCCGGCCGGGCCCTGGCCGCCTACCGGCGCGCCGAGCGGCTCGACGCCGCCGACCCCGCAGTGAAGGCCGGCCTCGACGCCGTCCGGCGCCACGCCGGCTCCACGCCGCCGGTCCCCGAGACCCTCAGCGAGAAGGCCCTCCAGTGGGCCGGCCACCTCCCGCGCCGCGCCCTCCTCGGCGCCTTCGCCATCATCTGGATCGCCGGCTGGACCGTCCTGCTCATCCGCCTGCTCGGCCACGCCGCCGCGCCCGCGCTGCGGCCCCTCGGCCCCGCTCTCCTGATCCTCGGCTCCCTCGTCGCCGCCCCCGTCGTCATCGCCGAAGCGATGGAGTCCCGCCTCGCCCACGCCGTCATCGTCACGGCGAAGGCCGCCGCCTACAACGGCCCCAGCGACGCCGTCTACCAGCGCACCTTCCAGGAGGGCCTCCCCGCCGGCCTCGAGGTCCGCCTCCTCGAGCGCCGCGGCCACTGGTCCAAGGTCCGCCTCGGCGACGGCCGCGAAACCTGGGTCCGCCTCAGCGACCTCGAGCGGATCTAGGTGGCCGAGCGCAGCAAGGCCGGAGGGGGCCCGGTGGAGCCACAACTCCCTCGCGTGCCCCTCCGCCGCGCGCCGACGCTCACCCCCAGCGGCGTTCCGGCCGATCCTAGAATCGGCCATGTCGCGCGAGCAGATCATCTCGACGCTCCGCAGCGCCTTCCCCGCGCTCAGGCTCGAGTTCCCGGTCCGCTCCCTCGCGCTCTTCGGCTCGGCCGCCAGAGGCGACGCACGCCCGGACAGCGACATCGACATCCTCGTCCAGTTCGAGCCCGGCGCCCCCGTCACGCTCTTCACCCTTGCCCGCCTGCTGACCCGCCTCCAGGCCCTCCTCGGGCCGCGCGTGGACCTCATCGAGGACCACGACGGCCTCGGCCCCCGCTTCCGCGCCGCCATCGAGCGGGACCTCTGCCGTGTCGCCTGACCGCTGGCAGGACCGCGTCCGGGTCATGCTCGAGGACATCGAGCGCATCCACGTGTTCATCGCCGACCTGGAGCCCGCCGCGTTCAAGAACGACGAGAAGACGGTGTTCGCCGTGTGCTACGCCTTCGTGCGCCTCGGCGAGGCCATCTTCCACCTGCCCGCTCCGGTCATGGAGGCCCACCCCGAGGTCGAGTGGGGCGAGATCCGGCACTTCCGGAACTTCATGGTCCACGTCTACCCGTCGGTCGATCCTTCGCACCTCTACGAGACCGCCAAGCGCGACCTGGGGCCCCTCGCGGCGAAGCTCAGGGCCGTGCTCGCCGAGCACCCCGACTGAGCCGGGAAGTCGGGAGGGGCCGGACTGTCTCCGGTCGCTCCGTCCGGCCTACTCCGGAACGAACCGCAGAACCCGGTCGTCGCTCTCTGCAGGCCTCCCCCGCCCATCCTTGTTGCTCGTCGTGAACCACAGCGAGCCATCCGGCGCGCTCACCACCTCGCGGATGCGCCCGTACTCCGTCGCCAGCCATTCGATCCCCGTCACCGTCCGGCCATCGACGACGACCCGAACCACCCCCGGCCGCTTCCCCCCGCCCAGGCCCCCCAGCGCCCCGAAGAAGTAGTTCCCCTTCCACTCCGGGATCAGGTCGCCGGTGTAGAACGCCCCGCTCGCGGGCGCGATCGCCGGCGTGTACTGCATCACCGGCGTCTCCATCCCCTCCTTCCGCTTGTCGTGGTTGATCTCCGGCCAGCCGTAGTTCTTCCCCTTCTCGATAATGTTCAGCTCGTCGCCCCCCTGGCTCGGCTGCACGCCCCGCTCACCCGATGGCCCGTGCTCCGTCTCCCACAACAGGCCCGTCTTCGGGTCCCAGTCGATCCCCTGCGGGTTCCGCACGCCCACCGCCCAGATCTCCCCCCGCACGGCCTGGCTCGCGTGCTCCTCGCCCGTGAACGGGTTGTCATCGGGCACGGTGCCGTCGTCGTTCAGCCGCAGCACCTTCCCGCCCAGGGAAGTCATGTCCTGCGCCAGCTCCTTGCGGAACATCTCGCCCGTCGTCACATACAGCTTCCCATCCGGCCCGAACTTGATCCGGCACCCGGCGTGGTTGTTGCGCGCCGGCATCCCCCGCAGGATCAGCTTCTCGTCCTTCAGCCCGCCGGGGTCCTTCTGGCCCTCCATCAGCGACCGCGCCACCGCCCCGAAGGTGTACCGCACCACGCGGATGTCCCCCTCCGTGCTCCCGTAGGCCAGGTACACCCAGTTGTTCTCAGCGAACCTCGGATGGATGCAGACCCCCATCAGCCCCTTCTCCGCCTGCGACTCCACGTCGGGCACCGTGAACACCGTCACCGGGTTCAGCGTCCCGTCCTCGATCATCCGCACCCGGCCGGCGCGCTCCGTCACCAGCGCCCGCCTCCCGTCGGGCAGGAACGCGATCCCCCACGGGACTTCCAGCGCCTCCGCGACGGTCTCGACCTTGTACTTCGCCTTCGTCTCGATCTTCGGCGGGTTGAGCGGGTACCTCTGCTCGGCTGCGCCCGGCGCCTCCCCCGGCGCCGGCGGCTGCGCGAAAGACCCCAGAGCGATCGAGAGCCCGGCGACGGCGGCGAGTGCGTTCATCATGCCGACAGGATACGCGGCGCCCGCCGGGGCCCGGGCCGCGGCCACTCAGTCGCCGTCCCCTCCCCCGCCTCCTCCCCCGCCCCCGCCATCGCCCCCGCCGGAGTCCCCGCCCCCGCCGCCCCAGCCCCCGTCCCCATCACCGCC
>JBBDXI010000058.1:0-25687 GCA_040902425.1 Phycisphaerales bacterium
CCGGACATCCGACATCCGACATCCGACATCCGACATCCGACATCCGACATCAAAAAAGCCCCGGCGCGGGCCGGGGCGTGGATAGTGAAGAAACCGCGGTCCGGCACTGCTGCGCCGCGAAGACGCGGCGAGCAGTGGCACCCGGTCAGGCGCCCTTCTTCTTGGCGGCGTCCTTGAACTGCTTGAGGCGGTCCTTGAGCTCCTGCTCCATCTGCTCGCGCTGCATCTCGGGCATGTCATCCAGGAGCTTGACGGCCCGCTCCTGGAGCTCGACGGCTTTGGTCACGTCGCCCTTGTCGAAGTAGACCTTGGCGAGCGTGTCCGTGATGGCCGCATCCTTGCTCTTGGTCAGCTCGTCGGCGCGGGTGGCGGCCTTGAGGGCCAGGTCGAGGTCCTTTTTGGTGAAGGTGTCATCCTCGGGGTCCACGATGGTCCAGGCGATGGCGTTCAGGGCCTGGGCGGAGTCCTTGCAGGTGGTGTCCACGGCCTTGCGGGCCCACTGGTAGGCCTTGTCGTTGTCCTGGGCGCCGAGCATCTTGAACTTGGTCCCGGCGAACTGCGGGGCCATGGCCGGGTTGGCCTCCATGATGTCGTCCATCAGGGTGAGGGCCTTCTCCTCCTCGCCGTTCTGCATGGCGTCGCGGAGCTGCTCGAAAAGCTTCTCCGTCTTGGCGCGGCCCTCGGCGGCCTTCTTCGCCTTGGTCGCCTCGGCGGCGAGGTCCCACTTGCCCTCGACGATCTGCTTGAGGGGCTCATCCATCTGCGTGGGGTGGCCGATCCAGGCGACCTTGCCCTCGCCGTTCACGATGAACGTGCAGGGGATGCCGTTCTGGCCCGCGGCCTCCATCCAGGCCTGGGACATGGAGCGGTCGGCGTCGAAGGCGACCTTGTACCCCATCTCGTCGCCCTTGTCCTCGACGAAGGTCTTGACCTTCTCGAGCTTCTTGGCCGGGTCGGCGCCGCTCTCGCTGGCGGCGATGCCCAGGACGGTGACGCCCTTGCTCTTGTACTCCTTCTGGACCTCGGTGAGGTGGGGGATGGCGGCGATGCAGGGGCCGCACCAGGTCGCCCAGTACTCGACGACGTAGGTCTTGCCCTTCTCGAAGCCGGTGACGGGCTCGCCCTTGACCCACTCCTCGACGGTGATGGCCGGGGCCTTGTCGCCGAGGGCGAGCTTCTGGGGCTTGACCTTGTCCTGCGCCTTGGCCTTGGTCTCGTCCTTGGCCTTGCCCTCCTGGGCGTCCTTGTCCTTCGTGCCCTCCTGGGGGACGACGGGCGCGTACTTCCGCGGCTCCTGGGAGACGAGGGTGATGGAGGGGCGGCCGGCGTCGGCGCGCCCGCTGTTGGCCGAGACGGCCGTCTTGAGTGCTTCGTCGAGTCCCTGCGACGGGTTGCCGATCCAGGCGATCTTGCCGTCCTTGCCGATCACAAACGAGCAGGGAATGAACTTCTGATCGGCCGGCTGCATCCAGGCCTTGGACATCGAGCGGTCGGCGTCGAAGGCGATGCGGTAGCCGACGGTGTCGCCCTTGCCCTTGACGAAGTCCTGGACCTTCTTGAGGTTGGCGGTCTTGTCGTTGCCGCGCTCGCTGCCGGCGACGCCGACGATGATGACGCCCTGGTCCTTGTATTCCTTCTGGAGCTTGGTGAGGTGGGGCATGGCGGCGATGCAGGGGCCGCACCAGGTGGCCCAGAACTCGACCACGTAGACCTTGCCCTGCTCGAGCTTGGCGACCTTCTCGCCCTTGACCCATTCCTCGACCGAGAGGGCGGGGGCCTTGTCGCCGGCCTTCAGGGTCGGCTCGGCCTTTGGCGCGCTGGGGGTCTGCTGCTTCGGCTCGCGCTTCTCTTCCTTCTTCTTGTCCTGGGCCACGGCCGGAAGGGCGAGCCCCACCGCCGCGACGATCGCCATCACCGACACTCGCGTGAACATGCTGGTCTCCCTGGGGAAATCCCTGGCGGCCGGCGGCGCTCCGGGGCGGGAGGTTCCGCCCGGCGTCGGCCGATCTCTACCGCTATCAGACCGGAAGCATACGGTTGTGGTTCCGCAGGCGGCGTTTCATGCCCCGGAAGGGGGTTCTGGCGGTGGGAAAGTCGGGCAGGTCAGAGCGGGTGCTGGCGGCGGGGGTGGTGCTGAGCGCCTTGGCCCACGTGGCGTTCCTGGCCGGGGTTGTTCGTATTGCGGATGGGGAGGTCCTGAAAGACGGGCCCGGGGGGCCCGCGGCCAACGTGTTGGCGGAGCCCGACTTGCCACCGGAAGAGCGGGAGCCGGAGCGGCGCGAGGTGGTGGTCAAGCTGGGGATCGAGCGGGAGGAGACGGTCCCGACGATGACCTGGCTGGGGCACGAGGAGGCGTCGGAGCACGCGGCCCGGCTGGGGCCGACGGAGCAGGCGGCTTTTTCGATCCAGCCGGGGTCGGGGCGGGAACTGGGGCCCCAGCCGGCGCCGGCACCGACGGTGGCGGCCCCCGAAGCACGTGTGGAGCCGTCGCGGACGGAGGCGCCGGAAGTCGCCCCCACGACCCTGAGCCACGCGCAAGCCGAAGCGGGCTCGGCCGCGGCACCGGCGGAGGCCGACGAGCGCGAGCGGGAAGCGCGGGAGCGGGCAGCGCGGGACCGTCGCGCGGCGGTGGATGCGGCGATGGCGGAGTTGGGGGAGCGCCTGGCGGATGTGCTGGCGGAGTTGGCATCGCCCGCTCCGCCGCGGGTGCGGGCGACGCCGGAGGCGGCCCCTGCGCCGGCGCCCGCGCGCGAGGCGCCGCCGCCCCCGCCCCCCCTGGCGACCGAGGCCGCGGCCGCGACGCCGATGGCGGTCCCCGTGCCGCCGGAGGCGGGGGCGGGGAAGCCGGGGCTGGCGTCGGAGCGCGAGTCGATGGCGACGGCGGTGAAGAGCGCGCCGCTGGTGAAGCCGGGGCAGGTGGTGGCGGCGAAGGGGCTGGAGATCCTGACGCGCGAAGCCCGCTGGTCGAAGACGACGCTGCTGACGCGGCGGCCGAAGAACCCGACGGTGTCGATCACGTTCGGGCGTGATGGGCGGGTGCGGCGGGCGGACTTCGTGACGGTGGGGGAGCGGCGGTACAGCACGGGGTTCGACGATGTGGACCAGCCGCTCTTGAACGCGATCTACTCGTGGACAGCGCGGGGCGCGCCGCTGGGGGAGCTGCCCGAGGGCGAGGCGGAGGGGGGGGCGGAGGCGGGGATCACGGTGGTCATCACGATCGTTCTGGGGTGAGCGATATGGGAGCGGCGGTGAAAGAGAGCGCGCAGAGGCGCGGAGGGCGCGGAGAGGAGCGCGGAGGGGCGGCGCGGGTCGGGGTGCGCTCGCGCCCCGCCTGGGGGGTCCTGGCCGTTGGAGTGACGGCGATTCTGGGATCGGCGGCCCTCGGGCAGCAGATGGTGGACCAGCGGGTGCAGCCGGTCGACCAGACGAAGCGTGTGGAGCCGGGGATCGGGGACCTGGGGAGCGGGCGGTTGGGGCTGCGGGCGCTGGCGGTGGACCAGCGGGCGCCGACGGGGTTCGAGTCGGTCTACCAGGTGCAGCGGCGGAACCCCTTCGGCGCGCCGGGCCAGCAGCGGAGCATTTTCTTCGCGCGGGTGGATGCGGGGGTGACGGCGGTGTTCCCGCGCTCGGTGTACGCGGAGGGGCGGGGCGGGCTGATCGCGCAGATCCCGCCGGACACGGTGTTCTACATCGGGAGGCTGCCGGAGTCGTTCACCCCGGTGATGGAGGAGGCGCCCGCGCCGGGGCCGACGTTTATCGACCGGCGGGTCGGGGCGACGGGAGCGCAGGCCCCCGGGCCGGAATGGACGCCCGACCCGCTGCCGCGGCGCGCCGACCCGTCGATCTTCGGGAGCGAGGAGTTCCGGCAGTACCGGGTGGGCCGGCTGATGCAGCGGGCGGCGACGGGGAAGCTGGAGTTCTGATGACGTGATGACGTGATGAGGTGATGACGTGATGACGTGATGAGGTGATGAGGTGATGAGGTGATGAGGTGATGAGGTGCCGCTCCTTCACCTCATCACGTCATCACCTCATCACGTCATCACTCACGTCAGGCCACGCCGAAGAACCGGCGCGCGTTGTCGTTGATCGCCGCGTGGAACGTGTCCCAGTCTTCGCCGCGGAGCTCGGCGAGCTTGCGGGCGGTGAGGGAGGCCATCCAGGGCTCGCAGGGGCGCTGGCCGCGGTGCGGGTCGGGGGAGAGGTAGGGGGCGTCGGTCTCGACCATGATGCGGTCGAGCGGGATGAGCCTCGCGGCCTCCTGGATGTCGGCGGCGTTGCGGTAGGTCACGATGCCGGTGAAGGAGACCATGGCGCCGAAGTCGAGCGCCAGTCGGGCGTCGCGGGGGGTGCCGGTGAAGCAGTGGAAGACGAAGCGGCGCGGGTCGATGCGGGTGCGGCGGAGGATGGGGATGAGGTCGGTGAAGGCGTCGCGGCAGTGGAGGATGATGGGCATGTCGGATGTCGGATGGCGGATGTCGGATGTGTTGGATGCGGTGGGGGCCGCGGCCTTCCCATCCGACATCCGACATCCGACATCCGACATCTGCTCGATCATCGCGAGCTGCTCGGAGAGGACGGCCATCTGGGTCTCGCGGGGCGGGTCCGTGTAGTGGTTGTCGAGGCCGAGCTCGCCCCAGGCGACGCAGCGCCCCCCCGGGTCGGCGGCGACGAGGCGAATGGCGCCCCAGTCGTGGGGGCCCTCGTGGGCGTGCAGGGGGTGGACGCCGCTGCTGCACCAGACGTTCGCGTGGGTCTTGGCGAGGGCGAGGGCCCGGAGGCAGTCGGCGGTCGTCGTTGAGATGGTGATCGCACCGGTGACGCCGGCTTCGGCGGCGCGGGAGAGGACGGCGGGCACGCGGCCTTCGAAGTCGGGGAAGGTGAGGTGGCAGTGGGTGTCGATCACCGGGGGGAGGGTAGGAAAAGAGTGCGCGCGGGGGCGCGCGGGGGGGCGGGGGGCGGGCGGGGCCTGTAGACTTGGGGCACGATGGAGCGACCCATGATGCACGGCGGCTTGGCGCGGCTTCCCCTGATTTCCCGCAACCCGATCCTTCCCAATTCAGTTTCCTGCACCCTGATCTCCCGGAACCTGCTGCGCACGGTGGTGCTCGCCGCGGCGGCGCTGCTGCTGTGGCCCGCGCTCTCGCTGGCGGGGGATGACCACGAGCGGTGGTACACGGTCGAAATGGGGGGCCAGCGGGCGGGGTACATGCACTCGGTGCAGAAGGCCGAGGGCGGGCGGATCACCACCTCCAGCCGCATGGAGATGAAGGTCGGGCGCGGGCAGAACGCGGTGGCAATGACGATGGAGGGGCAGTTTGTAGAGACGGCGGACCACAAGCCGGTGTCGATGAAGATGGTGCAGAAGCTGGGGATGACGCCCAAGACCGTCGACTACGTCTTCGGCGAGAAGGAGATCGCCGTCACGACGCGGCAGGGGGACCAGGAGACCAGGTCGACCAAGCCGCTCCCGGAGGGCGCGTGGCTGACGCCGGCCGCGGCGTCGGAGTACGTGCGGCAGCGGCTGAAGGCGGGGGCGGAGCAGATCGTGGTGCGGACGGTGGACGCGATGAGCGGGCCGGAGCCGGCGACGGTCACCATGACCGGGATCGAGAAGACGACGGTGGAGGCCCTGGGCAGGACCGTGCCGGCGCTCCGCTGCACGGTGTCCACGAGCGCCTCGCCGGGGGTCTCGATGACGGAGTACCTCGACGAGGACGCGGTGCCGATCCGGTCGCAGGTGACCCTGGGGCCGCTGACCCTGCACGTGGTGGTCAGCGACCGCGAGACGGCCCTGGCGAAGGCGGATGGGCCGGCGCCGGAGATGATGGTCCGGACGCTGGTGAAGCCGGATGCGCCGATCAGGCGGCCACGGGAGGCGACGCGGGCGGTATACCTCCTGAGCGTGCCGGATGGGGCGATGCCCGCGATCCCGGAGACGGGGGCGCAGCGGGTGCAGACGGTGGATGAGCGGACGGTGAGGGTGACCGTGGGCGGGCCCGCGGCCGCGGCGCCGGAAGGGGACGCCGGCGACGCGGCCTTCCTGGCGAGCACGTCGATGGTGCGTGGCGATGACCCGGAGATCGTGAAGCTGGTGGGTCAAGCGACGGCGAAGGCGGGGGAGGTGAAGGCGGAGCGTGCGGAGGCGATGCGGAGGTTCGTGCGGCGGTTCATCTCGACGAAGGACCTGGATGTGGGGTTCGCGACGGCCTCCGAGGTGGCGCGGCAGAGGCGGGGGGACTGCAGCGAGCACGCGGTGCTGCTGGCGGCGATGCTGCGGGCCGACGGGGTCCCGGCGCGGGTGGCCTCGGGGGTGCTGTACGTGGATGAGTTCGAGGGTGCGAAGGGGGTCTTCGGCTACCACATGTGGACGCAGGCGCTGCTGGAGCGGGAGGGGAAGCCCGCGTGGGTGGACCTGGACCCGACGCTGCCGGGCGGGCGGGCCTTCGACGCCACGCACATCACCATGGCGGTGAGCGCGCTGGCGGAGGGCGAGGAGGCCCGGAGCCTGTCGGCGATCCTGCCGCTGATGGGGCGGGTGGTGATCAGGGTCGAGTCGGTGGAGCACTGAGGTGCGCGACGAATCGCCGCTGCCGAGGCTGCCGGCGCGCGACCCCGCGGGTCACAAGGGGACGTTCGGCACGGTGGTCGTGGTGGGGGGGCGCGCCGGGCCCGACGTGCGCATGATCGGGGCGCCGGCGCTGGTGGCCACGGGGGCGCTGCGCGCGGGGGCGGGGCTGGCGCGGATCGCCGCGCCCGAGCCGGTGCTCTCCGCGGCCATCGTGCTGTGCCCGGGCGCGACGGGGGTGCCGATCGCGGTCGATGAGCGGGGTGAGATGCTGGCGCACGAGGCGTCGCGGGTGATCGACGAGCAGGTCGGGTCGTGCCGGTGCCTGGTCGTGGGGCCGGGGCTGGGGCGCGGGGAGGGGCCGAGCGCGGCCGCGCTGCGGGCGGTGCAGCAGGAAGAGGCGCCGGTGGTGGTGGATGCCGATGCGCTCAGCGCTCTGGCGGAGGTTCCCGCGCTTCACCGGGACTTCCGGGCCGCGGCGGTGGTGACGCCGCACCCGGGGGAGTACCGGCGGCTGGCGGGTTCGCTGAACATCCGGCGCGACGCGGTGGATGCGGGGGAGCGGCCGGCGGCGGCGGAGGAACTGGCGCAGCGGCTGGGGTGCATCGTGGTGCTGAAGGGGGCGGGGACGGTGGTGAGCGACGGGCAGCGAACGTGGGTGTGCCGGGCGGGCGGCCCGATGCTGGCCACCGGGGGGACTGGGGATGTGCTGGCGGGCGTGATCGCGGGGGTGGTGGCGCAGTTCGTGGAGGCCGGCGTGGTGCCGGAGGGGCGGCGCCCGGCGCCCCCCCGGCCGCTGGACCTGTACGACGCGGCGCGGGCGGCGGTGGAGGCGCACGCCTGGGCGGGGGAGCGGTGGGCGGAAACGCACAGCGCGAGCGGGGGCCTGCTGGCGCAGGAACTGGCGGAGTGCGTGCCCTGGGCGATCGAGCGGCTGCGGGGGCCTGAGTAGGTCCTATGGCAGAGGCGCGGGGCGCCGTGCTCAGTCGAGCTTGCGGGGGCTCGCCGAAGAGATGAGGCGGATCGTGGGGGCCTCGAGGTCGCTGTGGAGCTGGGTGGCCTGGGCGACGGAGACGTCGTTGGGCTTGATGGTCATGTCCACGGTGGCGCGGCGGAGGACGGGGCCGACGTCGTACTCCAGGGTGAAGGTCGCTTCCTTGAGGTTGCGGATGAGCGGGTAGGAGAAGGAGTTGGTGAGCGTGCCGCCGGAGTAGTCCCAGCGGCGGTACTGGAGTTGGTACGTGCCGGGGGCCTGGGGGTCCTCCATCTTCTCGAGGCGGGTGACGTGGCGGATGCCCGCGGCGTCGTCGCGGAAGGAGACGAACTCGATGTGGGGCGACTCCATCTGGGTGGGCTGGAGGATGCCGACGGGGTAGGGGCCGAACTCCTCGCCCTGGCGCACCATAGCCATGACGCGGGTCATGACGAGGCGCGAGACGACGTGGGTGGAGGCGGACTCGGTGGTGACCTCGTAGGCCTTGAAGGAGCTGTCGAGCGCGACGAGGCAGGCGGAGAGGAGCAGCGAGCTGATGAGGAAGGCGATCAGCATCTCGATCATGCTGAAGGCGCGACGGACAGTGACGCAGAGACGGAGTGACGGAGTGACGGAGTGCGGACTTCCGGGCGCGGTCTGCGTCACTGCGTTGCTGCGTTGCTGCGTCACTGGGTTCACTGCGAGGCCTCCTTGTAGGTCTCCCTCCGGCTGTCGATCTGGAGGGGGAGGAGGATGCCGTCGGGGAGCTTCATGGTGGGGTCGAAGCGGAGGGTGATGCGTCCGAAGCCGTGGAAGGGGACGGCGACGGCGCCGGCGGGTGGGCTGGCGCCGGGGCCGAGGTCGGCGATGCCGTCGCCGTCGGTGTCCCAGCCGACGATGCGGACGCCGTTGACGACGGGGAGGGTGTCGGGGTCGAGGGCCTCATCGTCGCCGTCCTCGGGGCCGAAGTAGCCGATGGTCGAGTTGAACATGGCGGGGTTGCCGGCGGGGACGCCCATGACGTCGAGCAGGGGCGCCTCGCCCAGGACGGGCTTGAAGGTCAGCAGGAGCGAGCCCTCGAGGTCGGCGTTGCCGCGGATGTCGAGCACGCCGGCCACGATGGCGCCCTTGAGTTTCACGTTCTGGCTCGGCGGGCTGTTGTACGAGCCGATGTCCACCGAGTAGTTGGGGAGCATCATCGAGCTCTTGGCGATCTCGGGCAGGTGCTCGGGGCTGGGGTTGAGGTTCGGGTTGTCCGGCTCGGTGGGGTGCTTGGTGGTGAAGCGGGTGCCGCCGGTGAACTGGACCTTGTTGCGGGTCTGGGTGTAGGTGATCGGGTTCTCGGTGACGGTCGAGCCGACGAAGAGGCAGTCGTGGAAGCGGATGTTGTTGGAGAACCTCTTGGTGTCGACGACGCGGGCGCCGTCGATGACCAGGGGGTCGGGGAGGGTGTCGTAGCCCTGGGTGATGGGGGCCTCATCCGCGGGGATGTCGGCCTTGTCCAGGGGGGTGGTCGCCATCATGACCGGGGGCGTCACGCCCGGGAAGTCGGGCGGGAAGCTGCCGGTGTAGACGAACCGCGAGGGGAAGGGCTTGGGGCGGTTGGTGTTGTCGAGCATCATCTTGCCGTAGAGGCCCCAGTTGGGGTGCGTGTTGCCGGTGCGGGAGCGGATGAAGGTGACGCCGACGAAGGTGCAGCTGCGGAAGAGGCCGTTGTTGCCCTCGGGGATCTGCACGTTCTTGAAGACCATGTTCTCGTAGACGGGGCGGTAGTAGAAGTCGTAGTAGTTGGGGCTGGAGAAGGGCATCTTCTCGAAGTGGGCAGTCTCCCAGTTGTCGGGCAGGCCGTCGTTGTCGGCGTCGGGGGCGAGGGGGAAGTACTTGGGCGCGGCCGGCTCGGGGGGGTTGTTCGCGGGGGTCCAGGTGGCCAGCTGCGCCACCGAGACGCCGAGCGACGTGGCCACCTGCTGGGCGAAGGTCTGGCCGTTGGCGGCGTTCTGGAGGGCGGTCTCTGTGGTGTCGAAGCTGTGCATGTCCAGGTCGGGCAGCTGCGACGTCGGGGTGTTGAGCTGGAGCGAGGAGCTGCCGGTGGGGGCCTGGATGGAGCCGCGGACGCGGTTCATCCACGTGCCCTGGGCGGCGGTCCAGGTGCTGTCGGAGACGCGGATGATGATGCGGCCACGGACCTTGGCGTAGCTGTCGCGCCGGTCGAGGACGCCGTCGCGGAAGCCCAGGACCTGGTCGCGGTAGACGTAGGAGGTGCCGCCGGCGGTGATGATGTAGGTCTGGAGGTGGGCGGGGACGCCGGAGGGGTCGACCTCCTCGGTGTCGGCGAGGGTGTCGATCCCCGGGTCGAAGACGCCGTTGCCGTTGGCGTCGGTGAAGCTGTAGATGCCGTTGCGGTTGCGGTCGGGGTTGGCCGAGTCCAGGAGCAGGGCGAGGTCGTCGTCGATGACCAGGCCGCCGGAGGCGACGAACTCCGGGGAGAGCGCGGCGTTGGGCGTGCCCGCGGAGAGAGGCGAAGAGAGGGCGACCTTGCCGTCGCGATTCTGGTCGTAGTACATCATGAAGATGTCGAACTCGTCGAGGTAGCCGTCGGCGGTGACGTCGGAGGAGGTGCCGGGGTAACCGAGGTTGGAGAAGTCCGGGACGGCGGCGCCCTCGATGGGGTGGCCGAGGCGGAGGCGGTTGTCGTCGTCGATGTCGTTGTCGCGCAGGGCGTCGAAGAGGCGGGTGAGCTGGGTGTTGAGGCCGGTCTCGAGGCCCCAGAAATCGGAGCGCATGATGACCGGGTCGCCGTACTGCTGGGCCACGTCCGTGTAGGCGGCGCCCAGGTCGCCCTCGACCAGGACGTTCTTGCCGATCATGACCTTGCTGGGGCTGACGATGGCGGAGTTCACCCGCTTAACGATGGTGAAGTCCTGCATGATCCGGCGCGTCACGTAGGTGGGGGTGCCGGCGCTGGCGGCGGTGGTGCGGGTGGTGTAGTCGAAGTCGTAGCCGGTGACGATGACGCGGATGTCGGTGCCGCTGGCGAGGGGCGCGTAGTCGATCTGGAAGGCGGTGCCGCTCTTGACCCCGGCCTGCTGGGGGTTGAGGGCGACGGCGGGGGTGCGGACCCAGTGGGTGAGGTCGTAGACGGCGGGGTCGGCGCCGGAGGGGGCGGGGGCGATGGTGGGGGCCGAGATGCCGGCGACCACCACCGTGTTGTTGTCCATCGCGTGGATCTGGGCGACGGCCTCGGCGAGGCCACTGGGCGTGCCCTGGGAGTTCACGTAGCTGGTGGGGGGCTGGACGGAGACCTGGCCGTCGGAGGGGTTGGTGGTGCCGCGCCAGAGCCGCTGGCCGAAGCCGCTGTCCACCACGCCCTTGGCGACCACGAAGCGGGTGGCGGCCTCGGTCAGGCGGGCGCGGGCGATCTCCAGGCCCGTCTCGGCGGCGCCGAGCGAGCGGGAGACGTGCTGGTGGGTGGCGGCGGTGATGATGTTGCTGCGGCTGGTGATCGCCATGGCGGCGGCCAGGGAGCCGAAGAGGATCAGGAACATCATCGAGAGGACGGAGACGACGCCCCGCCGGACGCCGGCCGCGGCGCGGGCGCGGCGCTGCTTCGGGGAGAGGCGGCGGGGTGCTGGGGCTCGTGTGACCATGGTGTGGGCTCCGGCCCTCCGTGGTAGTGAACAGGCGCGGCCGTCCCGGCCGCGGCGGGGGGTGGGGGGTGGGCCCGTTGGCCGCCCCCGCGGGGCTACTCGGCGGGAACGATCCAGGACATGCTGGTGACCATCTCGGGGGTGGCGGCGAGCGGGTCCTGGTAGAAGACGGAGACGGTGACGCGGAGGGGGTACTGGTCGACCTCGCGTCCGGGGAAGGCGCCGGAGGGGGCCTGGGTGTCGGTCCAGTTGGCGACGACGCTGTAGTTGAAGGGGCTCATCTTCTGGACGAGCACGGTCTGGGACCACCCCTGGAGCGGGAGGGGGACGCCGCCGGGGCCGAGCATGGGCTGGCCGTTGGCGTCGGTCATGGGGATGATGCGGCCGAAGGCGTCGATGGGGCCGTCGAAGTTGCCGCCGAGGCCGAAGGTGATGCCGCCGTAGTCGTCCACGTCGTCGAAGTCGGCGACGGTGACTTCGTTGGGCTCGCGTCCGAGGCCCTGGAGGGTGGGGGTGCCGTTGACGGAGACGAGCGCCAGGCCGGTGACGGGGTCGTGTCGGGGGAGGGTGCGCATGCGCTCGCGGATCTCGCCGGCGAGGTAGGTGCCGGTGGCCTCGTGGCTGGACCAGCCGTTGCTGCGGATGAAGACGCCCTGGGCCTCGACCATGGCGAGGACGCCGACCATGATGATGATCATGGCAAGGGCGGTCTCGAGGAGGGTGAAGGCGGGGCGGTGCCGGGGGGGGCGATGGCGGATGTGGGATGGCGGATGTGGGATGTGGGCAGCGCGGCGGTTACCGGGCCGGCCCAGCGCGAGGCACATCCGACATCCGACATCCGACATCCCACATGGCGGCATGGCCTCTGGATCGGCTACTTGACGACCTGGCTCATCTTGAAGATGGGCAAGATGATGGCCATGGCGATGAACCCGACGACACCGCCCATACAGATGATCATGGCGGGCTCGATCATGCTGGTAACCGCCTTGATCTGGTCCTTGAGCTGCTTGGCGTAGAAGGCGGAGATCTCGTCGAGGACCTCGCCGAGCTTACCGGACTCCTCGCCGGCGGAGATCATCTGGGTGACGGCGCGGGGGAGGAGGGTGGTGCGCTGCATGGGGGAGGCGATCTTCTTGCCCTGCTTCACGCTGCCGTAGACGGTGCGCCACATGGCGCGGTAGAGGCGGTTGCCGGAGATGTCGCCGGTGATGGCGAGGGTGTCGAGCATGGGGACGCCGGCGTTGATGAGCTGGCCCATGGTCTGGAGGGATCGGGAGATGTAGAGGGAGCGGAACATGCCGCGGACGACGGGAAAGGAGAGGCGGAGCTTGTCGAACCAGAAGGCGCCGACCTCGGTCCTGGCGAAGGCGAAGAGGCCGCCGAAGACGGCGACGAACCCGCCGGTGAGGAAGGGCCAGTTGGCGATGGTGAAGTTGCTGGAGGACATGAGGAACTTGGTGGCCCAGGGGAGGATCTCCTCCTTGCCCTCGAAGACCTTGTAGAACTTGGGGAGGACGAAGGTGAGGAGGAAGATGGTGACGGCGATGGCCATGGTGCCGATGACGGCGGGGTAGATGGAGGCGCCGATGACCATCTTGCGGGTCTCGATCTGCTGGGCGATGTAGCCCGCGATGCGGTCGAGCATTTTGGCGAAGGAGCCGGACATTTCCGAGGCGCGAACCATGTTGACGTAGAGGGGGCCGAAGAGCTTGGGGTGGCGGGCGATGGCGTCGCTGAACTGCTTGCCGGATTCGACGTCGGTCTTGAGCCCGATGATGATCTTCTTGAAGCCGGGGTGGGCGGTCTGCTCGGCGATGCCCTCGAGGGCGGCGCGGAGGTTGATGCCGGCGCGGACCATGACGGCGAGCTGCTGGGTGAAATCCAGGACGTGCTTCTGGCGGGGCTTGCCGGCGTTGAGCTCGCGGAACTTCTGGAGGAGGCGGCCGCCGTCGAGGCCGCCCTGGATGGGCGTGAGGGAGAGGACGTGGAGGCCCTGGTTGCGCAGGACCGCCGAGGCGGTGGACGCCGAGTCGGCGGAGACGACGCCGACCTGGATCTGGCTGGAGGGGGTGCGGACCTGGTAGCGGTAGTTGGCCATGGGGGCAGTGACGGAGTGACGGAGTGACGCAGTGACGCAGTCGGGTCACCGGCCTTCCATCACGCCATCAGTCGTCTCCTTCGGGGTCGGCTGCGTTGCTGCGTCACTGCGTTGCTGCGTCGCTGCTCAGGCGACGAGCTGGCGCTCGAGCTTGTCGGGGTAGGCGGCCTGGGCGATGGCGTCCTCCTTGGAGACGATGCCGTTGAAGTAGAGCTCGGCGATGGAGCTGTCGAGGCTGCTCATGCCGATGGCGCGGTTGGTCTCGATGACGTTGGGGATCTCGAAGGTGCGGGCCTCGCGGATGAGGTTGCGCACGGCGGGGGTGCAGAGGAGGGTCTCGACGGCGGGGCACATGCCGGGCTTGTCGATGCGGCTGAACAGCGTCTGGCTGACCACCGCCTGCAGGGTGTTGGCGAGCATGGAGCGGATCTGGTTCTGCTGGCCGGCGGGGTACATGTCGATGATTCGCTCGACCGTCTGCGACGCGTTGACGGTGTGGAGGGTCGAGAGCACGAGGTGGCCGGTCTCGGCGGCCGAGATGGCCAGGGCGGTGGTCTCGAGGTCGCGCATTTCGCCGACCAGGATGATGTCGGGGTCCTGGCGGAGGGCGTGCTTGAGGCCGCTGGCGAAGCTGGGCATGTCCTGGCCGAGCTCGCGCTGCTCGATCAGGCACTTGTCGGACTTGAAGGAGTACTCGACGGGGTCCTCGAGGGTGATGATGTGCTTGCGGTAGCGCTCGTTCATGGCCTGGATCATGGCCGCGAGCGTGGTGGACTTGCCCGAGCCGGTGTCGCCGGTGACCAGGACGAGGCCGCGGGGGAGGTAGGTGAGGCGGGAGATGACCTCGGGGAGGCTGAGGGCGGTGAGCGGGGGGACCTTGGTCTTGATGGCGCGCATGGCGATGCCGAGTGCGCCGCGCTGCATGTGGGCGTTGACGCGGTAGCGGGCGAGGCCGGGGACCTCGTAGGAGAAGTCGGCGTCCTTGTTGCGGGCGAAGGTCTCCTGGGTCTCTTTGACGGCCATCTGCTCGAACATGGCGCGGGCCGTGTCCGGGGAGATGACGGGGGCATCCATGGGGGTCATGACCTGGTGGATGCGCACCGTGGGGGGCTGCCCGGCCACGAGGTGCACGTCGGACGCGTCGGCCTCGTAGGCCGCCTTCAGGACTTCGTTGAGGTTCTCGTGCGGTTCGTGCGCGGGTCTGGGGGGATGAGACTGGTGGACGGGGGTACATCGGCGCGGCGGGGGGGCGCGTTCACCGCGCGGGCGGGGGAAGGGGGGCGGGGTGTGCGGGCGGCGGGGCGTCGGCGGGCGCAGACTACGCAGACGTCATAAGCGGACCGCGGGAGGGCGCGGCGCGGGTTATCGAGGGGTAGCGGCCGGGGAAGAGAGGCACCAAGGCACGAGGCATCGGGGCATCGAGCACCGATTCAGGGGTCATCCCGGACGAGGGCCTCTCGGGCGGCGACGGCGAGGCGGTCGGCGCGTTCGTTCTCGGGGTGCTCGTTGTGGCCGCGGACCCAGTGGAAGCGGATGTCGTGCTGGGTGAGGAGGCGGTCGAGCTGCTCCCAGAGGTCACGGTTCATGACGGGCTTTTTCGCGGCGGTTTTCCAGCCGCGGGCCTTCCAGTCCTTGAGCCACTCCTTGAGGCCCTTGAGGACGTAGAGGGAGTCGGAGTAGAGGTCGACGGTGGAGCGGGCTTTGAGGGCGGAGAGGCCCTGGATGACGGCGATGAGCTCCATGCGGTTGTTGGTGGTGAGGGGCTCCGCGCCGGAGGCTTCCCTTTCCTTGGCGGGGTGCTTGAGGATGTAGGCCCAGCCGCCGGGGCCGGGGTTTCCGGAGCAGGCGCCGTCGGTGTAGAGCTGGACGTGGGGGAGGGGCGAGGGCACGGGCGGGCAGCGTAGCAGGGCGGCCGAGCCCGTGGCGAAGGTGCTGGCGGTGGGGCTGGAGTTTGAGGATGAGGAATACCCCTAGCGGGAGACGGCGGAAGAAGGGCTCGACATCCTGGAACGGTGGGCGTGAGGCGGAGTCGATGGGCGCGCTGGTAGTCTCTGCCTCATGCAGTCATACACCAAGCTCCTATTCCATGTTGTCTTTGGCACCCGTGACCGGGTCGAACTGCTCACGCCGGCCATGCGGCCTCGGCTGATCGCCTACATAGGCGGAACGATCGCAAAGACCTCTGGTGTCCTGCTGTGCGGGCAGGCGATGCCCGAGCACGTGCACCTCTTCATCTCGCTCAACGCCACGGCGAACATCGCGGGAGCGGTCCGCGACATGAAGGCGAACAGCTCCCGGTGGTTGAAGGAGACTTTCCCTGCGCTCGGTCGCTCGTTCGCGTGGCAGTCGGGGTACGGCGCGTTCTCGGTCAGCCACTCGTTGCGCGAGGCCGTCCGCAAGTACATCGAAACGCAGGAGCGCCATCACGAGAAGCGGAGCTTCCGCGATGAGTACCTCGGCTTCCTCGACCGGCACGGGATCGAGTACAACCCGAGGACCGTGTTTGCGTGAGGTCGTGCCCGTTGATCAGGCGGGCAGGTGTCAACGAGATGGCCTCTTCAGCCCGAGGGGGCGCAGCCCCGGAGGGCGGCAGATCGTTGCGAAGGGCGTCAGCCCTGGGACCGCGGGATTCTGAGCACCTGCTTGCCCTTTCTTCTGAGCCCCGGATGGGGCGGCACTGTTGGTCGTTCGCAGGCTCTGTGGCGCCCTCTGGGGCTGCGCCCCGCCGGGCTCAGGAGGGGAAGAGAAGAAAGGGCGCGGTCTTACCAGGGCTTACGCCCTTCGCAACGATCTGCCGCCCTCCGGGGCTGCGCCCCTCCGGGCTGAAGAGGGTGGCTGTGGCTGGCGAGCGAGTTGATCCGGCTGAGACGCCGGGCGACGCCGGGCGTTGAACCTACTGAGACTCCGCAGCCATTCGCTGCAGCGCCAGGTCGTGGGCGCGGTGGTACTCGATGGCGAGGCGGCCCCAGTCGAACTCCCAGGCGGTGCGTTCGACGGTGTTCCGGAGGGCGACGCGGTCGCGCCTCCGGAGCTTGCAGAAGTCCAGGAGCTTCTGGGTGAGGTCGGCGGCGGCGTCGTGGTAGGTGCGGCCGCGGCGGCGGAGGAGGAGCAGGCCGAGCTCCTCGTGGCCCATGATGTGCTCGGTGGCCCAGCGGCCGAAGCCGGCGAGGTCGCTGGTGACGGCGGGGACGCCCAGGGCCATGCACTCCAGCGGGGTGTAGCCCCAGGGCTCGTAGAGGCTGGGGAAGACGCCGAGGTGGCAGCCGCGGACGAACTGCTCGTACTCCATGCCCCACAGCGGGCTGACGGGGCTGATGAACTCGGGGTGGTAGACGACCTTGACGGGGTCCTCAGCGCGGTTGATGAGGCCGAGCTGGCGGATGTAGTTGAGGACGGGGTCGGTCTGGTCATCCTGGAGGAGGTGGGTGACGACCATGGGCAGGCCGGCCCAGCGGAAGGCGTACTGGGTGCGCTTGTGGCGGAGCTTCCAGTAGTCGTCCACCTGGTCGTCGAGGTGGATGCGCTCGCCGGAGGCGGCCTTGCGGAAGAGCTTGGGGGAGAGGTCATCCATGATGCGCTGGCAGACCTGGCGGAGCTCGGCGAGGACGGCGCGCTTTTCGAGCGCGAGCGGGTTGATCGTCTTGGTGGGCCGGTGGCTGATGATGAAGAAGACGACGGTGATGCCGAGGTTGGCGGACTTGAGCTCGGCGTTGAGGCGGGCCATGGCCTCCAGCGCGAGGTCGAAGCCCTTGTTGCGGGGCTCGAAACGGCCGGAGGTGAAGAAGTAGAGGGTCTTGTCGAGGTCGAAGGAGTAGCTGGGGAAGAAGTGGCCCATCGAGAACTCGTGGATGCGGTCCTTGAACTCGGCGTGGCGGAACTGCATCTCGTGGGTGAGGTAGTACTGGCGGATGTTGAGGCCGTTGGGGGTGACCAGGTCGGGCTGGCGGGCGAGGAGCTGGGTGCACTCCTCGGCGGTGACGGAGGAGACGGTGGTGAAGACGTGGGCGGCGTGGGCGCAGGTTTTCTCGGCGCGGAACTGGGCGCGGATGTTGTAGCGGGCGGCCTCGGTCTCGCCGTCGAGCCAGGGGAGGATGTCGTAGAAGCGCTCCTCGGTCGAGGCGATGTAGCGGCCGAGGAGGGTGGCGTGGGTGGTGAAGAGGGTGGCGATGGGGAGGCGCTGCTCGCGGAGCATGGGGAGGGCGAGGGAGCCGAGCCACTCGTGGAAGTGGGCGATGAGGGACCGCTTCGCGGGCGGGGCGGCGGGGCCGCCGGCGCCCTTGCCGTCGGACTTCTTGTTGCTGGGTGCGGCGGCGGGTGTCTGCCAATGTCCGGACAGCCTTTCCAGGAGGCGGCGGATGGACTCGCCGAAGGTGATGGCGTCGTTGAAGAGCCAGTCATCCGCGGGGGACTCGACGCCGTGCTTCTCCCAGAGGCGGTACTTGAGGTCGCCGAGCTTGTGCTGCTGGGACCAGTGCTCGAGGAGGAGGACGCGGGGGGAGCCGGGGATGAGCCAGCGGCCGTGGTGGATGGTGAGGCCCTCATCGCGGAGCTCGGCGATGACCTGCGCGAGCGGCCCGGTGGCGGGCGTGGGCTCGAACTCCAGGGCCGCCCTGGGCTCGACGTAGGGGCCGACGAGGCAGTAGCGGTCGCCCCAGCGTTCGACCAGCGCGGGGGCCTTGGAGCGGAGGACCTGGTAGATGCCGCCGACCTGGTTGCAGACCTCCCAGGCGAACTCCAGGAGCATGGCGCCCTCGGGGGCGCGGGAGTGGTCCTCGGGCTCGGCGGGGGCGGGCGTGGCGGCGGGCGCCTGGGGCATGGCATGAATGTAGCGGGAATGGCGGCGGCGGGTGCCACCGCTCGCCGTCCTGGGCGCAGCGGTGCCGGGGTGGTGGCTCGCACTGCTGCGCGGCGAAGACGCCGCGAGCAGTGGCACCCAAGCCGCGAGCCGTGGCACGGGGCCGGTATCATCCGCGCATGAGCGAGAATGGACGGGTGCACCGGGTGGAAGTGCGGGCGCGGCCGGGGATGGATGATCCGCGGGGGCGGGCGGTGGTGCAGCAGGGGGCGGCGGTGGGGGTGGCGGTGCGCGAGGCGCGGACGGCACGGGTGTACCTGATCCAGGGGGCGTTGAAGGCGGGGGAGCTGGACGCGGTGTGCGCGGGGCTGCTGGCGGACCCGGTGACGGAGCGGGCGGAGGTCGGGGCATCGGCAGCGCCGGAGGGGGCGGCGATCATCGAGGTGCACCCGCTGCCGGGGGTGATGGACCCGGTGGCGCAGTCGGTGGCGGCGGCGATCCGCGAGCTGGTGGGGGCGGAGTGCCGGGTCTCGACGGGGGTGCGGTACGAGCTGATAGGGGTGGGGGAGGAGGAGGCGAAGCGGCTGGCGGAGCGGGTGCTGGCGAACCCGGTGGTGCACGCGATCCACACGAATCCGCTGCTGCCGGAGAGGCTGCCGCAGGGGCACGAGTACCGGTTCAAGCTGGTTCGGGTGCCGATCCGGGCGCTGGATGACGCGGCGCTGGAGAAGCTGTCGCGCGAGGCGCACTTGTTTCTCAGCCCGGAAGAGATGCGGGCGATCCGGGATGAGTACCGGCGGCTGGAGCGGGAGCCGACGGACATCGAGCTGGAGACGCTGGCGCAGACGTGGTCGGAGCATTGCGTTCATAAGACGCTGAAGAGCAGGATCAGGTACAGGAGCGAGGCAGCGACACAGCGAGACAGCGAGACAGGGGCGGACGCGATCCGGTGGGAGGGGCGGCCGGGGCACACGGTGCGGCGGACGGCGGACGGCGTAGAGGTTGAGATCGACAATCTGCTGAAGAGCACGGTGGCGGCGGCGACGTTCGAGCTCATCGCGGATGGGGTGGATTGGACGCTGTCGGTGTTCAAGGACAACTCGGGGGTGATCGCGCTGGATGAGAGGAACGCGGTGTGCATCAAGGTGGAGACGCACAACCACCCGTCGGCGATCGAGCCGTACGGCGGGGCGGCGACGGGGGCGGGCGGGTGCATCCGGGATGTCATCGGGACGGGGCTGGGGGCGAAGCCGATCGCGAACACGGATGTGTTCTGCGTGGCGCTGCCGGACCGGTGGGACGAGCGGACGCTGCCGCCGGGGTGCCTGCACCCGCGGCGGGTGCTGACGGATGTGGTGGCGGGGGTGCGCGACTACGGGAACCGGATGGGGATCCCGACGCTGAACGGGGCGGTGTACTTCGACGACCGGTACATCGGGAACCCGCTGGTGTTCTGCGGGTGCATCGGGGTGATGCCGCGGGACAAGGTGAAGGGCGGGGCGAAGGCGGGGGACCGGATCGTGGCCCTGGGTGGTCGGACGGGGCGGGACGGGATCCACGGGGCGACGTTTTCCAGCGCGGAGCTGGAGCAGACGGCGTCGGATGAGTTTGCGCACGCGGTGCAGATCGGGAACGCGATCGAGGAGAAGCGGGTGCTGGATGCGATTCTGAGGGCGAGGGACGAAGGGACGGAGGGACGGAGGGACGGAGTGGGGGAAGCGGGAGGGGGGCGGCCGCTCTACAACGGGATCACGGATTGCGGGGCGGGGGGGTTCTCGTCGGCGGTGGGGGAGATGGGGGCGGAGCTGGGGGCGGAGGTGCACCTGGACCGGGCGCCGCTGAAGTACGCGGGGCTGTCGTACACGGAGGTCTGGATCAGCGAGGCGCAGGAGCGGATGGTGCTGGCGGTGCCGGCGGCGAACATCCCGGCGCTGCGGCGGATCTGCGAGGACGAGGGCGTGGAGATGGCGGAGCTGGGGACGTTCGGCACGCCGACGAAGGAGCTGGTGCTGTTCTACCGGGGGACGGAGGTCGGGCGGCTGTCCACGGCGTTCCTGCACGAGGGGCTGCCGCAGCCGGTGCGGGAGGCGGTGTGGGAAGGGACGAAGGGACGGAGGGACGGAGGGACGAAGGGGAATACCAACGCGTCCTTGCCTTCCCTTCGTGCCTCCGTGCCTGCGTGCCTCTGTGCCTTATTGGCGCACCCGAACATCGCCTCGAAACACTGGATCATCCGGCAGTACGACCACGAGGTGCAGGGGAACACGGTGGTCAAGCCGCTGGTGGGGCCGGCGGGGCGGGGGCCCGGGGATGGTTCGGTGATCGAGCCGGTGGCGGGCTCGGGCACGGGGGTGGCGGTCGCGTGCGGCTTGCAGACGGGCGTGGGCGACCCGGCGGTGGGCGGCGATCCGTATCTGATGGCGCTGGCAGCGATCGACGAGTGCATCCGGAACCTGGTGTGCGTGGGGGCGGACCCCTCGCGGATCGCGATCCTCGACAACTTCTGCTGGCCGAGCTGCGCGAAGCCGGGGAACCTGGGGGCGCTGGTGCGGGCCGCGGAGGGGTGCTACGACGGGGCGAAGGCGTACCGGACGCCGTTCGTGTCGGGGAAGGACTCGCTGAACAACCAGCTTCGGTACACGGACCCGGCGACGGGGGCGGAGCGGCTGATCGAGATTCCGCCGACGCTGCTGATCACGGGGATCGGGATCGTGCCGCGGGCGGAGGGGAAGGGTGTCGGCTCGGAGAGCCGACCTACCCGGGGCGGCATCGGCTCGGAGAGCCGACCTACCCGGGGACCTGCCCGGATCGTGACGATGGAGGCGAAGCGTGAGGGGAACGTGCTCGTGCTCGTTGGGGAGACGAAGGATGAGCTGGGCGGGTCGCACCTTCAGCGGGTGCTGGGGGGCGGGGCAGCGCTGGCGGGGAGCCCGGTGCCGCGGACGGATTTGAGGATGGGGCCGCGAGCCGCGCGGGCGGTTGCGGAGTTGATCCGCGCCGGGGTGGTGCGGTCGGCGCACGATGTCTCGGATGGGGGGCTCCTGTGCGCGATCGCGGAGATGCTGATCGGGGCGGACGGGGCGGGGCAGGCAGGGATCGGGGCCTTGCTCGACCTGTCGGGTGTGCACGCCGAGCCTGTGGTGGCGGCGTTCTCCGAGTCGCCGTCGCGGTACGTGCTGGAGGTGTCGCCGCTGGACCTGCCGGCGATCACGTCGGCGCTGGGGGACATCGCGTGGGCGAAGGTGGGGGTGCTGGATGACAGCGGGTCGCTGCGGTGGGCGGGCGCGGCGTGCGATGTGTCGGTCGAGGCGCTGGCGGACGCGTGGCTGCGGCCGCTGGACTGGTAGACTTGACCCGCATGACGGAACCAGGACAGCCGCGTCAGCCCGCGCCCCCCGCGCCCCCCGCGCCCCCGACTTCGCCGCCCCCCCTGCCCCCGCCGGGGCACCCGCATTGGGTGGCGCCGCAGCGGGATGACCCGCTGAAGGACTACCACCTGATCACGGACACGGTGGGGGGGCCGTCGCTGCGGGCGAAGGACAACCTGATCCAGGGGGCGGTGGTGCTGTGGAGCGCGGCGGTGGGGGCGGGGGTCGGGTATCTTGTGCGCGGCGGGATGGGGGCGATCCTCGGGGGCGTGGGGATGGCGGTGGTCTCGACGCTGGTCAGCGGGCTGGTGCTGATGGTGCTGGGGTGGGTGCGGGCGGCGAAACGCCGGTAGGTCGTTGGCCACTCTTGCTGGAGTAGATCCATGAAGACCATGATGGCGATGGCGATGATCGCGGGCGCGACGGCCCTGGGGCCGGCCTGCACGACGACGCGGACGGGGAGCGGGACGGTGGAGGACTACAACGCGATCACGGGGAACCTGAGCACGACGCTGGCAGCGCCGCTGGACAAGGTGTACGCGGCGTCGGTGCAGACGATGCGGGAGCTGGAGTTCCGGCAGGGGGAGGAGAAGAAGGATGCGCTGGTCGGGATCATCACGGCGAAGATGGCGGATGACCGCGTGGTGAGCGTTCGGCTGGACAAGAAGACGGACAACCTGACGGCGGTGACGGTGGGCGGGGGGATGCTGGGGAGCGAGTCGGTGGCGCGGATCGTGCTGGAGAAGATCCGGGAGAAGGTGCGGTAGGGTCGCGCGGTCAGCGGAAAGGCAAGAGAAGAGGCCACAGATGGCACAGATGGACACAGATGGCCCCCGGCGGTCCTTGGCCATCTGTGCTCATCTGTGCCATCTGTGGCTCTCTTCTCTTCCTCTGTGTTGAGCACCCGGCCATCGCGCGGCTACAGCCGCAGGAAGATGCGGAAGAGGGCGTCGTAGGCGTTGCTGAAGGGCTCGGGGCGGAAGAAGGCGACGGGGAGTCCGGGGCTGCCGACGAAGGGGCGGAGCATCCAGCCGGTCTGGATGCCGACGAAGGCGTAGAGGATGACCCAGGTCCAGAGCATGAGGCGGTGGGCGGGTCGCTGCGCGATGAGGGCGCGGTAGCGGCGCATCATGACGAGCTGGCCGATGCCGGTGGCGAGGGTGAACATGGCGGCGTTGAAGATCAGGGCCCAGCGGTGGTCCACGCCGCTGGTGTAGGCGAAGCGGGTGAGGGGGGCGAGGGAGGCGAGGGTCACGGCGAGCGCGGCCTGGCCGGCGAGGATGGCCCGCATGGCCCTGCCGAAGTCGTCGCGGAGGCCCAGGACGGTGTTGAGGGCGAAGAAGCCGGGGAGGCAGATGACGGTGGTCAGCAGGATCAGGATGGGCACCTTGATCCCGCCGTAGAGCATGAGGAGCGACCGCTCGGGCGTGAGGTCGAAGCTGCCCATGAAGGCCCCGTAGATCGGGCCGAAGACCACGATGAGGAGCAGGAGCGGGCGCCAGTCGCGCTCGATGAGGCCGGCGAGGCGGGGGCGGCCGAGCTCGCGGATGAGGGCGTCGGCGCGGGCGAGACCCGAGGAGATGGCGGCGAGGGCGGTCATGGCGCGCGCGGGCGGCGGCGGTCGCTACATCCCCAGCAGCTGGCGGAGGTGGAAGGCGACGGAGGAGAAGAAGTTGCCCTCGCGCGTGCCGCGGATCCACTCGAAGGGGAGGTTGGGGTGGCCGATGAACGGGCGGAGGAGCCAGCCCATCTGCGCGCCCACGAGGGCGTAGATGATGACCCAGATGCTGAAGATCGTGTTGGCGGTGGTCACCTTCTCGGCGCGGGCCTCGCCCTCGATGGGCGGTGCGCCGGCCTCGGCCGCGGCCTCGTCGGCGCTGTCGAGGACCGCGACCTGGGTGAGGCGGCGGAGGGTCTGGAGGAGGAACCAGAGGCCGACCATCCCGGCGATGCCGAGCAGGGCGGCGTTGAGGACGATCATGAAGGCGTAGCTGCTGGTGCTGACCGTGAAGAAGCCGAGGATCGGCCCGAGGGAGGCCCCCACGGCGAGGTTGATGACGACGGCCGCGATGAGGAGCCGCAGGGTCGGGATGAAGCGGAGGCGGGCGCCGACGAGGGCGTTGAAGACGTAGAGCGAGGGGAAGGTGACGATGAGGGTGAAGACGAAGAGGGCGGGGAGCTTGACGGTCGAGGCGATGAGCTGCAGCCACGGGTCGGCGGCGGTCCTGCCGGGGACGTTGGGGAGCGCGGGCGCCGCGATGGCGTACCACCCCATGAAGAGGCCGTAAGTGCACCCCAGGACGATGGCGACGGGGATGAAGATGCGGAGGGGGATGTTGGCGAGGCCGACGCGGAGGTCGGCGGATCGCGTGCGGTCGCCCCGGAGCAGCTCGTCGAGGGCCCGGATCGCGTGGGTGACACTTGCCATAGGGTCGTCTCCGCGTGTGAGCCCGAGCGTTCGGGCGGCCGGCTGTCCCCCGTGTCCTCCTGCGAGGTACTGCGGTCCCTGATACGCGGTTCGCGGGGGCGGGGCAGCGCGACCCGCTATCGTGGGGGCGCGGCGGGCGTCGGGAGCGGTGAAAACTGCCCGGTTTCACGGGCGCGGGCGGCGGTGCTGCGCATGAGCGAGTCGTCGGACAGTCCAGGGCCTGCTTGGCGGCGGGGGCGGCCGGGGTTTGGATGGGCGGATGCGGTTATCGCCCTGGGCGTGCTCGCAGGGGCGGTGCTGATGCGCCTGAACTACCTATTCCACGCGCCCGACCGGGCGTGGCCGCACTCGGTGTGGTTTGAGGGGGATGGCCCGCTCTACGCCCGGTGGGCGGGGGCGCTGGCGGAGGGGGAGGCGTTCGAGTACGGGCTGGCGGTGCACGCGCCGGCGGTGGGGTACATCGTGCGGTGGCTGGGGTACGGGGTGGTCCCGGAAGGGGCGAGCCCGGACTTCACGCGGGCGAAGGTGGTCTGGTGCATCGCGTCGGCGCTGGCGTGCGCCGCGACGTACCTGGCTGCGCGGATGGAGCTAAGGCGGCGGGCGAGCGCGATCGCGGCGGCGCTGCTGGCGTTCTGGTACCCGTCGTTCGTGATCGCCACATCGCTGAACGGGGAGGCGCTGTACTCGCTGCTGGTGCCGCTGCTGGCGGCGGGGACGCTGTGGGTGGCCCGACGGCCGGGCGTGAGGGGTCTGGGTGGCCCGACGCTCCGCGGCGGGTTCCTCGCCCTGGTCGTGGCGGCGGTGACCGGGCTGCTGCACGGCGCGGCGATGCTGATCCGGCCGGAGCACTCGCTGCTGGTGGGGATGCTGCTGGCGTTCATCGCGTGGGGGCGGCGGCGGGAGCTGGCGTCGATCGCGGGCGCAGCGCGGGTGGCGGCGCTGCTCGTGGTCACGGCGGCGGGCGCGGTGGGCGCGTGCCTGCCGTGGAGCGACTCGACGTACCGGGCGACGGAGCGGTTCAACACGCGGTTTCAGGTGGGGCAGCGCGAGGTGCGGTACGGGCGGATGTTCCCGCCGTGGACGCCCGAGGCGCGGGCGGAGATGGACCGGCTGCCGGTGTTCGCGCGCGAGGCCAACGCGATGTACGCGTCGGTGTGGGCGACGCGGCGGGGGGTCGAGCGCCTGACGCCGGAGCACCTGCGGGAGTTTTTCGCCGGGGAGTTCGGGTACACGCCGGAGCCGCTGCGGCGGTGGAGCCTGGTGTCGGGGCAGGGGCCGTTGACGTTCGCGCTGGCGAACCATCCGGGGGCGACGGGGGGGTTCTCGACGGCCGCGCTCGATGCGCGGTTCGATCCGGACCCGGTGCTGAGCTTTGCGCACCCGTCGCACCTGCGGCTGTACAACCGGGGCTACGAGGTCGGGCTGGGATGGATCAGGGAGGACCCGGGGCGGTGGGCGGCGCTGGTGGGCCGGAAGCTGGCGATCTTCGCGCAGGGGGCGACGCAGGGGGTGACGAGCGCGAACTGGCCGCTGGGGCGGGAGGGCATCCGCCGGGCGGTGGACTCGTTCGTGGCGGAGTCGCCGGTGTGGCCGTGGTGGGCGGGGGGGCTGGGGGCGGCGATGCTGGCGGGCGTGCTGGTGTGCGTGCGGCGGGGCGTGGGGACGGTGTGGCTGCTGGTGATCCTGTCGAAGGTGGTCGTGACGGTGCTGTTCTTCGGGTATGCGCGGCAGGCGGCGTCGGTGCTGCCGGTGTTCGCGGTGCTGGTGGGGGTGGGGGTGGATGCGGCGGTCGGCGCGGTGGAGCACC
>JBBDXI010000059.1:0-292 GCA_040902425.1 Phycisphaerales bacterium
TCTGTGGCTTCTTCTCTTCCCTCCGTCCCTCCATCCCTCCGTCCCTTCCTCCCCCTCACTCCCTCGCCGCCGCCTCCCGCTCCAGTGATCGCTGCATCCTCTTCAGCCCCCGCATGTCCTCCGCGATCGTCTTGAGCGCGAAATAGTTCCGCGCCGCCTGCACCGCGGGCACCGCCGGCGTCCCCAGCCACGTCTCCCCCGCGGGGATGTCGTTCACCACGCCCGAGCGCCCGCCCACCCGCGCCCCCGCCCCGATCGTGACGTCGTGCGAGACCGCCACCTCCGCAGCCAG
>JBBDXI010000059.1:302-4783 GCA_040902425.1 Phycisphaerales bacterium
CCCGCAGATCAGGCACGCCCGCCCCACCCGCACGTTGTGCCCGATCTGGCACAGGTTGTCGATCTTCGTCCCGTCCCCGATCACCGTGGCCGCGAACTTCGCCCGGTCGATGCAGGTGTTCGCCCCCACCTCCACCTCATCCCCGATCTCGACCGTCCCGATGTGCGGGTACTTCAGCACGCCGCGTCCGGACGGGTCGGGCATGTAGCCGAAGCCGTCGGCGCCCACGACGACGCCGGGCCACAGCACGCACCGCCGCCCCAGCACGCACCGCTCCCCCACGTAGACCCCGTGGTGCAGCACCGACCCATCGCCGATCGTCGCCCCGCGCCCGACGCTCACGCCCGAGATCAGCCGCACCCCCGCGCCGATGACCGCCCCGGCGCCGACCACGCAGCACGGCCCCACCGACGCCGACGGGTCCACGCGCGCCGCGGGATCGACCACCGCCGACGGGTGCACGCCGGGCGTCCCCCGCTGCGCCTCCGGCGCGAAGAGCGCCAGCGCCTTCACCAGCGCGAGGTCGGCGCTCTCCACCACCAGCAGGGCCCGCGCTGCGGGATCGTGCCCCGGGACTTCGACGCCGCGCGTCACCAGCGCTGCGCTCGCCCGCGAGCGCGCCCACTGCGCCGCGAACGCCGCCGTCCGTATGAACGTCAGCGACCCCGGCCCCGCGCGGTCCACCGAGTCGATCCCCGCCAGCGGCAGGTCGTCCCGACCGACCAGCGTCGCGCCCAGCGCCCGAGCCAGCGAGCCTGTGGTGTGCACGCCCATCGCCTTGAACGTCAGCGCCCGGTCGGCCCGCGGGTCCCCGTGGAGGGCGGCGCGATCGTCGGCCCCGTCACGCTCCCCGTCGCACCGGTCGCCGCGGGGGCCGGGGGGGGGGGGGGCCCCCCGCCGCCGTTCGCCGGCGGGCGCACGCCCGCCCGGTAGCGGTTGTTCATGAACAGGACCACCTGATCCGTGATGTCCAGCCGCGGGCTGGCGAACATGATCCGCTTCGACTGGATCATCATCGCCAGCGCCTCGGGCCCGCGCTCCGCCGTCACCGGCGTCGAGCGGTCGTCGATCAGCACCAGGTCGAACCCCTCCTGCCGCGCAAACTCCGAGATCCCCTCCTGCATCTTCACGTACATCTCGGCCGTCACCATCGCCTTCTGCTGCTCGAAGATCTTCTCCAGCGCCTGCTTGCGGGCCCGCGTCTGCACCTCCAGCTCCACCGCCTCGCTCCAGATCTTCATGTACGCCGGCGAGGTCCGCTCCCGCTCCGGGAAGTTCTGCAGCTCCTTCTGCTTGTTGGTGAACTGCGTCGCCACCTCCTCCAGCCGCGCGTTGAGGCCGGCGATCTCCCGCGTCAGCCGCGCCTGGATCTCCGAGGCCTCCAGCAGCCCCCCGTTCTCGCCGCCCATCTTCTGCATGTCCACCACGCCGATCTTGATCGGCCCCGCCGGCTGCGCCGTCGTCGCCGTCCACGCCGAGAGCGCCCCAACCCCCACAATGGCCGCGCCGATCGCCAATGCCCGTCGCAGAATCGTCTTCATAGATCGCACCTTTCAGGCCCCAAGTACCAGCCGGCGCAAGCGCTTCCAGCGCCCGCCTGCCGCGGGGGATCGCATGATAGCAGGTGCAAACCTCCCAAATCGGTGTGAGCGGGGGAGTTCGGAAGCCCGGGGCGACACGCCCCGGCTCACCGCTAGAAGGGAACATCCACCGAGAACGTGAACAGCCGCGTCCGGTCCGAGTCCTCCTTCAGCACCGGGAACCCGAAGTCGAACGCCAGCGGGATGGGCGAGAGCTGCCTCACGTACAGCCGGAACCCCACCCCCACCGACACCCGGTACTCCGAGAAGCCGAAGCGCTCCTCCACCGTCCCCGTGTCGACGAACCCCACCACGCTCATCACGTCCTCGTACACCGGCTGGTTCACCTCCGCCCCCAGGAAGTACATCCACGATCCGCCCACCGCGTCGTCGCTCGGCATTCCGTTGCGCTGCAGGCCGCGCGGCGAGACCCCCTTCACCGCGAACCCGCGGAAGCTCTGCCCGCCCAGGTTCAGCCGCTCGTACACCGGCGCGCTGTCCTGCCCCGTCGGGATCCACCCCACCCGCTGCTCCACCTTCAGCACCGTCTTGTAACCCAGGAAGCTCTCGTACAGGCTGAAGAACCCCGTGTACTCCGCGCTCAGCTTGGTGAAGTCAAAGTCCCCGCCCAGCACCCCCGCCTGCTCCGCCCCCAGCGACAGCCGCATCCCGCTGCTCGGCCGGTAGGGGTTGTCCGCCGTCGTCCGCCGCAGCACCAGCCCCAGCGCGCTCACCCGCCGCTGGTCCTCGAACTCGAAGATGTCCGCGGCCGCGTCCTCGTCGATGTCGCTCAGCTGGATCCACTGGTTCCGCAGCTGCAGCTCCGCCCGCCACTGCGACCCGAACCGCCGCCCCAGCGAGATGTCGCCCCCGTACCGCTCCTCGTCGAACTCCCGGTAGTCCCGCTTGTAGTACAGCACCTTCCCGCCCGCCGAGAAGTTCGTCTCCAGCAGGTACGGCTCGTGCAGCGAGATCAGGTACGTCTGCACGTTCGTCCCCGGCAGCAGCTCCAGCGACGCCGTCTGCCCCGCCCCCCGGAACGACGTCGGCAGGTCCGCCAGGCTCTCGGGGGGGTCCAGCGGGTCGAAGTTCCGCTGCACGATGCTGAACCGCCCCACCACCCCCGCGTCGGTGTCGATCGCCGCCCCGAAGTTGATCTCCCCCGTGTTGTCCTCCGCCACCTCGATCAGCGGATCCCGGTGCCCCGGCGCCGAGGGCGCCGGCGGCTGCATCGTCACCCGCACCGACCCCGGCTTGAACAGCCGCAGCTGCTCCAGCCGCCGCTGCGTCTCGTCCAGCGCCGTCTTGTCCAGCGGCCGCTCCGGCCGCACCTGCACCTGCCGCATGATCACCTGCTGCTTGGTCCGCTCGTTGCCCGTCACCGAGACCTCCCCGGTCAGGTAGGGCACGCCCTCCTCGATCAGCAGGATCAGGTCCACCTCCGGGCGGCGCTCGTCCCGCACCGGGTTGGGCTCGATCCGCACCGTGACCGGCGGCTGCGCGACGTGGTCCACCACGTACCCCAGCTTCCCGTACGCCTCGCGGATCGCCAGCAGCGACAGCCGCACCCGCGCCTCGCTGTACACATCCCCCGGCTTCACCGACATCATCCCCGACATCTGCTCCGCGTCGTACGCTCGCTTGCCGATCTGCCGCATCTGCTCCGGCGTCAGGTAGGGCACGTCGGCCTGCGCATCCTTCAGCACCTCCACCCGGTACCGCTGGATGTCCTCGGCGCGGATGTACAGCGGCTGGATCGAGCGCAGCGTGTACAGCGGTCCCTCGTCGACATCGAAGACGACCTTCGCCTCCTTCCCGTCCAGCGACAGCTGAGTCCTCACCCCCACCCGCACATCCAGGTGCCCCCGGTCCCGGTAGAACTCCGACAGCGCCCGCAGGTCCGCCCCCAGCACCAGGTCGTCCAGGGGCGCCTTCTCGATCAGCGGGATGAAGGTCGTCGTCTTGATCTGCGGGCGAAGCTCCCGCGCCGTGAACGAGTTGTTCCCCACGAACTCGATCGCCGTCACCCTCACCCGCTCCCCCTCGATCACCCGGTAGATCACGATCGCCGAGCCCTCCAGCTCCCGCTCGTCCACGTGCACCCGCGCCGCGCTGAACCCCCGCGCCCGGTACAGGTCCTCGATCTGCCGCGCACCCCGGTCGATGTTGAACCGGTCCACCGGCGCCCCCGCGATCACCGTCACCAGCGCGCCGAGGATCTCCTGGTCCGACAGCTCCCGGTTCCCCACCACCTGCACATCCTCGACCAGCGGCTGCTCCGTCAGCGTGTACACCAGCGCGGCGCTCCCGTCCGCCAGCGGCTGCGCCTCCACCCGGATCGTCCGGAACCGGCCGATCCGGTTCAGCCGCGAGATGTCCTGCGTCACCGTCGCCCGCGACAGCGGCGCCCCCGCCGCCGACCTGACCTGGTTCCGCGCCAGTTGCTCCAGCGCCCCCGTCAGCGGCTCGTGCTCGCCCTCCCGGCCCTCCACCGGCCGCCGCAGCGTCACGCTCGCGATCGGCCGCCCCTCCAGCGACCCCACCGGGTCCGCCGCGGCCATCGGCCCCGCCGCCGCCGCCGGCCCGGTCGCCCCGGTTGCGCCCGTCGCGCCCGGGGGCGGCCCGCCCCCCGTCGGGCCCGGCGCCTGCGCCGACGCCATCGGCGGCACGCCGGCCATCGCCGCCGCGGCGAGCGCGGCACAGAAAGAAGTACGGGGCTTCACGGAGGGCGGACGATACCGGCGTGCGGCAACGCCCACAATCGGCGCGGGCGAGATCGGGCGGGCATCGGGCGAATAGTGCAGCATCGCAGGCTAGTGCCCGTTATACTTTCGCCGCCCGCCCCCGGCAACCGCCCCCCGCCCCCCCCCGCGCCCCCCGCGCCACCGGCCCCCGAAGGAC
>JBBDXI010000059.1:4793-25422 GCA_040902425.1 Phycisphaerales bacterium
CTTCTACAGCGACGAGGCCGGCAACTGGGGCCTGCTCGCGGACGTCGCGGTGCCCGCCCAGGGTGGAGGCGGCCCCGGCCCCGGCGACCCGCCCCCCGCGCCACCGGCCCCCGAAGGACCCGACCGTGCGCACGACCCTGATCCTCCTGCTCATCCTCGCCGCCGCGGCCGGCGGCGGCTGCTCCTACTCGGTCCGCATCCGCAACGACAACGGCCAGCCGCTCGCCGTCCGCCTCGTCCAGACCGACCTGCTGATGAAGGACTGGGTCCTCGCCGAGACCAAGGTCATGCCCGGCGAGACCGCCGAGCTCGGCCCCACCTCCCGCGTCATGAAGAGCCACATCTTCCTCGAGGCGGGCCTCACCCACGGCGGCGGGGTCGCCGCGGCCCGGCGGGCTGTCCTCCCCGGGCGCCACGCCTTCACCATCACCACCGACGCCACCGAGACGCCCCCCGCCCTGAGCTTCACCTCCGCCTCCTGGTCCGATCTCATCCCCTGACCACGCCTGAGCAGGTCGGCTCTCCGAGCCGATGGGGTAGGTCGGCTCTCCGAGCCGGTGCCCCCCCCGCACGGTGCACACATCGGCCCGGAGGGCCGACCTACCCACGCCCTCCACTCCCGCCGCCTCTGTACACTCCCGCCCATGCTCCACCCCGCGATCGCCGTCGCGATGGGAGCGCTTGCGTTCCAGCCTCCCCCGCCCCCGTCCCCCGCCGCCGCCAACCCCCCGCGCCCGCCCGACGCCCCCGCCCCTCCCGCGTCCCCGGCCGCGCCGGGCAAGACTGCGCCGCTGGTCCCCTACCCGCACCCCCTCATCACCGAGGTCCTCTTCGCCGTCCCCACCGGCGAGAAGGGCGACGCCAGCGGCGACGGCTCCCGCGACACCAGCGGCGATGAGTTCATCGAGCTGGTCAACCCCCACGACACGGCCATCGACCTCGCCGGCTACGAGCTGTGCGGCAAGAGCGGCCCGCCGGATGCGAAGACCTTCAAGCAGCTGCGCTTCACCTTCCCGCCGGTGACGCTGAAGCCCGGCGAGGTCGCGGTGGTCTTCAACGGCCACGCCCAGTCCTGGCAGGGCCCCGTCGGCGACACCGCCCGGGCCCCCGAGGCCGGCCACGAGAAGTTCGCCGGCGCCCGGGTCTTCACGATGGCCAACCAGAGCGCCCGCGTCGGGCTGGTCAACCGCGCCGACTACGTGTTGCTGACGTCGCCGGCGGGCGCGCGGCTCCACTGCATCAAGTGGGGCGACTCCAAGCCCCCCCGCGACATCCCGCTGCTCGAGGAGGTCCCCGCCGTCACGGGCCACAGCATCGCCCGCCGCACGGCCACCGGCAAGCTGGAGCCGCACCCGCCGATCGAGGGCCGGAGCTTCAGCCCGGGCAAGTTCCCGTTCACGTCGCCGGACCCCACACCCGCGCGGGCACCCGCGGGGAAGTCCGCCCCATAGGACCTATAGGGCCCATAGGACCTATACGACCTATTCTCCTCCCCATGGCCTGGATCACCAAACCCTCCGGCACGATGCAGATCCCCCGGCGCGAGGAGCCGTACCTCACGCCCGCGATGCAGTCCGAACTCTCCACCAAGTACTTCCCCCGCTACGAGACGAAGCTGGCGTGCACGCTCCCCGCGCTGCACATGGTCCAGCACGCCTACGGGTGGGTCCCGCCGCAGGCGATGGAGGAGATCGCCTCGCTCCTCGGCATCGCTCCCGCCGACGTTCTCGACACGGCGAGCTTCTACGAGGAGTACTGGCTCAAGCCCAAGGGCAAGCACCTCATCGCCGTCTGCCGCTCCATCGCCTGCGAGTTCTGCGGCCAGCCCGCGATCACCCAGGCCGTCAAGGACGCCCTGGGCATCGACGTCGGCGAGACCACCGAGGACGGGGTGTTCACACTGATCGAGATCGAGTGCCTCGGCTCCTGCGGCACCGCCCCCGCGCTGCTCATCGACGAAACCCTCCACGAGAACGTCGCCCCGGCCGCGATCCCCGCGCTGCTCAAGGCCGCGGCCGTGGCGCGCCACGCTCACTGAGGCCGACGGGCCCTCTTTCAACGCGAAGTCGCGAAGAAGCGAAGGTCGCGAAGCCGAGCGCAGGAGCCCGAGGGATCGCTCTTCTTCGCGTCCTCCGCGCCTTCGCTCCCCTTCGCGCTGAACTCTTCTCCTACGGCGCCTGCTCCCCGAGCTGTCTCTAGCGCGATCCCCAATCTGCTCAAGGCCGCGGCCCCTGGCGCGCCGCTCTTCTTCGCGACCTTCGCGCCTTCGGTCTTCCTTCGCGTTGAAAGACTTCTATTACTTATTACGGCTCCGGCATCCCAGCCGCCTCGATCGACGGGCCTTCTTTCAACGCGAAGGTGCGAAGAAACGAAGGTCGCGAAGACGAGGCAAGCCCGAGGGATCGCTCTTCTTCGCGCCCTCCGCGCCTTCGCTCCCCTTCGCGTTGAACTCCTTTCCTACGGCTCCGGCTCCTCCAGCCGCCGCTCGATCGCCTCGCGCAGGCGCTCCGCCGTCCGGTTGTACACCTCCTGCGGGTGCCCCACCGGGTCGGGGATGTCCTCGCCGGAGGGGTCGAGCGTCTGCACCCGCGCCCCGGGGGCCACCGACTCCACCATCCGCGCGTGCGCCGCCGTCATCGCGTAGATCACGTCCGCCTCCGAGAGCAGTTGCCGGGTCAACTCGTGGGAGGTGTGCCGCGCCAGCGCCGGGTCGTCGATCCCCAGCTTCCGCGCCGCCGTGACCGACTCGGGCGTCACGGGGACGCCCTCCATCGCCCCGACGCCGGCGGACCGCACGCGGGTCAGCCGGGCCGCCTCGGCCCCCGGGCCGCCGGCCGCGGCGCTGCGCCGCAGCAGGTCCCGGGCGATCGCCTCGGCCAGGGGCGAGCGGCAGGTGTTCCCCGTGCACACGAACAGCACGGTCCGCTCCACCTGCTTGCGGATGAAGCGCTCCTCCAGCACGCCGGCCGACACCACCTCGAACCCGCCCGCCGAGAGCAGGCGCACGACCGTGCTGGGGCGCGCGTACCGCGTCGGCCCGTCGTCCAGCGCCAGCCCCACGGGCGACCCTTCCCGCTGCGGGTCGATCGGCGCGGGCGGCGGCTTGTCGAGGCGCGAGCCGTCCCCCCACCCCGCGGCCGCCACGCCGTCGGCCACGGCCGGGACCCCCGCGCGCCACGCCCCGTCCAGCACCGAGAGCGTCAGCGGCTGGTCGGGGATGCGCACCGCGATCTCGCGCCCGTTGTGCAGCGTGCCGGGCACAGCGCCGAGGCGCGAGCGCAGGGCCTCGAGGTCCTCGCGCGGACGCTCGACGAGGAACGTCACCGGGCCGGGGAGCAGCTTGCGGGTGAGGCGGCGGTGGAGCGGGTGGGCGAGGCCCAGGGCCTCGCGGGCGAAGTCGGGCGAGTGGGCGTGCCACGCGGGCGGGGCCGAGCCGGCGGGCCGGCGGGCGGCCGTGGCCTCGGCGAGGCGGCGCACGGCGTCGGCGCTGGCGGCGCTGGCGAAGAGCCCGTAGACGGTCTCGGTCGGGAGGGCGACCAGGCGGCCGTCGCGCAGGGCCTCGGCCGCGGCCCTGGCGGCCTCGGCGCGTTCGGCCATGGAGGCGCTGCGGATGCGCCGGATGGGGCTTGGGCCAGCGGCCTTCACGGGCGGAGTATCCGGGGTGAAGCGTGGGGCGGCAAACGAGCGACCGCGTGAGGGTACGCGGGATGTACGGGAAGGCCGCCCTGCCGCGCCCCGCCGGGAGCGGCCCCCGCTCACCGGCCGCCGATGCCCCCGGGCCACGCGGGTCCGCTCCCGTATACTCCCCCCAGCCACGCCTCCGGAACCCCCATCACGGGGGGCCCGAAAGGTCTGGTGAGGGCGCCCCGATGGGCTCCCGGGCCGGGTGCGGGCCGGTTGCGCGGCGGAAGCGGCGTTGGCGGAGATGCCCTGCACAAGGGCGGGAGTCGTTCCATGCTGAGCACGGAGAGCACGCACGCGCAGGGCCGCCCCCGCGCCTTCACCCTCATGGAGTTGATGATCGTCATCATCATCATCGCCGTGGTGATCTCGATCCTGATCCCGGCCGTCGCCGGCGCGCGCAACGCCGCCCGGCGCGCCAGCACCGCCCGCCTGATGAAGGACGTCGCGGACGCCTCCGGGCAGTTCTACACCGACCAGGGCCGTCTCCCCGGGCACTTCTCCGCCCGCGAGATGGCCCACGCCGACAACATGGACCAGGGCTTCATGGAGATGCACAACATCGTGGCCGACCTCGCGGGCGGCATCACCGGCGCCGGGAACCTCCCCGCGCCCACCCCCAACTCCGTCCTCGTCGGCCCCATGTCCTCCACCGCTGGCCAGGTCTGGTTCGACCACGACCGCGTCGGCCTCCCCTCCGGCGGCAAGGCCTACCTCACGCCCGACGCCAAGCACTTCATCGCCCAGACCGACACCGGCCAGCAGGCCGCGGCCAATCTGGAGAACGCCCGCCTGAAATCGCTGGTGGACGAGTGGGGCAACCCCATCCTCGCCTGGCGGCAGGATGAGCGGGCGATCCAGCCCGTGGCGGTCCTCGCCGACTTCGCCGCCGAGACGGTCGGCGCCGGCGCCCCCGCCCGCTTCTACTGGGCCACGAATGCGGGCTTCCTGAAGGCCACAAGCCTCGGCAAGCGCGGCTACAACCAGACCGACCCGCAGCGCGGGAGCATCCTCTCCGACGCTTTCAACCCCGCCCCGATGCGCATCCAGTCCATGGCCGGCATCCTCGGCAGCCCCAGCGCGGGCACGGACCCCACGGGCTCGGGCGGGACGCCCACCCTCCCCGCGGCCGGTCGCGCCAAGCTCATCATCCACTCCGCCGGGACCGACGGCGTGTTCGTCGGCGTCCGCGACCCGGGCATGAAACAGTTCGCCGCGACGCGCCCGTCGGGCTCGCCGTTCTACCCCGACTTCATCGACTACGCGGTCAACTTCGTGACCAAGCCCAGCGGCGGCGAGCGCTGGACCGACAACGACGGCAAGCCCACCAGCCGCGACGTCATGTCGAGGTTCGACGACCAGCTCCTCGGCGCCGGGAACTAAGGCCGGCGGCGAGCGGCGAGCGCCAGCGACCCGTTGCCAGCGGCGGCGGGACGGGTGGTCGAGCGGTGGAGAGCGACCGGACGGGGACGCGTCGCGATTCGGGGCGCGCCGGTATTCGGAGAGGACGGGTCGCTGGCGCTCGCCGCTCGTCGGGTGGTGGCAAACGCCGCGCGCCGCGGTTACTCCGCGGAAGCGGGGAGGACGCGCCCCCGGCACTCTCCGAAGCCGATGCGGCGGAAGCCGTCGCGCTCGCAGTAGCCCTTGAAGATCACCTCGTCGCCGTCGGCGAGGAAGGTGCGGGTCTCGCCGGAGGGGAGCTGGAGCGGCTTGCGGGGCCTGGGCTTGCCGCCCTCGCCCGTGCCGTCCCACGTGAGTTCGAGCAGGCAGCCGCGCTCGGTCGCCCCCGGCCCGGAGACGGTCCCGGAGGCGAGCAGGTCGCCGGGCTGGAGGTTGCAGCCGTTGGAGGCGTGGTGGGTGAGGAGCTGCGCCGGCGTCCAGTAGAGGTCCTTGAAGGAGTTGGATTTGGAGAGGAGGACCGGCGAGAGGCCGCGGGCCCGCATCTGCTCGGACTGGAGCCACACCTCCAGCGTCAGGTCGATCGCCCCCCGGGCCTGGTCGGCGTCGGACCAGAGGTACGGCAGCGGCCGCGGGTCCCCCTCCGGCCGCCGGAAGGCCGGGACCCGGAACGGCTCGAGCGCCTCCATGGTGACGATGAAGGGCGAGATGGTGGTCGCGAAGCTCTTGGCGAGGAACGGCCCCAGCGGCTGGTACTCCCACTTTTGGATATCCCGCGCCGACCAGTCGTTGACGAGGCAGAGGCCGAAGATGTGGCTCTCGGCCTCGCCGATCGGGATCGGGCGCCCCAGCTCGTTCCCCGGCCCCACGAAGAACCCGACCTCCAGCTCGTAGTCGAGCATCTTGGAGGGGCCGAACCCGGGCGTCTGGGTGGCCCGACGCTCCGCGGCGGGGTCTTCCGGCGGCGACTGCTGGCCGCGGGGGCGGCGGATGTCGGTCCCGGAGGCGACGATGGACGACGCTCGCCCGTGGTAGCCGATGGGGATGTGCTTGTAGTTGGGGAGGAGCGGGTTGTCGGGGCGGAACATGGAGCCGACGGTGCGCGCGTGGTGGATGGAGGCGTAGAAGTCGGTGTAGTTGGGGATTAGGCTGGGCCGGAGAAACTTGGCCTCGTCCAAGGAAATCAGGGCGCTGCTTCGCAAGCTGGTGTTGTCTCGGAGAAGAGGGTTGTCTGCTCGCAAGAGTTCGCAAAGCCGCGAGCGGAGGCGTGGCATCACGTCGCTGAATGGCCTGATCATGATTCCATCGAGCATGTGCTCGACCGCGGCCTCCTTGAGTGTGTCACCGATCTCGCCAAACACTCCGGCGGCGACAAGCACATCCAGCCTGAGAAGGCGGTCTCCAATGACGACCCCGACGGGACCATGATCCAGTTGAGGCAGATCGAACTGACAGAACGGCAGGTTCTGGATCGGGAAATCCGTCTGTGGCTCGTTGGCGGACTCGACCCAGGAGCGGAGGCCGGGGTCGTGGGTTTCGTTGACGGGCATGGCGGAAGAGTAGCGGCCGGCGTGTTGAAGCACCCTCCCCCCCCGGGGAGGTGCCGCCGTCTTCGGCGGCGGAGGGGGCTACGTTCTTCTACCGCTTCTACCGGGCCTCGTCGCGGTGCACGGCGAAGTAGACTCGGGGCGTGTACGACGCCGGCCCCAAGCCCCCCGCCCGCTCACGCAAGCCCTCCTCGAAGCGGACCGCGCGCACGGAGTTGACGCTGACCCGCGCCCGCCGGCTCCGCCGCGAAATGACCATGCCCGAGCGGGTTCTGTGGAACCTGCTCCGGCGCGACCAGCTCGGCGTGAAGTTCCGCAGGCAGCACCCGATCGGGCCGTTCGTGGGCGACTTCTACTGCGAGGCCGCGAAGCTGTGCGTGGAGATCGACGCACTCGGGAAAGTACGACGACCGGAACCGCGATGCGTACATGCGGGAGCGCGGGATCGAGGTGAAGCGCTTCCAGGCCTCGGAGTTCCCGAGGAACCGGTTCGGGGTTCGGGACACGATCCGCGGCCTGGTTGAGGCCCGGGTACGGGCGATCACGGGGGAGGAGGCCCGGTAGGAGGAGTAGAAGAAGGTAGCCCCCTCCGCCGGCTAAGACGCCGGCACCTCCCCCGGGGGGGGAGGGGGGGAGGGTGGTCGGGCGCCGCTGCATTCTCCGGTCCGTCGCCGCGGTCGGTGGCCGGGGTCAGTTCACCACCGCCGCGGTCTCGCACACCTGCCCCTGCCGGATGTAGCTGACCTTCACCGTGTCGCCGGGGCGCGTGCCGCGGACCAGCTCCCGCAGCCGGCCGGAGTTCACATCCGTCTGGTCGTTCACCGCCGTGATCACGTCGTACCGTTGCAGCCCCGCCTTCTCCGCCGGCGACCCGGGCACCACGTGCGTGACCAGCGCCGCCCGGTCGCGGTCGAGGTTCAGCTGCGCCGCCGTCGCCGCGTCCGGCCGCTCCGTGTACACGCCCAGCGCCGTCCGCGACGCCGAGGTGTAGCTGTCGGCCGGCGTCGTCTGGATCTCGCGGTGCACGATGATGCAGCCGGGCAGAGCCGCCACCGACGCGGCCAGAAGCAGGGCGGGAATCAGGGCTCTCATGGGTCGTCTCCTTGGGGCGCGGCCTTCTCCGCGGGCCGCGGCGGGAGATTGTATTGGGAGAGGCCCGTGCCGCGTTACGCCTCAGCGCCCCGGCGAGCGCCCCCGGGCCCGCGAGTTCCCCCGCGCCCGGCCGCGCCGCCCGGAGCGGTCGCGCCCCGTCCGCGTCCGGCCCCCCGCGCCGATCGCGCCGAACCGCTTGCGCGACGGGCCCTTGGCCGGGCCGCCGCTCTTCACCCGCGCCGTCCGCTCTCGCTCCGCCAGCTTCGCCTTCTCCGGCGTGTCCTCCAGGTTGGCCGCCGTCAGGCCCCCGTGCTGCGAGGGGTGCCGCGAGTCCGCCGCGCCCCGCGGCCGGCGCCCGGACCCGCCCTGCCCCGTCACGGTCTCGAACACGTGGCGACGGCCGCGCAGCGCGCGGACGCGGTCCGCCCGCGCGCGAGTGCGGCCCTTGGAAGCGCGCCCGGCCTTCAGCGGGTTGGCGGTGCGGGCCTGGCCTTCTTGGCGCCGGTGGACATGGCGGTTCCCTCCGCGCGATGGTACGGCGCTGCCAGCCGCCGGCGGCGGGGGCGGCGGTTCATGCCCGGATTCGGCGCGTCGCGGCCCGGCCGCTCACCCCTGCATCGGCTTCCACAGGCCGACGAAGGTCCCCTCGGGGTCGGCGATCCACGCGAAGTGGCCCATCCCCGGGACCTCCTGCTGGGGCACGATGGTCTTGCCGCCGAGCTTCTCCGCCTTGGCGCAGTACGCCGGGATGTCGTCCACCTGGATGTAGACGACCGTGTAGTTGTGCGGCTCGTGCCCCAGGGAGTTCAGGTGGCCGTTGATGCCGGCGGCGGCGCTGGCGCCGGTGTTGATCATCCGCGCCGGGCCGTAGGATTCGAAGCCCCAGTCGAACAGCTTCGCGTAGAAGTCCTGGCAGCGCTCGCCGTCCTTGCAGCCGATCTCGAAGTGGACCACGGGGTTGGGCATGGCGTTCTCCCTCGGGTTGCTCCGCTGGGGGCAGTAGAGCGAGTCGCGGGCCGCGTGTAAAGGTGAGAATCCGCGGCCGGGGGCGTGTGCGGGGGAGGGGGCCGGGGGGGGTAGGTCGGGGTCGGGGGGCGGCGTCACCCGGCTTTTCAGATGTTATTGAAATGACTATACTTGGCCATGAGCACCACCCACCACCAGGGGGCCCTGCGGGAGGCCCAGGACCGGTTCGTGTCGGCGTGGGGGCAGATGGGCGCCGCGTGGGGCATCAGCCGCACCATGGCCGAGGTGCACGCGCTGCTCTACATCACCGGCCAGCCCATGAACACCGACGACATCATGGACCGCCTCCAGATCTCGCGCGGCAACGCGAGCATGTCCCTGCGGGCGCTCCTGGACTGGGGCGTGGTGCAGCGCTCCCACAAGCGCGGCGACCGCAAGGAGTACTTCACCGCCGAGCAGGACGTGTGGACGCTGTTCCGGGCGATCGTCCGCGAGCGGATGAAGCGCGAGGTGGACCCGGTGCTCGCGTCGCTCTTTGAGATCCGCGACCTCACCAGCGTCGAGTCGTCGCGCAAGAGCGCGATCTCCGCCGACGACAAGCAGGCCGTGCTGGAACACAACCGCCGGCTCGACGCCATGCTCGACTTCCTCCAGACCATGGAGAAGCTGAGCCAGCGCTTCGTGAGCCCCAGCGGGCGCGGGCTGCGGCTGGCGGCGACGGTCCTGGGCAAGGTGAGCTGACGGCGCGGAGGGCCGAGCGAACGTGACCACCATCGCACGAGAGACCATCGCACGAGAGACCGGCGCACGGGCGGCGCCGGGCGCGGCGGCGGGTGCGGGCGCGGGGGGTGCGGCGCGCCCGGTGCTGACGCTGGTGTGGGACCTGCCCAGCGGGGCCGCGGGGATCGGCGCCGGGCCGGCGACCGTGGAGGTGGCGGTGGAACGGGACCTGGGACGGGCGTGGGTGCGGGCGGGGGAGCGGCGGGTGGAGCTGGCGCGGGATGTGCCGGTGATGGTCGAGTTCGACGGCGCGGCCGGCCTGTGGCACGCCGACGCGCCGGGGCTGCTGGCGGCGACGTGGCGCGCGGGCGGCGGCGGGGCGGGCGTGCAGGTGCTCTACGCCCGGACGCGGATCATCGAGCGGCTCGGCGTCCGCGGCGGGACGTACGAGCTGCGGCGCCAAGGCTGACAAGACAAAAACCCCGTGCTCGCGCACAGGGCTCGTAGGGACGGGGAAGCGGCGCGGGGCGCGGCCTCAGCTCCGCTTGCCGATCAGCATGCCGACGATCGCGGCGATGAAGACCAGGCCCGCGGCGGCGCCGACGAAGACCCAGAAGTTCTGGCCGACCTGCATCGCCAGCGAGGCGGAGTTGGAGATGCCGAAGATGGTGAGGGCGACGGTGAAGGCCAGGACCAGGACCATCCCGAAGGCGACGCCGCCGGCGACGCCGGACCACGTGCCGTCGTAGCTGTCGGCGACGACCAGGGCGGTGGGGGCGGTGGCGGCCTCGGCCTCGGCGGGGGCGCCCTCGAACAGCGCGACGGACTCTTCCTCGACCTGGGTGGCGTTGGCGGTCGAGCCCTCGCGGGCGGAGACCTCTTCCAGCAGGTCCTGACCCAGCGAGGTGTCGTCGGCCTCGCGGGTCAGGTCGAGCAGGCCCGAGCCGGAGCCGACGGTCTCCAGCGACAGCTCCGTGGGCGCGGCCTCGGTGACCTGCGTCACGGCGGAGGGGTCGGCCTCTTCGGTCTGGTCGGCGTCGAAGATGCTGATGCCGGTCTGCTCCTTGGGGCTCTCCAGGTTCATGCCCGTGCCGGAGTCCGACGCGAGGGAGATCGTCGCCATCTCGCCGCTCTCCGCCAGCGGGATGATGCTCGACTCGTCCTCGCCGCCCGCGGCCAGGAGGTTGACCTGGTCCACCTTGAACATGAGCTTGTCGCGGTCGCGGAACTCCTGGAGCTGGCCGCTGGTGACCATCTCCTTGATCTCGTCGGGGGACTTCTTGAGCTTTCCGGCGGCCTCGTCGAGGGTGTAGAAGAGCTTGGCCATGGGTCGGGCTCCTGACCGCCTCTGGGGCGGGGTGGGGAAGGTAGCGTACTCCGGGCGGCGGGGGCAAGCCTGCCCGGCGCGCAGCGGCCGCGGGGAGAGGTACGTCCCGGCCCGGCGGGGGGTTGCGGGAGGGCCGTACGGGGGCCGAGCGGGGGGGAACCGATAGGCGTTTGGCTTGCGGGTCGGCCCTGCCGCGGATCACCTCGGCGTTGACGGGGCTGCGTTCAGCGAGAGTGCCTGCACGGCTGATGGGCGTGGCGCGGGGGCGCGCAAAACAATGGCGGCCACACTTTCGCGGGGCCGCCCGTAGGTATAAAGAGAGAGTCCTGGAGTCCGGCCCGCCCGCCCTTGCGAACAGGGCGGGCCGAACGGGATGTCGTGGGGCACGCAGGCGGGTGTCCGGCCGCCATGAAGCCCATCGGTCAGGAGAGCATGGACTCCACAGTTTTCAGGTGCTCGGGGAGTTCGAGGCGGAGCTGGTCCACCTTTTCGGGGGTCAGTTTCAGGGCATCCAGGACGTCCGGGGCGATGTCGGTGGAGACCAGGTCGAGGCGGAAGCCGCCGCTGACCTCGGCGGCGATGCGGTCGGCGATGTAGACGAGGCAGGGGAGGGTCCGGCTCTCGGGGGGGAGTTCGGTGGGGGTGTGGTGGTGGCCGGTGACGAGGTGGAAGTTGGCGGGGAACTTCCACTTCTGGCAGAGGCCGGCGCCGAACTGCTGGTGGGTGGCCCCGAAGGCCTGGGTCTCGAGGGCGAGCAGGTCGAAGGCGGGGACGCCCTCGCCGTCGGCGCCGGCTTTCTGGACGACCTCGATGAGCTTGTTGCGGTCGTACTGCATCTCGACCATGATCCCGATGTCGTGGATCAGGCCGGAGAGGAAGGCCTCGTCGGCGCAGGCGAGGCTCATGCGGTCGGCGAGCATCTTGGCGGTGGCGGCGGTGATGACCGAGTGGGTCCAGAGCAGGCGGGCGGAGAACGCGGGCGTGAGCTCGCCGCCGCGGAAGAGCTTGGCGAGGCTGGCGGCGATGGCGATGTTTTTCACGGCGTTGAGGCCGAGCATGACGATGGCGCGGTTGATGGAGCCGATCTGGCCGGGGAGGCCGTAGAACGAGCTGTTGACGACCTTGAGGATGCGGGAGCAGAGGGCGGGGTCGTTGGCGATGATCCTGTGGAGGTCCTGGGCGGTGGAGCGCGGGTCCTCGACCAGCTCGACGATCTTGAGGGTGATCTCGGGCAGCGTGGCGATGTGGCTGATCTCGCGGATCGCCTCGTTCACAACCTGCTCGCGCTGGGTGGTGGTAGACATGTGCGGCTCCGGAAACGATGGGTCCCGGAACGTCATCGGCCGCGGGGGGTAGGGACTTTGGCGGTGAGTCCGGAATACGCGGTCGGGGCTTGACGGGGGTGGGAGGCACCCACCACCCACCCCCAAGCCCTCAGTAGGTGTTGCGCTTGCGGGTCAGGCGGGGGTCGTGGGGGTTGATTCGGACCAATACGTCCGCTATCCGGACGCCGGCGTGGCCGTCGCCGTAGGGGTGCGCAAGGGTTGCGCGGTCGAGGCGGGACGCCGCCTCGAGGGCAGCGCGGATGGACTCGGGCTGCTCGGTGGCCGGGGCGATGTTGCCCGCCCGCTCGCGCCCGGCCTGGCGGGGGCCGATGTCCACCGCGGGCAGCCGCAGGGCCGCGGCCTCGATGAGGGCGGCGGAGGAGTTGCCGACCAGCAGGCCCCCGCGCCCGGCGAGGCGCTTCAGCAGCCCGACGAACTTCGGGCGGGGGAGGTGGCGGGCGAGGCGGAGGCGCCTGGGGTTCTTCTCGGCGGCCTGCTCGAGGGCGCGGAGGGTGCCGTCGCGCCCGGCGTCGTGGTTGGGGTGCAGCGCGAGGATGTGCCCCGCGCCGGGCCAGGCGAGGAGGGCCTCGAGGGCGGCGCTGGCGGCCATCTCCTCGTGCTCGGCAGCACGCCCGGTGGGGTGGAGGAGGAAGACCGCGCCGGGCTTGCCGAGGTCCTCGAACTCGGCCTCGGGAAGGGGCGGGATGGACTCGAGGTCGTCGATGGCGGGGGAGCCGACGGTGTGGACATGCTCGGGGCGCTCGCCCATGCGGAGGATGCGCTCGCGTGACTGGTCGGTGGCGGGGAAGTGGAGGTGGGCGAGCTTGGTGATGGCGTGGCGCATGGCCTCGTCGGCGATGCCCTCAGCGCGGTCGCCGCCGTGGATGTGGGCGAGGGCGAGGCCGCCGACGCTGGCGGCGCTGGCGGCGGCAAACGGCTCGACGCGGTCGCCGAGGAGGACGACCCAGTCGGGGGCGAGCCGCTGGAAGGCGCGCCCGAAGCGGGCGACGCCGCGCCCGAGGGCCTCGATATCGTCGGCGCGGGTGGTGCGGCCGGCGACCTGCATGGGGACGGCGTCGGCGATGGGGAACTCGCGCTTGACGTCGCGGTAGGTCTCGGCGGGGGAGATGAGGTGGGAGCCGGCGGCGATGACGAGGAGCTCCAGCTCGGGGCGGTGCTGGATGGCGCGCATGACGGGGCGGAGGAGGCCGAACTCGGCGCGGGAGCCGGTGATGACGGCGACGCGGAGGCGGCGGGCCGGCTGGGGGTCCGGGCTCGGGCGGGGGGAGGGGCTGTCGGTCCAGTTGGGGCCGATCATGGGGCGGCCTCGATGCGGCGGAGCGCGGCGGGGGAGCGGGGGAGTACGCAGGGGGCGCTGACGTTACGCGGAGGGCGCGGAGACGCGTGAGGCGTGTGCGGTGTTGGAGTGCCCGGCGCGTGGGCGGCTCCTCCGCCCCTCCGGGGCGGCCTCGGACAAGCGCCGCTCTCCACGGGTTCCGCGACGCTGCGCGTCGCTCCACCCGTGGCTACATTCCTGCGCCCCGCTGGGGCGAAGAGGCGCGGGTCGGGCTGTTGCGCGGCGCCCTTTGCGTGGGCGCGGCGGTCTCTGCGTGGTCCGCGCGGTGCGCCGCCCGGGTTTGGGCGCTGGCTCACCATGCCACATCGTCCTCGCTGAGGAGCCAGTTGGCGGGGACCTTGCGGATGACCGCTTTCCGCAGGAACTCTTCCAGGCGCCAGGGCTCGACGCCGGTGCCGGGGCGCTTGATGGCGATGTCCTCCTCGCGGAGCTTGTCGCCGGGGCGGAGGGCGCGGGTGGTGACGAGGCTCTGGCGCGAGAGGCGGCGGACATCCTCCTCGCAGGGAAGGACCTCCTTCCGGCCGCTCCCCCAGCGGGGGTCCTCGCGGGTGGGCATGGTCCCGGCCATCCAGTCGCGCATCAGCCCCTCCTCGCGGGCGAGGGCGGCGTAGGCGCGCAGCTCGTCGGGCTCGAGGGAGGCGGCGTGGTCGGGGCCGGGGGCCTGCGTGCTCCAGGTCAGGTGCTTCTCGAGGACCGAAGCGCCGAGGGCGGCGGCGACCGCGCCCGTGTCCACACCCGTCGTGTGGTCGCTGTAGCCGACGGGGCCGTCGACGGCGGTGCGGAGGTCCTCCATCGCCAGGATCGACGCGTCCTCGTCGCGGGCGGGGTAGCTGCTGACGCACTGGAGCCATGCGGTGCGCCCCGCGGCCTCGCGCAGCCAGCCGGCCGCGCGGGAGACCTCGTTCAGGTACGAGGCGCCGGTGCTGACGATCATGGGGAGGCCGGTGCGCTCGACGGCCCGGAGCAGGGGCAGGTTGATGAGGTCGGGGGAGGCGATCTTGATAGCGTCGAAGCCGGCGGCGAGGGCGGGCCCGACGAGGGGGACGGAGAACGGGGTGACGACGGCGTGCAGGCCGCGGGCGTGGGCGCGCTCGACGAGCGCGGGCATGGCTTCGAGCGGGAGTTCGAGGCGGCGGAGCATCTCGCGGGGGCTCTGCTCGCCCGCCGCCTGCTGGTAACCGGCCAGCTCGGCGGAGTCGGAGAGGAGGAGGTCGGCCTGGAAGAGCTGGAGCTTGACGGCGTCGGCGGCGGCATCGGCGGCCGCGTCGATGAGTTCGAGGGCGCGCTCGGCGGAGCCGTCGTGGTTCACGCCGATCTCGGCGATGATGTAAGGGGGGGCCCCGTTACCGATCTGTCGCGGGCCGATCCGCATGGCTGCTCCGCAGCACGGTATCCGCGACGATCAGGTCGCGCGGCGAGTCGATGTCGATGACCTCGCCGCCGGAGATGAGGCCGCGACGGTCGAGGCCGAAGAAGGCGTGGGGGCCGGGGGGGACGCCGGGGATCTCGCCGAGCAGGGCGCGGCGTGAGACGACCAGGACGCCGCCGTCGGGGATGAAGGCGGGGGGGAGATCCTGGCGGCGGTAGATGTTGTGGTTGAGGGTGTCGCCCTGCCAGGGGAGGACGCGGCCGGAAGAGGCAGGCGGGACACCTGCCCCACTTGTACTGGCAGGCGGGACGCCTGCCCCACTGGGACCGGCAGGCGGGACGCCTGCCCCACTGGCCCCAGTGGGTTCCGGTTCGAGGCGGGCGGTCCACCAGGGGTGGAACTTGCCGACGGGGGAGTAGGACTGGACGCTGTCGCAGCCGGTCTCGACGAGGAGGCGGACAGCGCGGTCGATCAGGCCGGCGGGGCGGATGGGGACGTTGGCGTAGAGGATGACGATGGGGCTGGATGCCGGATGTGGGATGTGGGATGTCGGGTGTGCGCGGGCCCGCGGCTCGCGTGTCGCCTTCACCTCCGACATCCGACATCCGACATCCCACATCGTGAGGGCGTGGCGGGCGGCGTCGTCGATGCGGGCGGTGTCGGTGGCGAGGGCGGGGGGCCGGTCGATGACGGTCACGCCGAGCTGGCGGGCGATGGCGGCGGCGGCGGGGTCGTCGGTGGAGACGGCGATGTGGGCGATGGTCCGGGCGGCGAGGGCGGCGTCGAGGGTCCAGGCGATGCAGGGGCGGCCGGCGAGGGGGGCGGTGTTCTTGCCGGGGGCTCCCTTGCTGCCGGCGCGGGCGAGGATGAGGGCGAGGGCGGTTGGGCACTGCTGCGCGGCGAGGACGCCGCGAGCAGTGGCACCCGGCGCGGGGGGGGCGGGGGCGCTCATGGCGCTCGCCCCGCGGCGAGCAGCGGCTCCTCATCCGGGGCGGCGTCGGCGCTGGGCTCGCTCGGCGCGCTGTCGCGCTGCTTCGCGAGGGCACGCTTCCACGCGGCGGCCAGCGGCTCGCGCGTGAGGTCGGCGATGCCCCTGGCGGGCCCGAACGGCGCCTGGGTGCGGGGCGCGATCGTGCCGTCGCTGCGGATGGCGAGGTGGTCGGCGGCGGCGCGGCGGGCGGCGGGGGCCGGCGGCGGGAGGGGCTCGATGCGCTGGCCCTCGATCGCGCGCGGAAGGGCGTCGATGACGGCAGCGCCAGCGCCGAGGAGCCAGCGGTCGTAGAAGGCCTCGATCTCCTCGTAGGTCCCGTCGCAGCGGGTTGTGCGGGGGACGATCCAGGGGAACGGCAGGCCGCCGTGGGCCTCGCGGGCGGGGGCGGCGGCCTCCAGAAGCCGGATGAGGTTGCCGCGGGCGCGCTCGAAGAGGTCGGCGCCCATCAGGGCGCGGTAGGCGGCGGCGGATTCGGCCATCAGGTCCACGCTGATGATGTCGGGGGCGGCCTCCAGGAGGGCGTGGGCCTGGCGCTCATCGCCGAGGAGGTCGGTGCGGATGTGGATGCCGGCGATGCCGGCGCGCCGGGCTGCGCCGACGAGGCGGGGGAGGTCGGGATGGAGGAGCGGGTCGCCCGCGCCGAAGAACGTGAGCACGGCGTCGTCGCGGGCGGCGGCGATCTGGGCGAAGAGCGACTCGGCGAGGGCGGGGGCGAGGGCGGGGCGCTCGACGGGCTCCGGGGCGCTGCGGAGCCACTGGCCGCGCGGGCCGCTGGTCAGGCGCCCGGGGCACAGCTCGAGCGTGTACTCGCGCGGGAGCGGGGGCGGCGCGGCCGCGGCGGCGTGTCGGGCGATCTCCTCAGCGCCCGCGCTGGCCCAGGCGCCGCCGAGGGAGCGGGTGGTGGCGGCGAGCAGGGCGCACCCGGGGGCGCTGTCCGCGATGAAGCGCAGGCCGCAGTCGCGGACGGCGGGGGCGGCGGCGATGCAGACGGGCTTGCCGCTGCTGTCGGCGCGGAGGTTGGCGATGGGGTCGGGCATCGGGGCGACGGGCGTGTAGCCGAGGCGCCCGCCGATGGTCGCGAGCGCGCCGGCGGCGCTGTTGCTTGCCAGCTCGCGGACCAGGGTGCGGTCGATGACGGCAGCGCCGAGGCCCGGCGGCGCCTGGCAGAAGGCGAGGCGCACCCGCCCGGCGCTGCCGTCGGCGGACCACCCCTGGCGGAACTGCGCGGCCGCGGCGTCGATGAGGGCGGGGTCCACCAGGGCCCAGTCGGGGCCGATGAGGGCTGCGCCGTCGATGCGGCGCTCCTCGAGGATAGGGGCGAGAGCGGCGGGGTCGAGGACCTCGTCGTAGACGGTGAGGCCGCTGAGGCCGCCGCGCCAGCAGTGGGCGGACCAGAGGCGTGCGGCGGCGACGGCGCGGGCACGGCCGGGGCTGGGGGGGGCGACGCGGGCGATGTCGAGCCGCAGGCCGTGGGGGGCGACGCCGATCTGAGGGGCGAGGGCGGCGGGGTCGGTTGCGAGGAGGAGGACGCCGTCGAGCTCGCGGCAGCGGGCGAGGCGGTCGAGGGTGCGGCGGAGCGCGGAGCGGCCGGCGATGAGGGGGGCGGCGAGGTCGCGGGGGATGCCCAGAGCGCCGCGGGCGGGGTCGATGGGGATGACGGCGACGATGCGGGTGCGCTCGCTGCGGATGGTGATGGGCAGGCGGGACGCCTGCCCCACGGCCTCCTCGATTCGCGCGGCGGCGGCGGCGGTCTCGCCGGTCTGGCGCGGGCCGCCGGCGAGCATGCGGGCGGTGGCGTCGAGCATCGAGCCGAGCTCATCGGCGGCCTCGGCGAGCCACCGGACGTTGGTGAGGTCGCGCTCCAGCTCCATGCGCTGGCGCTGGATGGGGGGCAGGCCGGTCTTCAGCATGATCGCGCGGTCGGCGCGGATGCGCTTCAGCGAGCCGGCCTGGTTGAGGTGCTGGACGAGGGCGAAGGCGGGGCGGAGGCCGGAGACCTCCTCGCCGATGGCGTGGGCCCGACCGATGAGGCGGTTGACGCGGGGCTGGTCGTGCTGGTGGTCGATGATCTCGCGGAGGATGGCGGCGGTCTCGCGGGAGCGCTCGGCGATGCGGAGGACATCGTGGCGGACCTTGCGGACGCGGTCGAGCGTGCGGCGGAGGCGGGCGGGGGCATCGTCGGCGGCGCGGGGCTCGGGGGGGTGGAAGGCGGCGGCGTCGCGGTACGCGTCGAGGGCGTCGGCGAGGGTCATCGCGCGGGCGTGGGCCTTGGCGACGCCGCCCTCGGTGGCGTCGACGACGGAGAGGCCGCGGGCCGAGTCCTCGAGGAAGTCGCGCTCGAACTGGGAGAGGTAGGTGGCCATCTGCTGGTCGGTGTAGATGGCGCGGCCGCGGGTGTCGGTGCGAAGCTGGAGGTTGGGCTCGCCCTGCCCACCCTCGCCGATCTTGAACCGGCCGCGGACGATGCGCTCCCACTCGAGCATCTCGAGGGTCCGGAACTCGGAGAGCTCGCCGGACCAGACGTGGTGGATGGCGGCGCCGGCGGCGTAGTACTGGCCGTCGGTGAAGCCGAGGTCCTGGCCGACGAGGATGACGGGGTCGCAGCCCAGGAGGCGGGCGAGGTAGTAGGCCATGTGGGCGACGGTGGCGCCGGGGCGGAGCGAGCCCATGAGGCGGGAGAGGCCCTCGCCCAGGAGTTCCTCGAGGAAGGGGTCGGCGGGGACGCGGATGGCCCCCGGGAAGGCGGAGAGGATGGCGGGGTTGGCCTTGGGCTCGGCGACGAGGGTGACGCCCTCGGCGGCGGGCCCGGTGAGGCCCTCGTAGAAGCGGCGGCTGACCTCGTGGTAGTCGAGCGCGGTGACGAAGTGGGGCCGGATGCCCTCCGCGAGCAGGGTCTTGAGGACCGTCTGGACGGCGATGATGACGAAGCGCTCGCGGATGCCGGGGCGCTTGAGGAGGGCGATGTTGCGGCCGAGGCTGGGGCCGGCGGAGACGACGATGGCGGCCCGACCGGCGCCCGCGCCCGCGAGGTCGGCGATGCCCGGGAGCGTCGCGTAGCGGTCGAGGTTCATCAGTACGTTGCGGGTGGTGACGGGGCAGTTGAGCAGCGTGGTGCGGACGGCGGTGCGGCTGGCGCTGATCCAGTGGCGGAAGGCGGAGACGAACTCGGCGCTGGCGGGGCCCAGGCGCGAGCGCTGGGCGGGGTGCTCGAGGAGGGCGACGTCGGAGCCGAGGAAGGGGAGGGCCTCCCGGCCGCGCATGGCCGCGGCGATGGCGGCCTGGGTGGGCTCGGTGATGAGGACGACCTCCGGCCGGCGGAGCCACGCGGAATGGTCGATGTGCCCGAGCGCAGCGCGGAGCAGGGCCAGGTCGGGCTCGAAGATGACGACGACGCCCCAGGGCGGAAGCGGCGAAGCGCCGGCGGCGGCGGGCGCGGGGAGGCGCTCGATCAGGGCGCGGGCGTGGTAGCCCAGGCCCAGGCCGGGGATGAGGACGCCCGCGGCCTGGGCGAGGTCCACGGTCTCGGCGAGGCGGCGGGCCTCTTCGAGGGGCCGGCGGCGGCTGGCGAGCTGGCGGGCGGCGTCGCCCTCGCCGAGGGTGGCGCTGGGGACGGCGTCGTCGGTTTCGAAGAACCGCGCATCGGCGCGGGGCGTAGCGCTGAGGACCGCGCGGGCGAGGCCCGGCGCACCCTGGGCAAGGGCCAGGAGGTTGCGATTGAAGATGGCTTCGTCCGGCGCGGGCATGCAGCGCACCCGCCGCGCCGAGCGCACGGAGGGCGCAGGCTTGTGATCGGCGCTCCGCCCGGCGACACTTGCGATTATGACCAGCCCCCTCACCCTCGTGCTCTCCGCGGCCGTGGCGCAGCTGCCGCACTCGAACCCGCCGGCGCCGCTGGCGCGCCCGCCGGTGCTGGAGCGGCTGTTCCTGGAGCAGCCCCTGCCACTGATGGCGGGGCTGATGGTGGCCGGGATCGTGGCGCTGGTGGTCCTGAACCGGCAGGGGCGGCCGGCGGCGGGGACGATCGTGGTCGGCGCGGCGGCGATGGTGGCGGGGGCGGTGTGGCTGCTGGCGCGGGTGGTGGAGACGCCGCGGGAGGCGATGACGGCGGCGGTGGTGGCGCTGGTGGACGCGACGGCGCGCCTGGATGAGCCGGGCATGGACCGGCACATGGCGCCCGCCCTTCGCTTCTACAGCAGCTACGGCTCGCCGGGGCCGGCGGTGCCGGAGGCCGGGATCGACAAGTCGGCGCTGATCGTGCTGGCCCGCGACAAGCTGCGGGAGTACCCGATCAGGGAGCACGCCGTGCAGGAGGTCCAGGCCGTTCTCGATGGGCCGGGCGTGGGGCGCACGCAGGTGCGCGTGCGGGTGGTGGCCGAGGTCGGCCCGCTCACCTTCCCTCACACCTCGTGGTGGATCGTCCGGTGGCGGCGCGAGCAGGACGGCGTGTGGCGGGCGCACTCGATCGAGCCGGTGGACATTCCGCTTGCGGGGGGGCGGCGGTGAGTAGGCTGGGCGCGTGAAGGACAACCTCCCTCCAGCGCCATGGAATCGAGTTCGAAGAGCGGTGCATCTGGGAAGGACGCGTGTGCCGCCCCATCCGGGGCTCGACGAACGAGAAGATCGCGCACGGGATGAACGACCGTTTCCAGGGGCTTCCGCCCCTGGCTATGTTCGGACGCCGCATCCGCGGCGAAGACCGGGGCCGACGCCGCTTCCGCCCCTGGCTATGTTCGGACGCCGCACCCGCGGCGAAGACCGGACCGGCGCCGCTTCCGCCCGCGAGAACTGGGATCGAGGCCGCTTCACGGCGAAGATGGGACCGACGCCGCATCCGCGGCGACGAGCCGGATGGCCGG
>JBBDXI010000060.1:0-25012 GCA_040902425.1 Phycisphaerales bacterium
CCCCGCCGCCGCGCTGCGCCCCCCTTCCCCGCCAACGCCGCCGCCGCCGTGCTCACCTCATCACCTCATCACGTCATCACCCCCGCCCCCCCGTTCGGCCCAACCCCCCGCCCCCCTCCAAAAACAAAGCCGCCCCGGCGGTTCAGGCCGGGGCGGCGTGGGATTCGTGAGCGTTCAGATTACCCCAGGAGGTTCAGCACGCTCTGCGGGGCCGCGTTGGCCAGGGCCAGGACGTTCGTCGAGGCCGCCACCAGGATCTGCGACCGCGTCAGCTGAGCCGTCTCGCTGGCGAAGTCGGCGTCGCGGATGCTGCTCTCCGCCGCGGCGGTGTTCTCGACCGCGATGCCCAGCGAGCGGATGGTCCCGCCCACCGTGTTCTTCTGGAAGGCGCCCAGGCGCCCGCGGAGGGCCGAGACCTGCTCGATCGCCTTGGCGACGATCTGCTGGGCCTGCGCCCCGTTGCTGTCCACGATGTTGTTGGCCTTGCCGTTGGACAGCGTGGAGAGGAAGCCCAGGTCACTGGTGCCCAGCTTGCGGACCGCCACGTCGCCGATGCCGAGGCTGACCTTGCCGGCGATGTCCACGCGCCCGGCGAGCTGGAAGTCGGCGCCGCCCCCGGTGAGGATCATCGTCTGGCCGGTGCCGACGGCCCCGAGGGTGGTGGCGGTGGTCTGGTCGAAGGTCATCTCGATGTCCAGGAAGTCGGAGTTGACGCGCATCGTCTTGCCCCGCGAGGTAGCGCTCAGGCCGTTGATGGTCGCGCCGATGTCCTGGCCCTTGTCCTCGACGCCCTGGCTGGCGGCGACCGCGTTGAAGGCGACCGCCGAGGCGGCGTCGATCGCGTTGAAGTCGTCGGCCTCCATCTTGAAGACGCCGCCGCCGGTGTTGCCGCCGTCGTGGATGATCTTCGTGGAGACGAACTCGTCCTTGCCGAAACCGGTGCTGAAGAGCCTGATGCCGTTGCTGGAGCCGGAGGCGACCACGGAGGCCTCGACCCCGGTGATCTCCTTGAAGGAGTTGATGGCGGTGACGATGTCGGACACGGCGGCCCCGTCGGCGAAGGTCAGCTCGCGGGAGCCGAGGGAGCCGGAGACCTCGAGGGTGAAGCTGCTGGTGGTGGCGCCCAGGGCGATGCTGGCGGCGCCCATCGAGAGGTACAGGCCGCCCTGCTGGGCCGACTGCGTCACGAGCACGCTCACGTCGAGCGAGGCGCCGTTGAACTTCGCGCCGTTGACGCGGAAGTCGGTGACGCCGTCGGCGACCGAGGAGACCTTGTAGTCGAAGTTGCCGTTGAGCAGCTTCATGCCCTGGAAGCTGGTGGCGCCGGCGATGCGGTCGATCGTCTGGAGGATCGAGTCGATCTGCAGCTGGTTGGCCTGCTTCTCCGAGGCCGAGAGGCCGGCGGAGCTGGCCGAGGCGGTGATGAGGCCCTGGAGCTCGGTGAGGAGCCCGGAGACCTCCTGCAGCCCGCCCTCGGCGATGTTCACGACCTGGTCGGCGCGCTCGGCGTTGCCGATCGCGGCGTTGAGGCTCTTGATCTCGGAACGCAGGTTCTCCGAGGCGATCAGGCCCGCGGGGTCGTCCTTGCCGCGGTTGATCCGGAGGCCGGTGCTCAGCCGCTCCAGCGAGGTGCGGAGCGTGCCCTGGTTGTGGCCCAGGACGCGCTGGGCGAGCAGGGACTGGACGTTGGTGTTGATCCGACTCATTGCAGAGGTCCTCCGTGAGGTGCGGCCGACGGTGAGCGCTTCGAGACCCCGTCTTCGGTGCGTGACCCGTGTCGGCCGCTCCCTGCGGCCCCGTGTGCCAAAGGCCGCGTCAGCGACCTCGCCCGGCATCCGTACCGGGCTTGCGGGCGCGGGCAACGCCGCGTCCGGGGGCGAACATCGGCGGCGGAGCACGCCGGGTTGAGCGCGCGGAGAAGTCAGGGCGGTTTTTCGCGGAACCGCGCAAGAAAGCACCCCGGGGTGGAACGCCCGGGGTGGTTCTGGGGCCTGGTTATCGGTCGCGCGGGGAGCCCCGTTCGGGGCCCGCACGCCTACCCGAGGAGCTGGAGCACCTGCTGGGCGCTGGCGTTGGCCAGGCTGAGCACCGTGGTGCCGGCGCTCTGGAGGATCTGGGCGCGGGTCAGGGCGCTGGTCTCGGCGGCGAAGTCGGCATCGCGGATCTTGCTCTCGGCGGCGGAGAGGTTCTCGAACGCCGCCTGGAGGGAGCGAACGTTGGTCTGGAGGACGTTGCGCTCGAAGGCGCCCAGGCGGCCCCGCATGACCGAGACCTCGTCGATGGCCGAGTCGAGGATCGACGAGCCCGCGGAGAAGTCCTTCCGGTCGGCCGAGGCGGCGATGCTGTTGATCTGCCCTTCCTTGAGCGAGCTGAGGAACTGCAGCGTGCCCTGGATGAGCGTCCCGCCGAGGCTGCTGGCCGCGATCGACTGGATGCCCAGGTTCGTCTGCTGCTGCGCGGTCACCTGCGGGCCGAGCTGGAACAGGGCCCCGCCGCCGGTGATGTAGAAGCTGGATGCGGTCAGCGTGGGGTCGGCGGCGAAGCTCTCCGCGAGGATGAGCTTGAGGCTCAGGGCCTGCGAGGAGAGCGAGACGGCCAGCCCCTCGCCGGTGGCCAGGGTGCCGTTCACCAGGGCCGTGACATCCCGTCCGTTATCGTTGTCGGAGAGCGAGAGGGTCCCGTTGCCCAGGAACGTCGCCCAGTCGAACGGCGGCCCGAACGACGGGACATTGGCGTTGCCGGCGATCTGGTAGGTCTGCCACTCGGTGGGCGCCGACCCGGCGTTCAGGCGCTCGACCCGGACGAAGGACTTGGAGCCGAAGTCCATCGACTCGAAGACCATGCCCGAGCTGGCGTCCAGCACGTTGACCAGGCGCGCCTGCACGCCCGTGGTGGAGGAGGTCCGGTTGACCGCGTCCACGACGTTGGAGAGGGACTGGCCGGAGAGGATGGTGAACTCGGTGACGCCGCGGAGGCCGGCGACCTGGATTGTCGTGGTGGACTGGATCTGGCCGTTGAAGGCGGGGCTCGCGGGATGGTCGCCCCGGAGGAACAGGGCGCCGGTCTGGGCCGAGGCCAGCACATCCACGTCCACTTTCAGCTGGCTGCTGCCGACGAAGCTGGCGCCGTAGATGCTGGCCTGGGCGATGTCGGACGCGGCCACGCCCGAGAGCGTGTAGTCCAGCGAGCCGTTGAGCAGCTTCAGGCCGCCGAAGCTGGCGGTATTGCTGATGCGGGTGATCGAGTCGATGGCGGAGTCGATCTGGAGCTGGTTCGCCTTGCGCTCCTCGGGGCTGTTGGCGCCGGTGGAGGCGGCCTCGATGATGAGGGCGCGGATGGAGTTGAGGAGGTCGGAGACCTCGGCGAGGGAGCCCTCGGTGGTGGCGATGACCGAGGAGGCGCGCTCGGAGTTCTTGATGCCCTGGTCGGCGCCCTTGATGTCGGAGCGGAGGCGCTCGGAGCTGATGAGGCCGGCGGGGTCGTCGGCGCCGCGGTTGATGCGCAGGCCGGTGGAGAGGCGGACGAGCCGGGCCTCCAGCTCGCTCCCGGCGCGGGAGAGGTTGGCGCGGGCGACGAGGCTGGGGACGTTGGTGTTGATCCGGGCCATGGGGGCAATCCTCCGTGATTGCGTCGTGCGGGCGTCGGGGCGGTTTGAGGTCGGTGGGTCGGGCAGGCGGGACGCCTGCCGCACGGGTTCTACGCGGTGCGACCGCTCTGGCGGCCGTTGGCGGGGTTGATCGGGGCCGGGGTGACCAGGCGGGGGCCGGTGGTGGCCGCGGGCCGGGCCTGACCGTTCAGGCCGGGGGGCGCGGGGTCGAGTCGCGAGGAGAGGCCGGCGCCGGGGGAGGCGTCGGCGGCGCGGCGCTGGCGGTTGCGGGCGGGGCCGGGTGAGATGGTGCGGCGGATGGCGTCGATGTCGCCGCTCTCGATGCTGCGGTTGAGCTGGGCGGCCTGCTCGTTCTCGCGCTTGATCGCCTCGTAGACCTCCTTGCGGTGGACGGCGATTCTCGTCGGCGCGGTGATGCCGAGGCGGACCTTGTCGCCGCGGATGTCGACGACGGTGATCTCGATCTCGTCGCCGATCATGATGGTTTCGTCGCGCTGACGTGAGAGGACCAGCATTGCGAGGCTCCTTCCTTTCGTCGCGCCGGCCCTCCGGGCCGGCTTCAGAGACGCAGTAACGCAGGAACGCAGCGACGCAGTTCGGATCGGGAGAGCTGGACGGGGGCCGCTGCGTCGCTGCGTCGCTCCGTCGCTGCGTTACTCGGTGCTTAGGCCGTGGCGGCGCGGGCGGGCTCGCCGACTCTCATCAGGGGGTGGCGGGTGGTCCAACGCTTCTCGGCGAGGACCATCTGCTCGCCGGCGCGGGAGAGGGTGTTGATGACCAGGGGGCCCTGGAGGTTGCCGGTGAGCTGGCTGTCCACCTTGTTGACGATCACGAAGACCTGGGCATCCTCGAGGCGGGGGAGGCCCAGGTCGGCCATCTGCTCGGGGCGGATGGGGACGGAGTAGTCGGGGACGAAGAGGGCGGGGTCGGTGACGACGAAGGCGAGGGCGGGGTCGTCGAGGGACTGGAGCCAGAAGAAGCAGGCCTCTTCGCCGGGCTCCAGCAGGCAGTAGCGGCGGGCGCCCGGGAAGCCGAGCAGGCCCTTGGGGAAGGTGATGACGCGGTCTTCCGCGATCTGGATGGTTCCGAAACGGGTCGTCCTGACGTCCATTGGTGCACTCCTTGCTGAAAGCGCAAACCGCAAACCGCAAAGCGCAAATGCTGGTCAGCCGAAGCTGGCACCTTCATCTGCGCCCGCGTTGTGCGACGGGCGCTTCGGAATCCGGCTTTCCGGCGCTAGCCGAGAAAGTCGAGGAGGGAGCGGGAGAACGACTGGGCGGTGACGGTGAGGGCGGCCTGGAGCTGGGTCTGGAGGAGGCTGAAGCGCGTGGCGGCCTCGGTGAAGTCGGTGTCCTGGAGCTGGGAGCGGGCCTTCTGGTCGAGCACGTTGAGGTCTTCCTGGCGGACCGTTCCGTCGATGACGCGCTTGGCGTAGCCGCCCACGAGCGCGCGGGTCTCCGCCAATCGCTTGACGGAGGACTCCAGCCGCTCTCCCGCAAGCGTTATGCCAGTCGTGTCGTTGCTCATCAGGGCGTCGCGCAGGTCGATGAGGTGGGTGAAAAGGTTGTCCACGCGGACCGTCGCCCGGTCGGCACCCTGCCAGACGCCGGTGGTCACGTCGAAGGAGCCCGCGAGGAGGCCCAGCTGCTCGGCCGCGGGGGAGTTGTTCTCCTGCTTGATCGACGGGCTGCCGGTCCAGGCGGGGTTCTGGGCGAGGGCGATGCCGTTGGCGCCGTCGGCGAGGGAGGCGTTGAAGTCGGCGGGGACGTTGATGCCGGCGGCGGCGGCCTCGGCGTTGATGCGGTCGATCACCGACTGGACGCTGGCCATGTCCTGGGGGCGGAGGTCCACGGTGAAGCTGGTGCTACCGGGGTCGCCGAGGGTGATGGTGAAGTCGGCGTTGGCGGCGGCGCTGGGCAGGCCGCTGACGGGGTCGGTCTTGCCATCGACGATCTGGACGCCGCGCCCGTCGTTGAAGTCCGCGATGCGGGTGAGGCCGGTGAAGGAGCGGATGCCCAGGCGGGTCGCGGTGAGGCCGTTGCCGGCGATTTCCTCGATGGAGAGGGCCTGGTTGCGGCCCGCGGCCACCTCGTTGAGGACGTCGAAGCCGGTGCCGGCCTGGTTGAGCTCGACGCGGAGGCCCAGGCCGGCGGACTGGAGGGCGTTGCGGACATCGCCGAGGGTCTGGGCGGAGGAGAGGTCGATGGTGCGGGACTGGCCGAGGTTGCTGACCTTGATCTGGCCGAGCCCCCCCACCACTCCGCGCAGGGCGCTGATGGGCGTGCGCCAGGTGAGCTTCGGGTCGAGCTCAAGGCCGCTGGCGCTGGTGCTGGTGAAGGCGAGTGTGCCCGCGGCGTCGGCCAGGCCGAGGTCCTGGGCGGTGATGCCGCTGCCGGTGTCGTGGAACTGGAGGGTTCCGGCGGCGACGTCGAGGGAGAAGCCGCCGCCGGCGACGGAGACGCCGCCGGGGCCGAGGATGGTGACCGAGTTGGCCTGCTCGTAATCGCGGATGGCGGCGGTGAGGGCGTTGGCGACGTGCTGCGCGGAATCTGCGCCTGTCAGGTCCACCGGGATGCGGGCGCCGCCGTTGAAGGAGAACTCGATGCGCCCGGGGGTGACCCCCAGGCCGCGGGCGCCGCCGAGGTCGGCGAGGCGGGTGTCGAGGGTGAGGGCGGGGTCGAGGTCGGCGGTGCCGCGGATGCGGGCGGAGGTGGAGCCGAGGGAGCTGCCGCCGAGGGTGATGGGGACGCCGCTGCCGAGGTCGAGGTCGGTGAGGAGGCCGTTGCCGCGCCCGAGGTAGCGGTAGCCGCCGAGCATGGCCTCGATGGCGGGGGAGCCGGTGTTGCCGCCGCCGAAGATGGACCCGGCGACGCCCTGGCGGTTGGAGATGCCGAAGAGGGACTGGATGAGGGACTCGACGACCTGGGCCTGGGCGGCGCGCTCGCTGGCGGTGGCGCCGGTGCCGACCTGGGCGGAGGCGATGGACTTGGCCTCCAGGACGAGGTCGCTGGCGTCGCCGAGGGCCTGATCGAGGGTGGAGAGGGCGGAGTCGGCGTGCTGGAGGTTGCGGAGGCGCTGGTCGGCGCGCTCGAGGCGGCTGTCGAGGATGGCGATGGCCGCGGCCTTGGCGGCGTCGTCGCTGAAGCGGGTGATGGCCTTGCCGGAGGCCAGCTGGGCCTGGACCTGGAAGAGGGAGAGGTTGGTGCGCGCGATGGTGCTGCCCGCGGCGGTGGCCATGAGCAGGGTGGGGACGCGGGTGATGTTGGAGGGGATGGAGGACATGGGAAATCAGCAAATGGCAAAGCAGCAAAGCAGCAAATGAAGAGGGGGGCCGTGTCTGCGGGTCTGATTTGCTATTTGCTGCTTTGCCATTTGCTGCTTTACACGAGGTTGATCAGGGTCTGCATGAGCTCGTCGACGATGCTGATGTAGCGGGCGGCGCCCTGGTACTGGCGCTGGAAGGTGAGGAGGTTGATGGACTCCTCGTCGATGCTGACGCCGCTGACGGCGGCGCGCTGGGCTTCGAGGCTGTCGCGGACGACGGTGCTGGCCTGGGACTGGGAGCGGGCGCCGTCGGTGGCGAGGCCGACCTGCTGGGCGGTCTGCTCCCAGTGGCGGGAGAGGGAGACGCCGCCGAGGGCGGTGAGGTTCTGGTCCTGGAGCCCGGCGATGAGCAGGGCGGTGCCGTTCTCGGCGAAGTCGGTGCCGTTCCAGCGGCCGGCCGCGAGGAGGGCGGGGGTGTCCTTCAGGGCCTGGCTCACGCCGATGTCGGCGCTGGTGGTCCCGGTGAAGTAGGCGTTGACGCCCAGGACGGCGAGGACGCCGGAGGTGTCATCCTGGAAGGAGAAGGAGAAGCCGGGCTCGGCGTCGATCTTCAGCTTGCCGTCGCCGGTGATGCTCGCGGTGAGGCCGCCGACGGCGTCGAGCGCGGCCTGGATGTCCTGGAGGCTGGTGTCCTCGCCGAAGCCGGCAGCGCCGGCGCTGGTGCGGCCGTCGAGGTCGATGTCGATGCGGACGGTGTCGATGGCGCCGCCGGGGCCCTGGACGCGGACGGTGAAGCCGCCGGTGACGGCCCTGAAGGGCAGGGGACTGGTGGTGGCGTTGGCGGGGTCGTTCAGGGCGCGGGAGCGGTCGGGCGTGGCGAAGCCGAGCGTGCCGGTGCTGGTGAGCAGGCCGGCGCTGGGGCTGCCGGTGCTGTGGAGCCTGTTGACCTCGAAGATGACCTGCGAGGTGAGGGTGTCGAGCTTCTGGATGACGCCCTGGACGGTGGAGTCGCGGTTGGCCAGGAGCGAGCCGAGCTCGCCGTGGCGGATGGCCAGCTCCTGCCCGTCCTGGCGGACGCCGATCCGGGCGATGGTCTGGCCGTCGACGGATCGGCGGGTGAGCTCGAGGCCGCGGGAGACGCCGCCGAGGACGACGGGCGTGGAGCCGACGAGGATGTCGACAGCGCCGCTGGCCTGCTCGACGGTGGCGACGTCGAGGTACTGGCTGAGCTCGGAGACGAGCTGGTCGCGCTGGTCGCGGAGGGATCCGGCGGTGCCGCCGCCGGCCTCGGCGGTGGCGACCTGGCGGTTGAGGCCGGCGATCTGGGTGAGCAGGCCGTCGGCGCGCTCGACGCGGACGGCGAGCTGGCGGTCGATGGCCTCGCTCTGGCGGGAGAGGTCGGTGCGGATGCGGCGGATGAAGTCGGCGAGGCGGGCGCCCTGCTGGACGACGATGGCGTTGGAGCCGGCGCCGTTGGACCGCTCGGACCAGGTGTTCCAGAACTTCGAGAGCTCGCTGGAGAGGTCGTTCTCGCCGAGCTCGCCGAGGATGTCCTCGATCTGGGAGAGGATGGCGTGGTCCTGGGCGGAGGCGGCCTGGCCGGAGATGCCGGCCCAGAGGCGGCCCTGGAGGGCCTCATCGACCTTGCGCTGGATGTCGGAGACCTGGACGCCGGTGCCGACGGTGATGCGGCCGGAGGTGTTGGCGCGGGTGGCCAGGAGCATGGCGACCTGGCGCGAGTAGCCGGGGGTTGCGGCGTTGGCGAGGTTGTTGCCGGCGACCTGGATCGCCAGCTGGCTGGCGTTCAGGGCGGAGGTGCCGATCTGGAGGGAGGCGGAGAGGCTCATGGGGAAAAGCGAAAAGGGAAAATGCTGGTGGACGGGAGCTTGGGAAGTGCGGGGGGGCGTCGTGTCAGCTGGTCAGGTGGTCAGGTGGTCAGGTCGAGGCCGCAGGGGGGGGCGGGGGTGGCGTCGGTGCGGCCTCGGGGGCCGTAGACGCCGGGGTTGGTGAGGGCGCGGGCGACCTGCTGCATCAGGCCATCCATGTGGGCGATGAGGGCGGAGGTGGCGGCGCGGAGGATGCGCTGCTCTTCCTGGATTCGGGCGAGGAGCTCGCGCAGGCGGGCGGCGATGGCGGCGATGCGGGCGCGCAGGGGCTCGGGGAAGCGGGCGGCGAGGGAGGTGAGGGTGGGGAGCGCAGCGCCGGGGGCGATCTGCGCGACGAGGCGGCGGCGCTCGGCGTCGAGGTGGGCGATGTGGCGGGCGGCGTCGGCCTGGCGGCGGGCGGCATCCTCGGCGGCGCGGGCGTCGGCGCGGGAGAGGGCGGCGCGCTGCTCGCCGGCGAGGGCGAGGAGGTGCTCGTGGGCGGCGACGAGGTCGGCGAGGAGGGGCTCGAGGGCTTGGGTGGGGTCAGCGGACACGGGGGTGGGTTTCCTCGAAGAGCACCGGTTGCGCCGCCGAACGGGCGTCTGTTGCGAAGAGGGGAGTCAGGGCGGCGGAGTAACCGGTGGCACGGGCTTCGGTGGCACGGGGTCCGCCCTTGGCCAGCATCTGCTGTGCCACGCGGTCGACGAGGGGGAAGCTGGAGGCGGCGGTGAGGCGGTGCGCAAGATCGGCATCCATCAGCGCACGGAACTGCTTCTCGCCGGGGCCGGGCGCAAAGGGGGGCGCGGCCTGCTCCATCCGGCGGAGCTGGTTGAGCAGGGGCTGGATGAAGGTCTGGGCGACGAACTGCTCGGCGGCCTCGCGGGCCTGCTCCCGGGGGGTGGCGCCGGTGCGGGCGGTGGCGCGGCCGAGGGCGTACTGGAAGGTGCGCTGGGAGTCGGAGAGGGGCGCGCGGCGTGGGCCGCCGGGGGGCGGGGGGGCGGGGATTGTCGCGGGCGTCATCGCGGCGGGGCCATCCATGGCTATTCCCTGACCACGCGGGCGTGGAGCTTGCCGGTCTTTTCGAGCATTTCGAGGATGCCGATCTGGTCGGAAACGGGGACCTTGAGCTGGTTGAAGGCGTTGAGGAGGTCCTGGAGGCGGGCGCGGTCGGAGTCCTTGGCGCCGGGGGCGACGCCAACCCAGGTGGCGGTCTCGAAGGCGGGGTTGTCGGGGGTGGGCGTGGGCGGGGGCGTGGTGGTGGTGATCGTCAGGTCCTGCGAGGTGATGGCGACGGGGCTGATCTCGACATCGCCGGTGACGACGATGCGGCCCGCGGCCTGGTTGTAGATGACCTGGGCGGGGAGCTTGAGGAGGGAGATGTTGATGGGGGTGGAGAGGACATCGCCGACGAACGCGGCGGTGTTGGCCCGCTCGACGGGGGGGATGTCGATGCGGATGGTGCGGTCGTCGATGACGGTGGCGACCTGGGGGAGGCCGGCGAGGCCCTTGCCGGTCTTGCCGTAGATGCTCTGGGTGATGGTGCCGGCGACCTCGCTGGCCGCGGCCCAGCCGGCGTAGGGGGGGCGGAGGATGAGGGTGAAGGAGTCGCGGACATCGCCGGTGACGATGTCGCGGATGAGGCGGGCGCCGCCGCGGACGCGGGCGCGGGTGGGGTAGCGGTCATCGTCGATAATCAGCTCGCCCTCGGCGATGGCGAAGACGGGGTCGTCGGGGTAGGGGCCCTGGAGGGCGGCGAGGTAGAGGGTTCCGCCGGCGAGGCTCTTGGCGGAGAGGGTGGTCTGGACGGAGACGTCGAAGCGGTCGCCGGTGCGGCCGCCGCCCTCGGGGATGCGGCACATGACGGAGACCAGGGCGACGGAAGTGGCCTTGGCGACATCCTCGATCATGACGGGGTTGCCGTTGTTGGCGTAGACCTGCCGGAGGGGGCGGGCGAGGGCGAGTTCCTTGCCGGAGTCGCCGGATTTGCCGAGGCCGACGACGAGGGCGGTGCCGCGGAGGACGGTCTCGGACTGGCCCTGGATGCGGGCGATCTCGTGGACGGTGGTGTCGGCCGCGGATTGCGCGGCGAGCGCAAGGATGGCGGCGAGGAATGCGCGGACGGGGGGACGCATGGCTGGCTCGTCGCGAAGGGCGTGCCAAGAAGAGGCGTACGCGGAGGTCGCTGAGTGGACGCGGAGGGCGCGGAGAGGACTGAAGAGGTGAAGAGGGGAGCGGGTGAAGAGTGAACGGCTGAGCGCGGGTGCAGGGATCGGGTCGTCGGCGATTGCTGGTAGAGCGGGCTATGGCCTCACCCATCCGATGCTGGTCGTGCGGGTACGACGTGAGCGGCCGGCGGCTGGGCGAGCCCTGCCCGGAGTGCGGGCGGCAGATTGTGTATGAGCGCGAGGTGCTGGATCACCAGGCCGCGGCGTGGCGGCGGTCGCGGTTTCTGAGCGTGTGCGTCGTGATCGGCGGGATCGTCGTCCTGAACAGCGGCTGCTCGATGACGCTCGCCTACTGCCGCGTTCTTCCCGTCTGACCGGCCGCGTCGAGGCAGAGGACCTCGAAGATGATGTGGGCGGCGAGGAGGGCGGTGATGCCGGCGGGGTCGCGGTCGGGGAGGACCTCGACGATGTCCGCGCCGACGAGGTTGGCGCCTTTGAGGGAGCGCAGGAGGGTGAGGGCCTCGGCGGAGGTGAGGCCGCCGATGCTGGGGGTGCCGGTGCCGGGGGCGTAGGCGGGGTCGATGCAGTCGATGTCGAAGGTGAGGTAGGTCTCGGCGCCCTGGAGCTGGGCGATGAAAGCCTGGACCTCCTCGCGCCCGTCGCGAACGCTGGCGCGGTATTGCTCGCAGGTGAGGAGGGTGATCCCGTGGTCGCGGGCGAACTTCAGGTCGTCGGCGGAGTTGAGGGGGCCCTTGATGCCGACGGAGAGCATGCGGCGGGGGTCGATGAGGCCATCCTCCACGGCGCGGATGAAGACGGAGGCGTGGGACCACTTCTCGCCGAAGACCTGGTCCACGGTGTCGAGGTGGCTGTCGAAGTGGAGCAGGGCCAGGCCACCCTTGGGCTGGCCGCGGCGTTCCCAGGTGGCGCGGATGTTGGCGTAGGCGATGGAGTGGTCGCCGCCGACGGCGAAGAGCTTGGTGGCCTTGGGCTCGCCGAGGGTGAGGGCGAAGGCGGCGACGGCGTCGAGGGTGGCCTTGAGGTTGAAGGGCTGGACGGGGGCATCGCCGGCGTCGGCGAGGCTGAGGAGGGCGGGGAGGGTGAGGTCGTGCTCGGGGGAGTAGGGCTTGACGTACTGGGATTCCTCGCGGATGGCGCGGGGGCCGAAGCGGGCGCCGGGGCGGTAGGTGACGCCGGAGTCGTAGGGGACGCCGTAGAGGGCCCAGTCGGCGGGGGCGTTCTCAGGGAGAACGTCTTCGAGGCGGGGGTAGCGGCAGAAGGTGCAGTGGCCGGCGAAGCGCGGGGAGCGGCGGGGGTCGGGGAGGATGGTGCGGCGGGGCATGGGGGGAGTGTACCGGCGGGCGGCGGGTGACCGGCGGTGCGCCCGCCGGTATGCTGGCCCGGGGCGGCGCGCGGAGAGCATCCACATGAGCCAGGCGATGAGCGCTGTGCCGCCGGTCCCGCCGCCCGAGCAGGGCGCGGCGGCGTACTCGTTCGGGGAGGCGTTCTCGCTGGGGTGGCGCGCGTTCACGGCGAACTACGGGCCGCTGCTGCTGGTGTCGTTCGTGGGGATGGTGATCTCCATCGGCGTGAGCCTGGCGCAGAACCTGATCGACAGGGCCATCGGCGTGCCGGGACTGCTGTCGCTGCCGATCTCGCTGCTGTTCTCGGCGCAGCTGACGGCGGGGATGATGTACGCGGGGGTGCGGGCGGCGCGTGGGGAGCGGGTGGGACTGGAGCACCTGTTCCGCGGGTTCTCCGGGGCGCGCCCGTACTGGCCGCTGGCGGGGGTGCAGGGGCTGGTGATGCTGGTGATGCTGGTGTGCATGCTGCCGGGCTTGCTGGTGCTGGCGGTCTCGATCGGGGCGGGCGCTGGGCCGGGAGCGGCGGTGGCGGCGCTGCTGCTGTGCATGCTGCCGGCGATGTATTTCTCGTCGCGGTTCTTCATGTCGGCGATGGTCGCGGTGGATGAGCGGGGCGGGCTGCCGGGGCCGATCGAGGCGATGCGGGCGAGCTGGGGGATGACGGGGGAACTGCGGTGGCTGTCGCTGATCGGGCTGGGGCTGGTGCTGGGGCTGATCGCGCTCGCATCGGCGCTGGCGCTGCTGCTGCCGCTGCTGTTCTTCGCGATGCCGCTGATCGTCGCGGTTTGGGGGGCGGCGTATGTGCTGCTGGCGGGGGAGTCGGGGGCGGTCGGGGCGGGGGCGGCGGGGGCGGCGTGGGCGGATGCCGTTCTGCCCGTCGTGCGGGGGGCCGACGGGGCTGTGATGAGGGGGAGAGGCTCAAGGGGCGGGTGAGCGGGGCGCTGCGGGGGTAATGGGCGTGCCGCACTCGGGGCACTTGTCGGCGGTGAGCGAGGAGAGGTCATAGCCGCAGCAGGCGCAGTGGCCGCGGACGTCGCGGAGGCAGCGGGCGATGAGGCGCTCGGCGCCGAGGAGGAGGTAGAGGCCGAAGGCGAGCTGGGCCGCGGTGCCGAGCACGCCGGGCACCCACTGAATGAAATACATGGGCTGGAACTGCGTGAGCTGGCTGTCGAACGCGAGGGCCACGATGGTGCCGACCTGCCAGATCAACGAGGGGAGTGCCATTCCCAGGAGCAGCAGCCCGATCGCCCGAACGACGAGCTTGAACCAGGCGTAGTCGCTCATCGCGCGAGTCTCCGTGTGAGCGTGCGTGTCACGCTGCCCGCCCCGCGCCACAGGTAGACCGAAGCGGCGAGGGCGAGCAGCAGGGGCCCGCTTTCGGCGAACCACGCCAGAAGTCTGGGGAGCGAGATCGAGCGGAGAAGGCCCGGACCATCCCAGCCGAGGAGGGCGGTGCGGAAGTCGGCGTGGGCCAGGGCGTGACCGGTTGCGCTGGCAACGACGGTCATGCTGATCCCGAAGAGGAGAATGGCGGTAGCGCGGATGGCGAGGCCGATCCGGACGGCGCGGCGTTCGGGGGAGAGAACCACGATCCACGCAGCTTACCGCGGGGATGGGGAGCGCCGCAGCGGGGGAGCCCGGGGCGGGGACGCCCCGGCTCACTGAATGGGGAACGGGGCGACGCTCACAGCCACGCGTCGTCGAAGTGCATGCCGGGGGTGAGCTGGGCGGCCGCGCCGGACTCGATCATGCCGGCGACGGGGTAGGCGCAGTAGTCGAGGGAGAAGCTGCCGGCGGGGCGGTGGTTGCCGGAGCGGCCGAGGCCGCCGAAGGGGAGCTTGCTGCTGGCGCCGGCGGTGCCGGTGTTGACGTTGATGCAGCCGGCGCGGGCCTCGGCGAGGAAGCGGTCGACGGCGGCGGGGTCTCTGGTGAAGATGCTGGCGGCGAGGCCGAAGCGGGTGGCGTTGGCCTGGTTGAGGGCCTCGTCGAGGTCGGGGACGACGGAGAGGCGGAGGAGGGGGCCGAAGACTTCGAGGTCGCCGCCGGGGTGGAAGCCGTTCGTGGGGACCGTGAAGCCCTCGCCGGCGCTGGCGTTCGACTCGTCGCCCGGGATGAAGCGGTCGACCCGGAGGATGCCGGGGGAGATGTACCAGCCTTCGGGCTGGGGATCGGAAGGCGGGTTCACCGCGGAGAGCGCGGAGGGCGCGGAGGCGGAAGAGTCGAAAGAGGGGAGGGGGCGGTTGGGTTGAGAGGCTTCGACGAGGACTTCGGCCCCGGCGGCCGCGGCGCGGGACTGGAAGTCGAGGACGGCCGTGCGCGAGGCCTCCGAGATGATGGGGCCCATGAAGACGGGGTGCTCAGCGCGGGGGTGGCCGATGATGAGGTGGCTGGCGGCCTTGCAGAGGGCGGGGATGAAGCGGGCCGCGATGGCCTCGTGGATGATGACGCGGCGGGTGCAGGTGCAGCGCTGGCCGGTGGAGACGAAGGCGCTCCTGAGGCACTCGATCACGGCCTGCCTCAGGTCGGCGTCGGGCAGGACCACGGCGGGGTTGTTGCCGCCCATCTCCAGGGCGACGATGCGCCCGGGGTTGTCGAGGTTGGCCTCGAGGATGCGGCGGCCGACGGGCCAGGAGCCGGTGAAGAGGATGCCGTCGATGCCGGCGTGCGTGGTCAGTCTCGCGGCGATGTCGCCGGCGCCCTGGATGAGGTTGACGACGCCCGGCGGGGCGCCCTCGGCCTCGAGGGCCTCCTGCATCAGGGCGATCAGGAGTTGGCCGACGGCGGGGGCCTTGTCGCTGGGCTTGAGGATGACGGTGTTGCCCATGGCCAGGGCGGGGATGATGTGGCCGTTGGGCAGGTGGGCGGGGAAGTTGAAAGGGCCGATGACGGCCATGACGCCGTGGGGGCGGAACCAGCAGCGGCCCAGGCGGGTGGGAGCACTGGCGGGCAAGCCGCCAGTGGCACCGGGGAGAGGGAACTCGAAGCCGGTGACGCGGCGGAGGGGGCCGGCCGCGGAGTCGTCGAGGGTGATGTCTATCTTGGCGGCGAGGGCGCCGGCTTCCTGCCTGGCATCCCAGAGGACCTTGCCCGTCTCGTCGGAGATCAGCTCGGCGATCTGCTGGGCGCGGGACTCGTAGAGGGCCTTGAGGCGGAGGAGGGCGGCGAAGCGTCTTTCGCGGGGCCAGCGGGACCAGGTGGGGAGGGCGGCGCGGGCGGCGGAGACGGCGGCGTCGATGTGGGAGGAATCGGGGGTCCCGGACCAGACTATCCGGTCGGGGTGGGCGGGGTTGCGGGAGGTGATGCCGGCGACCGCACGGGCGGGCGCGGCTGCGCCGCTCAAGCCGCCCCTGGCACGAAGACCAAGCCACTCGCCGCCGACCAGATCGGCCGGTGTCACGAGCGGACCTTCCGGCCCCGGGATTTGGGCTTGCGCTCCCTGCGCTTCGCGTCCGCGCGGGCGGGCTCGGCGTCGTCGAGGGGCGTGACACCGACGGTGGTCCCGCGTGCCCAGCCCAGCTCGGACATGGCCGCCCTGGGGATGCCGACACGGCCGCGCTCCTCGGCGCAGGGGGTGTCCACCGCGCGGAACTCGCCGTCGGCGTTCAGGCAGCTGACCAGGGCGCGGCCGGTGGCGTGGGCGGGGGCGATGGCGGGTCCGAGCTCGGCGGTGCGGGTGGCCTTGACGATGGGGATGTCGTTGGTGACGGCCTCGAGGTGGGGGCCGCCGTCGAAGGGGTCCACGAGGTCCTTGAAGCGGAAACCGAGCTTCTCGAGCATTCGGCGGGCGGGGATGGTCTCCTCGCCGACCTTCCCGATGACGTCGCGGGCCTCCGGCGGCAGGAGCGACAGGTAGATGTCGGACTTGGGGAGGAGGGCCTCGATGAACTCGCGGGAGCGCTGGCAGTGCTTGTCGGCCTCGGTGTAGGAGAGGGGGATGAAGCGGCGCCCGAGGTACTCCCAGAGCATGTTCTGGCCGTCGAGGCTGATGGGGGCCATCATCTCGGCGATCATGCGGTCGGAGAAGAGGGGCCGGTGCCGGGCGATGAAGTGGAAGCGGACGAAGCTGAGGAGGCGCCCGAGGTGGTGGCCGCGGGATGCGGATTGCAGGATGAGGCCGCCGATCTCGGTGGGCCCGCTCTCGTCGGCGTGGAGCCTGGCGACGATGTGTGAGGTTCCGGTCTGGAGGCTCTTGCTGAAGTACTCGCGGCGGGTGAGCTTGAAGGAGTAGTTGGGGTTGCCGGGGCCGCCCATCTTCGCGATGACCTGGGAGGTTCCGAGGACGGCGCCGCTGTCGGTGTCCTCGAGGACGAACATGAAGAACTCGCTCTTGCGCATCGCCGCGCGCAGGCCGCTCCCGGCGCCGTTGTCGCGCGCGGGGTGGTGCGGCTCGGGGACCTCCTGCCCCGCGGCCTTGAGGAAGCACTCTCGCGAGCGCAGGATCTTGGAGTAGATGACCTCGCGGTCGGCGGGGAGGTTGATGAAGTGGACCATCCGGGCCAGCTTCAGCAGCGTGGGGACATCCTCGACTCTGGCCTGGCGGATGACGAACACGGGGGGCACCTCGTCCTTGAACGTGTGTGATCGAAGCCTCGATGATGATGCGTGTCCCGGCTCGCTTCTCTTCGTTATCGGCTTGATTGAAGAGAGGCATCGAGGCAGGAGGCATCAAGGCATCGAGGACGGATTATTCGCTCGCCGCCCGGGCCAGTCCCCGCTCGATGCAGGCGAAGACCTCGGGCCAGTCCTTCTCCTGGAAGACGGGGAGCGGGGGGAGGACGCGGAGGTGGTAGGGGCCGTGGCCGCAGTAGAAGAGGATGACGCCCTCCTCGAAGATGGTCTTGCACGCCCTGACGGCCTTGTCCTTGTCGCCGCCGAAGGGGGTGAAGCGCATCATGCCGCCGAGGCCGCCGTGGATGGAGGGGATTCCGGGCACCCTGGGGAACCACTCCGGGTGCTTCCCCGCGAGGGCCTGCACCTGGGCGACGAAGGCGGCGTGGTGGCGGGCTGCGGCGCCGTGGGCGCCGTAGAGGTTGCCGCCCTTGAGGCGCTCCACGACGCGCTGGCCGACGCGGAAGCTGACGCCCTCGCCGAGGAACGTCCCGGAGAGGAGGCCGGGGCCGGGGTTGCAGGCCTCGGTGAAGAGGGTGACGCAGGACTGGGTCATCTTGCCGATGGTCATGACATCCACGTACTCGCCGAGGCCGAAGTAGTCGGCGGCGAACATGGCGGGGAGCCGCCCGAAGGTCTGGATCTCGTCGGCCCACACCGCGATCGAGTTCTCCCGGCAGATGTCCATGAGGGCCTTGAAGAAGTCGCGGTCGCCGACGTTGAAGCCGCCCTCGCCCTGGATGAGCTCGAAGATGAAGCAGGCGTGCTGGCGCGGGTATCGGCCGAGGTACTCGCGCAGCTGGCGCACGGCGGCGTCGATGAAGGCCTGCTTGCCGCCCATCTTCTCGGCGCCCACGGGGTCCCAGAAGGGCATGTAGTCGACGGGGACCCAGAGGGGCAGGCCGATGCGGTAGGCGGCGGTGTCGCCGATCTGGGACATGGTGGTGGAGCGGCCCATGAAGCAGTCGCGGAAGGCGAGCACGCGCGAGGCGGGCGCGTGCTTCTGGTAGCAGACCTTCAGGGCCTGCTCGTTGGCCATGGCGCCGGAGGTGGAGACGTAGGCATGCTTTAGGGCGGTGCTCTTGCGGGCCTCGGCGAGGAGCGTCTCGCAGAAGGCGTAGGCGTCGAAGTTGGACTGGAGGTTGCCGGCCTTGAGGGTGTCGTCGAGCGAGCCGCGGAGGGCGGCGGCCATGAGGTCCGGGTCGCTGTGGCCGAAAAAGTGGACGCCGATGCCGCAGATCATGTCCCACTTGACGGAGCCGTCGGCGAGCTCGACCAGGGCGCCGTTGCCGATGCCGGAGCCGAGGTAGGGGTAGAGGAGGGCGCGGCCGCGGGCGTCGGCGGCGCGCTTCATGAGGTCGTCATAGGACTGCTTGAGGGCGGGGTTGGGCGGACGGACGCCCGTGAGCTGGGCCGACTTGGCCCGCGCCTCGGCGATGATGGCGTCGATCGCGGCCTTCACGGCGGGGCTGTGGTGCAGCTCGTGCCCGACGGTCGCGCCGGGGCCGATGTGCGGGGGGGGCTTTGCGGTGGCGCCCGGGTCGGACACCTTCTTGCTCGCGGTCACCTGGGACATTCCGTTGCCTTTCAGTTCAGCCGGTCCGTGGCGAGCCGGGCGATGAGCACGGCGAGGAGTTGGCAGCGCTCGACGAGGCTCGGCAGTTCGATCCATTCCTGGGGGGTGTGCAGGCCGCCGCCACGGACGCCGAGGGTGTCGATGGTGGGTAGGCCGGCATGCTGAAGGATATTGCCGTCGCAGACGCCGCCTGTACTGGCGAAGGGGAGGCTCTGGCCGAGTGCTTCGGCGGCGGCCCGTGCGGCCTCGGCCAGCCGGAGCGTCGCGGGCGTGGCGGGCTTGGCGGGGCGGTTGAAGCTGGTCTTCACCTCGACCATGGGGGGCCCCTGGCCGGGGTCGGTCGCCAGGGCCTCCAGCCGGCGCTGGAGTTCATCGGCGATCTGCTTGGAGGGGTAGCGGACGTTGCCCCAGGCGCGGGCGTGATCAGGCACGACGTTGGTGGCGTGGCCGCCCTCGACAGGCCCGATACTCGCGATAAGGCCGCGGGCGGGGTCGGGGAGGCGGCCGACGGCGACGATCCGCTCGGCGAGGGCGGTGACGGCGGAAATGCCCTTGTCGAAGTCGCGCCCGACGTGGGCGGCGCGGCCGCGGGCCTCGATCAGGAACTGGCCGGAGCCGAGGCGCTCGGTGGCGAGGGAGCCGCCCGGGAGGGCGGGCTCGACGACGAGGCCGACGCCGCCGGCTTGAGCGGCCCGGGTTGCCTCGCGCGTCAGCGCCGCGTCCGAGTGGTACGACCCGGTCTCCTCGTCGGAGTTGAGGATGACGGTCCATTCGGCGTCGAGGCCGGCCTCGTGGAGGGCTTCGAGGGCGGCGATGAGGATGACCAGGCCGCCCTTCATGTCCACGCAGCCGGGGCCGGTGGCGGTCTTGCCATCCGGGGCGATGGTGAGCTCGCGAAAGGGGGAGGCGGCCTCGTGGACGGTGTCGAGGTGGCCGCTGAGGAGGATGGGCGTCGCGGCGGGTTTGCGCGCGGGGCGGCGGCAGACGGCGGTGGGCGGGATGGCGCCGGCGGCCGGGGCGCCGTGGAGCCAGTCGGGCTTGGGGTCGCCGGGGATGAGTTCGATCGTCGCGCCGAGGGCTCCCAGGCGGGTGGTGAAGAGGCCGCGGGTGAGGTCGAGGGCTGCGGTGTTACCACCGCCGGTGGGGGTTTCGACGTGGAGGCGAAGGTCTTCGAGCAGGCGATCGCGACGGCGGGCGATCAGGTCGGCGAGCTTCTGCTCGTGGGAGGCGAGCGGCATGGGTGCGGATCATAGTCCTCTGCGCACGGTCTCTGCGTTCTTGGCGTCTCTGCGCGAAGGAGTGCGCGCGGAGGCGCGGAGGACGCTGAGGAAGACGCAGAGGGGAGAGAGTCAGTCGGGCCAATCGCCCTCGAAGACGTCCTCGGCAGGGCCGGTCATGAACACGCGGTTGGTCTTGTCGTCCCAGCGGATGCGGAGGTCGCCGCCGGGAAGATGCAAGAGAACGTTGCGATCGAGTTTCTCGTTCAATACGCCCGCGACGCAGACCGCGCACGCTCCGGTGCCGCAGGCCTTGGTCGCGCCGGCCCCGCGCTCCCAGGTTCTCATCGTGGCCTCGGTTCTGGAGCGCGGGGCCACAAAGTGAGTATTGATGCGCCGCGGGAAGGCTTCATTGGACTCGAAGAGTGGCCCCAGGCGCGCGAGGTCAAGCTCTGACAACTCTTCGCTCGTAAAATCACGGGCGCCGGCGCCGAACACGACCGCGTGGGGGTTGCCCATTGAGACAAATGTGGCGAACCAGCCCTTGCCGATGCCGAGCCCGAGGATCTTCTTGCCCTCAAGAATGACACAGTACCTGTGGGGACCTTCGCGGTGTGACAGCAACTGTTCTTCGACAGGGATGCGGCTGAGGTCCAAGATGGGCTCGCCCATGTCGACGGTGGCCTCGACCAGCTTTCCTTCGCGGGCGGCGTAGTCGATCGGCAGCACGCCCCGACCGGTCTCGACGTTCATCGGCTTCGCCCGCAGGGCGAGGCGGTCGTGGGCGAACTTGGCGACGCAGCGGACGCCGTTGCCGCACATCTCCGACTCGCTGCCGTCGGCGTTGAACATGCGCATGCGGACGTCGGCGCCCGCCACGGTCGGGCGGCAGAGCAGGATGAGGCCGTCGGAGCCGACGCCGGTGTGGCGGTCGCTGATGCGGCGGGAGAGCGCGGGGAGGTCCTTGCGCTCGGCGAGCGCGGGGGCGTTCACGGCGTCCACGTAGACGTAGTCGTTACCGATGCCGTGCATCTTGACGAAGCGCATGCACCTGCTCCGAAACGCGGGGCCACTCGCTGGCAACGACGATAGCCACCGCGCCCAGGAAGGCGGCGGCGGCGACGAGCTTGATGCGGCGGACCTGGCGGTCCACGGCGAGGCGGTCGGCCCGCTGGCCGGGGAGGCGGGCGAGGCGCTCCTGGCGCGAGGCGATCGAGCCGTGGCGCCAGGTGAACCGCCGGCGGGGGATGCGGTTGAGACGGGCGACGAGGTCCAGGGCGCCGGACATGGCGTCGACGGCGGCGGGGGTGATGACCACGCCGGCACTGCTGCGCGGCGGGGACGCCGCGAGCAGTGGCACCCCCTCGGACCCCTCGGTGCTCTCGGGCGGCGCGCTGAGGTGCTGCACGGCGAAGGCGTCGGCCTGCCACTCGAAGCGGCGGCTGACGTAGCCGAAGACGACGAGGCCCGCCAGGAGCGACGCGACGGCGGTCCCGGCCTGCCACACGTCCTGCTCGATGACGCCGCGCCCGAGGGTGTAGGCCGCGCCGACGAGCAGGCCCGCCTGCACGAGCGTGATTGACGCGATCGCCGAGACGGCCAGCCAGAGCATGTGGCGGCGCTTCACGTGGGCGATCTCGTGGGCCATCACGGCCTCGACCTGCTCGGTGGGGAGGCTCTCCAGCAGGGCGTCGGTGAGCAGGATGTAGCGGACGGGGCCGAAGAAGCCCATCACGGCGCCGTTGATCATCGTGCCGTGGGTGCCCCAGACGAGCAACTCGCGGATGCGCACGCCCTGGCGCCGGCACATGTCGGTCAGCCGCTCGCGCAGGGGCCCCGGGCCGAGACGCTCGGTGTGCCAGACCCGGCGCATCACCAGGGGCATCATGGTGAGGACGACGGCCATGCCGAGGATCTGGGCCGCGGCCATGGGGAACCACGCGGGGGAGCCCAGGGCGGAGAGGCCGAAGCCGGCGGCCTCGATCCAGGCGGTGATGAGGATGACGGGGACGACGATGAGGGCCGCCTGGTGGCGGAGGGCGTTGAGCAGGTAGGCCCCGCGGGAGGGCATGGGGCGGACCATGCGGCCCTCGTCGAGGTCGCGGATGAGGGCGGCCTCGCGGAGGCGGCGGTCGATGGGGTACATCGACCACCAGCCCAGGGCGATGAGCAGGAGCACCGGCGCACCGGCGAGCAGTTCATCCACCAGCACGAGGTTGCCGACCTTCCAGCGGACCACATCCAGCCAGCCCAGGCCCAGGACCGCGAAGGCGTGGAGGGCGACGGCGGCGATCCGCGTGACCAGGACGGCCAGGTCGGCGGTGCGGACCGAGCCCGCGCTGCCGCGCCGGTCGAGGCGGCGGCCCTGCACCCACAGGACTCCCTGCATCACGACGGCCAGGGCGAGCACGCCGCCGAGGTGGAGCCACGCGACAGTGGCGGCGTCGAGGCCGCCGATGAGCGGGCGCGCGAGGGACTGGCGCAGGAAGAGAACCACGAAGACGGCGATCAGGAGGACCTGCACCATGAAGGCACGCCGGGGCTGCTGAGCCCGTGACGTACTTGTTGTTCGGCACGGGCAAGCCCAGCGCGGCTTGCCCATGCCACCCGTGTCCACCCCCGTGATTATCGACCGGCCGCGGCCGCCGGGGGCTTGCGGAGGGTCCCCAGGTCGAGCACCACGCCGTCGGGCTGGTAGAGATCGGCGTTCAGAGCGTCCTTCTCGACGCTGGTGAGGACGAGGCAGGTGCGGCCAAGGCGGGCGGCGTAGGCGAGGTCACCCGGGCTGGGGCCGGCGTAGTCGGCGTTGCGCTCATCCTGGGCGTGGAAGTGGTAGTGGGCAGCGCTGTGGTCGCCCTGCGCGATCATGTCGGCAGAGGCGACGAACTCGCGATCGCCGCGCCGGTTGCCGGGGCGGGGCGGGTAGACGATGGCCCGCCACGGGGGGACGGGGGCGGCGGCGCTGCCGGCGCTCTCGGCGGCGGTGTCGCCGGCCCGGAGGACGCCGCCGTACTCGGCGGTCGTGTCGGCGCGGTCCATCTCGGCCTGGGCGAGCAGCGCGGCCACCACGGCGGGGTCTCGCAGGCCCTCGTCGATGACGAGGATGGTCAGCAGGTCGGCCCAGGTGAGCCGCGCCTCCCAGTCGCGCAGGCCCTCGGGGGAGGGGCGCCAGCGCTCCTCGGCGCTGGCGCGGCGGCGGACGAGCTGGCGGCCCTCGAGGCGCGAGCGCAGCTCGTGGAGCAGCTCGCCCCGCGGGGCCCTGATCCACTCCGGCCGGTGGAGGCTGGCCCAGCGGATGGGCTCGAGATGGCGCAGGCCCAGCCGCCCGCCCCGCACCGGGTCCAGGCCGCTGACGGCGATCGACGCTTGCTTCCACCACGCGGCCTTGGCGGGGTCGTTGAAGTCGCGCATCGAGACGAGCCAGCGCAGCTCCTCGCCGGTGACCGGGAGGGTGCGCAGCTCGAGCAGGGCCGCCCGCATGTCGGCGACGGGGCCGGTGGGCGGCGCCTGGCGGTCCAGGAGCATCGCGGCGCGGGCGGTGCCCTCGGTGTCGAGGCGGCCGAGCAGGTCCCAGGCGTCTACCCGGACGCGCTCGACGCCGCGCAGCCCCCCCACCGCGACGGGGGCATCCTCCTCCGGCGGGTGCAGGAAGGTGTCGTAGACCACCTGCTCGACGGTGCGCCCGGGGTTCAGGGCGCGGAGGGCGGCGTGCTCCGGGCGGGTGCGCTCGGGGATGCCGGGCCAGTGGCGGGAGAGGCTGCGGACGAGGGCGGGCGTGGTCTCGGACCAGCCGCGCTCGGCCGCGGCGCTGGAGAGGGCCTCGACGATCCGGCGCTCGGGCTCGCGGGGGAGCTTGAGGCGGGTGAAGTCGCGGTTGTCGCGGTCGGCGCCCGGGGTGGTGTCGCCGAGGAGGGTCCGGATGGCGACGAGGCGCAGGCGCGGGGACCAGCCGCCGGCCCAGGCCATGGTCTTGAGCTCGTCGCGGACGAGGGCGCGGTCGATCTCCCCGGCCTCTGCCTGCTTCCAGCAGGCGCGGATCGCCCGCTCGCGGTCGCGCTCGGAGAGCCTGGGGTCGCGGAGGTCGGTCAGCGGGTCGCTGACCTTCTGGGCCGCGCACCCGCACAGGGCGAGCAGGCACGCGAGGATCAGGGGGCAACGGAGGGGAGCGCCGGGTCTCACGGGACGGAGTCTAGGGGCTGGGGGCGGGCGCGGCCGGATGCCCCGGCGCTACCATGCGGCCCGGAGCACGATTGCCGCCTTGAACACGCCGCCCCCGAACACCCCGCCCGCGAGCGCCCGGGTCCTGGACCGCGTGGCCCGCGCCATCACGCTGATCCGGCCGGCGGTGCAGTCCGACGGCGGGGATGTGGAGCTGGTGGAGGTGACGGCGGAGGGCGTGGTGCGGATCCGCCTGCACGGGGCGTGCGTGGGGTGCCCCAGCAGCGAGGCGACGCTGCGGGTGGGGATCGAGCGGAACCTGCGGGCGCACATCCCGGAGGTGCGGGGTGTCGAGGCGGTCGAGTAGCCGTTTCAGCGGGCCGCGACGGGGGCGCTGTTGAGCTTCAGGACGGCGCCCGCGGCCGAGACGCGGACGATGCCGGTCTGGTCGCCCAGGAGCTTCTCGAGCTTGGGCAGGTTCTCGGCGCGCCCGATCTCGCCGTAGACGAAGGCCGACTGCGCCCGCAGGACGGCCATGTCGCTGGCGGCGTACTCATCCGCGACGAACGAGCCCTTGTCGTTGCCGAGGCGCGCCAGCGATCCGGCGGCGGCGAGGCGGATCTCGGCGGGCATGCGGTTGCCCTGGCGGTCCTTGTAGGCGGTGAGGTAGATCAGCTCGTCGGTCGAGCCCTTGTCGCGGAGCTGGCCGAGGATCTGGGCGGCGAGCGCGGTCGCTTCCAGGTCTTCCGGGCGCGACGGGTAGAGGTGGGCGCGGATGGGCTCGACCTGCGAGTGCTCGCCAAGCTTGACGAGGGCCTCTGAGACCTGGGCGAGGAAGAGCCGCTGCTCGGCCGGCTGGGTGGACCGCGAGGAGGCGCCGCGAGCGGCCTCGCGGAGGAGGCCGGCGGCCGAGGGCTCGCCCAACTCGCCGAGCAGGAAGGCGACGTGGGCGCGGACGCGCGTCGAGGGGTCGTGCAGGAGCAGGCGCGCCAGGGGCGTCGAGTTCACCGGCTGGCCGCAGCGGGAAAGGGCGTAGATCGCCGAGGCCCTAGCGAAGGGGGAGGGGTCGGTGGCGAGGGGGCGGCAGGCGGGGGCGGCGTCGGCCAGCTTGAGACGGCCGATCATCATGGCGGCGGTGGAGCGGACGCCGGCGTTGGGGTCCTTCAGGCCGGCGAGCAGGAGGGGCTC
>JBBDXI010000061.1:0-98132 GCA_040902425.1 Phycisphaerales bacterium
CGGCATCCAGGCCGGAGAGCTTGCCGCCCTCCCTGGGCTTGCGGGCCTTGGCGGGGCGGGTGCCCTTGGTCGGGCGCACCTGCCGCCGCTTGCCCTTGCCCCCCGGCTTGGCCGGCGTGGCGGCCTTGGCGGGCTTGGGGGGGCGAGGGCTCGCGGCCTTGCGGCCCGGGGTCCCTTGCTCGGCCGTCTCGCCCGCGGGGGCAACGTCGCCCGCTACGGGCAGCCGGGCGGCCTTGGCCGGCTCGGAGGGAGCCGGGGGCTTGCCGCCGCCTGCTACCGCCCGCAGCCGCTGGGCGCTCTTGACGCGCACGCTCCGGCCGGTCTGGACGTTGACGCCCTTCCAGCCCTTGTGCAGCTCGCCGATCCAGACCTCCTCCGTGATCCGGACGGTGGCGATCCCGCCGCTCACCTTCGCCGTGTACGTCTCGCCGATCTTGACCTGGTCCTTCTTCATCGCGCGGTCTCCTTCAGGGGTGCTCGCCGCCGCACACCGCGGCGGCCAATCGCGGCCCGGGCGGTTCCCCGCGCGGCCGCGTGCTCGTGGCGCTCAGCAGCCGGCCACCTGCTCGATCAGGTTGGTGACCTCGTGGACCATGCTGTTGGTGGCGTCGATCCCGCCGCGCCGGTGGTCGCGCCCGTAGACCGCGAGGCAGAGCTCGCGGCTCGCGGCGTAGCAGGCGTGGCAGACCAGGGTGATCGTGCGGCCGTTCTCAAGGACCGTGGTGCTGAGGGTCATCATCGTCGTGCTCCTTCGCCCGCGCCGGCTCCCCGGCCGAGGCGTGCACATGAACGCTCCCATGCGGCCCGTCAGCAAGTCGAAAACGCCTTGATTCCAGAGGGAATCTGCGATTCCTCGCGGCCCGTCGCGCCGTGTACGGCATCAACCCGGATCACGGCTGGAAGGCGGCTGAAGGCCAGGGGAGAGCCCCGATGAGCGACCACGCGCGGCCCCGCTACAAGCCCGGCGGCGTCACCGGCAAGGGCTGGAAGCCCGGCCAGAGCGGGAACCCCGGCGGCCGGCCCAGGGGCGAGTCGATCACCGCCACCCTGCGGCGGCTGGTGGCGGAGACCGAGCACAACGGCAGGCCCATCCAGGACCTGCTCGCGGAGGTGCTGCTCAAGGAGGCGCTCAAGGGCAAGTACCCCTTCGCGCGGGAGATCCTGGAGCGGCTCGACGGGCGGGTCAGCGAGCGCCACGAGGTGCGCGTCGAGGGTGGTGACTGGCGGGCCAAGATGGGCACGCTCACCGACGATGACCTCATCGAGATGGCCGAGTTCTGCGGCCGCACCGGGGAGCTGTCGCCGCGGCTAAGCGAACTCAGGGAGAAGCGCCTCGCTGAGGGGGGAGGGGCCGCACATGGCTGACGACCCTCTACGGGCTCTAGGGGAACCCATGGAACCGCGACAGGACGAGCAGCCCGGGCGCGGCCCGGCCGACCACCTGGCCGACCACCGCTGGGCCAAGGGCGTCTCGGGCAACCCGGGGGGCCGGCCCAGGGGCCGGAGCGTCAGCGGCGTGCTCCGCGACCTGCTGGAGCGGGAGCACAACGGAAGGGAGCTGGGCGAGCTCCTGGCCGAGCTGATGCTCAAGCAGGCGCTGAAGGGGAACCTGGGCTTCGTCCGCGAGATCCTCGACCGCGCGGAGGGGCGGGTCAGCGACCGCGAGCACGGCGGCCCGGAGGGCGGGGCGGTCATCTACAACATCGTCGAGTACCCCGCCCGCCACCCGGTGGCGGCGGAGGGGGGGGCGGACCGATGAGCGACGAGACCCCCGCGGGCGCGAATCCTGCCGACCGCCTGGCGGCCCACCGCTGGCCGCGGGGCACCTCCGGCAACCCGGGCGGCAGGCCAAGGGGGGGCGGGCTCACCGCGCTGATCCGCCGGCGTCTCGACGAGACGCACAACGGCAAGACGATCGCCGAGATCCTGGTGGACGCGCTGATCAAGGGCGCGGCCCAGGGCAAGCACCAGCACCTGAAGGAGCTGCTCGACCGCGTCGAGGGCAAGGTGGCCGACCGGGTGCAGGTCGGCGAGCCCGGCGAGGGCCTGGTGATCAACGTCGTTCGCAGGTCGGACGCCGCGGCCCGGGCCGGCGCGGAGCGGACCGAGCGGGTGGAGCTGCCGCCCGGGTCCAAGGTGGTGGTGGGCGAGTGCTGGGAAACCGCCTAGCGCTGTCACGCCCTGGCAGCGGGGGGCAGGCCGGCGCGGGCCCGCCGGACCGGGGCCGGCCGGCTGATCCGCGCAGGCGGACCGTCGCGTACGCGGCCCAGCGGGCCCCGCCCTCCCCGACGCTCATCGCCAGCACCGGGGCCGCGGGGTCGCGGCCCTCAAGAAGCTCGCGGAGCCTGCCCACGGTCAGCCCCCTGGCCATCGTCTCGTCGTCAAGCGTCCACCCGCCGGCCCGGCCCGGCCCGTTGCTGCTGTTCTCGACCACGGCGTCGTCTCCCGTTGCCGGCGGGGGCGCTCCCCGGCGGACGATGGATGACGCCCGTCCATGAACGAGCAAGGCAAGCGCGGCTGGCGGCTCGTGATCAACGTGACCCGGCGATCGCAGATGGGCGAAGGGGGCGGGGCGGCCGGGCCCTGACCATCACCAACGAGAAGAGCGATTCCCGTTGACCGTGCGGCGCTGTCAACGCCCCGCGCCTCTGGCCGATGACCTGTGGGTGTCGGTCGGCTCGACCAACTTCGACAACCGCTCGTTCCGGCTGAACGACGAATCGAGAGGCAAGGGAGGCGTTCCTCCGCGGCGCACGTCCAGCCGCCACATCACCGCGCAAACCTCATCCTGATCCGCGATTGGACTACCGGGTAGTCCACGCGGCAGCGGAACACGCGAAACTCCTCCGGCTTCCATCCCACGCGCTCCATCGCGTACAGCATCATTTCCGCGTACCTCGGGATCAGCGGCGTGCGCCCCGAATCGACGCCGCGCCCCAGGTAGTGCGTCTTCTCGATGATGGGCAGCAGATCCGCATCCCGGTACTCCAATGCCGATCCCTGGCTGGGATAAGCGTAGACCCTGACCTCTGGAAGCCCCTCGTCCCATACGCTCTCGTGCATGAGCATGTCGCCGATGTAGACCTCCCACGGCGCTACAACGCGCGCACTCATCGCGATCTCGGAGCCGGCTACGCTGCCGGGCATCACGCCGCTGGCGCGCATCACATGCCCGAGGGCGAAGCTCACATCCGACGAAACGCCCACCCCGTTCGAGACCAGTTCGTAGCTGATAGATTGCTCCCCACATGGCTGGAGGCGGAACTGCGGCGGCGGCTGAGAGCAGAAGTCTCTGAGTAGGCCGACCGAGTCCGGGGACGCCTCGCGCGTATCGAGCGCTTCGAAGGCGATGGGGCCGGGGGGATCGCCCCTGCGAGGCGCGTGCGTGAGACTGCCCATGGTGTGCAGCGTGACGCCGCGGCGCGTCCGGTGCAAGCCGATCGTGGCGCGCACGGACACCTTATCGATGAGGTTCGGCTGCGCGCTCGGATGCACGACGAGGGCGTGCAGACCGACACGCGCTTGGCGCCCCCACAGAAGCGACGCCGCGCGGAACATGGCGCGCTTCTGCTTCGCGTCCGCGGCCGCGTGGTTATCCAACCCCTGATCGCGGAGACCGATCCCGGCGACCATCGCGGCGAATGCATCGCGGTTGGCCGCGTGCCGTTCCACCGACGCCTCGAAACGCTCGTAGGCCGCGCGGGCGCGGTCGATCGCCCCGTCCGCGACGCCCTGCACGGCCACGGCGGTGAAGAAACGCTCCATGGCGCGCCGACCGGGCAGAAGGGACGCAAGCGTTCGCGTGTCATGGGCGGTAGCCGCGTTGAAAATGTGCCAACTCAGGTTCTTGTCAATGCTGAGCCGGCGGCCCAGGTCCGTCGCGCGAAGGATGGGCGGCGTGAGGCCCTCCAGAACGCCCGCGAGCGCCGGCCGCAGCTCCTGAAGCACCACCGCGACCTCGGCTTCAAAAGGTGGCGGTATTGTTGGATGTTGTTTGGCGTCTGTCTGACTAGGAGTGGGGGCGGCCATTCCTTGAATATACGCCATGGCGGCCTCGATTTCGATATTTTCATTTGGAAATTTCGATCTAACTCTTGACGGGAAAAAACGGAACTGTAGGATTGGCCGCGAATGCCGAGGTGAACTGACTCCCTTGTGCGTCCTCGGGCCAGGATGGCCGCTCCGTCGGAACCCCAGCCCGGAGGGACTGTCATGAATCGCGAGATCAGCGTCCGTATCCATGCCCTGGCCTTGTGCGCCGCCGCCGGCGTGGCGACCAGCGCCTCGGCCCAGCCCTGCACGCCCGAATGGTCAACCACCGGCGTGGACGGCGGGGTCCACGCCCAGACCGTCTTCGGTCCCGCGCTCTACGCCGGGGGCGCGTTCGAGACAGCCGGGGGCGTCAACGTCGGCGGCATCGCCCGCTGGGACGGCACGGCCTGGTCCGCCCTCGGGGCCGGCGTGGACAGCGCGGTCCGCGCTCTGGCCGTCTTCGACGATGGCACCGGCCCCGCGCTCTACGCGGGGGGCCAGTTCTCCACCATCGGCGGCGGCGCCGCCAGCCGCATCGCCCGCTGGGACGGCACGGCCTGGACCACGCTCGGGACCGGCGTGGACAGCTCGGTCCTCGCCCTGGCCGTCTTCGACGACGGCACCGGCCCCGCGCTCTACGCCGGGGGCTCGTTCCAGACCGCCGGCGGCATCGCCGCCAACCGCATCGCCCGCTGGAACGGCCAGACCTGGTCTGCGCTCGGCAATGGCGTCGCCAACTCCGTCCGCGCTCTGGCCGTCTTCGACGACGGCACCGGCCCCGCGCTCTACGCGGGAGGCGTGTTCTTCTTCGCAGGCGGCGTTGCCGCCAGCCGCATCGCAAGGTGGGACGGCACGGCTTGGTCCGCCCTCGGGACCGGCATTAGCAACGCGGTGCAGGCCTTGGCTGTCTTCGACGACGGCACTGGCCCAGCGCTCTACGCCGGGGGCTCGTTCCAGACCGCCGGCGGCATCGCCGCCAGCTGCATCGCCCGCTGGGACGGCACGGCCTGGACCACGCTCGGGACCGGCGTTGACAACACGGTCCTCGCCCTGGCCGCCTTTGACGACGGCGCCGGCCCCGCGCTCTACGTCGGGGGCGCATTCTCAACCGCCGGCGGCGTCGCAGCCGGCGGCATCGCCCGCTGGAACGGCCAGGCCTGGTCCGCGGTCGGGACCGGTTTCAATAACAGCGTCTACACCCTGGCCGTCTTCGACGATGCGCTCCACGCCGGCGGCGCGTCCTCCGCCACCAGCGGCCTCATGGCCCGCTGGGGCTGCCCGCCCGCCCCGCCCTGTTACGCCAACTGCGACCAGAGCACGCAGGCCCCGGTGCTGAACGTCCAGGACTTCGGCTGCTTCCTCGTGCGCTACGCCGCGGGCGAGCCCTACGCCAACTGCGACAACTCCACCACGGCCCCCGTGCTGAACGTGCAGGACTTCAGCTGCTTCCTGACGAGGTACGCGGCGGGGTGCCCGTAAGCGGCCGCGGGCACCACCTCCAGAGGGTTGCGGCTCGCGGCACTCGGGTGGCTCAGGGCGGCGCGCTGCTCAATCCGCGGGCGGGTCGCCAGGTGCCGTGCTGGGGTCGTGCCTCGCCTCGGTGGCGAGGAACTCGGCCCGCGCGGGCCGGTGGTCGCCCATGATCACCAGCACCTCCCTGGAGCCCCCGCCCGCGCAGGGGGCGAGGCGGACGGCGGCGTACATCGCCCAGCGAGCCTCCCCCTCCCCGATGCTCATGGCGAGCACGGGCGCGGCGAGCCGCCGCCGGCGAGCCGCCGCCGGCGCCGGCCGCGGGGGGCGGTCCGACCGCGTGCCCGGAGTGCGGCGCCGCCCCTTCACATAACGGCTCCTAGCGGACCTCCGCACCCGCTGCGCTGGCACCACGGGGCAGCGCCGGGCAGGCTCGCGCAAGGGCGCCCCGGCCGGGCCGGCCGGCTGATCCGCGGCTGTTCCTGAGCCGCCCAGCATCGCCAACGAGAAGTACGGTTCTCGAATTGGATGCGGTACGCTGGCACGCCAGCCGCGATGGCGATCAGCCTGATCGAACCTGGACCTGGGGCGAGCGGTTGGTGAGTGTGATCCGGATGTAGACTAGCCGAATGCCAATCCCCCTTCCCGGGTTCGCAGACCGTGTTCGCCACGAGTTCAACAACGCGCCGGTCGCGATCACCCTCGCTGGGATTACCACGGCAATCGCGGTGCTCGGCGCGATCGTCGGACTTCTCTCGTGGGGAGCCGCACAACTGGGATCGCCCGCGTACCTGGGGGGGCTCTTGTCCGTCGCGTGGATATGGGTGTCAACGGTCGTGGCGACTCGTCGGATGAGACTCGCGTTTCGCCGAAACGAACTGCCCACTTTCGGGACTGTTCTCTTTGTCGTCTACGGTATCGCGGGATGCATGTTCCTCACGCTAGGCGGCGCGTTCCTGGCCGAAGCAATGGATCGTCAGCACAACATTCTCCTTGCGCTAGCCGTCGCAATGGGCAAGAACTCACCGGCATACCCACTGGGTCGGGTTGTGCTTGGCGCGCTGGTCACGACCGTCAGCATGGCGATAGCTCTCCGCGCGACTATTCCGTTAGCGATCCTGCTCTGGTACGGATCGATGGACGCTGGTAGGGGCTTGGGGGAGATTGAACCCGAACTGGTACTGGGCGCCGTAGATCGGGTAGTGGACATCGAGGCGGAACCCGCGGAACTCGGCGGGGGCCAGCCCGAGCTTCCCGCAGACGTGCCGGAGCATCTCGGGGTACCGCGGCACATGGGCCAGACGGGCGTTCGCCAGCCCGCCGGCGATCGGCCGGATGACGTCGTGCTGGTGGAAGCGGTCGTTCTCGCGGGACGGGGTGGTGTCGATCCGCACGATCCCCCGCTCGACGGTGTTGTAGATGGCCAGCTCGGGCGAGGACCCGGGGTAGACCTCCGGGTGGAGGAACACATCGACCGTCATGCGCTTGGTCGGGGTGTCGATCACGCGGAAGATGGCGATGCGCCGCCGTCCGTCCTGTCCGGCGTACCGCCTGAGCGCCGCGCACCGCTGGTCGGCAACCACGAGGTCCACCGCCGACCGGAGCCCGACGTCGTCCCCCGCCACGGTGTAGGTCACCATGCCGCCGGACATCTGCGGTTCGATGCGCGGCAGCGGCTCCGTCGAGAACTCCGGCAGGATGGAGGGGAAGGCGACGGGCCCTTCGGCCGGCCGGCCGTCCAGGGTCAGGACCGAGGTGTCCGGCTTTGAGAGATCGCCGCTGGCGATGACCACCCGGGCCTCGGGGCGCATGCGTCGCAGCCCGAACTCGCCCTGGAGGTTGGCCCGATCAACCGAGACCCCGTCGAGCGCCGGCCACAGCAGCAGGGCCATGAGGTCGGCCTCCATGGTGATCCCGCGCAGCAGGCTCATCGCCCTGAAGGCGTCGTGCCGGGCGGCGAGCTCCTGCTTCTGGTGCGCGTCCGGCAGGAAGGCGTTGATCATCGCTTCGGCTTCGGCGCGGTCGCCCGCCTCGGCCTCGACGAACCGCTCGAAGCGGTCGTACGCCTCCGAGACCCGCCGCACCACCTCCGCCGGCACCCGCCGGCGCGTCGCCGACTTCAGCAGCCGCCGCATCGACGCCCGCGCCGGAACGTGGGCCGCGGTCGCCAGCGGGTTCTTCTCTGTCGCGAGCCGGAACACCTGCCAGCCCAGCCGATGGTCGATCGCGAACGCCCGCTCGACGTCGGCGGCACGGCGGAGCTCCGCCGACCCCGCGGAGAGGAGCGCCAGCGTGGTCTGCTGGAGCTCGCCGAGCACCGCGCCGGCCGCGGCCTCGAAGGTGGGGGCCGGGCGGCCGCCGGGCAGCCGGGGCCCGATCGGCTGCGGCACTCCGGGCGGGGCGTCGCCGGAGGGGTCTGGGGTGGTCAAGGCTGACACCGCATGGGCTCCTTAATTGAACGCGGAGGGCGTGTGAGTGTACCACAAGACATGAAAAAGAAACAGTTCTAGAACCGACGAAGAACTCCTTGACGCGCGCCCGTCACGGGGTACATTGTGCCTAGTGGCGACAGAGCCCGGAAACCCGTCGAACCCCGAGGATTCAACGATGAACAGGCCGACCCCAGGGTGGTTCCGCCACGCCCCATCCGTGCCGCTGGCGATCGCGGCGCTCCTCGCCACGAGCGGCGGGGCCGGGGCTCAGCCGTGCACCCCGGAGTGGTCCGCGCTGGGGACGGGCGTGAACAACAACCAGGTCTTCGCGCTCACGGTGTTCGACGGTTCGCTCATCGCGGGCGGCATGTTCACGGCGGCGGGGGGCGTCGCGGGGACCACCCGGATCGCCCGCTGGGACGGGCAGGGTTGGTCCGCGCTGGGCTCGGGCATCAACAACCTGGTCTTCACGCTCGGCACCTTCGAGGGTGGTCTCTATGCCGGGGGCTCGTTCACGGCCGCCGGCGTCGTGCCGGCCCTCCGGGTCGCCAGGTGGGACGGCACCGCCTGGTCGGCGCTCGGGTCGGGCATCGACGGCGGCTATGTCCGGTCCCTCACCGTCTTCGATGACGGGACCGGGGCGGCCCTGTACACGGGCGGGTTCTTCACGAGCGCCGGGGGCGTGCCGGCCAACCACATCGCCCGGTGGGATGGCCTCGCGTGGTCGGCCCCGGGGATCGGCATGGACAGCCCGGTCTGGCCGATTGCCGGCTTCGGGGGCGACCTGTACGCGGGCGGCTTCTTCACCATCGCGGGGGGCGTCCCGGCCGTCTATATCTCCAGGTGGGATGGCGAGTCGTGGTCCCCGGTCGGCAGCGGGGGCCTCAACGGCGCTGTCCTGACCCTCGCGCTCTTTGACGGCGACCTGTACGCCGGGGGCTTCTTCACGACGGCCGGGGGCGTCATCGCCAACCAGATTGCCCGGTGGGACGGCGCGGCCTGGTCCGCCCTTGGCACCGGCGTGGCGGGCGGGAACGTCCAGGCCCTCGCCGCGTTCGACGATGGCAGCGGCCCCGCGCTCTACGTCGGGGGCGCGTTCACCTCCGCCGGCGGTGTCGCGGGGACGGGCCGCATCGCCCGGTGGGACGGCGAGTCGTGGTCGTCGGTGGCGGGCGGCACCAACAACGCCGTCAACGCCCTCACGGTCTACGACGACGGCGGCGGGCCCGCGCTCTACGTGGGCGGGGGGTTCACCAACGCCGGCGGTGTGCCGGCCAACCGAATCGCCCGGTGGGGGTGCCCGCCCGCGGCTCCCTGCTACGCCAACTGCGACGGCAGCACGACCGCGCCGGTGCTCAATGTTCAGGACTTCTCCTGCTTCCTGGCCCGCTACGCCGCCGGCGAGGCGTACGCCAACTGCGACGGCAGCACCACCGCGCCCGTGCTCAACGTGGAGGATTTCTCCTGCTTCCTGAACGAGTATGCCGCCGGCTGTTCATGATCCGCGCCCGTCGAGCCGCCCCCGGGGCGGCAAGGAGTTCGAGAATGAGCCATCGGATATCGAGCGTGCTGGCCCTCGCCGCCCTGAGCGGATCGGCCGGCGCCCAGCCGTGCGCCCCGGCGTGGGGACCGATCGGGAGCGGCCTCAACAACGCCGTCAACTCGTTCGTCGTCTTCGAGAACAGCCTCTACCTGGGGGGCTTCTTCAACAGCGCCGGGGGCGGCCCGGGCGACTACATTGCCCGCTGGAGCGGCCAGGCGTGGTCGCCGGTGGGGACCGGGATGAACATCACCGTCGAGACCCTCGCGGTCTATGACGACGGCGGCGGCGCCGACCTCTACGCGGGGGGGCTGTTCACCGCCGCCGGGGGCGTGCCGACGCGCCGCATCGCCCGATGGGACGGCCAGGCGTGGGCGCCGCTCGGCGAGGGGATCGGTAACGACACCACGAGCAGCCTCGTCCGCGCGTTCGCGGTCTTCAACGGCGAGCTCCACGTCGGGGGGTTCTTCACCATCGCGGGGGGGATGACCGCCCGCCGCATCGCGAAGTGGAACGGCCAGGCGTGGTCGCCGCTGGGCAGCGACATGAGCAACGGGGAGGTCTACGCGCTGGCCGCCTTCAGCGGCGAGCTCTACGCGGCCGGCAGCTTCTCCAACGCCGGCGGTGTGCCGGTCGAGTACATCGCCAAGTGGGACGGGCAGTCCTGGTCGGATGTGGGCGGCGGCATGGATGACGAGGTGTACTCACTGTTCGTCTACAACGACGGGTCGGGCGCGGCCCTGTACGCCGGGGGCCAGTTCTTCGAGGCCGGCGGCGATACCGCCGAGTCGATCGCCAGGTGGAACGGCACGGCGTGGTCCCCGGTCGGCGACGGGATGAACAGCACGGTCCTGGCCATGGAGGCCTTCGACGACGGGAGCGGTGCCGCCCTGTACGCCGCGGGCGCGTTCACCAGCGCGGACGGGTCACCCGCCAACCGCATCGCCCGCTGGGATGGTCAGTCGTGGAGCGCCGTGGGGTCCGGCCTCAACAACACGGTCAGGACGCTCGCGGCGCTGAACGGGACCCTCTACGTCGGCGGGAACTTCACGAGCGCCGGTGGCCAGCCCGCGAACTTCATCGCCGCATGGGGGTGCCCGCCCGCCGCACCCTGCTACCCCAACTGCGACGGGTCGACGGTCGCGCCGGTGCTGAACGTGCAGGACTTCGGCTGCTTCCTCACCCGCTACGCCGCCGGCGAGAGCTACGCCAACTGCGACGAGAGCACGACACCCCCCGTCCTCAACGTGCAGGACTTCGGGTGCTTCCTCACCCGCTACGCCGCCGGCTGCCCCTGAGACGATCGTGGCGCGCGGTATGCTGCCGCCATGGAGCCCACCTCGTGCTTCACCTGGGCGAGCCATTCCCGCTGGCGAAGACGGGCTAGCACCGAGGCGGTGGCAATGGTGGGCTTGTCGGGGAAGCGGAAACACCCCAGTACTACGAAGTGTTCGGGCGGCGTTACACCCCAGTACTACGAAGTGTTCGGGCGGCGTTCCGACCGTCACTCCCTCATCAAGTCGAGGCCGAGCATCATCACCAACCGCGCGTGGCGTGAGGATGCCTCCGGCCCCTGTCCTCAACGTCGCCGACTTCGGCTGCTTCCTCACCAGGTACGCCGCCGGCTGCCCGTAGCCGGACTGGGTCACCAACGAGCTACGGGCGCAGGCGCCGTCGAGGCGGCATGGGCGCACCCCATCAACTCGCGGGCGAGGCAGGCGGGGCCGGGTGGGTGGGGCCCGACCAACCGCGGCGTTCGGATTCGAGCACGCCCGCGTACAGAACGTTCCGCATGTGGGGGTCCCGGAAGCGGATCGGCTCCTCACCGGGGCGGGCGCGGCTGCGGATCTCGACCTCCCAGATGCGCTCAGGTTGGGTGCCGGAGTTGTTAGCGATGTACAGGCTGTGGACGCTGACGTGGCAGGTGTGGTCGAGCCGCGCAAGGCGCGCCCAGAGGTCCGGGGGCGCGGATGGGCGATCGTCGCTCAACAGGTCAGACATCGGCCGAGAGAGCATAAAGGGGGAACATGAAGCCGCGCTCATTTAGCCTTCGTGGTGCTACGGGCTCAGGCGCCGCGTCGAGGCGGCATGGGCGCACCCCGCTGGCGGGACCGGCGGGCGAGTTCAGGCCCGCCAGTCTCACCACACTTCGGTGGAGGGGCTCCGCGATGTCGCGGAACTTGGCACGGAGACGCCCGGCGACCTAATCGAGCCCGCCTCGCCAGACGATCCAAGGGGGGTGAACGGTAGCGAAAGAACCTTCTATGGCCGGGTCGGAGCCCTGGAGAGAGTCTGCTTCGTGACGGTGCGGAATCTTCACCCTCCCTCTCGGGAAGGACCGCCCGTCGCGTTCTGGGAGGTAGCGATTCGCCGGATCGACTCGGCCGGCGAGTGCATCCGGGTACGGGATAGGTCCTTCAGGCTGGCGTTCGAGGAGGCCATAGGCGAGGCGGAAGCGGCTGGGTGGTCGGATGGCCCGTCGATTCAGTCGCCAGCGATGTAGTGGCTCAAGCTCTTGTTCCTTCGTGCGGGGACCCGCAATGCGTGCAGCTTGCGGGTCCTTGTTCTTAGACCGGGCGATGGTGGCCCAGGCGTCTCTGGGCGACCGTTCATTCCTGACTCTACAGTCCGCTTTCGCGGCCCCTGCAATGCCTCTCATGCCCCGTCAGAAACACCCCGCCCCGTGGACCACCCGCCGCCTCGCCGCCCTCCTGGGCGTGAGCGCCTCGCGCGTCAGCCAGATCGCCCGCGAGCGCCGCATCAAGCCGCTGCGAAGAGTGAACCGCGAGTGTGTCTGGCCGGCCAACGCGCCGACGCTGTTCGCGCGCCGCCCTCACGGGAACAGCAAGCTCACTCCCAGGCAGGTGGGGGCCATCCGGGCAAGCCGGGAGAGCACATGGAGGGCAGCCCGCCGCTACGGAGTATCGGCCATGACGATCAGCCTCATCCGGCGGGGGAAGCGCCGCACGAAAGGGTGAGGGTCGCGCGATCCTCAGAGACTCGTCCCTGGTGGGGCAATACGGCTCACGGGCACCCCGCGCCGTAGCGCTGGAGGAACGCACCGGTCGAGGCCCCCGATCGGCCCAGGTCAATGCGGGTCGCCGTGAGCATCATCGCGTTGGCGGAGGCCGTGTGAAAGGGCATGCCTGTGCAGAGCCACAGGCATGCCCTTCAGGGACAGAACTCCGTGCCACCCGGCTTTCCCGAACGGGCGAGGCCCACGCCAGCAGGGGCACGTCATTCGATCGGCCGCAGCGCGTGGCTGAACGCCCAGTTGGCCGCCTGCTTGCCCGCGCGGCGTGCCCCCTCGTCGGCAAAGCGGAAGTGGATGCCCATGTAGATGCGCGCATCCACGACATCATCCGCCACCGCCGAGAAGCTCCCGTAGGTGCGGGTCCCCTGCCCCGGCACGGTCGTCGTGACCGTGAACGTGTACACGTCGTCGTCGAAGAACAGCGCGAGCGTGTGCATGAACGCGGCGGTGATACTGTTGGCGCCCGACGTGTAGTCCGGGTAGGGCGGGTCGTTGAAGAGCGGGAGCCACGTTGGATCGCCGGCCGTCCGCGGGTTGCCGTCGTTGTCACCCTCGAAGATGGCCGTGCTGGGACGCCAGACGTTGTATGCGCGCTTGGTGTCCCAGGCGACGATCAGGGCGTCGGCGGCCGAGACGTTGGCGAGCGCCAGCAGCCGCGCGGTATCGCCGATGTCCGAGAGCCGCGCCAGGGCCACCGACCTCGCGACCCCATTCATCTGCGCGAAGAAGTTCCCGGAGTAGAACGTGGCGAGGCTCGTCTGGGCCGCGGTCCTGGCGCTACCGAACCGTGCCCCGAGGACCTTCACTTCGTTGTAGTCCCTGGCGTACAGACCGCTGCTCAGGTGCGGGGGGCCGGGCTCGTGCAACAAGCCCTCGACGTCTCTCAACGCGAACGGGGTGACCCCGCCCATCCACGGCGCCGACATCGGCTGTTGAAACGTCGGCTGCGTCGGGCGCCACTGGCCCGGTTCGGTGTTGCCGAAGAACACCTCGGGGTTCAGGGGGAAGGCCCCGTCATTGCTGCGTAAGGCAGAGACCCTGAGCGCAGCCTCCTGCCCCGCGGCCACACCCGGATCGCTCACCAGCAGCCCCTCACCCGCAAGATACGCGAGGTACTCTGCCTGGATGGTCGCGGACTGTGCAGGGAACCGACTGACCAGCATGTCGCGCGCCGCCGTGGCCGCGGCGGCCACCGGCGAGCCGGTGGCGCCAACAACCGGCTCGGCGTAGGTCTCGAAGCGTTGCTGGTAGGCCTGGATGGCATCGTGCATCGCGATGTGCACCATCGCGAGGTCGAGAATCCACGCGGGCGCGGGCCGTGCCGCCGTGTTGACGAAGCCAACCGTCTTCGCGTTCCAGTCGGTGACGACGTCGGCGCTCGCGGGGGTCGTGGTGGCCAGCGTCGCCGCGAAACTCATCGAGAGGACGGCGTTCCGCCCCGCGGCCAAGAGGGTCTTGTACTTGAATCGAGTTGCCATGCGAATCTCCTTCGGTTCGTTGTCTGGTTGCACTGTGCCGCTCCGCACCAGCGGAGCAGGGGATCACCGGGATCGGCTCGCGCCGATCTGCTTCACGCGGGGAGCGTTCCCGCTCCTTGTCAGCAACCGGGAACATCCGGATGCAGCGGACGCGGGCCCTGCCGCTGACTTGCAGAGGACCCGCAAGTCAGTGGCACAGTGGGAACTCAGCGCCACCCGCCTTACAGCGCTGGTGGTCAGGGGTTAAAAGACTGTCTCGGCGACATCAACAACGGTATGCGGGCTTCCGAACCCAACTGGACCTGACCAGTCTCTTGTAACAAGGTGCCAACCAAAGCTTGGGGGGACATCGCCGATCAGCTCGTACGGCAGGAAGGCTTCAACGATCGTGCCGTTGATGCTGAATGGGACAGGGGTCACGATCGCCTCTCCGCCCGTAAGAAGAGGTCTCCTGTCGATCGCGTTTCCCACGAACTCGGTGCCATTCCAGCTAACGTAGACAATGAATTCCGACTTTCCAGCGAATCCCGGTGTGGACGGATAACCAATAGGAGATGTAGTGGGGTCTAAGTCGAAGGACCAGTACCACCAAATTTCATTGACTCCAGGTGGTGGCAGGGGTGGAGCAACGGGTACGGGACCCGCCAGTTCCATGAGCAACTCGAGGTCTCCACTTGCCGTCTTCGTCACCTGGCCCAAAACGATGTCTTGGAATGCTGGAGCGTTGCGGAAATAAATGTCGCCAACGGGGTCGAAGACCGTACTGGTCTGGGCGAACACCGTGTTGCTCCGTGCCGGACTCGCGGTGGTTGTCTCCGCGAGCAAGAGGTTCAGTGCGATGCCCAGCGCTGCGGTCGCAAGGGCCTTGGACATGAATCGAGTTGCCATACCTTTCTCCTTCTTCGTTGTGGGTTGCGCTTTCCCGCGCGGCTATAGGGGCGCAGGGACTCTCCGAGATCGGCGCACGCCGATCTGTTTCACGCGGCACACGATGCCGCTACCGGTCAGAACGCGGGAGCAGTTTGGTCAGGGCCACGGCTCCGGTGGAGCACGCCCGGATGCGTCGCGTCGGGGAACGGTGCGTCCAGGGACGCGCCGTATCTCGCCACAACCCTGCCCCCCGCCGGGGCGAAGAGGGGACGCGTCGGCGCGGAGCTGCTCAGCGCTGTGTGTCATCCCCCGCCTCCCTTCGCATCGAGCTTCCCCTGCTCGGCCCGCGCGGCTTCGAGTTTGCTCCGCCACGCTGCGGCCTCGGTCTCGTTGCCCTTGGCCTCGTAGAGCCGGACGAGGCGTTCGAGGGCTTCGAGGATGCGCACCTTGCGCTGCGGCGGGATGGCGACCTCGCGTTCCTTCATTCCCCGGTAGCCGTCGAGTAGCAGCCGCTCGGCATCGGCGAGATTGCTCTGGCCCAGCAGCGCGCCGCCGAGCATCGACTTGGTGTGGAAGGTCCGCCAGTCGTCGGGTGCTCTTGCCTCGCGGGTGGTGAGCGCCTCGCGGATCAGCGGTTCGGCCTCATCCCACGCCTTGAGCGTGAGCAGGTGCGGGCCGAACAGGGCCAGTTGCCCGGCCAGTTCGGGGCTGTCCTTGGGCAGTGTGGCGCGTGCGGCGCCGAGCAACTCCTGTACCAGGGCCATGGCCCTGGCGGTGCTCTCGGGCTTGGATGGGTCGGCGGCTCTGCTGTAGGCGTCGAGTAACTCCACGCCAACCCAGCTCCGCGGCGAGTGGTGATTCGACGCCCGGTACGCCTCTTCGAGCAGCGGGATGGCCTCGGCGAGTCGGCCCGCATCCCTGTAGTTCGCGCCCAGCTGCGCCACGTTCCTGAGCGTGTTGGGGTGCTGCCGCCCGAGTTTCACTTCTTGCGCCTTGAGAACCTCTTCGAACAAGGGGACCGACTTGTCGAGTCTGCCTTGCGACCTGTACAGCGCGGCGAGGTTGCCCCTGAATGACAGCAAGTCGGGGTGGTCCGGGCCGTAGGCCTTCTCATAGATCGCTATCACCCGCTTGAAGAGCGGCTCGGCCTGGGCGAACTCGTCCTGGTAGTAATAGAGCACGGCCAGGCTGTTCAGGCTGTTCGCCACGTCGGGGTGGCCTTCGGCTGGTTTCACGGCGAGAACAACCTCGGGCAGCCGCTGGCCGATGTGCGCTCGGGCGCCTGCTGCGACGGCCTGCAGCTCTCGGGCGTCAACCGCAACCAGGGCGCGGAGTCGACGCTCGCGTATCTCTGGACGGAGCTTCATTTCCGCCAGTCGCAGGGCGTCAACTCATCGCCCACCCCGCCGCCCGAACGGCGGACCCTCCATATCAAGGCGGAGGAAACCGCTCATGCGGGCTAGCGCCACGACTTCGACGCGGCACCGCCGCAACCACTCATAAGGAACTCGAATGCTCCCAGAATCCAAGGCGTCCGGTGTCTACGCCGAACTGTTCCACCGCCACCCGGACAACCCGATCCTTACCGCCCGCGACTGGCCCTATCCGGCCCACACCGTGTTCAACGCGGGGGCGTGCCAGGTGAACGACGAGACCATCCTGCTCGTGCGCGTCGAGGATCGTCGCGGCCACTCGCACCTGACCGTGGCGCGGAGCACCGACGGCGTCTCCGACTGGCGGATCGACGCCAGCCCCAGCTTCGTTCCCGATCCGAAGACGCACACGGAGGAGGCCTGGGGTGTGGAAGACCCGCGTTTGACGTGGGTGGAGGACCGCAAGGAGTGGATTATCGCCTACACGGCGTATTCGCCCAGCGGGCCCCTGGTGTCCCTGGCGCGGACGAGGGACTTCGTGACGTTCTCCCGGCTCGGCCCGGTGATGCCGCCCGAGGACAAGGACGCCGCGCTCTTTCCCCGGCGCTTCGGCAACCGCTACGCGATGATCCACCGGCCCGTGTCGGCCGGGAGCTCCGGGGCGCACATCTGGCTCTCGTTCTCGCCGGACCTGATCCACTGGGGCGACCACCACATCCTGCTGCACGCTCGCCGCGGCGCCTGGTGGGACGCCAATAAGATCGGGCTCAGCCCGCCTCCCTTGGAGACCCCCGAGGGGTGGCTGATCCTGTACCACGGGGTCCGGCACACCCCCGGCGGGTGCCTGTACCGCCTCGGTCTTGCCCTGCTCGACCTGGAGGACCCCCGGCGTGTGCTGCGACGGAGCGACGACTGGATCTTCGCCCCCGAGATGCCGTACGAGCGCCAGGGGGACGTCAACAACGTGGTCTTCCCGTGCGGCTGGATTCTCGACGAGGTGACCGGCGTGATCCGCGTGTATTACGGCGGCGCGGACTCGTGCATCGCGCTCGCGGAGGCGCAGGTGTCCGACCTGCTCAGCTACCTCAAGATGTGCCCGGCACCCCGCGAGGGGCAGGCCTGACGGAGTCACCCCTGGCGCCGTTCCTGGGTTACGGAAACGCGACCCTCTCCCCCGCCCTCACCTGCGCGGCCCCGTAGCTGACGTGGTGCACGATCTCCCCGCCGGGGCTGAGCAGCGAGACCTCGTCCCCGTCGTTGTTGAGCGGGAGGATGCCCGCCGGCAGCGTGATGGTCACCCGCGCCTGGGCCTCGATATTGCCGGTGAGGACGTGGGTGTTGCCCGCCCGGTCGCGGAGCTTCCAGCCGCTGAGGCTCGTCGAGCCGCCGCTGTTGGCCAGCACGACCACTTCATTCCCGCGGTCCTCGCCGGCCGGGTCCGGCAGCAGCTCCACGATCGTGATCTGCGAGGCCGGGACGGGCAGGGGCTGCGGCGCCGAGCCCCCGATGACGAAGTCCGCGTACACGGGCAGGTGGTCGGAGGCGGCGTTCTGCCCGCCCACCACCGCGCAGGGGTCGTCGAAGACGGTGACCGAGCCGGCCACGTACTGCGTGCCCATCGAGACGGGGATCAGGATCTGGTCGAAGAGGATGGGCGAGACGCCCCCCGGCCCGCCCCGCTCGGCGTTGTTCCTCTGGCGGCTCCCCGCCTTGACGGTGTTGATCTTCCCGTTGGCGACCGCGGTGGCCTTCAGCCCCCAGCTGACCCGGTCCTGGACCACCAGGTCCTCCGTCAGGTTGAGCAGGAAGGGGCCGGCGATCTCCTCCGGGCCGGCGGGGGCGTTGGGCATCCCCATCTCGAGGATGTTCATGGAGGCGTCGTCCGGGTTGTCGTTCATGTCCCCGAGCAGGACGTACCGCTTCCCGTCGAACCGCTGCTCCAGGACCGAGATGATCGCCCGGGCGGCCTCCTCGCGGCGGGGGTCCGTGCCGGCGCGGTCGCTGGAGCGGTTGGCGCCCGACCGCGCCTTGGCGTGGTGCACCATGACGAACAGGTGCTCCGCCTCCCCCGGTATCTCGACGGGGATACAGAGCAGGTCGCGGCGGTCGGGGAAGCCGCTGTTGTTGGCCGTCCCGGGGAACAGGAAGTGCTCGTCCTCGGCGTCGAGGTTCGGGCCCAGCCCCCTGGCCCGCAGCGGCCGGCGGACCGCCAGGGCCACATCCTGGTTCCTGCCGCTCTGGTCGTCGATGACGAGGTCTCACTGGGCGGGGTCGAAGAGCGTCTCCAGGGCGGCCCGGTCGTCGATCTCCTGGAGGCCGATGATGTCGGCGTCCAGGGCCGCCACCACCTGCCTCAGGTTGGCCAGCCGCTCGTCGCCGACCGAGGCGTTGAAGAACCGGATGTTGTACGTGGCGACCCGGACCGGCTGCTGGGCGATCGCCAGCGACGCGGCGACCAAGAGCGCGATGAGCGCGGCGACGTACCCGGGCTTGGAGCGGGAGGGGAGGGCCGGCATGGGGGACCTCGTCGTGTAGGACCGGCGACCGGGGGACGGATGCCGCGGGCGCTCATGCTACCACAGCGGCTGGGGCGCACAAGTGCCGCAGGTCTGCGGAGGGGGTGCGCAGATCTGTGGAACACCCGCGACGGAAGTGCGGGCTGCCGGACACGGGCATTCAGCCCTGTGGTGCGCAGAGATACTCGACCGCCCAATCCAACACCGAGCTGGCGAATCGGCCCGCGACGGTGGCACTGGTTGCCGATGGTCCGGCGTCAATCACGGCTTTGGACCACAGCGCCGAAGCGACCATCGTCGCCTGCTCCGAAACCTCCTGCACCTCCGATGATGACTGGAACTTCCGGCCGCGGTCCTCTGCCCTCTTGATGATCGTGCAAATGACAGTCTGATGACCCCAGTCCTGATACTGTTTCACCACATCGGAACCCAACCGCGCCTCCTATCGGGCCGTGTACCGCCCCCGCCCCACCCTCTTGAACGGCCCCTTGATCAGGGCGATGTTGACCTGGGTGCGGAAGTTCGAGGAGGTCGTGCGGTAGCCGCCCCGCTTGACCGCGGCCATCGCCTCCTCGACGCCCATGGTCTTGCTGCCGATCGCCTTGGCCAGCGTCTCGGTGAGGGTCAGCTTGTTCTTGAAGCGGCGGCCTCCACCGCCCCGGCGACCGGGGCGGCCGTTGAGGCTCCCGCCCGCCGCGCGGATCTGCTCATCCAGCCTGGCGATCCTGGCGGCCAGGGTGTCCCGTCGCCGCTGAAGGCGGCCCACGGAGCGGCCGCGGCGGCGGATTTCGCGTTCGAGCTGGGCGACGGTCAGGCGGGCGAGTCCTCGGGGCATGGGCAGGTCTCCAGTCCCCCGAGCGTACCGAATGGCACAAAGTTGTGCCGCGGGGCACAGAATTGAGTCGTCGGCCCGGTTGTCAACGGGGCCTGGAGCGCCTTGCGGCGAGCACTCCTGCGACGGACAGGAGCGCGAGCGCCCCGGGCGCGGGGATGATGGCCAGACCATGGAGCCCTGGCGGCTGCGGTGCCATGAAGGTCAACGTCGGCGTGCCCGAGAGGGTCAGGCGCCAAAGCTGCCCGCCGCTGACGTGCGCCACGCTCAAGAAAAGCGAGTCCGTGGTCTGGTCGTATTCCAAACCCCTCCAGTTGGCCGCGGGAAGGGTGATCGGGAGCGGTGTCGCGGCGAAGGTCACGGGATCGAGCGACAGCACCAGCCCGCCGAGGCGGGGCAGCGCGTACAGGCGATCCCTGGACGCCGAGTAGGCGAGGCCCTCGATGCCGTTCCAGTTGCCGAACGTGACCACGTTGCTGAGCGCCCCCGTGGTCCGGCTGACTTCGGCGATCTGACTGGCCGTGGTGTTGAAGCCGCTGGAAACCAGAAGGCGATCGCGGAGCGTGTCGTAGGCGAGGCCGTAGGGCTCCACGAAGCCGGTCATCGGGCCGATGGGCGTGCTCGTGCCATTTAAGTGAAGGCCATTGTCGCCCGCTGGCTTGAGGTCCCCCCGACGGAAGTTCTGAAGGGACTTGCCTAGCGGCTGCATGGCGGCGCTGAGTGTCCCGCCCCGAGCGGGCAACGGAGTACGGCAGATGCGGGTCGTCGCGCTGTTCAGGGTGAGCACCGAGAAGCAGGCGAGCGAGGGCGCCTCGCTGGCCGCGCAGGAGCGCGCGTACGACGAACTGGCCCTGCGGAACGGATGGGAGACCGTCGGGCGGTTCAAGGGCCACGAGTCGGCCACGCAGGCGGCGAAGGACCGCCTGGTCCTCCAGCGGGTTCTCGCCTGTGTCCGCGAGCAGTCCCCCGACGCCGTCTACGTCCACGAGCAGAGCCGGCTCACCCGCGGCGACGAGCTGGAGGTCGCCATGCTCCTGCGCGAGCTGCGGGAGCGGAAGGCCAAGATCATCGTCCACGGGGTGGTGCGCGACCTCGGCTCGATCGACGAGCGGTTCATGGTGGGCATCCAGAGCCTGGTGGACCGGGCCGAGAGCGAGAGGATCAAGGAGCGGCTGGGCAGGGGGAAGCGCGAGCGGGCGCGCCAGGGGAAGCGAGCCTCGGGCGCGGCCCCCTTCGGCTACCGCAACCCGCCACGGGGCGAGGCCAACCGCGGCACGCTCCAAGTCGTCCACGAGGAAGCGGTGGTCGTGAAGCGGCTGTTCGCCCTGTCTTCGTCCGGCCAGGGGCCCCGCGCCGTCGCGGACGCCCTCAACGAGGCCGGCCTGCGGGCCCCCCGCGGCGGCGCGTGGGGGAAGACCTCGGTGGAGCGCGTGCTCAACAACCCTGCCTACCTCGGCATGTCCGCCTCCAACGTCTGGGTGCGGCAGCCCGGGAAGGCACGAGTGTTCAAGCTCGACCTGAAGGCCGAGGGGGCCCAGATCGTCGAGGACGCCCACGCAGCCATCATCGACCGGGCGACGTGGGGCGCGGTGCAGGGGCGGGCCAAGCTCCCCCGGACGAAGGTGCCCCGGATGCTGTCCGGCCTGCTGTGGGTCAGCGGCATGGCCTACACCGGCGACAGCAGCCGCAACGGGACGTTCTACCGGCCCGGCCGCGGGACCAGGGGCCACCCGTGGCTGGACTGCAAGGACACCGACGAGGCGGTCTGGCGCGCCTTCGCCTCCCTCGCCACCGGCGAGGCGTTCGTCCGCCGCATCATGGAGCAGGCCCAGAGCCCCCACGAGCGGCTGGTGCTCACGCAGGAGGCCGAGTACCTGGAGGGCGAGATCGCCAAGTCCAGCCGCCGGCTGGACAACCTCGTCAACATGCGGGCGGAGGGCGAGATCGACAAGGCCACCTTCCTCGCCAAGAGCGAGGCCGAGCGGATGGGCGTCGAGGCCAAGGCCGCCGAGCTATCTGGGATCCGCTCGAAGCTGGCCGGAGCCGACTGGGCGGTCGCGGCGCGCGTGGCCAAAGCCGTTCAGTTGCTCCTGGCGGGAAGCCAGCGCCTCACGACCGACCAGCGGCGGCAGCTCCTCCGCTCCCTTGTCCGGCGCGTGGACGTGACCCCCGAGCCCACCGGCGCGCTCCAGCGCCGCAACGCGGGCGGGCTCCTGGCGGGCTCTGGCGGGCCGCGGTGGCGCGTCGGGCGGGTGGACCTCCAGCTTGCCCTTCCGGCGACCGAGCCCAACGGCGGGCCCTACGGGGCCGACGAGCCGCAAGCGGCCGATTCACCGGGGGATATGGAAGGCTACCGCGACTGGCAGTGGGCCACAACGCCATCATGCTGGGCCCGGCGGGGACCGGCAAGTCGATGATGGCCAAGGCCCTGCCCGGGATCCTGCCGCCGCTGACGGCGGCGGAGGCGATCGAGATCACGCGGATCTACTCGGCGGCGGGGCAGCTCTCGCCGGGGCAGGGGCTGGTGACGATCCGGCCGGTGCGGACGCCGCACCACACGGCGTCGTCGGCGGCCATCGTGGGGGGCGGGGCGATCCCCAAGCCGGGGGAGATCTCGCTGGCGCACCGGGGCGTGCTGTTCCTGGATGAGCTGGCCGAGTTCCCGCGGATGGTGCTGGAGACGCTGCGGCAGCCGATGGAGGACCACGTCGTCACGGTCGCGCGCTCGCACTCGGCGGTTCGATTCCCGGCGAGCTTCATGCTGGTGGCGGCGATGAACCCGACGCCCAAGGGGGACATGCCGGTGAACGAGGTGGGCAAGCGGGCGATGGACAAGTACCTGAGCAAGATCTCGGGGCCGCTGCTGGACCGGATCGACCTGCACGTGGAGGCGCCGGCGGTGCCGTGGAAGGCGCTGGCGAGCGCCCCGACGGGGACGAGCACAGCGCAGATGCGCGAGATGGTGCTGAGGGCGCGGGAGCGGCAGATCGCGCGCCAGGGCCCCACGACGCCCAACGCGCGCCTGAGCGGGAAGCAGCTCGATGCGCTGGCGCCGATCGACGAGACGGCCCGCACGCTGCTGGGCCAGGCGATGACGGAGATGGGCCTCTCGGCCCGGGCCTACGACAAGATCCGGCGCGTGGCGCGCACGATCGCGGACCTGGCCGGCGAAGGCGGCGTCGCCAGCGACCACATCGCCGAGGCGGTGCAGTACCGGCTGCTGGACCGGAAGGTGTAGCGTCAGGCGCAGCAACCACGTAGAATGACGGGATGCTCGGCCCAGCCATCCACGAACGGCTCACGCATCCCGAGTTCCAACCGTTCACGCTGGTGCTCGCCAGCGGCGAACGGATCGAGGTGCGCCATCCGGATTCGGTAACGCTGGCCAGCATCGAGTTCCGTGGGAAGCGTGTCTACGCGTCGTCGCTGACCGTGCTGGAGACCAGAGAGAACGCGGTGATCGAGCGCGCCATCTCGCTCCCGCTCATCGCTCAGGTCGTCACCGATCACCGGCTGAACGGTCACTGACCGGACTCACCCGCTGAAACGCGCCGCGAGCCCCACCCATATACTCCCCGCCCGGTCCGCGCGGCCGGGGCCACCCGGCTGCACTCACAGAAAGGGAAGAGGTATGACGCGTCGGCTGTTCACACTCGGTCGCGGGGCCCTGGCGGCCGTTGCCCTGGCCCTGCTTGCCCCGCTGGATGCCCGCGCCCAGGTGGCCGCGCTCGACCGCGCCCCGGCGGGCACGCCCGTGGTGATCGCGATCCCGAACCTCGAGCAGTTCAGCGCCGCCGTGACCGACATGGCCCGGACGATGGGCCTCCCCGAGGGCGAGCTGGCGGGCCTCGGCAAGCTCACCGACATCCTCAGGACGCAGGGGCTCAACCCCAAGGGCTCGGCGGCGTTCGTGATCGCCCCCCCGACGGAAGACGAGGACGAGCCGAACCCGGTGGTGATCGTTCCCGTGAGCGACTTCGGGGCGATGGTGAAGGCCCTGGGCGGGCAGGCCGCGGGCATCTCCGAGCTGAAGATCGAGGACAAGACGGTCTTCGCCAAGGACCTCTCCGGCGGCTTCGCGGCGCTCTCGGCCGACCGCGCGCGGCTGGAGCTCTTCGACGGCAAGCCGGGCAACGCGGGGCACTTCGAGAAGCTGATGGGCGCCGCCGGCAAGGGCGCGGCCGAGGGGGCCACGGCCTACATGGTGATGGACATGCAGGCGAGCAGCGACCACCTGCGGGCGGGCTTCCAGGGCTTCAAGATGCAGATGGAGATGATGGCCGCGATGGGGGGCGGGAACTTCGACGCTGCCTCGATCGACGAAGCGGTTGACGGCGTGCTGCGCGACGGCAGCGCGCTGGTGCTGGCGGGCCGCAAGGGCGCGCCGGGGTTCCGCTTCGACGCGGCCCTACAGTTCAAGGAGGGCACGGAGTACGCGGGGAAGTTCAGCTCGGGGGGCAACGCCCGCTCGCTCACGGGAACGATCCCGAACCAGCCCTTCCTCGTCGCCTTCGCGATCGACATGTCCGCGCCGGTGGTCCGCCAGGCGTTCACCGGGATCATGAAGGCGACCAAGCAGGATGTGCTGGCGGGGATGGACCCGGCCCAGATGATGGAGAAGATCCAGGGGATGTCGTTCTTCATGGGCTCCCCGCCCTCGATGACCAACGGGCTCTTCCTGAACACGGGCGCGTTCATCAAGAGCTCGGACCCCAAGGGGTACCTCGCGATGATGCGGGACATCATGGGGAAGATGTCGGGCCGGGAGATCGAGGGGATCACCTACGAGGCGTCGTACGAGGCCTCGGGGGCGAAGGTGGGCGAGAAGCCCGTGGATGTGTGGACGATGAAGATGAAAACCGACCCGAACAACCCGATGGCCGAGCAGGTCGCGATGATGCAGAGCGTGCTGTTCGGGTCGCCCACGATGAGCGGGTACGCCGCGGAGGCCCCGGGCGGGGTGATCGTGACCTACTCCAAGAACAGCTCCCTGCTGCAGCAGATGACGGAGGCGGCGACCAACCAGAAGGGGATGACCGAGCAGGTGGGGGCCCGAACGGTTGCCGAAAATCTGCCCGGCGAGCGGGTGGCGGAGGCGTACCTCGGCACCAAGACCGTTATCGACACCGTGACTCCCTTTATGGGGCTCTACGACTTTGAGACGCCCAAGGACCTGCCGCCGCTGGGGTTTGCGCTCACGACCACGGGCGGGGGCCTGCGACTGACCGCGTTTGCCCCCCAGGCGGCCCTGGAGACGTTCGGGAAACTGCAGAAGGCGGCCTCGGGCGAGATGGATGAAGAAAAGAAGCCAGAGGAGAAGACTGGACAGCCGAAGTTCTGAGGCTAAAGTCTTTCTCACAACCAGCCCCCCCCTGCGGGCCCGCGTGCTTCTGGCCACGGGCCCGCTTCTTTTTAATCCCCCGCGTCCCGGGGGAGGGGAAGCGGATGAGGGCATCGGGTTTGCATCGCAGCGATTCGACCACGGGTGCGCCGGCGAGCGGCGCGCCGGTGTGGCGTGTCGGGCGGGGGCGCGCGGTGGTCCTCGATCGGCCGCGGCTGGTGGCGATTCTGAACCTGACGCCGGACAGCTTCTACGACGGCGGGCGGCTGGGCACGGTCGAGGAGGCGGTGCGGGCCGCGGAGCGCGCGGTCGCCGACGGCGCGGATGTGCTCGACCTTGGCGGGGAGTCCACGCGTCCCGGCGCGCAGCGCGTGGGGCCGGAGGAGCAGGTGCGGCGGATCGTGCCGGTGATCGGGGCGATCCGGGCGCGGGGCGGGGCCGCGGGTGATATCCCGATCAGCGTGGACACGACGCTGGCGCCGGTGGCGCGGGCGGCGCTGGATGCGGGCGCCGACGCGATCAACGACGTCTCGGCCGGCGCCGAGGATGCCGGCATGTTCGGGCTGGCGGCGCAGCGCAGCGCCGGGCTCATCCTGATGCACCGGCTGCGACCGCCGGAGCGGGACTCCTACTCCGACCGGTACGCGGAGCCGCCGCGGTACGGCGATGTCGCGGCGGAGGTGAGCGCGTTCCTGCGTGAGCGGTGCGCGGCGGCGGGGGCCCGCGGCGTGGCGCCCGGCTCGATCGTGATCGATCCCGGGCTGGGGTTCGGCAAGACGGTGGAGCAGAACCTGGAGCTGATCCGGCGCACGGGCGAGCTGGCGGCCCTGGGCTACCCGGTGCTGAGCGGGCTCTCGCGCAAGAGCTTCACCGGGCGGGCGGCGGGCCTGGCCGAGTCAACCCCGGCCGAGCGGCTGGGGGCGACGCTCGCCCTGAGCGTGGCCCACCTGATCGCCGGGGCCCGCCTGTTCCGGGTGCACGACGTCGCCGAGCACCGGCGCGCCGTGTCGGCGGCGGGGGGGGGGGGCGGGGGGGCGCCGGCCGGCCCGGACCGCCCGCCGCCCGCATCCGGGCCCGCCAGGGGCCGTGAACAGCCTTAAATGGCGTGGCTCCACCCGGGCCGATAGCATTGGTGTTCTTGCGGTGCGTTCAGCACAGGAGTCAGCATGGCCAGCGCGAATGTGAGGGAGTTCACCGACGCCAACTTCGACACCGAGGTGCTCAAGAGCCCGACCCCGGTCCTGGTCGATTTCTGGGCCGAGTGGTGCATGCCCTGCCGCATGCTGACCCCCACCATCGACGCGGTGGCGGAGGAGTTCGCCGGGCGTGTGAAGGTGGGCAAGGTGGACACCGACTCCAACCGCGACATCTCGATCAAGTACGGCATCTCCGCCATCCCGACGGTGATCCTGTTCAAGGGCGGGGAGGTCAGGAAGAAGTTCGTCGGCCTGACGACCAAGGATGACCTGACGAAGGCGATGACCGAGGCCGCGGCCGGGTAAGGGGCGGGGCGCGGCGGACACCCAGAGCGGCCGCCGCGGGCGGGCGCGAGACACTCGCACGCGAGACGAGGACAGCCTTGCCAACCGGAACCACCTCCCGCCCGCGTCCTGTCGTCGTGGAATCCCCCCAGTTGCGCGACCGATTCGCGGGGCGCAAGGTCCGCGCGGGGGCGGTGGGGGTCGGGCGGATGGGCCGGCACCACGCCCGGGTGTACGCGCAGCTGGCGGACTGCGAGCTGGTGGGCGTCGTGGATGCCGACACCGAGCGCGCCGAGGGCCTGGCCGAGAAGCACGGGTGCCGGGCGTTCGCCACGGTGGATGAGCTGATCGAGGCGGGGATCGACGTCTGCTCGATCGCCGTGCCCACCACGCACCACCGCGTGGTGGCCGAGCCGCTGCTGAGGGCGGGGGTTGCGTGCCTGATCGAGAAGCCGCTGGCGCAGGACGCGGCCACGGCCAAGGCGATCAAGGACCTGTCGGAGACCAGCGGCACGCTGCTGATGGTCGGGCACATCGAGCGGTTCAACCCGATCATGCGGGCGATGCAGCAATCGACCGCCAACGGGGTGGAGATCGTGCCGCGGTTCATCCAGGTGCACCGGGTGAGCCCGATGACCTTCCGCTCGGTGGATGTGGGCGTGGTCATGGACATGATGATCCACGACCTGGATGTGGTGCTCATGCTGATGGGGGGACGTGAGCCGGAGACGATCCGGGCGGCGGGCGTGAGCGTGGTGACCGACCACGAGGACATCTGCAACGCGTGGCTGGAGTTCGACACCGAGCGGGGGCGGTGCGTGGCGAACATGACGGCCAGCCGCCTGGCGCTGAAGACCGAACGGGTGACGCGGATCACGGGTGAGAACGGGTACATCAAGATCGACTACGCGACCAAGGCAGGGACGATCATCCGGCGGCGGGCCAACGAGCTGCAGATGGAGGAGATCCGCGAGCAGCTGCGGAGCGGGGCGGACCTGACGAGCCTGAACTGGCACGAGCTGGTGAACGTCGAGCCGCTGGTGATCGATGACGCGGAGCCGATCGTGATGGAGATCCGCAGCTTCATCGGGGCGGTGCGGACGGGGGAGCGCCCGCCGATCGACGCCGAGGCGGGGTTCGCCAACGTGCGGACGGCGGAGCGGATCGTCAAGGCGATCCGGGAGAACCTGCGGGTGGGCGGCGGGGTGTAGCGCCGGCGGGGGGGCGCGTTGGCCCGGCGTGGCGGGCGCTGTAGACTCTGGCCGGGTCATCCACAACCCGTGTGCGTCGAGAGGGGAAGGGCGCACCGGCGAGCCCAGGAGCCGCCCTGATGTCTGTCGCCGTCCCCGCGCCGGCCCCCATTGTCCTGCAGGTCATCCCGATGGCGACGCTGCCGCTGGCGCAGCAGGTGATGCGGCGGAACCTGGCGGGCCTGCGCGAGTTCGCCTTCGGCGGCGGCCCCGACGCGGCCCGCGCCTTCGCGGCGCTGCCGGGGGCCGAGCGGGGCGCGGTCCGGTTGCTCTCGGGGTACGTCCCCTTCGGGATCGACGCGCTGCTCCCCCGTCCGGCGCGGTACCTCACCATGCTGCGCGACCCGGTGGAGACGGCGATCGCCGTCTATTACCTGGTCGTCGCCTCCCCGTCGCACTACCTGCACGCGACGGCGGCGGGCGAGCGCTGGACGCTGAAGGACTTCGCGGGCGCGGGCCGGCCGGAGATCGACAACCCGATGGTCCGGTGGCTCAACCCGCGCCCGGAGGGGCGGCTGCCCTTCGGCTCGGTGAGCGAGGCCATGCTGGAGAGCGCGAAGGCGAACCTGCGCGAGCGCTACATCTTCGGGCTGGCGGAGCGGCTGGACGAGTCGCTGCTGCTGATGGGCCGAACGATGGGGTGGAGCGACCTGACGTACGCGGCGGCCCCCCCGGCCCCGCTGGGCGCGGGGGCGGACCCTGAGGCGGTGGCGCTGCTGCGGGGGGTGAACCGGCTGGATGTGGAGCTGTACCGCTACGCGGCGGCGCTCTTCGAGGAGCGGCTGGCGGCGGCGTTCCCGCGGCTGGAGGATGAGCTGGAGGCGTACCGGGCGTCGAGGGCGGCGCCGGAGGGCGTGCTGCGGCTGGGGAACACCGAGGTCAGGCTGGAGGCCCCGCCCGAGGAGCCGGGGCCGCCGGCGCGCGACATCGTCTGGATCGCCTCGTACCCGCGCTCGGGGAACACGTGGGTGCGGTTCCTGCTGGACGCGTACTTCTTCGGCGCGGCGCAGCACCTCAACGAGCTGGGGCGGCTCTCGCTGGAGCTGGACTGGTGGATGGAGAAGGCGAAGCGCCACGGCCTGCCGCACCGGTGGATCGCGCACGCCGGGCGCACGGTGCAGGGCCGGCACGCCCGCCCGCCGGGGTTCCCGGATCACCTGTTCATCAAGACCCACTTCACCCGCGGGGAAGACCACCCGCTGATCGAACGGACGAGGGCGGCGGTGTACCTCGTGCGCGACCCGCGGGATGTGCTGCTCAGCGGGATGAACTTCGCGGAGCTCTCCACCGGCGCGACGGCCGAGCCGCGGGAGTACGCGCTGGGCTTCGCGGAGCGCGGCGGCGACGCGTCGTGGCTGCGCTCCGGGTACGGCTCGTGGCAGGAGCACCTGGAGAGCTGGACGGTCTCGCCGGGGTTCCCCGTGCTGACCGTGCGCTACGAGGACCTGAAGGCCGATCCGGTCGGGCAGTTCTCGCGGGTCCTGGGGTTCCTGGGCGTGCCGATCGACGCGGCGAGGCTGGAGCAGACCGTGGCGAGGACCAGCTTCGACCGGCTGCGGTCGCTGGAGGTCGCCTCGCGGGCCACGACCGAGATCCCCGGGATGGTGCGGGCCGACCGCTTCTTTTTCCACAAGGGGCTCACGGGACAGTCGCTCGCCCACCTCGGGCCGGAGGTCGAGGCGGCGTTCGACGACCGATTCGGGGCCGGTCGGGCCCGCTGCGGGTACGCGTAACGGGGTTTCGCCGGGCCCGAGAGCGCCGGGGTGTTCTTCCACGCGGAACCGCACCGCCGGGGCCGCCGAAAGGGCCGGTCCCCAGCGAACGGCCACGCCGCGCCGCTTGTGCCTCAGAGGGGCCGGGGCGTACACTTTGGCCCCCTGAGGGTGCGCGTGGCTCTTCAAGGCTCTTTCCACCCGTCCCGGCGTGAGTTGATGACTTCCCAGCACGATCCGATGCCCTCCCCGGTCAGCACGACCAGCGCGCCCGGCGCTCCCGGCGTGCAGGCCGACCACATGCCCGAGCCGCGGCCCCCGCAGCGGGCCGCCGCTCCGCCGATGACGGACGAGATGCACGCGGAGATGGAGGCGGCCATGGCCGCGGCCATGAGCGTGCCGGAGGAGCGGCGCCAGCCGGAGCCCGGGCGTCCTGCGCACGGCCCGGCGCCGTTGCGCCCGGCGGCGACGGGGCACGCCCCCGCGCCGATCCGCGGGCCACGGGTGGTGCAGGCGGGGCGGGAGCTGCGCCCGGGCGTGGTGGTGTCGGTGGGGCCGGCGGATATTTTCGTGGAGTTCGGGCCCAAGGAGCTTGGGGTGATCCCGCGGCTGCAGTGGGCGGAGGGGGAGACGCTCCCGGAGCCGAAGCAGACGCTCGAGGTGGTGGTGGACCGGCGGGACGACGACGGCCTGCTGCTGTGCTCGCGCCCCGGGTCGGTGCAGAAGGCGGACTGGGAGCTGCTGGAGCCGGGGCAGGTGATCGAGGCCCGGGTGACAGGGGTGAACAAGGGCGGGCTGGAGCTGGAGGTCACGGGGCACACGGCGTTCATGCCGGCGGGGCAGGTCTCGACGGAGCACATCGCGGACCTCTCGGTGTTCGTGGGCGAGAAGCTGCGCTGCCAGGTGATGCGGGTGGACCGCTCCGGGCGGGGCAACATCGTGCTCTCGCACCGCGAGGTCATGATGCAGGAGCGGCGCGAGCGGGCGGAGAAGCTCAAGACCACCCTGGCCGAGGGGCAGGTGGTGGAGGGCACGGTCCGCAAGCTGATGCCCTTCGGCGCGTTCGTGGACCTGGGCGGGGTGGACGGGCTGGTGCACGTCTCGGACCTGACGCACGACCGCGTGGGGCACGGCGAGAAGTTCGTGCAGCGCTACGTGAAGGAGGGAGACCGGGTCAAGGTGCAGGTGCTGAAGCTCGACTGGGAGGCGGGGCGGCTGAGCCTGGGCATCAAGCAGGTCCAGGCCGACCCCTTCGCCCAGGCGGCGAACGACATCAAGGAGGGTGCGGAGGTCACCGGGCGCATCACCAAGCTGGCCGAGTTCGGCGCGTTCATGGAGCTGGCCGCGGGCGTCGAGGGGCTGGTCCACATATCGGAGCTGGCGTGGCGCCGGGTGGGGCGGGTGGAGGAGGTGGTGAAGCCGGACGAGGTGGTGAAGGCGAAGGTGCTGCGGATCGACCCGCAGAGCCGCCGGATCAGCCTCTCCATCAAGGCGCTGACGCCGCCGCCCGAGAAGCCGGGCCTCAAGGGCCGGGAACGGGACCGCCGCTCGCCGGAGGAGGTCCTGAAGGTGTCGCCGGAGCTACGCCGCCTCCGCGAGAAGTTCGGGGGCAAGCAGCTCAAGGGCGGGATCGGGTAAGGCCGGGGGTTCCCGATAACGGGAGAGCGCAGCGCCGCGTCAGAATTCCCCTACCCGCTGCGGATGAAGCGGCCATAATACGGGCCGGGCATCCGGGCTCCTGAACGGCGGCCGGGGCGTTGCGGGCCGCCTGATTGAGCCGGAATTAACCGGCTGACCCATGTTTGTGAGCGGTATGTTGCCTGTGGGTCAGCCCCGGGAGGAATCGAGGAAGGGTGGTCCGGCGATGAGTACAGATCGGCCACTGGTGAGCATCGGAGTGCCCGTTCGGAACGGGGAGAACTACCTCGCGGCCGCGCTCGAGTCGGCGCTGGGGCAGTCGATGGGGGACCTTCGCGTGATCATCTCCGACAACGCGTCGGAGGACGCGACGGAGGAGATCGCGCGGCGGTTCGTGGCGACGGACGCGCGGGTGGAGTACCACCGCCAGGCGCGGAACATCGGGGCGGCGGCGAACTTCAACTTCGTGCTGGACCGCGCGGACGGGCGGTACTTCCGCTGGTCGGCGCACGACGACGTGCTGGGGCCGGAGTACCTGCGGCTGTGCACGGAGCGGCTGGATGCCGACCGGGCGCTGGCGGTGTGCCACACGCTGACGGGGTGCATCGACGGGCAGGGCGACCCGGACGGGACGTACGACGACGAGCTGGCGCTGGACGATCCCAGCGCCAGCCACCGCTTCTACCGGACGCTGTGGACCGACCATTTCACCGAGATCTGGGGGCTGATGCCGCTGGCCGTCGCGCGGCGCGCGGGGCCGATGCAGGGGTACGTGGGCGCCGACCGGGGCTACCTCTCGGCGCTGGTGCTGCTGGGGCGCGTCGGGTACGTGCCGGAGTACCAGTTCTTCCGGCGCAACCACGGCTCGTGCTACTGCCGGTCGGTGATGACGATGGCGGAGCGGCGGGCGTGGTTCGCGCCCCACCGCCGGGGCCCGGCCTCGCGCGAGCTGCTCTCCAAGCTGCGGCACTACGCGGGGATGATCTCAAGGGCCCCCATCCCGGCGGCCGAGAAGGCGGCCTGCGCCCGGGCCGTGGCCGCGTGGGCCACCATCCGCACGCTGGAGCGGACCCGCGGGCGGCAGACGCACCGGCCGGCGCTGGAGACGGTTCGGCAGGCCGTGGGCTCGCCGCGCGGGGCGGTCCCGGGGCGCGCGAGGGTGCTGGCGGGGGCGGCGGCGGTGCCGGCGGGGGGGAGGCTCTCGCCATGAAGGTCGCGATCCTGGCGGGCGGCGTCGGCACGAGGCTGGCCGAAGAGACCGAGATCAAGCCCAAGCCCATGGTGGAGATCGGCGGGCGCCCGATCCTGTGGCACATCATGAAGCACTACGCGGCGTTCAAGCACCGCGACTTCTACGTGGCCCTGGGGTACAAGGGCGACTACATCAAGCGGTACTTCGTGGACTTCTGCTCGCTGGAGTCGGACCTGCGGGTGGACACGGGGAGCGGGGGTATCCACCGACTGACCGACGGGCGCAAGCCCGACTGGTCGGTGCACCTCATCGACACGGGGCTGCACACCAACACGGGGGGGCGGATCAAACGGCTGGCGCCGTACATCGGCAACGAGACGTTCATGCTGACGTGGGGCGACGGGCTCTCGAACGTCAACCTGGATGAGTTGCTGGCGTTCCACCGCCGGCACGGGAAGCTGGCGACGGTGACGGCGGTGCGCCCGCCGGCGCGGTTCGGGCACCTGGAGTTCGAGGGCGACCGGGTGATGAGCTTCTCGGAGAAGCCGCAGACGAGCGAGGGGTGGATCAACGGGGCGTTCTTCGTCCTGGAGCCCAAGGTCTTCGAGTACATCGAGGGCGACGACACGCAGTGGGAGAAGGCGCCGCTGGAGCGGCTCAGCCGCGACGGCCAGCTCATGGCCTACCGCCACGAGTCGTTCTGGCAGTGCATGGACACCCTCCGCGACAAGAAGCTGCTGCAGGACCTGTGGGATGCGGGGTCGGCCCCGTGGAAGAGCTGGGAGTAACGCACGATGCGTGTTCTCGTGACCGGTCATCTTGGGTACATCGGGACGGTGCTGACGCCGGCGCTCCTGGCCCGGGGGCACCACGTGGTCGGGCTCGACAGCGACCTCTACGAGCGGTGCACCTTCGGGCCCGAGAGCGAGATCGTGCGGGTGCCGTTCATGCGCAAGGACATCCGCGACGCCGAGGCGAAGGACTTCGACGGTGTGGACGCGGTGCTGCACCTGGCGGCGCTCTCCAACGACCCGCTGGGGGACCTGAACCCGGGTCTGACCTTCGAGATCAACCACCACGCCACGGTGCGGCTGGGGGAGCTGGCGAAGAAGGCGGGGGTGAAGCGGTTCGTGTTCTCGTCCTCGTGCAGCAACTACGGCGCGGCGGGGAACGACCTGATGAACGAGGAGTCGCCGCTGAACCCGGTGACGCCCTACGGCAAGTCGAAGGTGATGTCGGAGAAGGACCTCGCGACGCTGGCGGACGGCACGTTCACGCCGGTCTTCCTGCGGAGCGCGACGGCCTACGGCGTCTCGCCCCGGCTGCGGTTCGACCTGGTGCTGAACAACCTGGTGGCCTGGGCCTGCACCAGCGGGAAGATCATGATCAAGAGCGACGGGACGCCGTGGCGCCCCATCGTGCACATCCGGGACATCGCGCGGGCGATGGTGGGCGCGGCCGAGGCGCCGCGCGAGCTGGTGCACAACCGGGCGTTCAACGTCGGGGCCTCGGCCGAGAACTACCGCGTGCGCGAGATCGCGGAGATCGTCGCCGCGACCGTCCCCGGCGCGTCGGTGACGTTCGCCGAGGGGGCGAGCCCGGACACGCGGAACTACCGGGCGGATGGCTCGCTGCTGGCGAAGACGCTGCCGCAGTCCGTGCCCCAGTGGACCGCGAAGAAGGGGGCCGAGGAGCTGTACGAGGCCTTCCGCTCCGCCAATATCACGGTGGACGACTTCGAGGGGCCGCGGTACAAGCGCGTCGCCCACGTCCGCCTGCTCATCGAGCGGGGCCTGCTGCGGGATGATCTCCGGCGGGCCGGCTGATCGAGCCGATGACACCAGTGAGCACACGAGGGGACAGAGGTGACCGCCATCGACACCGCAGGGACAGACCGTACCGCCGCCCAGCCCGCCGGCTTCGAGGCGCGCTGCGCGGGCGCGGCGTGCCGGTCATGCCGGAAGCAGGGGCTCACGCCGGTGCTGGACCTGGGCCAGATGCCGCTGGCCGACGGGCTGCGGACCGAGGCGGACCTGGCGACGCCGCAGGCGCGGTTCCCGCTGGAGCTGGCCTTCTGCCCGGGGTGCTCGCTGGTGCAGATCCTCGAGACGCTGCCGCCGAAGATGCTCTTCGGGGATGACTACCCGTACTTCTCGTCGTTCTCCGACGCCCTGCTGGAGCACTCGCGGAAGAACGCGGAGAACCTGATCCAGACCCGCGGCCTGGGGCCGTCGAGCCTGGTGGTGGAGTTGGCGAGCAACGACGGGTACCTGCTGCGGAACTTCGTGAAGGCGGGCATCCCGGTGCTCGGCATCGACCCCGCGCCCGGGCCGGCCGAGGCTGCGAAGAAGATCGGCGTGAACACGGTTTGCGATTTCTTCACCCTCGACCTGGCCCAGAAGCTGGCGACGGAGGGGAAGCGGGCGGATGTGGTCATCGGGAACAACGTGCTCGCCCACGTCGCCGACACCAACGGCTTCGTCGCGGGCATCGCGAAGCTGCTGAAGCCGACGGGCGTGGCGGTGATCGAGGCACCCTACGTCCGCGACCTGATCGACCACGGCGAGTTCGACACGATCTACCACGAGCATCTGTGCTACTTCTCCGTGACCTCGGCCGGGGCGCTCTTCCGGCGGCACGGCCTGTTCCTGAACCGCGTGGAGCGGCTGCCGATCCACGGCGGGTCGCTGCGGTATTTCGTGGAACCGGTCGAGCGGCCGGAGGCGAGCGTCAAGGACCTGTGGGCCGAGGAGGCGGGCGCGGGGCTCACCGGGGCGGCGTACTACGCCCGCTTCGCCGACACGGCCCGCTCCATCGCCTCCTCGCTCCGAGACATGCTGTCGAAGCTGCGGGCCGAAGGGAAGTCGATCGCCGCGTACGGCGCGGCCGCGAAGGGGGCGATCATGCTCAACTTCGCGCGGGCGGACGAGCGGGTGATCGATTTCGTGGTGGACCGCAACACCCACAAGCACGGCAAGCACATGCCGGGCAGCCGGATCCCCATCCGCCCGGTCACGGACCTGCTCGCCTGCCAGCCCGACTACACGCTGATGCTGGCGTGGAACTTCAAGGACGAGATCATGGCCCAGCAGGCCGAGTACCGGGCGCGGGGCGGGAAGTTCATCGTGCCGATCCCGTCGCCGCACGTCGTTTGAGCGCTGGAACCTACCCTCCACAGCTCCCCATGAACCCCCACGCCGCGCCATCACCGGCGGCCGCCGCCGCCCGACTGACCGCCTGTCCCAACTGCCTCGGCGGCGCTCCGCTTGACCGCATTTACGAGATCGAGGGCATCCCCGCGCACACGTGCCTGCTGATGCCGACGCGGCAGGAGGCGCTGGACTTCCCGCTCGGCGGGCTTGACCTTGCGTTCTGCAACGCCTGCGGGTTCGTCTTCAACGCGGCGTTCCAGGAGGGCCTGCTCCGCTACGGCGAGCAGTACGAGGAGACGCAGGGCTTCTCGCCCACGTTCAATGCCTTCGCGCGGCAGCTCGCCGGGGCGCTGGTGGACCGGTACGCGCTTCGGGGCAAGCGGGTGCTGGAGATCGGGTGCGGCAAGGGCGAGTTCGTGGCTCTGATGTGCGAGCTGGGGATGGCCGGGGGCATCGGCATCGACCCCGCCTACATCCCCGGCCGGCTGACGCAGCCCGGCGCCGACAGGGTCGAGTTCATCCGCGATTTCTACGGCCCGAAGTACACCCATCTGCACGCCGACCTGGTCCTCTGCCGCCACACGCTGGAGCACATCGCCCCGACGCTGGAGTTCATGCGGATGGTCCGGGCGTCGATCGGCGACCGGCCGGAGACGCTGGTGGTCTTCGAGCTGCCGGATGTCGTCCGCGTCCTGCGCGAGGGGGCGTTCTGGGATGTGTACCACGAGCACTGCACGTACTTCAGCCCCGGGTCGCTGGCCCGCGTGTTCCGCCTCGCCGGGTTCGACGTGACCGACCTGTGGGAGGAGTACGACGGGCAGTACCTGCTGATCGCGGCCAGGCCGGCCCCCGCCGGGCGCCCGGGAAGCGGCGGCCCGCTCCCGCTGGAGGAGCCGCCGGCGCAGCTCCGGCCCGCGGCGGTCGGGTTCGGGCCGCGGGTGGCGGCCGTCGTGGACCGCTGGCGCGCGTGGCTCGCCGAGGGGGCGCGGAAGAAGAAGCGGACGGTGGTGTGGGGCTCGGGCTCCAAGGGCGTGAGCTTCCTGATGACGGTGAAGGCGCACGACGCGGTGGACTGCGTGGTCGATGTGAACCCGCACAAGCGGGGCAGGTTCATGCCCGGCTCGGGGCACGAGATCGTGGGGCCGCAGGACCTTCGGGATCGGGCGCCGGAGCGGGTGGTCGTCATGAACCCGATCTACATCCCAGAGATCACCCGCGACCTGGAGAAGATGGGGATGCGGCCGGAGGTCGTGGCGGTTTGAGGCCGTTCGGACTTCACGCAGAGGAGACTCTTGCGATCCCTGCCCCTCCGCGGGCACTGCGCGCACTCTTGTCGCGACGTCACCGCGGCAGGTGCTCCAGAATGTCCAGCACCCCCTCCACCTCCCGGCGCGGGGAGACGTAGTCGGCCCGCGCCTTCAGCCGCTCATCCGCGTTCGCCGGGCAGGCGAACCACGACACGCCCGCCGCGATCGCCTCGTCGCTGGGCGTGTCGCCGATCCCGGCCAGCCGCTCGCGCGACAGGCCCGCGGCCTCGACGAGCCGCCGGACGCCCGTGGCCTTGCTGACGAACTCCAGGTCGCAGTTGATGTAGAACCACGTCATCGAGACCCGCAGGGGCCACCCCTCGCGGCCGAACGCCTCGCGCACCCGCCCCTCGAGCGACCGCAGGTACGCCGCATCCGGGTGCCACAGCGACAGCGACGCCGCCTTCCCCGGCTGCATGACCACGCCCAAGGGCCCCAGCTCCGTCTCGACCCAGGCCGCGGCGTCCTGAACCGCCCGCAGGTGCTCGGGCCGGATGGCCGGGTCGCGGTCCCAGCCGTTGGCGGCGGGGTGGAAGAGCCAGACGCCGTTCTCCGCCACGGCCGGGAGGGAGCGGTTGCCCAGCAACCGGCACATGGCCTCCACAAAGGGCTCCGGACGGCCGGAGCAGAGCGTGACCACCGGCCGGTCCCCCCGCTCGTACGCCAGCCGGTTGTGCTCCGCGAGCTGCGCCAGCGCGGGGGTGTCGAAGGGCTCGGACGCCTCGGGCGACAGGCAGCCGTCGATGTCTGAGATCACCGCGTCGAATCGCCTGGGCATCCGTCCCTCCGGGGGGCCGGAGTGTAGGGCAAGCCCGGGGCCCCGTTGAGAGGCCGTGCGGGGCTGTGGTAGGCTCCCCCCCGTGCTCGCCCTGTTCGCGCTCACGATCTTCACCGGCGCGGCCCTGCTCTTCCTGGTCCAGCCGATGATGGCGAAGCTGGCGCTGCCGCTGCTGGGCGGGAGCCCGGCGGTCTGGAACACCTGCGTCCTGTTCTTCCAGGCGGCGCTGCTGGCCGGGTACGCCTACGCGCACTGGAGCGTGAAGTGGCTCGGGCCGCGCCGCCAGGCCGCCGTGCACATCGCCGTCGTACTCCTGCCCCTGCTGGCGCTGCCGGTGGCGATCGGGCACCGGCCCTCGGCGGGGGCCTCGCCGATCCTGTGGCTGCTGATGGCCCTGGGCGCGGGGGCCGGGCTGCCCTTCCTCGTCGCGTCCACGTGCGGGCCGCTGACGCAGCGATGGTTCGCGGCGACGGGCCACTCCCGCGGGCGCGACCCCTACTTCCTGTACGCGGCGAGCAACGCGGGGAGCCTACTGGCGCTGCTGGCGTACCCCGCGCTCATCGAGCCGCTCCTGCCCCTGGGCGAGCAGCGGGACCTCTGGACGATGGGGTACATCGTCTTCGCGGCCCTGACCGTCGCGTGCGCCGGCGTGGTGCTCGCCCGCGCTCGGGCGGGCGCGGCGGAGGCCCGCGCGCCGCGGGCCGCGCTGATCGCGGCGACGAGCGACGACCCCGCGCCCACGGCGCTGCGCCGGGCCAAGTGGGTCCTGCTGGCGTTCATCCCCAGCAGCCTGACGCTGGGGGCGACGCAGTACCTCTCGACCGACATCGCGGCCGTGCCCATGCTCTGGGTCGTGCCGATGGCGATCTACCTGCTGACCTTCGTCTTCGCCTTTGCGCGCCAGTCGCCCTCGCTGCCGGCGCTGGCCCGGCTGCTCCCGGTCAGCGCCCTGGGCCTGGCGGTCGCTTTCCTGATCGACGCCCGCCGCCCGGTGTGGGTGCTGATGGTCCTGCACCTGGCGGGGCTCTTCCTGGGGGCCCTGCTCTGCCACTGCCGGCTGGTGGCGATGCGCCCGGCGCCCTCGCGCCTGACGGAGTTCTACCTCTGGATCGCCCTCGGCGGCGTGCTCGGCGGCGCCTTCAACGCCCTGGCGGCGCCCGTGATCTTCAACTCCATCGTCGAGTACCCGCTGGTCATCGTGCTGGCCCTGCTGATGCGCCCGCGGGCGGCCTCGCGCTTCGACCGGCTGCCGAGGTGGCTGCTGTTCATCGCCGACTTCGCCATCCCGGTGCTGATCGGGGGATTGGCGCTGTGGCTGGATGACCACATCCGCGGCGACCTGGTCGAGCACGCCGCCATGGAGGACCGGCGCGAGGTGCTGCGCCTGGCCGTGAGCATCGGCATCCCCTCGATGCTGTGCTACCTGCTCGCCGGGCGGCCGGTGGGCTATGCGCTGGGGGTCGCGGCCCTCTTCGCCACCGGCATGATCTTCGGCTACCAGCGCGACGGCGAGCGCCTGCTCACCGAGCGGACGTTCTACGGCGTCTACACGGTCAGCCGCGGCGAGGTGTTCACCACGCTGGTCCACGGCACGACCACGCACGGCCTGCAGTACACGGTCGCGGACCCGCAGTTCCGGGCCATCCCCCTGGGCTACTACCACCCGCTGGGGCCGATCGGAAAGCTCATCCACGCCTACCGCGACACCCAGGGGCCGGACGGGCGGCACCTCCTGGGCCGGGCGGCGCTCGTGGGGATGGGCACCGGCGCCCTGGCGGCGTACTTCCAGGACCCGCGCCAGCGCATCACCTTCCACGAGATCGACCCCGCCATGGTCGCCATCGCCACCAACCCGGCCTACTTCACCTACATCCCCGACTGCAAGGCGACGTGGAACGTCGAGCTCGGGGACGGTCGGCTGACGCTGGCGGCGGCCCCCGACGGGGAGTTCGGGCTGATCGTCCTCGACGCGTTCACCTCCGACGCGATCCCGGTGCACCTGCTCACGAAGGAGGCGGTGGAGATGTACGCCCGCAAGCTCCGCCCGGGGGGGCTGATCGCCGTGCACATCTCCAACCAGTACGTGGACCTGGAGCCGCCGCTGGGGCGGATCGCCGAGCACCTGGGGATGGCCTGCCTCGTGCGGCGCGACGACACCTCGGAGCAGGTGCAGCGGGAGAGCGGGCGGTACAGCTCGATCTGGCTGGTCATGGCCCACGGCAAGGCGGACCTGGCCCCGCTCTCGCGGGATGCCCTGTGGCTCTCGCCCGTGCTGCGCCCGGAGGTCGGCCTCTGGACGGACGATTTCTCGAACCTCTGGTCGGTCTTCGACTGGAACTGATATCGTCTGCGCATGGCGATGCTGGATTACACGACAGCGGGCGAGTCGCACGGGCCGGGGGTCGTCGTGATCGTCACGGGCGTGCCGGCGGGGCTGGTGGTCGATCAGGCCCTGATCAACCGCGAGCTGGAGCGGCGGCAGGGCGGATACGGGCGGGGGGCGCGCCAGCGGATCGAGCACGACACGGCGGAGTTCCTCGCGGGGCTGAGGCAGGGCCGCACCATCGGCTCGCCGATCGCGATGCGGATCGCCAACGCCGACAGCCGCCTGGATGATCCCGCGAAGACGCCGCCGGTCTTCCGGCCGCGCCCGGGGCACGCGGACCTCGCGGGCTCGCTGAAGTACCTGACCCCCGACTGCCGGGGCGTGCTGGAGCGGGCGAGCGCCCGGGAGACGGCGGGGCGCACGGCGGCGGGGGCGCTGCTGCGCGGCATGCTGCGGCTGTTTGACATCGAGGTCTTCGGCTTCGTGCGCTCGATCGGGGAGGCGGCGACCGACACGGCGCCGGGCCCGGCGAACTGGCCCGGTCTGCTCGCGGCCCGCGACGCGTCGGAGACCTATTGCCCGGACGCCGCGGCCACCGAGCGGCAGCGGGAGGTGATCCGCCGGGCCAAGGTGGACCGGGACACGGCCGGCGGGCTGATCGAGGCCCACGCCTTCGGCATCCCGCCGGGCCTGGGCTCGTGCATGGACTGGCGGGACCGGCTCGACGCCCGGCTCGCGTACGCGGCCATGGCGATCCAGGCGATCAAGAGCGTCGAGATCGGCCTGGGCAAGGATGTGGCGGCCCGCCCCGGGTCACGTGTGCACGACCCGATCCGGTTCGACCCGGCGCTGGTCGAGACGCACCGGCTCGGCTTCGTGCGCGACAGCAACAACGCCGGGGGGCTCGAGGGGGGCATGACGAACGGCCAGCCCGTCGTCGTGCGGGCGGCGATGAAGCCGATTTCCACGCTGCTGCGGGGCCTGCCCAGCGTGGACCTGACCACCCGCGAGGCGCAGACCAGCGACTATGAGCGGAGCGACATCTGCGCGGTGCCTGCGGCCAGCGTGGTCCTGGAGAACGTGGTGGCGTTCGAGATCGCCCGGGCCTTTCTGGGCAAGTTCGCCGGGGACACGATGGACGAGGTGAAGGTGGCGTACGACAGCTACCTGAGGATGGCCCGGATGATCGGCCCTGAGCCGCCGCAGAGGACCCTGGCCTGAGGCAGAGGCGCAGAGGCAGGCAGCGGTTCTCACGCCCCCCACTTGCCCGCGTAGTCCACCGAGAACCGGCCGGGCTCGCGGGCGGCCAGCTCGTAGCGGCGCTTGGCGATCTGCCGCAGGTGCAGCCAGTCGTGGGCCGCCCACGACGCCAGCAGGTCGCCCGCCGCGAGCGAGCCGAAGACCCTGTGCGTGTGGGTCGTTCCCCAGTCCTTCTCGCCGAGGCCGCTGAGCCACGCGAGCGAGGCCTCCCGCTCGGCCAGGAACCGCGCCACCGACTCCGCCAGCGCCCGCTCGTTGTAGCTGCGCTCCCGCGCCCACCCCTCGGGGTCGTTGGGGGGCCACTCGAGCTTCGGGTCGCGCAGCGTCAGCTCCAGCCGCCGACGGAAGTCGTCCACCTCCTCATCCACGAGGTGGTTCACGATCTCGACCACCGACCAGGCGCCGCTGGCGGGCTTCCAGCGGGCATCGGCCTCGCTCAGCCCCGCCACCGCCGCGGGCAGGATCGCCGGGAACGACCCCAGGCTCGCCACCATCGCCGGCGCGTTCATCGCGAGGCCACCGCCGGGCCCGGGCGCGCGAGCGCGCCCAGCTGCGTCGCCATGATCGCGGTCTCCAGCTGCTCGGGCGTGAGCCCGGGGAAGGCGACCTTCGCCAGGATCTCGCGCAGCGCCTCGGCCGCTTCCGCCGGCGTCAGGCCCAGCTGCCCGAGGCGGTCGAACAGCCGGCGCAGCTGGTCGAGGTAGAACCGCGCCTCCGCGTGCGCGGGGACCGCCTCGACGTAGGCCCGGAAGCCCAGCGGATCGGCCCGCTCCTTCGCGGCCGCGGCGTACTCGGTCCACGCGGCGATCAGCACATCGCGGATGTGCTCGGCCTGCGGCTCGCGCACGGGCTGGCCGTTCTCGTCGGTGCGCTCCTTGAAGAAGATCTCGTCGTGGGCCCGGGTGTAGCGGCTGACGGCTCCGGGCGGCAGGTTCCGCTCGCGGGCGGTGCGGGGCTCGACGCCGGCCTCGGCGAGCCGGGCCGACTGCCCGGGGTCCATGGCGCGGACGGGCAGGACGACGCCCGTCTGGGCGATCACCGGGGCGACCACCGATGGCTGGGCCTCGGCGAGGTTGACGCTGCTCGCGCCCGTCGCCGCCAGGTCCAGGACGGTGACGCCGGAGCGCATGCTGTTGATGCTCAGCGGCCCCAGCGAGCGGACGGCGAAGCCGTCGAGCGTCGCGCTGAGCCCGCCGGCGTCGGGCGTGGCGAACGCGGGCGTGCGGAAGTCGCCCAGGAAGGTCGGGCGCTGCGAGAAGTCGATGGTCCCGCCGGAGGTGAAGTCCACGCCGCCGTCGCGCCCGATGGTCAGCAGGCCGCCACGCGAGACCAGGAGGTCCCCGCCGGGGCGGGTGTTCACCGCGATCGACGGGGCGTTCACCGTCATGTTGCCCAGGGTGGAGATGTCGCCGAGCGTCGCGGGCCCGCCGGAGTTCAGGACCAGGTGGCCCAGCACGCTGAGCTTCTGCCGCGCGCCCATCGTGAAGGCGCCCGTGGTGTTGATCACCAGCGTGTAGTCCGGCATCGGCGTCCCGCCGAGGTTCAGGCCCCCGACGAACGTGGCCGCGGCCGGGTTGGTGGTGCGGGCCCCGCCGAGGGTGAGCGAGGCGAGGGGCGAGAAGCTCCCGACGGGGCTGGTGAAGCGGACCCGCGCGAGGTTGGGCGAGCTGAGCGTGGCCTGGCTGGCGGGGTTGGGCAGGAGGGTGAGGTGACGCGGGCCGCCCTGGCTGTCGAGGGTGCTGCCGAAGGCGATCCCCGTGTCGCCGGTGTCGCGGAGGGTGACGTCATTGAACAGCAGGACCGCGTCGCCGAAGGTCATCGCGCCCTCGGTGGTGATGTCGGCCCCGATCCGGGTCCGCCCGTCGGCGTTGGTGGTGAGGCTCTTGAGGGGCGTGGTCCCGCCGACGCGCCCGAAGAAGTTGGTGATGCCGATGCCGGTGCTGTTGACGGCGAGGCTGGCGGCCACCGCGCCGGAGTCGGCGTCCACGGTCGAGTGGAAGCTGATGTTGGTGCCGTCGAGGGCGAGGGCGGAGCTGACGGCGACGGCGTCGTGGTACTCCTGCCCGGCGCTGGTGCGGATGGAGGGGGCGAGGATGCGGGTGCGGCCGTCGGCGTTGGTGACGAGGCGGTGGAGCGGGCGGGTGTTGCCCACCGCCCCGACGAACGTGGTCACGCCGTTGCCGCTGGTGTTGACCACCAGCGTGCGGTCGGCGGTGGTGTCGGAGTTGAGCGTGGAGCCGAAGGTTACGCCGTTGGCGGCGACCGTGGTGTTCGCCCCCAAAACCACGGCGTCGTTGTAGACCTGGCCGCGGAGGGTGGTCACCGATCCGCCAAGGATCCGCGTCGTGCCGTCGGAGTTGGTCTCCAGCCGCTCGAGCATGCTGATGGAGCCCACCGCGCCGGTGAACGTGGTCGTTCCCGTGCCCGTGGTGTTCACCGTGAGGATGCGGAAGATGCCGTCGGAATCGAGGGTCGAGCCGAAGGTGACCGCCCCAGCGGAGAGCGTGGTGGTGAGCGCCAGGACCACGGGGTCGTTGAAGGTCTGGGCGCCGGTCGTGCGGATGGTGGCGCCGGCCAGCACGGTCTTCCCGTCGGCGTTGGTGGTGAGCGTCGCGAGCTCCCTGGTGTTCCCCACCGGGCCGTTGAACGTGGTGACGCCGTTGGCGGTGGTGTTGACGGTGAGGTCGTGGAAGCCGCTGCCGCCGCCCCCGTTGACCGAGCTGTGGAACGTCACGTCGATGCCGGCGAGGGTCGAGTCGGCCTCGACGATCACCGGGCCCTGGTACTGCTGCGAGCCGGTCGTGGTGACGAGCCCGTTGAGGGTCACCGTGTCCTCGAAGGTCACCGTGGCGGCGGTGAGGCTGGGGCCCAGCGTCGTCGACCCGCCGGCGTTGACCAGCACATCGCCCAGCCTGCCGCCCGCGACCGAGCCGACATCGCCGGAGAAGACCGCCAGGGGGGAGGTGATGGTGAGGTCAACCCCGGCGCCGGTGGCGCTGTCGAGCGTGCCGGTGAAGCGGACCTGCGTGGCGGCCTCGATGGTCGTGTCGTGGTTGAGCAGGACCGCGTCGTTGAACTCGATGATGGCGGCCCGCAGCGAGCCGGTGTCGAGGGTCGTGGTGCCCGCGGCGTCGGTCCGCAGCGTGCCCAGCGCCCGCGTGGAGCCGATCTCGGCGGCGAAGAGCGTGGTGGGCGAGCGGACCTCCAGGAGCCGGGCATCGCCGGTCGCGTTGTCGACCTCCCGGTTGAAGGTGACGGAGGTTGACCCGGTCAGGATGCTGTCCCCGGAGACCTGGACGGTGTCGTTGAAGACCAGGACCGCGCCGGTGATGTTGCCGGCCAGCGTGGTGGTGCCCGCGGCGTCGGTGTTGAGGGTGCCCAGGGCCCCGCCCGTGCCGGCGCCGACGGGACCGGTGATGGTGGTCGCGGGGCTCTGGATGAAGAGGTCGTTGGCCTCGCCGCTCTGGCTGTTCACGGCGGCCAGGAGCACGGCGGTGGTGCCGATGAGCGTGAGGTCCTCGCCCAGGACGGTCTGGCCCCGCATGTCGATGGTGGCGGCCCGGACCGTGGGCGTGTTGAAGGTGACCTTGCCGCCGCCCGCGCCGATGAGGTTCCCCAGCGAGGCCCCCGAGCCGACCTGCGCGTTGAAGACGGTGTCGGGGGAGTTGACGGTGAGGTGGCGGGTGGGCCCGCTGGTCTGGACCGGGCCGGCGAACGTGATCGAGGTGGTGCCGCGCACGCTCGCGCTCTGCGCGAGCTGCACCTGGTCCTGGAAGTCGATCTGCGCGGCCTCGATCGAGAAGCCGGAGGCAGGGACCCCGATGGCGAGCGTGGTGGTCCCCGCGGCGTCGGTGCGGAGCAGGCCCAGCGAGGTCGTGCCCCCGCCGATCGCCCCTCCGAACGTCGTCAGGGGGGAGGCGACGATCAGGTCGTGGGCGGCCCCGGAGGCGCTGGCGATGGCCCTGAAGGCGGCGCTCGTGCCGGCGGTGACGGTCAGGTCGCCGGTGAGCACCAGACCGCCTTGCAGGTTCACCACGCCCGCCGTGAGCCCCGGCCCTGCTACACGGATGGTGTTGCCCACGCCGGTGGTGAACGTGCCGAGCGCGCCGCCGGCGCCCTGGCCGATGCCGCCGGCGAACCCGGCCGACCCGTTGATCGTGAGGTCGTTGGCCTCGCCGGATTCGCTGTCCACAGCGCCGCCGAACCCGGCGGCGGTGGCCGTGACGGTCACATCCGTCCCCAGCGTCACATCGTCGCCGAAGTCCACCTCGAGGGCGCGGACCGAGGCGCCGTTGAGGACCGTCATCCCCGCGGAGTCGGTCCGGATCAGCGAGAGCTGCGTGCCGCCGCCGTCGCCCCCCAGCCCGATGAGCCCGTTGAACGTCGTGAGGGGCGAATCCACGGTCAGCGCGCGGGGCTGCCCCGCCTGGTCGCTGATCACGTCCTTCTGGAAGGTGGCGCTGGTCGTCGCCGTGAGCGTGGTGTTGACCCCCACCCGCACGAAGTCGCCGAACTCCATCGTGGCGGCGTGCAGGGCCGGCGCGGCGATGACCGTGCGGCCGTCGGCGTTGGTGGTCAGGGCATCCAGGGCGCTGGCGGCCCCGACGCCGCCGTTGAAGCGCGTGATCCCTGTGCCGGTGGTGTTCAGCGTGAGGTCGCGGGCGGTGGCATCCGAATCGACCGTCCCGTGGAAGGTGATGTGCCGCCCGGTCAGCGTCAGGTCGCCGCCGAGGACCACATCGCCGTGGAGGTCGAGGTCGGCCCCGCCGGCGTCGATGCCGGCGCCGAGCACGATCCCGTCGCTGGCGGTGATCGAGACCGGGCCGCCGGCGATGAGCGAGCCGGTGGAGGCCAGCTCGAAGCCCAGGGAGGTGGAGGTGAACGACCCGCCGCCCAGCTCCACCGTGTTGTTGAGCTGGATGTTGCCCGTCCCGTCGGCGTCGAAATCGGCCAGCAGGACGAGGTTCAGGGCGTCGGCCCCGGCGACGCTGTCGAGGATCTCGCCGTTCAGGATGATGTCGCGGTGGGCGATCAGCGAGAGGGTGTTGGTCCCCGTCCCGTTGAAATCCAGCGTGACGCCGGAGGCCAGCGTGATGGTGCCGCCCGTGGCCGGGCCGGTGGCGCCGGTCCGCACCTCGACGCTGGCGCCGCCGGTGAGGGCCGCAACCAGGTCGCCGACGAACAGTTCAGCGCCCGCCCCGGTGGAGGTGAAGACCGTCGCCGGGGGCGGCGGGGTCGTGCTCACGTTCACCGTGGGGTTCGCGGTGATCGTGAGGTCCTCCGGGTCGATCAGCCACGTCCCGCCCCGCCCGAGTGGCGAGCGCAGGTCCGGCGTCCCGGAAAGGTGAAGTTCGAGTTTGCCCGAGGTCTCGATGAAGCCGCCGTCGCCCCCGGCCGCGCCGCCCCGGGCGCTCAACTGGCCGAACGACCGCGTGACCACATCCGACCAGACGATGATCGTGCCGCCGTTGCCGCTGTGCGTCGCGTCGGCGCGGATGCTGGAGTCGCGGCTGATGTACGTCGCGCCCGCGGTGCGCTCCGGGCCCATGCCCTGCATCCCGCCGCCGACGAGGACCGTCCCGCCGCCGGTGGCGCCCGAGGCGTCCACCTCGGCCCCGAAGAGGCCGACCTTCTCGCCGAGCACCGTCACCGACCCACCCGTGCCCGCGGCGTTGGATGCGTCGAGCCGGCCGGAGACCGAGACGACGCCGGTGCGCCCGCCCTCGAGGCGGATGTCGCGGGCGCGGGTTGCGCCGGCGTGGTCGATCGCCACGGCGTACAGGTCGCCGGCGCCGAGGAGCACCCGGCCCCCCGCGGCCTCGATCGTCCCCGCCTGGGTCACGCCGGTCGCGCCCGCCTGCGGGGCGCTGCCCGAGACCTTGGCGTAGAAGTTGCCCTGCTGCTCGCCGACGAGCACCTCGCCGCCCGCGGCGAGCGCCACCATGCCCGCGGGCGCGTGGATCGTCCCGTAGTTGGCCACGCCCGTGCCGAAGAGCCCGACGGCATCAGCCCGGATCGTCCCGCGGTTCTCGACCGTCCCGCTCAGGTTGGTGAAGCGGTCGCGCCCGGCGAGGAAATCGGCGTTGCTCATCCGGCCGGCGCCGGCGTAGATGCCCCCGACATCCACCAGCGCCCCGTTGGCGAAGAACACGCCCGCGGGGTTCACGATGTACACGATGCCGTTGGCCGTCAGGCTCCCGGCGATCTTGCTGGGGTCCGGCCCGAGCACCCGGTTCAGGACCTTGCTCGTGCTCCCGGGCTGGATGAACTGCACGCCCGTCCCGGTGGGGATGTTGAAACTCTGGTAGTTGATGATCGCGCCGTTCGAGGCGTTGATCACCGTCGTCGCGCCGTTCTGGCCGAACGTGGCGCTCCCGTGGACGACTTGGCCGCCCTGGGGCTGGGCCGCGGCCGAGGCGGCCAGGCCGGCGACCGCCAGCATCGAGCAGAGACGAGACCGGGCCGAGTCCCGCGAACGAACGGGGTGGCATGGCGTACGGGTAGATCCGCTAGGCATAGAGGTTCCTTTCGCGTGTCTTGCACGGAGTCGCTGCCCCCTACGGCGGCCTGCTCCCCTTCGAGCCGTTGCTGAGGCCGCTCTCATCCGTTCGCATGCTGGCAGGGGGCGGATTCGGTCAGTACAGGATCGTCCCGACGAAGTGGACCCGGGTCTCCCCGGAATTGGTCTCCCGGGCGTCCTTCATGGCCATTCCCACATCCACCCGGAGGCTCAGGTTCCTCAGGATCACCAGTTCAGCCCCTACACCGGTCCCCACCAGGGTCTCGCTGGAGAGGTTCTCCCCGGTGGCGCGGCCGACATCCACGAAGCCCCGGAAGATCAGGTCCCAGTCGGGCCTCCCCCACCGCTGCTCGGGCCGGACGCGGAAGGGCTGCCGCATGAAGGTCGTCGGCGGCCCGGGCTCCAGCCAGCGGGGCAGGTGGAAGCGGTACTCGGCGCTGGCGATGTAGACGTTGTCGCCGGCGACGGCCGCCTCCTCGTAGCCCCGCACCGTGTAGAGGCCGCCGATGGTGTCCTGCTCCTGCGGGATCAGGGCGTTGCCGAAGGCGTGCTGGCCGCGGAGGGAGAGGGCGATCTCGTGGGCGAGCGTCGTCTTGCGGTAGGGCGCCTCGGGGCTGGACCACGTTTGGCGGAAGAGGAGCGGCTCGAGGTAGAACGAGTGGCCGACGGACCACTTCAGGACCGTCCAGTCGTCGTCGGCGCCCAGCCGCCCCAGCCCGTTCAGGTCCGAGTCGGTCCCGGCGACGCCGGGGAGATTGGTCTCGAGGCGCACCTCGGCGTTGGTCGTGGCGCGGAAGAGGCTGCGCTCGAAGCGGGCGCCCACGTAGGGGATGAAGAAGTGGTCGCGGTCCTCGAGGGCCGAGGCCTCGTTGTTCACGTGGACGTACTGCCAGCGCGCCCCGCCGAAGAGGTCGACGAACGCCCGGCCGCGCTGCACCACGTTCGTGGCCAGCTCGGCGCCGACCTGCCAGCTGTCGCCGTCGAAGTCCTCGCCGACGAAGCCGACATCGGCGGCGGTGAAGCTGGTGATCGACCCGTACGCCCGCCAGCGCGTCACCGGCGACCCGAAGAGCGGGGCGTCGTAGGACGCGAGCAGGGCGTGCACATCGTCGAACCCGGCGGTGATGTAGTCCACCGAGAGGATGTCGTCGCTGTGCGAGAGCTGGTAGTGCACGAACCCGAAGCGCTGCCGCCACTCGCCGGTCTCCTCGGTCCCCGTGTTGGAGAGCTGGAAATAGGCGGTCCAGGGCCGGTTCTCGGTGATGACATAGTCGAGCGAGACCTCGCCCGGGCGCTCGCCCGCCGAGACCGTGGCGTCGAGCCGGCGCCCCGGGTGCCGCTCGAGGCGGGCGATGTGTTCCTCGATCTCCTCCTTGCGGAGCAGGTCCCCCGGCTGGGCCGGCGAGTTCTCGCGGATGCGCAGGTGGTACGGGTGGTTCACCCGCGTCTCGAGCGACGGGCGGCCGCCGGGCGCTGTCGGGCGGTCCCAGCGCGGCCCGGCGCCGAGCGTGCGGACCTCGGCGACCGTCCGCACCCAGATGTCCATGACCAGCGTGCGCTGCTCGGGCGGGCGCAGGTCCTCCAGCGTGCGGGGGTCGATCTGCGAGGGGGGCGGGATCACCGCGACCCCCACCAGCCCGCGCTGGTTGAAGAACTCCACGATCCGCGAGGCGATGGCGTTCAGGGCACTGGCGGCGAATCGGCGCGGCTCGCGCTGCGGCGTGATCAGGTCGCCGAGCGTCAACCGCAGCGCTGTCAGCCCCGGGCGCGGCGAGACGTACACGCCGTCCTTCAGCGAGAGCGTGACATCCAGGCCCGTCAACTGCTCCACCGCGGGCATGTCCGGGTGCTCGGCCGCGTAGCGGATGACCAGCGCCGACACCTCGTACACATGCGAGTCCAGCACGGCCAGGGTCGCTTCGGGCGTCGGGGCCGGGGGCGGCTGCGGAGTCGGGGGCGGCGGGGGCTGCGAGGGCACCGCCTCCGGGGGCGGCGGCGACCTCTCCACGGGCGTTCCCTGGCCCAGCGCGGCGGCGCTGCCGACGGCCAGCCCCACCAGGGCCGTGAGAGCCAGTCGAAGTCGGGGGCGCGAGCGATCAGACCGGAACGACTCGAGCATCGGGGGCCACCTCTCCCGGGTGCGGTGCATGGTCGGTATCCCCAGGCCGCGGGCGCGGGGGGCGGGCATGTTCCCCGATCAGCGGCCGGGGTGCAACTCGCCCCGGCCGGCTTTTCGGGCGTCCGGACCGGGGCGGCGGGAGTGTAGCTCCGGCTGCCGGGCGAACCGGCGGGCCACCGCGAGACGCCCGCGAGGGGCCTCTCCGTCCCAACCGCGATCTTTTTTGACGGTCGCGCGCGGAGTCCGGCGCATGTCAAGCGGCCGCTGGCGCATGCACGGTCTAGCGCCCACGCCGGCCCGACGGAGCACCCCCGATGCGATGGACCCGCTACCTGCTTCTGCTCGCCGTGGGTGGCGCTGGCGCCCCCCACGCCGCCGCCGACCTGATCTACCTGAGCCAGGCCCGCGCGATCACGGCGGAGACGACGTACAACACCACCATCCAGACGCTCACCGCGCCGGGGTTCGGGCCGTTCGTCGAGTCGCTGAACCTCTCGGTGCCGTTCCCCCTCGCCGGGGGCGGGACGGGCGTGAACGCCGCGGCCACGGGGATCGACTGCCAGCTCGACCCCAACGCGATCCGGATCTCCGGGTCGCTGGCGGGCTCGGGAGGGGTCGCGATCGTGGGCGGGCAGCCGGTGCCGCAGGCGGGGGAAGCGGGGGCGGAAGTCGGGACGACCTTCCGGATCCTGGCGCCGACGCCGATCTCGATGATCGGCACGCCCCGCCCCAGCACCAACCCGGGGGACCGCTTCCAGGTGAAGCTCGAGAACCTGACGACCCAGACCGTGCTCTTCCTTCTCGATGAGACGATGCCCGTGCAGCCGGTCAGCTTCTCGGGGATTCTCCCGCCGGGCGACTACAACTTCGAGTTCGAGGCCGAGCTGCGCGTCGACGGCCCCCACTCGCTGGCTCAATACTCCCTCATCGTGACGGTCCCCTCGCCCGCGGGCGGGGGTGTGCTGGCGATGGCGGGGCTGCTGGCGGCGCGCCGGCGGCGGCGCCCGGCCTGAGTCACTCCGGCGGTTTCAGCGTTGCCCGCAGTTCGGCGGCTTCTCGGGCGCGTCCCGACCGTTCGTAGAGGCCGGCCAGCGACTCCGTCGCGTTCTTGAGCACCGAGAGCGCGGGCTTCCCCGGCTCCCGCAGCGACGGGATCACGCGGGCGAGGGTCGCCTCCGCCTGCGCGTCCTTGCCCTGCTCGGCCAGGGTCATCCCGATGTTGGCCTCGGTCGCCGCGATCGCGCCCGCGGCCGCGGGCTGGCGGGCCCCCTGCCAGGCGAGGGCCCGGCGGAGCCAGAGGAGCGCCTCGTCGTGGCGGTTCTGCTTCCGCAGCGCCATCGAGAGCGAGGTGATCGTCGCGACACGCCCCGGGTGCTCGGGGCCGAAGGCCGTATCCCAGGCTTCGGCCGACCTCCGGAGCGTGGCCTCGGCGTCCTTCGGGCGGCCGGCGCGCAGCAGGGCGAGGCCCAGGTTGGCCTCCAGGCGCACGACGAGCGGGTGGTCGGGGCGCAGCTTCGCCGTGCGGATCGTCAGGGCCTTCTCGAACTGCTCGATCGCGCCCGCCGTGTCCCCGGTCTCGAAGAGGGCGCTTCCGAGGTTGTTCAGCGACTCGGCCACCTCGAGGCTCTCCGGGCCGCCCGTCGCCGCACGCACGGCCGCCGCCTCGCGCTGGACCTTCGCCGCCTCGGCCGCCTTGCGCTGCACCCGCAGGCACGCCCCGAGGTTGTTCAGGAGCAGCCCCTCGCGCTCGGTGCGGGCGCCCCCCGCCGAGGCTCTCTCCTCGGCCAGCAGCGCCCGGAACTGGCCCTCCGCCTCCGCCGGCTTGCCCTCGTGGTACAGCAGTTCGGCGAGGTCGCCCCGGATGTCCCCCGAGGCCCCCTCATCGGCGGGCAGCGCCGCGAAGCCCGCCGCGGCGCTCTCCAGCAGCGGTCGCGCCTCGGCGAGCATCCCCAGCGACATCGCCGCCCGGCCGATGGCCTGCTCGGCCGCGGCCCGCGTCAGGAGATCGCCGGGGGGCGCGGTCTTCAGGGCCTCGATGGCGTCCTGCACGACATCGCCCAGCGTGGCGCCGGGCCCCAGGCTCCCGGTCTCGGCGCTCCCGATCACGGCGTGCAGGTACTTGCGGGTCTCGTGGAGGCGCTTGTTCGACGCGACCAGCGCATCGCGCTGGCGCTCGAGGCGGCGCCCCTGCGAGGAGAGACCCACCGTCGAGCCGGCGAGCGTCGCGATCAGGGCGAGCGTGAGGCCGACGCCGACGGGGTGCCGCCGCATGAACTTGGACGCCCGGTACGCCGGCGTGTCCCGGCGCGCCTGCACGGGCATGCCCCCGAGATAGCGCCCGATGTCGGCCCCCAGCTGCTCCGCCGACTCGTACCGCCGCGCCGGCTCCTTGCGCAGGGCCATCAGCACGATGGTGTCCAGATCGCCCCGCAGCTGGCCCCGCAGGCGCGTGGACGAGACGCCGCGCGTGTGGGCCGCGGCCTCGGAGGCCGCCCCGGTCGGGCCGCTCGTGGCCGGCTCGGGCGCCGCGTGCCCGTTCGTGCTCAGGCGCGAGGTCTCCCGCTTGCGGGAGGCCCGGACCGTCACCGCCGCGCTCGGCGCCGGCGGGACGACGGTGCACACGATCCGGCGGAGCTCCTCGCCCGTGCGGATGCTGAAGAAGTAGGGGTGCGTCCCCGTGAGCAGCTCGTAGAGGATGACGCCCAGCGAGTACACATCGCTCGCCGTCGTCACCGGCCCGCCGGCGACCTGCTCGGGGCTGGCGTACTCCGGGGTCAGCCGCCGGTCGGTGTCGGCGGTCATGGCCTGCGTGGTCGTCCCGCCGGAGAGCACCTTGGCGATACCGAAGTCCAGGAGCTTGGGGACGCCGCCGGGCGTGACGAGGATGTTGCCGGGCTTCAGGTCGCGGTGGATGACCAGGTTCTTGTGGGCGTGGTGGACGGCGTCGCAGACGGCCCGGAACAGCTCCAGCCGCTCGCGCACCCGCAGGCGGTGCTCGTCGCAGTAGGTGTCGATCGGCTTGCCGTCCACGTGCTCCATCACCAGGAACGGGCGCCCGTCGGGCGTCACGCCGCCGTCCAGCAGGCGGGCGATGTTGGGGTGGTCCAGCGCCGCCAAAGTCTGGCGCTCGGCCCGGAAGCGGCGGAGGATCTCCTCGGAGTCCATCCCGCGCTTGACGATCTTGATGGCGACCGTCTGCTCGAACTGCCCGTCGCTCCGCGCGCCGAGGTAGACCGTCCCCATCCCGCCGGAGGCGATCCGCCGGGTGATCCGGAACGGGCCGACCGTGGCCCCCACCAGCTCGTCGGGAGGCTCGCGGATCCCCGCCTCGCGCGCCACCTGCTCCAGCCCGCGACCCAGGGCCGGCTGCTCGAGGAACGAGCCGATCCGGGCCGCCGACCCGACGAGCGACCGCACGCCCGCCTCCAGGCGCGGGTCGCCCGCGCAGAGACGGGCGATGGCGCCGTCGCGGTCGCCCGGCGCCAGGGCCGCCACCTCGAAAAAGATGCTCTCCGCGCGGAGGAACTCGTCGCGCCGCGTCGTCGGGCGCGCGGTCATGGCCGGCGCCCCTCCGCCCCGCCGAGCTTGTGGCTCAGCCACACGCGGGCGAACTGCCAGTCGCGGGCCACCGTGCTGGGCGAGACGCCCAGCGCCAGGGCCGTCTGCTCCACCGTGAGCCCGGCGAAGAACCGCAGCTCGACGACCCGCGCCTTCTGGGGGTCGAGCGCGGCCAGCTTCGTCAGGGCCTCATCCAGCCCCTCCAGGTCAACGCGCGAGTCCGGGGCGACGACCAGCGCCTCATCCAGCGGGGCCCGCGCAGCGCCCCCGCCCCGCTTCAGCCGCCCGCGGTGCCGGGCGTTGTCGGTCAGGATGCGGCGGATGGCCTTGGCCGCGGCCCCGAAGAAGTGCGCCCGGCTTTCCCACGGCGTCTGCTCCGGGCCCACCAGCCGCAGGTACGCCTCGTGGACCAGCGCCGTCGCCTGGAGCGTCTGGGCGCGGGATTCGCCCTTGAGGAACCGCGCCGCGATCGCCCGAAGCTCGTCGTAGACGATGGGGAACAGTTCGTCGGTGACCCTGGGGTCACCGTTCCGGGCCCGCGCCAGGAGCTGGGTCACCGCGAGGCGGGTCTCCGCCGGGGCGGGCTCGCCAACCCCGTCGCGGGGCATGGAAGGCTGGGTAAGGTGGGACATGCGCAGTCGGCTCCCGCGGCGGCCGGCCCGCGAGCGCAACACAAGCGCCCGCAACCGGCAGTCCGGACCTCATCCATGCGATGTCGGTGGGCGGGGGCCGTCATCTTCCCCGCGCAGGGCGGGAAGGACGCTCGGCAACCGCAAAGGCCGGGGTGGGATTCGAACCCACGAAGGCTTACGCCAGCGGATTTGCAATCCGCTCCATTTGACCACTCTGGCACCCGGCCGGGTGCCCCTCCGCCGGCACGGGCGGTGGGGCCGCCATCATAGGTGCCGGCGCGCGCGGGCAAGCCAAAGGGCGGCGGCCCACGGGGCCTCCGGTAACCACCGTGTGCGGCCCGGGCCGGGGCCGCCGCTCAGTCCTCGTCGAACCCGGTGTCGACCAGCTTCTTCAGGGCCGCGCAGGCCGCCTCCGCATCCTCGCCCACGGCCGTCACCTCCAGCACCGTGCCCTTGGTAGCGGCGAGCATCATCATGTGCATGATGCTCTTGCCGTCCACCTCCTGGTCGCCCCGCTTGACGGTGACGTCGCTCTTGAAGCTGCTGGCGAGGTCCACGAACGTCATCGCCGGCCGGGCGTGGAGGCCCAGGCGGTTGACGATCGTGACCTGGATGGTGCAGCGGTCTGCCAAGGCGAATCTCCCGGCGGGGCGCGGCCCCCGCCGTCCGCCCGCGCCCGCCCCTTCTACCCGGCGAGGAGCTGGTTGTCGGCCTCCTCCAGCAGGGTACGGACTTCGTCGGCGGTCTGCGCCTGCCGCAGGAACCGCCGGAACGTGTCCTTGCTGAGGTTCTTGAAGATCACCTCCATGGCCTGGAGGTGCTCCTCGGGCCGGTCCTCCGGCGAGAGCAGCAGGAACACGGAGTACACCGGCTGCTTGTCGAGGGCGTTGAACTCGACCCCGCGCTCGGAGAGGCCGATGGCCGCGGCCATCTGCTTCACGCTCGTGTGCTTCACGTGGGGGACGGCGACGCCGCGCCCGAAGCCGGTGGACCCGCGCCGCTCGCGCTCCAGCACGGCCTTGACGAGCTCGTCGCGCAGGCGGGCGCTGGCGGTGCCGGCGGCGACCAGGGCGTCCACCAGCTCCGCGATCACGTCGTCCCGCTGCGTCCCCTTGAGCCGCGGGACGATCACGTTGTCCGCCACGAGTTGCGTCATTCGCATCGGTCGTCTTCCCGCACGGGCCGCCCCCCAGCGCCCCGTGGCTTGCCGGTTTACCGCTTCCCCAACTTGAGCTTCTCTTTGAAGTCCGTGAGCTGGCGCGTGCTCTTCTGCACGGCCTGGTCGATCGCCGCGTACAGGTCCTCCCCCGTGGCGTGGGCCACGAAGTCCGCGTGCTTCTGGACATCGACGACCAGCTCCACGTCGAAGGCCCCCGTGTGCTGGTGGTCCTGACGGCTGAGCCGCAGGGTGATCTGCTGGACGCCGTCGAAGTACCGCGGGAGCTTGGCCGCCTTGGCCTCGGCATGCTCCCGGATGGCGTCCGTGACCTCGAGATTCCGCCCGACGACGTCGATTCGCATGCGCAACTCCGCCCTGGCTTCCCTCGCCGCTGCCGGCCCGCGGCCCCCGCAGTCTACGCCCCGGCCCCGCGCCCCGTGCCCGGGAGGCCGGCGACGGGCCCGTCGTCCCCGTTCCCGACGCCGGGGGCGGCATCCGGGAGCATCCGGTCGGGGATCAGCGCCCCCCCGGTGAGCACGAAGCGGATCGCCTCATCCACGGACATGGGCACGTCGATGACCGCCGCCTCGGGCACGTTGATGGTGAACCCGGTGAACGGGGTGGGCGTGCTGGGGATGAAGATGGTCAGGAACCGCTGGCCGGTCCGCTCGGTCATGATCCGCAGGGAGTTGCTGGTGACCAGGCCCAGGGTCCAGATGCCCGCCCGCGGGTACTCAACCATGACCACCCGCTTGAAGGCCATGGGCCGCTCGCCCATGACCAGGTCCACGAGTTGCTTCACGTGCGGGTAGACCTGCTTGAACCCCGGCAGGCGGGAGATCAGGGCCTCCGCCCGCAGGTAGGCACGGCGCCCCAGCAGGCCGCCCAGCACGACCCCCGCGAGGTAGATCAGGACGATGGCGACGATCAGGCCCGTGGCCCAGAGGTAGTAGGCATCCCAGACCTTGTGGAACTCCGCGGCCCGGATCTCCCGGTCGGCCTTGCCGGGGTGCTGCGTGCGGCGCTCGGGCGTGAGCCGGTACCAGGCGGGCTGCCGCTCGGGTTCGGCGGGCATCACCAGGGGCGAGACCTCGATCAGGCCGCGCCGGATCCCCGCGTTGATCGGCAGGGCGACGCTCTGGTAGACGAAGACCGAGGCGGTCCACAGGATCCAGAGGGTCAGGATGGAGGGCAGGAGGATCGCCAGGCCGCGCCCGAAGAACCGCTTGAAGTCGCCGGAGAAGGTCGTGGGTTGGTCGGCCATGGCGCGACGCGGCCGGGCGGGGGCTGGCATGGGGGTTGGGCGGGCGCTGCCGGCGGGCGCCGCACGCGACAAGAGCCCGTGGGGAAGTGGGCCTGACAGGACTCGAACCTGTGACCTCACCCTTATCAGGGGTGCGCTCTAGCCAGCTGAGCTACAAGCCCGGGAACGGCGGGAGGGAGTGTAAGCCCCGTCCTGTTCGCCGTCGAGTGAGGCGACTCGCGGCCCGGGTCAGCGCCTGCGGCGCAGGGCCAGCCCGGCTAGGCCTAGCAGGGCGAGCGCGCCGGGCGCCGGCACGATCGTGATGATGAGCGCCGGGCCCCCCACCACCGTCTTGCGGATGAGCGAGGTGGACCCCTGCTGGCTGGTGGCCTGGAGCGTGTTGGTCAGGATCAGCGTGATGTCCGTCCAGTCGGGCGGGAGGACGAGCAGGTTGCGGTTGGCGTGCCCCTCCCAGACGCCGCTGGGCGGCGAGCTGATGGGCATGGTCGGCGACATGACCAGGGACGTGGGGAGCGTGGTGGGAACGCGGATATTCACGTTGTCGGTGAGGAACATGGTCCCGGCCGCCTGGACGCTGCCGACGCCGGTGATGGCCCAGTCCCCGAACTCGTCCACCAGGATCTGGGTGATCCTGTGGCCGGCGTTCGCGACGATGCGGACCTCGAGGCGGTCGTTGATCCCGGCCGCGACACCGTTGCTGCTCGTGGCCGCGAAGTTCTGCGGGAAGAACAGGAACTGGTTCCCTACTAGGGTGGGGTTGCCGAAGTGGCCGTTGTCGCTCCCGCCCCCGCTGTAGGTGAAGAACGGGCCCGCCCCGGCGGGCTGGCTCCAGAAGACGAAGCCGTCGGCCGCGCCGGCCATCGCCAGCACGCCCGCCACCGTGATTGCCGCGCTCAGCCGAGAGGCCATCGTGCTCTCTCCTTGGGGGTGCCGCACGAATGCACTTCGATCGGTCCGGAGGCCCCAGCGACCGGACATTCGCCGCGGACGGACGGCGATCACCGCCGGCGCCGCATCGCCACGAGCCCGCCGAGGCCGAGGAGGGCGATCATGCCGGGCTCCGGGATGATCGTCACGGCGATCGGGAAGCCGACCACCGTCTTGCCGATCTGGGCGACCCCGCCGGGGCCGGAGATGGCGATGACGTTGTTCGTGAACGAGATGTGCAGCTCGGTGAAGGGGATGCCGCCCTCGATGAGCGTGAGGTCCCGCGAGGCGAGCATCTGGAAGTTGCCGGACACCCCGCCCGTGGTGTTGACCACCGGCATGCTGCCGGGGGGCACGGGGAGCAGGGCGTCGCTGGTGATGCGCTGCGGGCCGATCAGCTCGTTGATGTCGAGCGAGCCAATCACGTTCACCGAGCCCTGGCCGGTGATCGAGTAATCGCCAAAGGTCTCGATCCGGATCTCGGTGAACTTGTACCCGGCGAACGCGGTCAGGTCGACGTCGAACCGGTCGGTCGTCGTCTGGCTGGTCCCGTTCTCGCCCTGGGCGACGTAGCCGCTCGGGAAGAAGACAAACTGCGTCCCGTTCATGAGGATCGGGCTGCCGAACAGGTTGGTGGTGCTGTTCTGGCCGTTGTCCCAGTTGAAGAACGTGCCGGTGCCGGCCGCGTTCGACCACGGAATCCCGGGCGGGGCACCCTGGCCCAGAGCCACCGAGCCCACACCCAGAATCACGCCTGCGGCGGCGGCCCACTTGAACGCGTTGGTCATGACCTTGTCTCTCTCTTTCAACGGAAGCTGGAGGTCTCTCTGTCCTACGCCCGGCGGAGAACACAGCCAGTGGCGGCGACGTTACCAGACACGTTGCCCGTTGCCAAGAGGAAAATTCGCAAAGTCGCTTGCCGGATCGCCGTTCAGGGCTCTGTCCGGGTCAGGATGGGGAGGGTCAGCCGCAGCTCCGCCCCCTCGGCCCCGTCGCGGGGCATGTCCAGGTCCCCGCCGAGCTCCCGCGCCAGGCCCTTGGAGAGCGCCAGGCCCAGCCCAAGCCCCGAGTGCGGCCCCTGGGAATCGCGCCGGGCCCTGTGGAACGCCCGGAAGACCCGGCGCCGCTCCGCCCGGGGGATGCCTGGGCCGTGGTCGCGGACGCGGATTTCCACCTGCGGCCCGCGGAACGGGCGGTCGGTGACTCGGATGGACAGGTGGACCCGCCGGTCGGCCGCCTCCCGGGCGTACTTGCAGGCGTTGTCCACGAGGTTCAGGAGGATGCGTTCGACGGTCGCGGCGTCGGCCCGAACGGCCGCGGGGTCCGGGGCACCGCGCTCGACCATCAGTTCCATGCCGCACCGGGCCGCGGACCGCTCTAGGGCGGGGAGCACCTGCGCCAGCAGGTCGTCGAGGGCCAGAACGCCGTTGCGGGGCTCCGGGCGGCCCCCGAGCCGGGCGTAGTCCAGGACGTTCTCCACGATCCCCGCGAGCCGGCCGGACTCCTTCTCCAGGGTGGCAAGGTAGTCGCGCCGGGCGGCCTCCTCCTTGACCATGCCGCCGGCGAGCATGCCGGTGTAGAGCCGGAAGGTGGTCAGGGGCGTGCGCAGCTCGTGGGTGACGGCGGAGACGAACCGGCCCCGCCGGTCGCTCAGCTCCATCGAGGTCCGCAGGACAAAGCCGATGGCGATGATGCCCCCCAGGGCCGCGCACCATGTGATGATGAGCGTGAGGTGCGCCGCCGAGAAGAGCGGCTCGGGCGCGGGGGGCGGCGGGGGGCCGGCGATGAGCAGGACGGGGATGCTGGCGAGCATCTGGCCCGTGGGGGCGCCCTGGGACGGCGTCGCGAAGACGGGCACCAGTTCCGCCCCGGGGATGATGTCCCGGGTCATGCCCAGCAGGCGCGCGCGGAGCGCGGGCCAGTCGATCCAGATCCCCTGCTCGATCGCCTCCCCGGCGACCCGGACGGTCCGGCGGAGGATCAGCTCGGGCTCACCGGAGCGGGGGGCCATGCGCCAGACGGGCTCCAGCGGCCCCATTTCCACCTGCGTGACATCCACGGTCGGGGGCGTCGCGGGCGCCGGCGCGGCCGTCATCGGGACCGGCGTGAGCGAGCGCATCCGGGAGGCCTCGCTGGCCGTGGCCTCGGTCGAGGCGGCCCGCTTCAGCACATCCCCGAAGGCCGCGTCGGCGGGGCGGGGCGCGCCGGGCGGCGGGTTGGTCGCGGGAGCGCTCTCGCTGAAGAACGTCTGCGGGGGCGGGGCCTCATCCTTCGCCGGACCGGTCCGCTGCGGGGCCACCTCGCCCTTGCTCCGGCGGTTCTCCGGGGGCGCGACGTTCGCGGCCGTCTGGACCGCCTCTTGCCTGAACTGGTACTCTTTTTCCGAGAGCGCCTGCGCCGGGCTGTTCGCCTCCCACTGGCTCTGCGCCCGCTGCTGCTGGACGCTCTGGACGCTCTGCTGCGGCGCCGGCACAACGAGATACGCGTTCGCTGCGAAGTCCTGGTCCTGCCGCGCCTCGCGCATCCACTGGAGGGCGCCGAGCTGCGTCTCGGGGCGGATGAACTCGGTCAGCTCCCCCAGCCGGGCCCCGGCGAGGACGATGTACTCGCTGTCCACGTACTGGGCCTCGGCCAGGTCGCGGAGGTTGCCGGTGGGCGCCTGGGGCGAGGTGACTACCGTGTCCGGCGTCACCTGGTAGTGCAGCCGCATGTAGGGCCCGGAGGAATCCAGGAGCGGCGAGGGGACCAGCACCTCGCCGGGGGAGCAGGCCTGGAGCATGCGGGTGTAGGCCCGCTCGGCGGGGTAGAAGGCCTGGTAGTGGAAATACGGTCGGGCCGCCTCCTGGGCGAGGATGGGCGTGATCTCCGACTCCATCCGCCAGAGCGCCAGCCGGATGACCTCCTGGAATGCCGAGTATGCCCGGGCCTCGGCCTCGGCCCGCTCCAGGCGCAGGGCCTTCCACGTCACCCAGCCCAGCCCCTCCAGCACGGCGAGGGCGCAGATGGTGAAGACGACCCAGGTTGCCCAGCGGCGCGACTTCATGGGGCGTGCCCCGGCCCGGGGCGCGGAGGCCCCGCCTCGCCCTTGTCGGCGAGCATGTACCCCCTGCCGCGCACGGTGATGACGACGCCCGGAAGGTCCGGGTCGTCGCGCAGGAGCATCCGGAGGCGGGCGACGGCCATGTCAACGGTACGGGTGGTCACGCCGCGGGGGTCCACGCCCCAGACGCGGGAGAGCAGCTCCTCGCGCGAGACCGCCCGCCCGGGGTGGGCGGCGAGGAACGCCAGCACGTCGGCCTCGCGCTGGGGGAGCATCTCCTTGTCGCCGCCGGGGAGCGTGACCTCGCGGCGCTCGAAGTCGATGGTGCGCCCGGCGATGGAAAGGCGCGGGATGGAGACGGGGCGCTCGGGGGAGCGGCGGAGGACGGCCTCGACGCGGGCCATGAGCTCACCCACGCTGAAGGGCTTGACCACGTAATCGTCGGCGCCCAGTTTCAGCCCCTTGACGCGGTCCTGCTCCTGGCCCCGCGCGGTGAGGAAGATGACGGGGAGCGAGGGGCGCGCCTTGCGCAGCTCCGCCAGCACCTCCAGCCCGTCCATCTTCGGCATGAGGATGTCGAGCAGGACGAGGTCCACGCCGTCGGCCAGCGCGGCGTCGAGCCCGGCCCGCCCGTCCGCGGCCTCGCGCACGTGGTAGCCGCCGAAGCGCAGGGCATCGACCAGGCCGCGACGGATCGCGTCGTCGTCCTCGACTACCAGCAGGTTGCCGCGCGGCACGGGGGGACTCCTGGGTGGCATGGGCAACGTCTTCGTTGCCCGTGCTCTTCACAGCCTCTATCGGGCCGGGGTGGGGGCGGTGCTGTGGCAAACGGCACGGGCAAGCCCAGAGCGGCTTGCCCATGCCACCCGTGCAGGTCCTCGGTTCCCGCCGGTCACTCGGCCCCCTTCACCAGCGTGCGCAGGTTGTTGTGGACGAGGTACAGATCGCCGCGCTGGGCGAGGATGCCCTGGCGGTTCTGCTTGACGAGGTCGTCGCACAGGCGGAAGTACTCGTCGCTGGCGAACTCGATGGTCGCCTCGGGCTCCTGCTCGGCGTGGATCAGGGCGGAATCGACCCAGCGGCCGGCGCGCCGGAAGAGGGCCTTGTCCTGCACCTGGCAGAGGCCGTCGAGCTGGACCCTCTTCATGTCGCGGGTCCAGAAAACGTTCGCCTCGTCGAGGCACTTGGCGTCGATCTGGTAGGAGAGGTTCATCTCCTGGCTGACGGCGGACTGGCCCGCGCGGGCGTCCTGCGCCCGCAACCGGACGTTTTCGGTGACCTTCGACATCGCGGCCCTCCGGGCGGGCGCTCCCGGGGCCGCGGCGGCCGGCGGGGCGAACTCGCGGTGAGCGGCCGCCAGATCGGAGCCGGGCTCGAGGGCGAGGAAGGCGGTGTATTCCGTCAGGATTCCCCAGCGCGTCGAGAGGCGCACGATCTCGTCCACCAGCTCCTTCAGGCGCGGGTCGCCCGGCGCGGTCCCGCTCGAGGGATTGGCCCCGGCGAGGCGGATCTCCTCCAGCAGCGACGCGATCTTCCGCGTGGCCCACAGGCGGCCGACGTAGGCGTTCTTGACCGTGGCCGCGGTCGGGTCGAACTTGACCTCGAAGGTCTGGTCCTTGCCGAGGTAGCTGCCGGCGATCCGCATCGTCACCGGCTCCTTGCCGGTGTACTGGCCGAGAACGACGAGCTGGTCCCCGTCGAAGAGGTCGGGCAGCTCGCCGGGCTGCAGCTCGCGGAGGCGCGACCCGCCCTGCTCGCCCCGGCTGGCCAGCGCCAGCTTCGGCGCGGCCATGACCGGGCCGCTGAGCTTCCTGAACACCTGGCCGACCTTGACCTCGACATCCTCTTCGGGCAAGACGAACGTGCTGGTGGCCCTGGTCGCCCGGGCGATGCCCGTGAGCAGCGGCCCGTTCACGTCGAAGCCGACGCCGAAGGTGAAGATGCGGCGCTCGCCGGTGTTCGCCTTCTTCGCGGCCTCGCGGATGGCGGCCTCGCCGGTCTGGCCGACCGTGGGCAGCCCGTCGGTGAGGAACAGGACGACCGGGAGCATGCCGGGGGTGGGCGCGGGGCGCAGGGCCTCGATCAGGGCGTCGTGGATGTTGGTCCCGCCGTTGGCCTGGATGCCCTTGAGGTACTCGCGGGCCCGGCGCATCGACTCCTCATCCTTCACCACCGGCTTGTCCTCGAAGCTGGCGATCGAGTCGGAGTAATCGACGATGTTGAACCGCTCGCCATCGAGCAGGCCCTCGAGGACCTGGACGGCCGCCTCGCGGGCCTGCTTCATCTTCTCGCCCCGCATGGAGCCGGACCGGTCGATGACGACCGTGACCTCGCGCTTGACCTTCTTCGCGTCATCCGCGGAGCGGGCGGGGAGCCCGGCGAGGAGCATGAAGTAGCCGCCCTCCCCCACCTCCGCATCCGGGTAGGCGAGCACCGTGGCGCTCAGGCCGTCTTTCTCCGGCGTGAGCAGGTAGGACATCCGGAACGACCCGGCCGCGGCCCCGGCGCTGGCGGTGGTCTTGACCCGGATGTGCTTCTCGCTGATGCGCTCGAGGGCGATCTCGTGGCTGGGGGAGTAGACGGTCGAGATCGGGCGCCGGGCCCGCAGGTCGACCGACATCGTCCACTGGACGCCCGTGCCGGCGAGGCCCTCGGAGCGGGGGAGGATGTAGTCGATGCGGTCGGCGCCGTTCTCGCCCGAGCCGCGCTCGGCGGGGAGGAGGGCCTCGTAGGTGAGGCGGACCGTCTGCGTGCCGCCCGGGGGCACGGGGAAGACGCTGGAGCGGATCAGGCTGTAGCCGACGAACTCGAGCAGGCCGGGGTCGAGGGAGCGGCGGACGATGCCCTCGTAGATGCGGCGGGCCTCATCGCGGGGGAGCAGCTTGGCCGTCGGCTCCGGGCCCATGCCGTCGATGCCGAAGGAGCGGATGGAGACGCCCTCCGGCACGGGGACCAGCACCTGCGCCTCGCGCTGCGTGTGGCCGGGGTTGTGCAGGGTCATCACCAGCGTGGTGGTGCCGACCTGGTCGTCGATCGAGACCTGCGAGGCCACCGTGGTCACGGTCACGGGGCCCGGCGGCGGCGGCGGCCGGCGGGGCGGGCGGTGGTGCGGCGGCGCCGTGTGCGGGGGCGGCTGCGGTGGGTGCGGGAGCGGGTGGATCACCACGCTGCTGCTCTGCGGCGCGATGATCACCGGGTCGGTGGTGTGGATGACCACGTTCTGCGCGATGAGCGCCGGGGCGGGGAGCAGCCCGGCAACCAGCAAGGCCGCCACGAGCAGGGCGTGAGGGCGGCGGGACCGGGACGGGCGGGCGGTGATGGTGCGGATCATGAACAGCTCCTCAGAGGCTCCGCGAGCGGGCGTGCGGGCCGAACGCCCGCGCCGGGACACAACGGTCCGACGCTCAGGTGTATCCGCGTGTTTCCCCCGCGCCTGTAACGTGTTTGTAACCGGTTCAGTATCCGGCGGGCCGACCGCCCTTGCGCGGGTCGCAGGCGGCCTCCCAGCCGTTCTCGGTCCGCTTGATGAGCTGGACGTTGGCGATGGCGGAGATGGGCTCGACCGTGTGCCCGCGCTCCCTCAGGCCATCGACGAACTCCGCGTCCTCCACGTACGGACCGAAACGGGTCTCGAACCGGACCACATCGGGCGACCACTGATGGTGCACGCGGTCCGCGCTCACCGCGGCCGATGCGTGCTCCCCGAACAGAATCGCATTCAAGAGCACCTGGACCGTGGCGCTGATGATCCGCGGGCCGCCCGACCCGCCCGCGATGGCCACAACCTCTCCGGCGCCGCCCACGACGATCGTGGGCGTCATGCTGGAGAGCGGACGCTTGCCCGGTTGCGGGGAGTTCCGTGCAGACTGCACCAGTCCGAACGCGTTCGCCTCGCCCACGCGGGCGGTGAAGTCGTCCATCTCGTTGTTCAGGACGAAGCCGAACGGCTCGGCTACCACGCACGAGCCGAACTCCAGGTTGACTGTCTCGGTGCACGACACAGCCGACCCATCGCCATCGATCACGCAGAAATGGCTGGTGCCCCCGTCCTCGGGCGTTCGCCGCCGGTCGCCGACTTCGGGCTGGCGGGTGCCGTAGCGGTCCGGCGTTTGCGTTCGTTCCTGCTGGGACGTCGCCGAACGCTCGGCGAGATACGGCGCCGACAACAGCCGCTCCGTCGGCACCTGCACGAAGCGGGGATCGCCCAACCATTCCGCCCGGTCGGCGAACGCGTGCTTGAGGCTTTCAATGAGCGCGTGGGTGTAAGGACCCGCACGCCACCGCTCGTACGCGAGGACCACGGGATAGGCATTCCTGATCGACTCCCCGAGGCTGCGGGCCGGGGGGCCCGGGTACCGAAGCTCGGGCGGAGCCGGCATGATCCTCTCCAGAATCCCCAGCGCCTCGGCCATTGCCAGCCCGCCGCTGGACGGCGGCGGCATGGTGAGGAACCGCTGGCCGCCGAACTCGAACGCCAGCGGCTCCTCCTCCAGCGGCGTGTACTCCCGCACGTCCCACTCGCTCACCACCCCGCCGGTTCGGCGCGTCGCCTTGATGATTGCCTCCGCCACCGGGCCCTCGTAGAAGCCGGCAGCGCCCTTCTCCGCGATCAGCCGCAGGGTCACGGCCTGCTCGGGCACGTGGACGCGGTCCCCCGCCTTTACCGTCCCGTGGTGCAGGTACCGGTCCCAGACGAACGCGAACCGCCCCTTCCACTCTGGGTTCTTCTCGAACCTCTCGATCAGCTCGCGGGTGCTCGAGGTGTAGTGCTCATCTGCGCGGAAGCCCGCTTCCGCGGCACGGATGGCGGGGGCAAGCACCCTGGCACGGTCCATCGTGCCGTAGCGCTCGAGCGCGTGGAGCAGGCCGGCGACCGTGCCCGGCACCGCGACGGCCGCGCCGCCACGGGTGCTGGCGCCCTCGGGCAGCTTCTCGAAGTAGTCGGGCCCGACGGCCGCGGGGCAGGTCTCCCGGTAGTTCAGGGCGATCTCGCGCCGGGCCGGGACACGCCCGAGCCGCTCCAGCCGTGCCGCCCCCTCCTCGCTGAAGCGGATCACCATGAACCCGCCCCCGCCGATCCCGCACGAGTAGGGGCGGACTACGGAAAGCGTGAAGGACGTCGCCACCGCCGCATCGACGGCATTGCCGCCGGCGCGCAAGATCTCGGCCCCCGCCTCGGAGGCGGTCACATGGTCCGCGGCGACCGCGGCGTGCTCGTAGTGGCCATAGGTGTACGGGCTGCTGAGGGAACACCCGGCAAGCAGCGGGATCGAGACCGCCAGCAACGTCCCCAGGACCCGCCAAGAGCCGCCGACCCGGTGTGCCAGCATGACTTCGTTATAGCAGGCTCACCTCGAATCCGTTCAACGGCGCCCCCGCCGTAGCATCCACGAAAGGGGCCCCCATGGACCGCGAGAAACTCATCGAGAACCTCAACCGCGACCTGGCCGCGGAGTACGCGGCCATCATCCAGTACCTCACCTACGCCGGGCGTGTCGCCGGTCCCCACCGGCCGACGCTCAAGGCGTTCTTCCTCAGCGAGGTGCCCGACGAGACGGGGCACGCCATCTTCCTCGCCAACAAGATCGCCTCCCTCGGCGGCGAGCCGACCACCGAGGCGACGCCCGTCGCCCCCGCGGCCGACGAGACCGAGATGCTGGAGCGCATCGCCGAGGCGGAGCGCCGGGCGATCGACGGCTACACCGCCCGCGCCCGCGAGGCGGAGGAACTCGGCGACCTGGGCCTCAAGACCGCCTTGGAGAACATGGTTCAGGACGAGACCGAGCACCTGGAGGAGGTGCAGAAGATCCTCGGGGCGGGGACCGGGGTCGGGACCGGCGGCTGGCACGGCGGCAGCGCTGCCCCGCGCCGGCGCTGAGCCGCCCCGGCTGCTATCGTCCAGTCCCCATGAGCCGAGCCGCTCCCCCCTCCTCCGCCACCGCGCCCCGCCACGACCACGCGCAGGTGAAGGAGACGCTGGTCTCCATCATCATCGCCTTCGTCCTCGCCTTCGTCTTCCGGGCCTTTGTCATCGAGGCCTTCGTGATCCCCACCGGCTCCATGGCCCCCACCCTCATGGGGGCCCACGAGCGGATCACCTCGCCCAACTCCGGCTACACCTGGCCCGTCGGCCCCTGGAACTACGACAGCGCCGGCAACCCCCTCTCGCACCAGGGGTCCCTGCGCCTGACCGACCCCATGACCGGCGAGGAGATCCACACCAGCGAGGCCCGCCACAGCGGCGACCGCATCCTGGTCTTCAAGTACCTCTACTCCGTCTACGACCCCACGCGCTTCGACGTCGTGGTCTTCAAGGCCCCCCACGAGAAGGACGCCGCCACCAACTACATCAAGCGCCTTGTCGGCCTCCCCGGCGAGGAGCTGGCCCTGATCGACGGCGATGTCTTCGTCCGCACGCCCGAGCCCGGCGAGCCCGCCCCCGCCGGCCGGAGCTGGGGCCTCCCGGGCTGGCAGGTCCAGCGCAAGGACGAGCGCACCCAGCGGTCGGTCTGGCAGCCGGTTTTTTCCAGCGAGTACGAGCCGCTCGTGCCGCCGCGCGGGTACGCCTCGCCGTGGGAGGGCGACGGGGGGGCGTGGCAGATCCAGGGGCGGCAGTCGTACGCCTTCGACGGCCCCGGGCCCGCGACCCTCTCCTGGTCCTCGGCGATCCCCCACTGGGAGATCGACGACTTCTACCCCTACAACGAGCTCCCCCCCGGGCGCCGCCAGCAGATCACGTTCAACGTCAACGACCTCCGCCTGCGCTGCGGCGTCGAGGCCCGCGCCGGGGCGCTGAACGCCTCGGCCGTGCTCCGGGCGCGCGGGCACGAGTTCCGTGCGGACATTTCCGGGCGCGACGTGGTGCTGAGGATGGGCGCCCTGGGCCCGCCCGCCCGCTCCGGCGGCAGCGAAGCGCCCGCCGCGTGGACCACGCTGGCCACCGGCACGCTGCGGCGGCCGATCGAGCCCGGACGCGTCGTGCAGCTGGAGTTCTGGCACGCGGACCAGGCCCTGTGGCTCTTCGCCGAGGGCGACCTCATCGCCCGGGGCCAGTACGACTGGTCGCCGCGCGAGCGGATCAGGCTCGCCCTCAACCACGACCTGGACCAGCTCGTCGAGACCGACGGGCGGACCGGCACCAACACGCTTGCCCTCCGTTCCAACTACCCGGCCCCCGAGGCCATCCGCTGGGAGTTCACCGGCGGCCCCCTCACGCTCCACCGCGTCGGCCTCGACCGCGACATCCACTACGAGTCCAACAACCCCAACCCGGGCGCGGAGCACGCGAACGAGCGCCTCCGCGCTGCGCACCCGCTGCGGGCCATGGTCCTGGGCCCCCACCAGTTCTTCGTCTGCGGCGACAACAGCCCCCAGAGCAAGGATGCCCGCCTCTGGGAGGCGCCCGACCCCTGGGTCGCCGCCACCATCGATACCACCGAGGGCGTGGTGCCCCGCCACCTCATGATCGGGCGGGCCTTCTTCGTCTACTTCCCCTCGCTGATCCGCGGCCGGTGGAGCCCGCTGCCGATGCCGGACTTCGGGCGGATGCGGTTCATCTGGTGACCTTTACCCATGCCAACGGAAGCCGATCGATAACGACTCCACTTCGGTCCAGCAGTTCAACCGAGCCTACTCCTTCCTGCGGCAGAACCCTCGTGATCGTCTCCAACTGAACACGAACACTCACTCGATCAGAAGTGCTGTCGAGGAGTATTTTGAAACCGTCAACAACTCCGCCAGCCTGGGCGGCTACTCGGGCACCCGCTACTTCGAACGGCTGGCCGTCACGCCTGCGAACCACCACTGTATCAGTTCGCTGACCTTGACCATCCGACATTATCAATGCAAAACCAGCTGGAGCTGCCACCATCTGGCTGCGTACGTTCAACTCAATCGGAATTCTCACCTCGGCTTGGTTCTGATCGTCCGTGCGAAAGACCAACTCACCACAAAACAGGCCAGTCTGAGTAGGCCGGAATGCAACCGGAATAGCCAGCGCCTCCTCCCCCGGGCGATCGGGCGACGGGACAACGAAGCGACGCGGATTCCCGACATGCACCCCCTTGAGATCGCACTCCAAGTCTCGGACATTCACCGCGTCCAACGCCCGACTTCTAATATAAATAGTCCTCAGCGTCTCCCGCCCCTCGACAGCGGCGACGTGCAGCTGTCTGGGATCGACTAAGAGCGCCAAATCGGCTTCATAGCCGACCGACACATGCACTCGCTCCTTATGAATAGTCTTGCCGTCCTCCACAAACGCCGCCTCAATAATAACATAATGCTCCTGGCGACCGGCCGCGGCTACGACCGGCGCGATGATAGCGATCCGGGCCTCCTCGTCCGGGCCGATCTCGGCCGGCTCAATCTGAATAGTCAAACAGCTGCATGACGACTGAACCTTTCGCAGAGTCGCGCGCGATGCCCCAACATTCTTTATGTGACAAGCATGAGCGGCCGTCTCCCCGACTGTGCATTTACCCAAACTTCCCGCCGCACTACCCACCACGCGCGTCCACTTATCGTCCGAGCCGTGGTTAGCCTGACTCCGCACCGGGCCAGCCTGTGTTGCTGAGGAACCGAGGGAAGCGGCCAATAGCCCGACCCCGATTACCATCAGTGCTCGTCTGCTCCACTCCAAATTATATTTCATGGCTCAGGCTCCAAACGGCCTACCGGACACTCCAGGGGACTGCTCAGAACTGATTTCAACTCGATGTCCGGCAATGCAAACCACGTTAGGTCCCGAGCAATGTTCACTTCCCGGTGTTTGCACTCCGACGAGAGCCACTCACCGCCGATGAGCCGCGCAGGCGGGCATCCGAGCGGAAACACAGCCGAGCGTACTTCCCTCCACCGACCGAAGTTCTTGTCGCCCGGGTGCATCGCCTCGGCAGAAATGCCGGCTGCCTCCATCTCGTTGCGAATCCGCTTCCATGTTGCCTGATCTATTGCAGGCTCAAACAACCGAGATTCGACTCGGCTCGGAAGCCACGCTGATTCAACCTTGGTCCAGCTCGGTATCGACCAGTCCGCTACGCTAATGTCCCATGTCGGATTGATCATCTCGTGGCGAACGGCTATGCCACGGGTCGGGTCTATCTCGACGCGGTGTAGCCACACTCGACCATTGTCAGAGTGGCTGCCGGTCAGAGTGACCGCCTGATCGCCCTCCTTCTCAACCCGAAGATCAGAAAGTGAAATCAGACGTTCAGATCTGGAGTGAATGTGGCCGAGGACCGGAACGCGACCCAGCCCTCGAATGCTGCTGGGCATTGACCAAGGGAGAATTAACTGGGGTTGCTCTAGACGAACAACGCCCGTGCCGCGATCTGGATTGATGCCCCGGAGCACTCCCTCAATGCAGTTTGTTAGTACGCGCCTTGTCTCAACCTGAATTTCGCCACCTCGTCTGTGGTGATAGTACACCTCTCCACGAACCAGAACATTGCGAAGATCGTCGGCTCGGACCACGTACCGAGCCATCGTCAGGGGCTCGCCATCGAGCCGATGAGCCATGACACGCTCTTCCGTTTCAAGAGTGCGGACACTCTCTTCTTGAATGAAGAGGATCGTCGCCCAAGCGCGAGCTCTGAGCGACGAACCGCTGTTGTCGACTGTCCTTGACTCGGCGCCGGCGACGTTCCATGCGCACAACCACGCGAGTGCGTGAGCTAGAGTGCGCACTCGTTCACCTCGCAGACCTGGGACTGTGCCTGCGACGGAACTGTCCAGTCGCAGTAGCACCCGTTCTGAGTCTGCGGCACTCCGTTGGGACGTGTTGGCGTGCAGCCGTTGGCGTGGGCCATTCTCATCCCGCACGTGATCATGAGAGTACCCCCGCCGGGGTTCGCACACGTGTAGGAGCTGTTTGAGACGCACACGTTCATCTGATGAGGGACGTCGGGCTGACAGGTGAAGCACGCGCCACTGCAGCCGAAGCCCCCGTCCGTCTGAACCTCGCAGCCGAGGTAGTTGCCGTTGGAATCCAGCAACATCGATCCCCCGCAAGACGTGTTCTGAGTGCACTTCCAGCCGTTGATCGCGTATTCCGTTCCAACGTCAGCGAAGATGATCGCGCCTGGCGGGTCCATGACACCGCTCTCGCACCACGAAGCGCTTCCGAGGAGGATGGCGCTGACGAGGACTGCGTGAAGACTGCCCATTTCTGTCTCCTTGTTGATTGGGGGGGCGTTCGCTTCCACAACTCGAACTGGTCAGGCTATGTAGATTGGGCGGAACACGCAAATGAAATCGCGGCGGAAGGTGGGAGTGCACAGATGGATTTTGCAACTCTCTGTGGATACGCGATTTATATAACGGAGTCTTGCCTCCGAAATGTCAGGGGTCACGGCGCTGTCGTGGCCTGCATCAGGCGCGACATGTCGCGCTCGTTCTCGAGGCTCAGAATGATCTCCGCGGCCTGGCGGCAACGGTCCTTGCCGATGACGGATTCGCCGAGGGCGCGGAACTTGACGCCGATCTCGTCCTCGGTCATGGGGTCGCGGGGGTCGCCCTTGGGGACATCGACCCGCTTGGAGAAGGACTGGCCGCCGCCCCCCCCTGTGGTCGTGATCGTGACGCGGCTGGGCTGGAACCTGGGGAAGAGGGCCTCGAACTCGTCGTTGGCGACGACCTTGACCTTGTCCATGACGGGGATGAGGGACTTGTCGAGGACGCGCTCCTCCTTGAACTGCAGGGGCGTGACCATGCCATCCACGAGGCCGACGGCCATGCAATAGGGGAGCGAGTGGTCGGCGGTTTCCTTGGAGTCGGGGCGGTACTTGTGGGGGTCGCCGAGGATGTCGGCGGCCCGGGCGATGACCTCGACCTTGATCTCGGCAACCTGCTCGGGGCGGATGCCGTTCTCCTGGATGCACTTCATCATGGCGGTGAGCGGGGCGTGGGAGAGGGCCTCGATGGGGTAGGACTTCATGCCGCAGTCGAGGATGCGGTAGTGGTCGCCCGGGCCCTTGGGGAGCGCGTCGATGAGCTTCGCGGTGTCGAACTTCGCGGGCTGGAACTGTGGGGCAGCCGTCCCGGCTGCCGGCAGGCGGGACGCCTGCCCCACATGCACCTTCCCGAAGACGGCGTAGAGGCCCTCCTTGCCGTCGATCATGTGCTCGGGGCCGCTGTAGCCGCGCCGGGCGAGGAGGGCGGACTCGACGCCCATGCGCGTGGCCCAGGGGTCCACGGTGTTCTTCATGTTGGTGAGCTTGCCGGCGGTGACGGCGCCGGGCGTGAACGTGCGCGAGGCGGAGATGCCGATGGCCTGGACCATCTGGTCCACGGTGAGGTTGAGGATGCGCCCGGCGGCGAGGGGGGCGGCGAACGCGGTGAGCGTCGCGTGGTGCCAGCCGTACTCGCGGATGCCGGGGAGGCCGAACTCGCAGAGCCGCTGCTCGACCTCGTAGGCGATGATGGTGGCGAGGATGAGGTCCTTGCCGGAGCCGCCGGGCTTGCCCGCCGCGGTGAGCATCTCGCAGAGCGCCAGCGGCCCGCCGAGGATGTCCGACGGATGGCAGGGGTCGGCCTTCCAGTAGATATCGTTGTAGTCCATCGCGCGGATCATGTGGCAGTTGAGGAAGGCCGCGTCGACCGGGTTGGTCCGGAAGCCCGAAACGAAGCAGGTGCTCGGGCCGGACACAGGCGGGACGCCTGTGCCACTGGGATTGCCGCTGGGGTGACCGGCCATCTCGCGGTGGTGCGCGAGGAGAATGTGGGCGTCTTCCTGCTGGGACCCGCCCAAGGCGCAGCCGACGGAGTCGTACCAGAAGAGCTTGGCCGCGCGGATGGCCTCGGCGCTGAGGTGCTCGTAGCGCAGCCAGCAGGCCCACTCGGCGAGGGTGTGGGAGAGGTACTTCTTGCTGGGGTCAGCGGCGGACTTCGCCATCGCGGTGGTCCTCGTGTGATCGAGACTGGGCGGCGTGCTCGAGGTCGGCGAACTCCGCGGCTTCGCCCCAGGTAATGGGGACCTCTCCGGGCGCGACGGGGGGGAAGGTGCTCGGGCGAGGCGAAGAGGAAGAGGCCACAGATGACACAGATGGGCACAGATGGGAAGAGGACGCGAGGTCTGGGCCGAGGAATCGCTTGACTTCCACACGCTTCGAGAAGTTGAGGAGGAGACAGGCAGGAAGCCTGGAGGCGGCCATGGCGTTGATGCACTGGGCCCGGTGCGAATCGTCGATCCCCTTTCCGGCCTTGATCTCGACAAGAAGAAACTCCTGGACGAGCAGATCAGGGACATACTCGCCAACCTTGACTCCGTCGTACCACACCGTAAGACGGTGCTGCTGTTCGACCCTCAGACCGGCCTTCCGGAGTTCGTGGGCCAGTGCGTTCTCGTACACCTTCTCAAGAAAGCCGGGCCCGAGCGTGTTGCCCACCGCGAATGCGCAACCGATGACCCGCTCGGTAAGAGCGTTGAGCGCCCTGAGTCTCTCCTCATCTGTGCCTATCTGTGTCATCTGTGGCCTCCTGTCCCTTCTCAACCCGCCGCGTGACGGGCGGTCTCGCGGGCGACATCCAGCGTGCCGGCCTTCCCGCCCATGTCGTAGGTCCGGGTCTTGCCCTCCTTGACGACGCGGGCGATGGCGGACTCCAGCCGGGCGGAGAGGGTCTTCTCGCCCAGCCAGTCGAACATGAGGCGGACGGTGAGGAGCATCGCGATCGGGTTCACCTTGTGCTGCCCGGCGTACTTCGGCGCTGAGCCGTGGGTGGGCTCGAAGACGGCGTACGTGTCCCCCATGTTCGCCGAGGGCGCGAACCCAAGGCCGCCGACGAGCCCGGCGCAGAGGTCCGACACGATGTCGCCGAACATGTTCTCGGCCACGATCACGTCGTAGTCCTGAGGGTTCTTGAACATCCACATGCAGATCGCGTCGATGTTCGCCTCATCCGCCCGGATGGCCGGGTACTCCGCGGCCACCTTGCGGAAAACCCGCGTCATCAGGCCGCCGGTCTCCCGCAGCACGTTGGGCTTTTCCACCAGCGTCACCCTCTTCCGCCCGTTGTTCTTCGCGTACTCGAACGCCTGCCGGCAGATGTTCGTGCACCCCTGCACCGAGACGATCCGCGTGGAGAGGGCGACGTTGTCCAGGCCCTTGTCCTTCCAGGGCTTCATCTTCGGGTTGGCGCACAGCGCCTGGTACACCGCCTCCGGGAGCGGGAAGAACTCGACCCCGCCGTACGAGCCCTCGGTGTTCTCGCGGAAGACGACCTGGTCGATGGGGATGTCGGCGATCTGACCGTTGTCGGGTGGGTTCGCGATCGCCGTCCCCCGGTAGTTCAGCGGGTTCCCCGGGTAGCTCTTGCAGGGGCGCATGTTGGTGTGCAGGTTGAAGAGCTGCCGCAGCTTCACGATCGGGGAGAAGTACTGGAGGCCCTTGCCCTTGAGCTCCGGAGCCAGCTCCTCCCTGGCCTCATCCTGGGGTTTGCTGGTGATGGCCCCGAACACGGCGCAGGTGGAATCCTGGAGGATTTTGATGGTCCGGTCGGGCAGGGCGTTCCCCTCGCGGCACCAGAACTCCCAGCCGATGTCGGCCGGGATGTACTCGGCGTCGAAACTCATGGCATCCAGGACGAGGCGGGCGGCCTCCATCACGTCGTTGCCGATGCCATCGCCGGGCATCCAGGCGATCCGGTACTTGGCCATTGGGGAAGCTCCGGCGGGTTGGAGGGGGGCGGGGTTTGCGGGGAGGGTCGGCGGGGAGCGTATCACCGGGAGCCGGCGCCGGGCGCTTTCATGGCCCCCGCCTTCGGCCGCGTCGATGAGCCGGTATCCTGATGGAAACGGAGGCAACACGATGAACACCCGATGCTCAGGTCGTGGCTTCTCGCGGATGGAAGCCCTCGTGCTGGTTGCGGGCGCGCCCCTCGTGCTGGCCCTCGCGGCCGTGGCGATGGGCGTGGGGCAGGAGTCGCGGCCGGGGGCGAAGTCGCCGCGGGATGCGGCGCGGACCCGGAAGGACGCGACGCAGATCCGCGGCCTTCACCAGGCGATGGTCACATGGGCCCAGAACAACGAGGACCGCTACCCCCTGCCCTCGAAGGTGGACAAGGCGGACGCCACGGTGAAGGAGAAGGGCGCCGGAAAGGACATCACCGCCAACATCTACTCGATGCTGATCTACAGCGGTTCGATCTCGCCGGAGATGCTGGTCAGCCCCGTGGAGAAGAACCCGGCGGTGGTGCCCTGCGAGACGTACGTGTTCGACATGCCGCCCAAGGCCGCGAACCCCGCGAAGGCGATCTGGGACCCCGCGTTCAAGGTCTCCCTCGGCCCCGAGAAGGGGCACGCCAGCTACGCCCACCTGCAGCCCTCGGAGAAGCGGCTCAAGCAGTGGTCCAACACGTTCAACCACGAGGAGACGGTGCTGAGCACACGGGGGCCGGAGATCGCGTCGGTGAAGGCGAACGAGAGCGGACGGCCGGTGCCGACCTTCGCCAAGCCGGACAGCCTGGCCCTGACAATGCTGGGGGACGGGACGGTCTGGACGGGGCACGTCGTGCACAACGACAACCACGTGCAGCTCCTGAGGACCACGATCGCCCACGGGAAGCCCTACACCGGGAAGTCGTCGTACACCGACGCCGACGGGAAGAAGCACCCGGACCTGTGGTTCTTCAACGAGCCGGGTGACACCGAGGGCGTGAACACCTTCCTGGGGCTTTTCACGAAGGCGGGGGACAAGGCGGCGGGTTTCAAGGCGATCTGGGACTGACGCTGCGCGGAGATCGGAGAGGTCCGCTGATGCGACCGAAGCTGATGAGGCCGATGGACCTGCTGGTCGCGCTCGCGGCCGGTGCGGTCGTGACCGTGTGCGTGTCTTGGGCGCTCGCACTGCATGCCGACCCGGACCTGGGCGGGTCTGTCGAGCGGGCACCTTGGCCCGGTCCCGTGGACGCGGGATGGCCGCCTACCTCGCGGTACACGACGTCATACGGCTCGGCGTGGTCCGGCCTCCGGCAGTGGAAATCGTGGGGCAATCTCGACGGCAGTCATACCGGGCAGTTCCATATGTTCGTTTCCCGCGCCGGCTGGCCATTTCCCGCCTTGGAATCGCGCCTGAAGAAGCGGGTCATCGGCGGATACTGGAGCGCGCACGACGGACCCTACGACAACGACGGGATGCTGGCCGCGGGCCTTGCTGTCCCGCTGCACTGGTCCCGTCCTCACGCGGCCGGTGAGGAGGGGTGGTGCTCGCGGCGGCTGCCGCTGCTCCCCGTCGCTCCGGGGCTCGTCGCGAACACGTTCGGCGCCTCGGTCCTAGCCCTCGGCCTGACATGGCTCTGGCGCCTCCAGCCGCCCGCAGGCGGGCGCAGGATGTGGCGTCGCGCCGCCGCCGTGCTGGTCTGCGGGGTGGTCCTCAACCTGATCGTTGCGGTTGGGCTGTGGGTGCGCTGGCAGTGCCTCACTCCCGCTCGACCGTTCGAATCGAATGTCTGGAGAGGCGGGGCGTCAGCCGATCAGTGCGCCACGGGCCTTCGGGGCGAGCGGGCGAAATGGCCGGTCCCGGTCCCCGAGAGCTGGCCCTCCTCACCGCACTGGATTGGCTGGCTGGGAGACGCCTGGGGGGTGCGCGCGTGCGAGTTCACCTCGAACGGGATCCCGGCTGCGGCCTACATGTGGTTCCATGTCACATGGGGATCCGAAGCTTTCGATCCCCATCAGAAGATGAACGTTGTGCAGGCGGGCTGGCCGCTTCCCTGCCTGCAGAGCGAGGAGCTGATCGAAGTAGAAGGGCGGAGTGTCCCGGCGGCGCCGCCCGACGTGGCATCAGAGTTCGAGCTGCGGTCGCTGTTCAAGAAGACGTCGCCACTGACGCGAAGAGGCGTCCTTCTGGATGTCACGCTTCCGGGGGCGCCCGCGCCAACCTGGCACTCCGATCCGATGCCACTGCTCCCCGTCCGGCCGGTGTGGCCGGGGCTGGTCGTGAACAGCGTCGTGTTCTCTGCGCTCGCGGCCGTCGTCCTCTGGACACCCGGAGCGATCCGGACCCTCCGGCGGCGGACGGCGGGTCTATGTCGCTCGTGCGGCTACGACGCCCGGGAACTGGCGGTCTGCCCGGAGTGCGGCGCGACTCGGCCTACTACAGCGTCATCCGCGAGGAATGGCCGGCGGTGAAGCAGCGGCTCCAGAGCCTCGCGCAGATCCCCTGACCACGGTGCCGGTGGCGCGGCCCCTTGCCCCAGAAACGCTTGATCTGCTCCTCCGATTCTGCCACCACCGTGTCGCTCAGAACGGCACGCCCGCCGCCTTGCACAGGAACGCCATCAGCGGCGACCCCGCCTTCACCGACTCCACGTAGCGGTCCAGGAAATCCCCGGCGCACGCTTCCTTCTCGGAGAACGCCTCACTCGCCGCGAAGCTCTTCCGCTTGAGGTCCCCGACGAACGGATGATCCTCCGCGACCGCCTCCCCGCCGACCTTCGGCGGCCGCTTCAGCGACTCCCCTTCAAACGTGTGCGATCCCTTCGCCACCGGCGCCACCGCCTTCTTCCACTCCGCCGGCTGCGCCAGGATCCGCCCACGCACCGCCTCGAGCACCGGCGTCTCCGGCTCCCACAGCCCGAAGTACGCCCGCGCCTTCCCCGCCTCCAGGCTCAGGTGATACCCGAGCATCATCTCCCCCGCCTTCGCGTGCCGGAACGTCGCCGTCACCGCCGTCTTGTACGGGCTCTTGTCCTTCGAGAACCGCGTGTCCCGGTTCATCCGGTGCAGCGAGCGCGGCCCAGCCTCGATGTACGGGCTCAGCTTCGCCAGCCGCGGCCCCACGTCCTCGATGAACCGCAGCACCGGACCCTTCACATGCTCCTCGAACGCGTCCTTGTTCGCCTGGAACCACTCGCGCGTGTTGTTCGCGGCCAAGCCGCGGAGGAACTTGAACAGTGCGGGCGTGAAGTGGGGCTGTTTGGGCGGCATTGGCGGAGTGTACCGCGGGAGCGCGTGCGTCCCCCCGGGGGTGAGATCAGGGACATTTCCTCGCTGCGGCGCGCCCGCTCAGGTCCGACGATAGTGGTGACGCCCTCCGGCGCCGGAACCGAGGCCCAGCATGATCTCACTGGCGCAGCTCTCGCGTGATGTCCGTCTCGGCGAGCGGGTGGACTCCCTGGCCGCCATGGTCGGGCGCACGCCCCTGATCGAGGTCTGGTACAACTCGCGAAGGCGGGCGCGCCGGGTCTTCGCCAAGTACGAGCAGAAGAACATGACCGGGAGCGTGAAGGACCGGATGGCGATGCACATCCTGCGGCGGGCGTCCGCCTCGGGCGACCTGCTCCCCGGGGACACGATCGCCGAGGCGAGCAGCGGGAACACGGGGATCTCGTTCGCGGCCATGGGGCGGGCGCTGGGGCACCCGGTGCGGATCTACATCCCGGACTGGATGAGCCCCGAGCGGCTGGCGCTGCTGGGGTCGATGGGGGCGGAGGTGATGAGGGTCTCGAGCGGCCAGGGCGGCTTCCGGGGGAGCATCGCGCTGGCGGATGCCTTCGCGCGGGAGCGGGCGGCGGCGGGGGACCGCGTGTTCCTGCCCCACCAGTTCGAGAACGACGCCAACGTCGAGGCCCACGAGCTGACCACCGGACCGGAGATCGTGGCCCAGATGGAGGCGCGGGGCCTGCGGGCGGATGCGTTCGTCGCCGGCGTCGGCACGGGGGGGACGGTGATGGGCGTGCGGCGGGCCCTGAACTGGTGGTGGCCGGAGACGCTGGTCTACGCGATGGAGCCGGCCAACTCCCCGACGCTGCGGACGGGCCGCAAAGAGGGGACGCACCGAATCCAGGGGGTCTCGGACGAGTTCATCCCGTCGATCGTGAAGCTCGACCAGCTCGACGGCGTCGTCGATGTCTGGGACGGCGACGCCATCCTCATGGCCCAGGCCCTCGGTCGGGCCGGGCTCGCCGTGGGCATCTCGTCGGGGGCCAACTTCCTTGCCGCCGACGCGCTGCTGGACCAGCTGGGGGATGATGCCCGCGTGGTCACGGTCTTCCCCGACAGCAACAAGAAGTACCTGAGCACCGACCTCTGCCGCGAGGAGCCCGTGCGCGACGGGTACCGGGCGCCGGCGGTCGAGCTGCGCTGGTGGGATGCCCTGGGCTGCGAGCCCTGCTGCGACAGGTCCGGCGCGTGCTTCAGACCCGTGCCGCGCCCGTGAGCCGTCGCCGCACGACTTCTTCTGCCCCGCCCGCGACGACCATTTCCTGCGCTACGGGCGACAGCGCCGGGAACGGGAACTCCCGCCCACCCACGCGAAGCGTCGACCGCCGGTAGTCGATCTCCGAATCCCCGACGAGGCGTGATCCCGGCCCCCCCCGCGCGCCACCGTGCCTGCCTGCCCCCGCGCCTTCCCGGAGCCACACGATGAGCCCGGGGCACTCGAAGACCACGAACCCGTTGTTGAACGCGTTGCGCTTGTAGGTCTCGCTGAAGCTGGCGGCGATGACGCAGGGGATGCCCGCGTGCTTGAGGGCGGTGGCGGCCTGCTCGCGGCTGCTGCCGGTGCCGAAGTTCAGGCCGCCGGCGATCACGTCGCCGGGGCGGAGCTGGGCGCGGAGGGCGGGGTCGTAGTTCTCGAAGATGACCGCGGCCATCTGCTCGGGCGTCATCGCGTCGTTGTACGTGTGCTTCCCCGCGTAGATGCCGTCGGTGTTCAGGTTGTCGCGGTCGAGGAACCACAGCCGCCCCCGGACCGAGGGGGGGAAGCCGTCGATGATCGATGTCGGATGTTGGATGTCGGATGTCGGCTGGGTCGCGGGTCGGCGACGAACCGCCGTGCGGGCCGCGACCTGCTCGAACCGCGTCGGCGAGCAGATGTAGCCGGCGATGGCGCTGGCGGCGACGACCTCGGGCGAACCGAGGTAGACGAGGCCCTCGCGGTCGCCCATCCGGCCCTCGAAGTTCCGGTTGGTAGACGAGATGCCGACCTCGCCCTTCCTGATCGTTCCGGCGCCGAGGCCGATGCACGTCCCGCACCCGGGGGGGAGGGGCGTGGCACCGGCCGCGAGCAGGGCCTGCCAGTGGCCGTTGCGCTCGGCCTTCTCCTGGGTCTCGGCGCTGGCGGCCGCGAGGTAGAACTCGACGCCGTCGGCGATCCGCTTCCCGCTCACCACCGCCGCGGCCGCGGACAGGTCCTCGTAGCGCGCGTTCACGCACGACATCAGCCACGCCTTGTTGATCCGGACCCGCCGTGCCTCGATCTCGGGCAGCGAGACCATCGTCTTCACGTCGTTGGGACCGGAGACGTGGGGGATCACGGTCGACAGGTCGAGCTCGAGTTCAATGGCGTACCCGGCATCGTCATCGGCTCGGAGAGCCGACCTACCCGCGGCATCGTCATCGGCTCGGAGAGCCGACCTACCCGTCCACCATCCCTCGACCTCGGCCCGCGTGTAGGTCCCCAGCGACCCGGGCCGCCGCACGCCCGGTCGTCGCCCCTTCGCGAAATAATCCGCCCGCGAAAGCAGGTAATCGCGGCACACCTCGTCGAACGGGAACACGCCCGCCAGCGCGCCCCATTCCGTCGTCATGTTCGCGATGGACATCCGCTGGTCGATGCTGAGGCACCCAACCCCTTCGTTCACAGGCGGGGCGCCTGTGCCACTCTCCGCGGAGACGAACTCCACCGCGTGGTTCAGCACCTCGTCGTGGTTGAACAGCCCGCACAGCGCGACGATCACATCCTTCCCCACCACCCCCGGCCGCAGCCGCCCCCTCAGCACCACCCGCGCTACGGGCGGCACCTGCCACCAGGTCACCCCCGTGGCCCACAGGCTGGCCGCATCCGTGCGCACCACCGGCGTCCCGAGCGCCGCGAGGGCGCCGTAGAGGTTGGAGTGGGAGTCGGAGCCGACCACCAGGGCGCCGGGGGTGACGTAGCCCTGCTCGACCATGACCTGGTGGGAGATGCCGGTGCCAGCGGGGTAGAAGTCGATGCCCTGCTCGGCGGCGAACTTCTCGATCTTCGCGTACTTGCCGAGATTCTCAGGAGTCCTGTTCTGGATGTCGTGGTCGATGGCGAACACCGGCTGCCGCGGGTCGTGCACCTTCCCCGCCGCACCCGCCATCTGCTTGAACTTCGGGATCACCGCCCCCGTGTTGTCGTGCGTCATCACGTGGCGCGGCCGGATGGTCACAAAGTCCCCGCTCCGCACCGCCCGCCCCTCCGGCAGGCCGACGGCAAAGCGGGTAGCAATCTTCTCGACGAGGGTCAGGGCCATGCCTGGATTCTAAGGAAGAAGCCACAGATGGCCCAGATCGGCCCAGATGGCGAATCGGGCGATCCGCGTCCATCCGCGTTGATCCGCGGCCACTCCGCCACATCGCCCGCCGTCAGCCTGTATCCATCTGGGCCCATCTGGGCTATCTGTGGCCGGTTCTCTCTTCAGCGGCGCGCCGCCCGGATCATCCCCGCCAGCCTCTTCAGGCCTGTCTCCAGCACCCCCCGGGGGGGCCCGAAGGAGAACCGCACGAACCCGGCCAGCGGCGACGGCCCGCCCCGCCTCTTCCCCGGGTTCACGTCGAAGAACTCCCCCGGCACCGTCAGCACCTTCTGCTTGAACCCCTCCCGCATGAACGCCACCCCATCGTTCAAGGGCGCCGGCAGGCCCGAGATATCCCCGAAGGCGTAGAACGTCCCCCGCACCCCCCCCGCCGCCGGGAACCGCACGCCCACCTCCGCCAGCGTCTCCACCGTCAGCCGCGCCTTCTCCGCGAAGGCCCGCCGCACCGCCCCCGTCTCCTGGTCCGCCCGCGCCGGCTTCAGCACCTCCAGCGCCGCCCGCTGGATCGGCCGTCCCGGCCCCCCATCCACGAAGCTCCCCGCGGCCGCCATCGTCTGGATGATCCGCTTGGGCGCCACCACCCACCCCACCCGCCACCCCGGGTAGCGGAAGCACTTGGTCAGCCCATCCACGATCACCACCGGATCGTTCTCGACATCCTCGACAAACGCCGCCGCCGACACCGGCCCCTCCGCCGGCCCGCCGTCCTCCGCGTAGTGGTAGTGCGAGTAGAACTCATCCATCAGCAGCGTGCAGTTCCGCCGCCGCGCGATCGCCACCCACTCGCGCAGGTCCTCGCCCTCGATCACGACTCCCGTCGGGTTGCACGGGTTGCTGATGAGCAGCGACCCCAGGCCGTCCCGCTGAACCCGCTTCTCAAGCTCCGCCGGCGCGATCCTGAACCCGTCCTCCGCCCGCAGCTCGATCAGCACCGGCTCCACCCGATCGAACGTCGCCAGCAGATCCTCGTACGCCGTGTAGTCCGGGATGAAGTACCCCAGCTTCCCCTTGTCGAGCGCCGCCCCCAGCCGCGTCAGAGCCAGCCGCCCCCCCGACGCCAGCGCGACATTCTCCGCCGTGTACTGCGACCGCTGCCCGCGCCGGAAAAGCCGGTTGTAGTGGTCCGCCACCGCCTGCCGCAGCTCGGGCAACCCCTCCACGGGCCCGTACGCGTGGTCGCTCGGCGCCAGCTCGATCCGGCTCAACCGCTCCGGCGCCCCCGACAGCTCGCCCACCTCCGGCTGCCCCTGCCCAAGGTTGCACCAGTCGGGATCGCCCATCCGGTACCCGACCCTCGCGGCCTCGTTGTTGACGTGGATGACCCCCATGAAGGGGAGATCGCGAAACGGCGCGGCAGCGGGCGTGGCTGTGGGCATGAGAGTTTCCTTGAGGGCCGGATCGTACCGCGGCCGACGCCCCGTCAGGCGCGACGGGCAGCCCGCCACCGCTGGCACAGGTCCGCCGCCGCCCCCGCCCACTCCGGGTACTGAAACCGGAACCCGCCCGCCATCAGAACCCCCGGCGCCACGCGCCGGCTCTTCAGGATCAGTTCCGTCTCCGTCCGCATGAACAGCGCCCCCACCTCCAGCATCCACCGCGTCGCCGGCAAGCCGATGCGCACCCCCGCCGCGCGGCGCAGCGCCGCCATGAACTCCCGGTTCGGCAGCGGGCTGGGCGAGCAGATGTTCACCGGCCCCGCCAGGTCCTCGCGCTGGATCAGCCAGTCCACCGCCCGGATGAAGTCCCGCTCGTGCACCCACGAGATGTACTGCCGCCCGTTCCCCGCCGCGCCCCCAAGCCCGCGCCCCACCAGCCCCATCAGCGTGTCGAAGATCCCGCCCCGGTCCGGGCTCATCGTCATCGCCGACCGCATCAGCACCCTCCGGGTCCGCGGCGTCTCCGCTTCCTCGCACGCCCGCTCCCACGCCGTCGCCACGTCGATGCTGAACCTCCACGTGTCAGGCGCCCCCGCCTCGCCCGGGCCGCCGCCGATCACCCCCGTCGCCTCGTCGTTCGCCGCGTCGAACCGGTGCGCATAGATCGTCGCCGTCGAGGCCTGCAGCCACACGCGCGGCGGGCGCGCCGCCTCCGCGATCGCCCGCCCGACCGCGCGGGTCGAGTCCACCCGCGAATCCATGATCTCCCGCCGGTTCCGCCCGTGGTACCGGCAGTTGACCGACCGCCCGGCAAGGTTGATGACGACATCCGCCCCGTCGATCGCCGCGGCCCACGCCCCAAGCGTCCGTCCGTCCCACTCGAGGGCCTTCCACGGCGCCCCGCCCGCCCGCCGCGACAGCACCACCACATCGTCGCCGCGCGAGTGAAACTCCCTCGCCAGCACGGTTCCCACCTGCCCCGACCCGCCCGGGATCACCACGCGCATGCCGCGATCCTACAGCCGCGGCGCATCACCCGCCCGGCGTGTCGAGCAGGTGCTGCAGCCTCGCCGCGAGCGCAGGGAGAAGACGGCTCGTCCACGACTGATCGACAAGCCCGATCTCGATCAAGTCGCGCAGGTGAGTCCGGTCCTTGTCGCGGAACGCGGTGAGCTTCATCCGCACCAGCGCCTCAAGCGACGCAACCCGCACCGCATCCATGTCCACGGATTCCGCCACATCCGGGTGCGGCTCCGGTTGATCGGGCTTGACCCGTTCCCGCGCATAGAGGATGTGGAGCGCCTCGCGCGGGCTGGCGCCGGGCCTGTCCAGGAACATGTCGAGGCTGGCCGCGTGGCGGTACACGAACCCGGCGCCCTCGAGCGCCGCTCTGGCCGCGCCGAAATCGCCGCGCCGGATCAGGATGTCCACATCCAGGGTCGTTCGAATGCCCCCCGGATCGACCGTCTTGACCCACGCGGCCACGGCGTTGCCGCCGACGATCGCGTACGGGACCCCGTGGGCCTCGAGCGCACGCGATGCACGGAGAAGTCGCTGGCGGACCTGCTCCACGGCATCCACCATCCTTTGCAGCACGCCGACGGTGTTCGGGGTCTTCGAGGCCACGATCCAATCGTAGGATCGGCTACCGCGCCGCCTTCCCCAGCACCTTCGCGATATCGAAATCGATGAAGTCGGCGTGGTGGAAGATCCAGCTCTCGATCGTCCGCTCCACCTTGTCCCCCTCGTGGCTGTGGGTCGCCACGATGTGCATCACCTCAGGCGGGATGCCGTGCTTGTAGCACAGCGCCACCCCGCTGAAGGGGTGGCGCAGGAGGTCCCCGAAACGCCCTTTCACCGGCACCGTCGGGCCGCCGGCGTCGCCCGCCTTCTTGTCGAACTCCAGCAGCTTGCCGACGTCGGCCAGGAGCGACCCCGCGATCAGGTGGTCGAGGTTGACCGGGATGCGGTCCCCGAAGACCTCCTTCAAAACCCCCGCGATCGCGACGCACTGCTTGCAGCACGAGTTCAGGTGCTCGATGAACCGCAGGTCGATCTTCCCCGCCAGCAGGGTGAAGGGGATCGCCCGCAGCTCGCCGAACGTCCACCCCTTCCCCCCGCACCCCGTCGCGAGCGCCTCGTTCCACACCGCGGCCACCTTCTCCCGCAGCCCGGCGTCCCGGATATCCATCAGGTTCGGGAACAGGCAGGCGATGTCGGTGGTCGAGTAGGTCGGGGGCATGCCTGAGAATACCGCGCCGAATCCGGCGCCGCGGCGTCTGGTAGCATGCCCGCATGGAGCGCGCTCCAGAGGCCGATCCCTTCCGCCCGCCGAAGGCCAGCTGCCGCGTGTTCTGCATGCACTGTCAGGAGAAGTACGACAGCTACCGAATCGAATGGCGCGAGTTTCAGTCGAAGGACGGCACGCGCGAGGGCTTCTGGTGCTGCCCGACCCCGGGATGCGGCGGCAAAGGCTTCCTCTTCGACATCTACCCTACCGATCCCAACTGGGAGGACGAGGAGAACCGCGGCATGAGCGGCGGGTGGTACGACGACGACGGCAATCCGGCCGCGGCGCCCTTCGCGGACATCCCTTGGTGAAGCCCTCGCGGGTGCTGGGCCGCCCCTGCGGGACCGCCCCGCCTCCTCACATCCCGCACCCGTAGAAGAACTTCCCCTCCGTGATCTTCCCGTTCTTCACGGTGTACAACGCAGTCTCGCTCATGTTCATCCGCTGCCCCGCCATCGGCCCCTCGTTGAACGTCGAGTCGAGGCTCATCTGGCACACGAACTGGTCTCCGTTCACGATCGGCTGACCGACGGAGCGCCCGTGGACCGTGATGGATTTCGCGAACCCCTCCGCCATCTTCAGCAGGTTCGCCTTCCCCTCCATGACCCGCTGGCACCCCGGCCCCTCCATCGCCTCGACGTGCCGCGCGTTGTCCGCGTACAGCTCGCGCATTGCCTCCTCGTTCTTCCCGGCGCTGCACAGCTCGACCAGGCGCTTCGCGACCTTCTGCGTCGCCTGGTGCTCGGGCGAGGGGGGCGGGGGGGTGAACGACGGCTTGCTCGGTGCGGTGGTGGTGCTCATGCCCCCAGCGTAGCCCGCCGACACCGGGCCGCAAGTGAAATGAACCGTGACAGGGCTTCGTGGCCTGTTCGCCGCCAGCCGTGCCCGCCACCCCGAGCCGGCCGCGCCGTCCTCTGGCCTCCGCTTCTACAGTTGCCCCATGCCGACCATCACTCAGAAAATCACCCCCTTCCTCTGGTTCAACGGCAACGCCGAGGAAGCTGTCGCCTTCTACACCTCCGTCTTCCCCAACTCGCGCACCCTCGAGGTCTCCCGCTACAGCGACGCAGGCAAAGAGCAGCACGGCCAACCCCCGGGCTCCGTCATGACCATCGGCTTCGAGCTCTGCGGCCAGCGCTTCACCGCCCTCAACGGCGGCCCGGGGTTCCCCTTCACCCAGGCCGTCTCCTTCGTCGTCCACTGCGACACGCAGACCGAGATCGACACCTACTGGGAGAAGCTCACCGCGAGCGGCGGCAAGCCCATCGTCTGCGGCTGGCTCCAGGACCGCTTCGGCCTCTCCTGGCAGATCGTCCCTGCCGTCATCTGGGACCTGATCAAGGACCCGGCCACATCCGGCCGCGTGATGCAGGCCGTCATGGGCATGGTCAAGCTCGACGTCGCCGCCCTCAAGGCCGCGGCCGAGGGGCGCTAGACCATGCTCCAGTTGAGCAGAAAATGGGGGCCGATCCTGGCGTCCCAGCCCGAGACGGGCATGGGATACCAAGTCACACGGGTTACGCTGACCGATGGCAGGCGTTACGACGACGTGGTCGTCGTCGGCGGGACCATCACGGAAGTTGCCGGTCGCAAGGAAGTGCCGTTTTCGGAAGATCAGATCACAACAATCGAGGTGACGCGCGGGCCCCGGTGACGATCGGCGGCGGAGAGATCAATCCCCCACCGGCCCGTCATACGCGTGATTCACCGGATCGATCCGCCGCATCGGCCGCTCCCGAGTCTGCTCCTCGTGCACGTGCGCCACCAGCCCCGGCGTCCGCGCGATCATGAACAGGCCGTTGAACTGCCGCGGGTCCAGCCCCAGGTCCGCCAGGATCGCCCCCAGCGCCCCGTCCACGTTGATCGGCAGCGGCTTCCCCGTCGCCGCGAACGCCCGTTCCACCGCCCGCGCCGCCCCGATGTGCGTCGAAGGCTCCTCGCGCAGCCCCGCCTCCCCCGCGAGCTCGAACAGCCGCGCCGTCCGCGGGTCCTTCGTGTGCACCCGGTGGCCGAAGCCGGCGACGCGGTCCCCCGACCCCTTGACCCGCGCCACGTCCGCTGACGCCACCGCATCCAGCGCCTGCTTCTCCGCCGCCGCGCGGTCCAGCAGCCCCCGCAGGTACCGCGCGCAGTCCTCGATCGCCCCGCCGTGGTGCTTGTTGATGGAACTGATCCCCGCGGCCACCGACTGCGACAGACTCGCCCCCGTGCTCGCGACCGTCCGCGCTGCCAGCGTGCTGGGCGGCGTCGCCCCGTGGTCGATGCTGGACACCAGGATCGCATCCATCAGCCGCGCGGTCCTCTCGTCCGGCATCTTCCCCGTGAGGATCAGGTAGACCGCCCCGCCGAAGCTCACCTTCCCCATCAGCCCCGCGATGTCCCGCCCACGGACGGCGACCTTGTTGGGCTCGATCTGCGTGATCCCCGTCGTCCACACCGCCCGCTTTTCGCTCTCGCTCATAAGGCTCCTGCTCCCCCGCCCGCGCAGCACGCCCGCCACCGCCTCGGGCAGCTCGCCGAACGCCTCCACCACCGTCGCCCCCGCCGCCCGCAGCGCGGCCACCTTTCCCTCGTGCGTCCCCAGGTTCCCCTCGATGATCGCCCCCGCATGGCTGAACCGCGTCCCGCTCTTCGCCGACTTCCCCCCGATGTACGCCACCACCGGCTTGCTCACCCGCCCGGATCGCATCAGCGCCGCCAAGTCCTCCTCCTGCGACCCCCCGATCTCCCCGAACACCACGATCGCGTCCGTCTCCGGGTCATCCTGCAGCTTCAGCGCCACATCCGGGATCCGCAGCCCCAGCACCGAATCCCCCCCCACGTGCACGATCGAGCTGATCCGCACCCCCGCCTGCCCGCAGTAGTAGCCCGTGCTCGACGACATCCCGCCGGAGCGGGAGATGATGCCGACGCCCGTCGGGCGCGCCGGCTTGAACCACTCGCGGGCCGACTCGGCGCGCCCGCCGAGCATCCCCGCGACGGCCTTGCCGGGGGCGAGGACGCCCAGGGTGTTGGGGCCGAGGAACTCGGCGCCGGCCTTGGTCGCCGCCGAAGCGATCTCCATCGTGTCCCACACCGGCACCCGGTCCGCGACCAGCACCACGAGCTTCACCCCCGCCCCGATCGCCTCGAGCGCCGCCTGCTTCACCGCGCCCGCGGGGACGAAGACGACGGAGATGTCGATGGGCCCGAGGGCCGCGGCCGCGTCGCCAACCGTGTCGAACACCGGCAGCCCCAGCACGGTCGTCCCGCCCTTGCCCGGCGTCACGCCGCCGACGATGCGCGTGCCGTAGTCGAGTATCAGCCGCGCCCGCGCCTGCCCCTCGCGCCCGGTGATGCCCTGGACGATGACGCGCTGGGATTGATCGACGAGGATCGACATGCGTGCGGGGCGCCCCGCGCTCCCGGGGGGCTACGTGCGGAGGTCGATCCCGTGCTCCAGCCACGCCTTCAGGCACAGGAGCATGTGCTGCCACCCCCCGCAGTTGTCGAACGCGGCCTTGCGGCCCGCGGGCGTGTCGGGCCAGCTTCCTTCGGTGATCTCGACCGCCGTCCCGCCCCCCGCGGCCGCCGAGAGCGCGATGGCGACCACGCTCGTGGGTCCCCCCGGGTGAGACTCCCACCGGAAGCGCACCGCCTCACCCGGCACAGCATCCTCCACCTCGACCGTGACCGGCGGGTATGAGGCCCACGTCCACACGACCGACGAGCCCTTCGTGAGCGCCCCCGTGGAGGTGGCCATGAAGTACCGCGTCGAAACCCCCGGTTCCACTATCGCCCGGAAGACCTCCGCCGGCGGTTTGGCGACCGTCTGGCGGACCGTGAAGCTCAGCGGCTCGCTCTCGCCCATCGATCACCTCCGGGGGGGCGGGCTTGTCAAGCCCGGCGAGGGGCGTAGCATTCCGTCGCGACTTGGGGATTGGTGTAACGGTAGCACGACTGACTCTGGATCAGTTAGTAAAGGTTCAAATCCTTTATCCCCAGCTTCCCCGCATGCCCCGCCACGAGTGCCAGGGCGTGCCAACCCGCGACGCGTTGGGACTTTGCGACCGCCCTCCCCGAGGGGCGGGGTCACTCTCCGCGGAGGAGGGCCGCGATCTGCGGGTGCTTCTTGGCGACGGCGTAGTCGTAGGGCGTGCGGCCGCGGTGGTCCCTGACGGCGACGCTCGCGCCCGCCCCCTTCAGGAGCTTGGCCGTCTCCAGTTCGCCGGCCTCGGCGGCGAAGTGCAGCGCCGACTTGCCGGAGGAGTTCTGGTCGTTGAGACTGACGTTCCGCGCGGTCATGGCGCGGATCGCGTCGGCCTGGCCGCGACGGGCGGCGAACATCAGGGCCGTGTTCCTCCCCCGGTCGCGGAGATTCAGGTCGGCGCCGCCCTCGGCGAGGGCGACGGCGGCGGCGGTCTTCCCGTAGTGGAGGGCCATCATCAGGGGCGTGCGTCCGTCCTCGTCGGTCGCGTTCGGGTTGCCGCCGTTGGCGAGGATGAACCGGACCGCGCCGTCGTTGCCGTTGATCGCGGCGACGTGCAGGGGCGAGTTGCGGTCGCGGTAGACGCGGTCGTTGATATTGGCGCCGCTCTTGAGGGCGGCGTCGAGGTCGGCCGGCGCCCCGCCCGAGGCGGCCGCGTACCAGGGGTTCCCGCTGGCGCTCGGGCCGCTGTCGCACCCCGTAACGCCGAGCAGAAGGCCGAACGACAGGACGACCGGGCGCCAACCGTGCATCGGATGCTCCTTGAGAGTGCGGGACCACGATACCGCGGCCGGCACCGCCCGGCAACGGAAGCCGCCCACCCGATACCATGCCGACATCCCCGCGGCACCTCTCGATGGAAGCGAATGGCAGGCAGGTCCCAACAGCACGCGTCCGGCCCCGTGCGCGTGGCGGTGGTGGCCCCGACTTACAACCACGCGGCCCCGCTGGCCGGCGTGCTGCTCAGGCTCGGGCCCCTGGGGCTGACGACGATCGTCGTCGACGACGGGTCGCGGGACGAGACCGCCCGGGTGCTGCGAGAGTGGGCGGGTGCGGGGCGGGTCGTCGTCACCCATGACCTGAACCGCGGCAAGGCCGCGGCGCTGCGGACCGGGTTCCGAGAGGCCGCGGCCCGCGGCTTCACGCACGCGGCGACCATCGACACGGATGGCCAGCACGAGCCGGAGGACCTGCGGCGGCTGCTGGCGGTCGCCGGCTCGAACCCCGGCGCGCTGGTCATCGGCGGACGGCCGCGCCGGATCGAGGGGTACCCGATCACGGGGCGGCTCGGCCGGGCGCTCTCCAACGCGATGGTCCGGCTTGAGAGCGGCGTGCGCGTCTCGGACACGCAGTCGGGCATGAGGGTGTACCCGCTGGAGGCGATTGAGACGCTGGGGGCGCGGGCGAGCCGATACGCCTTCGAGACGGAGGTGCTGGCGCGAGCGGGCTGGGCGGGCGTGCCGGTCATCGAGGCCCCTATCTCGTGCGTCTACAAGGTCGCGGGCGGGCGGACCACGCATTTCAGGCTGGGGCGCGACACGCTCGGGGCGATCCGCATGCACGCGGGGCTCCTCGCCAGGTCGTGCCTCCCGGGCCGGCCGGTCCCGCGCCTTGGGGACGGGGACGAATCCGCGTCGGGGACCATCTTCCAGCGGGCCTGCCGGTGGCTGAGCCCCCGGCGCATGGTCGCGATGGCCACGGGGGGCGCGGCCGAGCGGCGGCGACTCGCGGCGTCAGTCGCACTGGGCCTGCTCATGGCGACCCTGCCTGTCTACGGCGTGAAGACTGTGGCCTGCCTGTGGCTCTCGGCGCGGCTGCGGCTCCACCCGCTGGCGGTGATCGGCGTGTCGAGCCTCTCGACGCCGCCGCTGGGCCTTGTCTTCGCGGCCGCCTCCGTGTTCGTGGGCACGCTCGTGCTGCACGGGGCCGCGCCGGCGGAGGGCCCGGCGCTATGGGGCGGGGAGGCGCTCGCGTGGCTCGGCGGGTTCGCCCTGGAGTGGGCTGTGGGGAGCGTCGTCCTCGGATGTGCGCTCGCCGCGGCGGGGTATTGGCTCGTCCGGCTTGCACTCGGCCCGGGGCCGGCGCGGGGGGAGGGCACCGCGGCGGCCCCGGAAGAAAGCCAGGCCGCCTGAGCCCGGCAGCCTGTTCACGCCTCCGCCGGCGATCCGATGCCGGCGACGGCGACAGGCTCCTGCTCAACCAGCCGGCACGGCGTCCGGCGCGGGACGAGCGGCACGATCGTCTGGAGCTGCACGCAGGCGTCGAAGGCGTGGTGGCGCCACCGCAGCGCCCAGGGGGGCCGCGGAAACACCTGCCCCGCGAGGATCGAGATGATCGCCCGCTGCATCTGGAACGGGCCCTGCCCCTGCATGAACAGCTCGCGGAACGAGTGGCGGTAGTACCCGCGGATCAGCCGCCAGAATGGCGCGGTGCTCTCCTCGACGAACCGGATGTGCCGGCGCTGCGCCGCGGCGTGCGAGACCGACCCGCGGAGCAGGGCGGAGGCGAGCCCCGCCGTGTGCTGGGCGCTGAGCATGGCGAGGGTCACGCCGGTCGAGAAGATGGGGTCGAGGAAGCACGCGGCGTCGCCCACGAGGAAGTAGCCGTCGCCCGCGTAGGGGCGGCAGCGGTAGCTGAAGTCGCTGAGGATGACGTTGTCGATCACGCCCCGCGCGTCGCGCATCCGGTGGCGGACCACCGGGCAGCGCGCGACGGCCCACGAGAGCAGCCGCTTCGGCGGGATGTCCAGCGTGCGGACGAACGACGGGCGGGTGACGAAGCCCACGCTGGTCTTGGTCCCGGTGAGCCCGATCAGCCAGAACCACCCCTCCTCGCACATGATGATGCAGGGGTGGCCGGTCGCCAGCCCCGCCGGGCGCTCCACGCCCTCGAAGTGCTGGTAGTACGCCACCTTCTGCAGTTCGGGCTCGTCGAAGTTGCGCCGAAGGTTCAGGGCCCGCCCGAGGAGCGTGCCCTGGCCGGAGGCATCCAGGAGCAGGCGGGCCCGGACCTCTCCGCCGTCCGTCGCCACGTGCGCGCCGTCGCGGGACAGCCCCAGCACGCGGCGCACCGGCGCCTCCTCGTGCACCTCGGCGCCGGCGGCCCGGGCCTCATCCAGCAGCATCCGGTCGAAGTGCGCCCGCTCGATGTTGAACACGGGCATCCCCGGCACCAGCCCGTCGCTGAACAGGAAGGAGCGCGTCGCCGGGTCGTTGCCCATCCCGAACTCGGCCCCGTACTTGGGCACGTGCGGCAGCCGTCGCAGCGCGGGCTCGAGCCCCAGCTCCTGGATCACGCGCATGTTCCGGGGCAGGATCGACTCGCCGATGTGCAGCCGCGGGTGGCGGTCCTTCTCGAGGATGCAGACGGAGAACCCCTCGCGGGCGAGGATGAGGCCCGCAGTGGCGCCCGCGGGGCCCCCGCCGGCGATCACGACGTCGTAGGTGTCACGCACGGGGGCGGTCTCCGGATGGGGGCTCGATCACGACGCCGGAGGCGGCGTCGCCGAACTCCGTAACGATCACGGCGAAACGCTCGAAGGCGGGCCCCGCCAGCGCCGTGACGATCTCGAGCAGCGGGCCGACGGAGAACAGCTCCCCGATCCTGGCGCTGACCCCCCCGACCTCCGCCCCCCGGGCGGCCCGCCGGATCGCCAGCCGCTCGGCGCGGTCGATCCATGTGCCGGTCCCCGAGGGCCGGACCCGTTCGACCCGCCCCAGCCCCTCGAGCACACGCGCGATCGAACCGACGGGGCCGAGCGGCGAGAGCCCCGCGCTGCGGTAGGCGCCGACGCGCGCCAGGGGCCGCACGCCCCGCCGCCGCGCCGAATCCGACGACTCGACGACGATCGCCGCCGCCCCGGGCAGCATCACGAACCCGTCCCCGCCGTCGCTCCCCGCCCGGTGAAGCCCCGCCCACCGGTACACATCCCTCACGGTGGCGTGCAACTCCTCCGACGCAGCGACGATGACGACGCCGGCGGCGCCGGTGCGGACCCGCAGCGACGCCAGGCCCAGCGCGTCGAGCCCCGCCGTGCGCGTCCCGATGATCGTCTGGCACCCCGCCCGCAGCCCGAGGCTGACGCTCAGGTGCGCTGCCGCGGCGTTGGGCACACCCTCGGCGAACAGCACGGGGTTGGCCGCGAGGACCCCCTCCTTCACGACCTGGCTGTAGTAGTCCCAGCAGACGCCCGCGGACCCGTGCGTACTCGCGAGGATGGCCCCGGCACGCCGGGTGAGCGGGTCGTCGGGGGTGAGCCCGGCGCTCCCGGCGGCGCTGAGAGCGCCCGCGAGGAGCAGCTTGACGTTCTCCCCGAGGCGGCGGACCCGGCGGACGTTCAGCAGCGCCGAGAGCTGGGCGTCGGTGATGGCGAGGTCCGCGTCGCGCTCGAACAGCGGGCCCCGCGTGCCCGCGAGCCGCTCCACCAGGATCCGCGCATCGGAGATGCCGGGCAGGACGACGCCGACGCCGGTGATCCAGGCCTCCGGCGGGTCCTGCGCGGGCGCGGGCTCCCGGGCGGTGGGGCGCCGCGCCTGCGCACGGGCCGTGACGACGCAGGTGTTCGCCCCGCCGAAGCCCAGGGAGGTGTTCAGGGCACGCGCGAGGGGCCGCCGGAGACCGCCCGGGGGCGCCACGCGCAGCCCGGCGAACTCCACATCGTCGGGAGCGACGTTCGCGCACGGGGGCACCAGCCCCGCCTCCATCGCGCACACGGAGAGGATCAGCTCCACCGCGCCGGCGCCGCCGAGCGTGTGCCCGAGGTAGCTCTTGAAGCCGACGACGGGCGTGTGGCCCAGCCGCTCGCCGAGCAACGCCCTCAGCGCCTGGTATTCGGAAGCGTCGTTGTCGGGCGTCGAGGTCGCGTGCGCGGCCACCATGCCCACATCCGCCGGCGCGCACCCGGCGCGATCGAGGGCCTCGCTCATGGCCATCGCCGCGCCGCGCCCCTCCGGGTGCGGCTTGGTGAGGTGGTGCGCATCGGCCGACTCCCCCCATCCCTCGATCACGGCCCGGATGGGCGCCCCGCGCCGCTCCGCGTCGGCGGCCCGCTCCAGGATCACGATCCCGTACCCCTCGCCGATCTTCATCCCGTCGCGATCGCGCGCGAAAGGGCGGGGGAACCCCGGTGAGACCAGCCGCAGCGAGTTGAACCCCGCCCACACGTACTCCCCGATCGCGTCGTACCCACCGGCGACGACCAGGTCGGCCTCGCCGCTCTCCAGCAGCGTGACGCCGAGCGCCACCGCTCCCAGGCTCGATGAGCACGCCGAGCACGTGGTCGCCGCCAACCCCTGCACCCCCAGGCCCCACAGCGCCGCGCGCAGCGTGGACCCGGCGAGAAAGTCCCGCAGCTCCTCCGGCCGCCCTGTCCGCAGGAACCGCCCGCCGGCGCGGATGCCGTGGAGCGTGGTGCCCAGGATGGCGGCACACCGCTCCGGCTTGCAGGCCCGGCCGCCGCTCGCGCCCGCGCCGTCGAGGGCCTGCTCGATCGCCCAGCGAAGGTACCGCGCCTCCCGCGGCAGCTCGGGGCGATACCCGGGCGGCAGCTCGGGGGCCTGGCCCCCCGTGGAGCCCGGGGGGAGCGGCGACTCCATCGCGGGCATCGGCCCCAGGCCGACGCGCCACGCCGTGATGGCCCCCCAGACCGTCGGCGCATCGAGGCCGAGGCTGACGACGAGCCCCACGCCGGTGATGGCCACCCCCGCCGTCGATCCCGGGTCAGCCGACATCGGACGCATCCTCGTCGAAGGCGGGGACCAGCGCGAGCCACTGCTCCGGGTAGCGCTCCACGATCCGCTCGATCGCGTGCCCGAGGGCGGCCAGGTCGGCGCCGGAGGGGTCCCGCGGCTCGCACGGCCTGATGGGCTCATCCAGGATCACCACGCAGCGGCCCCCCGGCAGGCGCGGGGCGAACACGGGGATGATCGGGCTGCCGGTGAGGCGCGCAAGCCGGACCGGGCCCGTGGGGATCCGCAGGTGGCCGTGCAGGAACTTCACGCGCTCCGCGCGCTGGCCGGGGAGCGCCCGGTCGCCCTGCACGACCACGACCTCGTCCCGCAGGAGCGCCTCGCGCAGGGGCATCCACGACGCCCATCCCCCGTCGATCGGCGCCTCGACGATGCCCAGCCGCCCGCGGAGGCGCGAGCGCAGCCGCTCGAAGACGCGAGAAGCGTCGCGCCGGAAGACGACTACGACCCGGCGCTCCTCGGCCGCGAGCGCCGCCAGGCCCGCCTCGAACGCCCCCAGGTGCGCGGTGACCAGGACCGCCCCGCGCTGCGCCGAACGCGCGGCGCGGTACCCGGCGAGGCCCTCGGTGCGGTCGATCGAGGCGCGAACCTGCTCGGCCGAGAGCGCCGCCGACCGGCCAACATCCGCGATGAAGTCGAAGAAGCTGCCGGAGACGGCGGTGGCGAAGCGCCACCGCTCGCGCACCGACAGGGGCCGGCCGAAGATGCGCCGCGCGTTGAGCCGCGTCGCCCGCCGCACGCGCCCCGAGCACGCCGGGATCAGCCGGCACGCGACCGGGCGCATCGCCCCGGTCAGCCGCGGCGCAGCGGAGGCCAGCCCGAAGAACGGGCCCAGCCACGCGGGTGTGGCCGCACCCCGGACCGGCCTTGCCCGCGGAGCCGCCGAACTCGGAACGGCCATCGACACCCCCAGAGCGTACCCGAACGGACCCCCGGTCGCGGGTACGATGCCCGCCCCACGATGAACGTCGCGTTCTACAAGTCCGTCCGCCTCGCGTGCCGGTTCGTGAAGGTGCAGTGCATCCGCGAGCTGGTGCTCCACCGCCACCGGGCGGACCGCGCCGGGGGGTTCATCCTCGCCTGCACCCACATCAGCCACCTGGAGGCGTTCGCCGTCGGCCTCATCGTGCCCCGCCCGGTGCACTGGATCTCCCGCATCGAGTTCTTCAAGCGCCGCTGGGCGGCCGCCATCATGCTCGCGGGGGGCGCGGTCCCGGTGGACCGCACCGGCTTCTCCCTCCCGGCGGTCCGGCGGGCCATCCGCCTCGCCACCGACGGGCGGGTCATCGGCATCTTCCCCGAGGGCGCCGTGACCCAGGGGGCAAGGTCCGTGCTGCGCGGCGGGCCCATCAAGCAGGGCGTCTGCACCATCGCCATCCGGAGCCGCGTGCCCGTGGTGCCCGTCGTCATCCTGGGGACCGAGAAGCTCAACCGCGTCGGCCCGTGGCTCCCCGCCCGCCGGGGCCGGGTCTGGGTCGCCTTCGGGCGCGACGTCCTGCCCCCGGCGAGGCAGACCGGGAACCGCGCGGCGCGCGCCGAGATGGCCTCGCGCCTGACCACGGAGTTCCGGGCCACCTACCACGAGCTGCTGGCCGCGGCCAGCCTGAGAGACGAGGACGTGGCGTGATCCCCCGCCGCTCCCGCGCCGGCCCCCGCGATGTCTGACACCTTCTACAGGTTCATGTGCGTCCTCGGCCGGCCCGTGTTCTGGGTGAGCAGCGTGCCGGTGGTCTTCGGTGCGGAGCACATCCCGCGCCGGGGCCCGTGCCTCGTCGCCGCCAACCACACCTGCCCGTTCGACATCCCCCTGCTGATGCGGCACACGCCGCGCCTGCTGGATTTCGTGAGCAACACCGATGTGTTCCGCAACCCGCTGGTCGCCCGGTTCTACGGGTCGCTCAACGCCTTCCCCCTCGACCGGTCCCGCCCCGATGCGCCCACGGTGCGGACGATCCTGGAACGGCTGGAGCGCGGGCGGGCGGTGTGCATCTTCCCCGAGGGACGCTTCCGGCGCGGCCCGGCCTCCGTCCTCCACGGGGGCCGGATCGTTCCGGGCGTCGGTCGGCTGGTTGAGTTGTCGGGCGCCAGCGTGATCCCCGCCGTCGTGGTGAACGCGGCGGCCTACTCGCACCCGGCGGCGTGGCTCCCCCTGGGCAGAACGGTCTACGGCGTCTGCTTCGGCGAGGCGATCGCGCCCCGGGCCGAACCCGAGGACCTGGAGCGGGACTTGGTCGACGCGATGAGGGCGCTGTACGCGAAGCTGCTCGCCCGACTACCCGAGAGGAGCCGCCGGGTCTGACCCCCGCGCGCCCCGGGCCGCGCGCGCCAGCAGCAGGGGCACGAGCAGGCCCAGGGCGCCGACCAGGGCCACGCCGACGCCGAACGCGGCGCTCGCCCCCAGCGAGCGGATCGCCGGCGTGTGCACCGCCCCGAGCGCCGCGAAGCCGGTCACCGTCGTCGCGCTGGTGAGCAGGACCGCGTGCACCGTGGGGCGCAGCTCCCGGGCCAGCTCGCCCGCGCCCCGGACCCCCCGCGATGCGCTGACCAGGAACACGCCCGAGTCGACCGCGATCCCCACCAGCAGCGGGATGGCGATGCAGCTCACGGGGTTCAGCCGCTGGCCGGAGGCCGTCAGGAACGCCACGGTCGCCACCGTCGCGAAGACCAGCGGCGTGAGCGCCAGCGCCACATCCGCCGCGCGCCGGAACACGACCGCCAGCCAGGCGAGCACGAGGGCGGTCGAGACGAGCACCGCCAGCGGCAGGTCCCAGCGGGTCGCCGCCTCCAGCTCCTCCGACACGGCCGCGAGAGCCGCGATCGTGGCCCCCGGATGGTCCCCCAGCGCTGCGCGCATGGCGCCGACGACCGCCGTCCGCGCCTCACGCTCGCGGAGCGCCCGCCCGAGGCGGACCAGGAGCACCGTCTCCGTCGGCGCGGCCGCCCCGGAGCGCGGGAAGAGCCGTTCCGCCACGCCCGGGTGCCTGAGGAGCTCGGCCATCCCCGGCGGCGGATCGGGCCGGAGGATGTCGGCGAGCAGGTCGCGGTAGCCCCGGTAGGCCGCCGGCTCGAAGGGGCTCTCCTCGAGCGCCCGGTCGAAGGCGCGCAGGGCCGCATCCAGGTCCACCCCCGCCAGCACCTCCCGCACCGCGGGCGCGGTGCGCGGATCGGGCAGGAGGCTGTGCAGCCCCAGCACATCCGCCACGCCCGCTTCCCGGCACGCCCCGCCCGAGAGCGACGCCACCGCGTCGATCGCGGCGGGCAGGAGGTCGGCGGCCGGCGCGCGGATGAGCACGGGGATCACCTCGCCGCTCCCGGCGAACCGCGCCAACACCTCGTCGGTCGCTTCAAGAGCCGGGTTCGGGCGCGGATGGAGGACCGTGAGGTCGCTCTCCAGGCGCGGCACACCGCCCTGCACGGCCGCCAGCGCGACCAGGGCGCCCAGGAGACCGAGCGACCCCAGCGCGAGCCGCCGGGGCCGGCGCGCCAGCGCCCCGGCGACGAACGCGAACCGCGCCGGCGCTGCCCGGCCCGCGGGACGCCGGTCGGTGATGACCAGCAGCGCCGGGAGCAGCGTGAACGTGCACAGCAGGCACCCGGCGAGGCCCAGGGCGCTGAGGCGGGCAAAGTCCGAGAGCATGGGGACCCGCGCGAACCACAGCGACGCGAAGCCGAAGATGCTCGTCGCGCAGTTGGTCGTCACCGGGAGCGCCACGTGCCGCACCGCCCCCGAGGCGCTCTCGCGCGGATCGAGGCCGGACTCTCGCAGGCTCTCGTACCGCGAGACCAGGTGGATGCCGTAATCCACCCCCAGCCCCGCCAGCATCGCCGCCACCACCGCCGCCAGCGGCGAGATCACCGGCGAGACCGCCGCGAAGGCGCCGAACCCCGCCAGCATCCCGACCCCGGCCGTCGCCCCCACCAGCAGCGACTGGGCCCACCGCCGGTCGAACACCGCAAACAGCACGAGCACCGCGCCCACCGACAGCAGCGTGCTGCGGATGGCGTCCGCGCGGATCGTGCGCGAGGAGACCGACGCGATCGCGTGTGGGCCGCCGATGCGGACCGACAGGCCGCCCGGGCCGGCCTCCGAGGCCAGGCTGCGCGTCGCGTCGTACAGGCACGCCGCCCGCTCCAGGTCGCTGCTGGAGAACGTCGCGGCGATGCGCAGCAGCAGGGCCCGCCCGTCGCGGGAGAACTCGGGGCCCGGCCGCGCCGCCCCCCCCCCCCCCCCCCCGGCGC
>JBBDXI010000061.1:98142-118253 GCA_040902425.1 Phycisphaerales bacterium
AGCCCCGCAAGGCCGGTGATGTCCACCAGCAGCTCGGGCGCCGACAGGCGCAGGCCCGCGGGGGCAAGCTCGAACAGCCGCAGCGGGTCGCGGAGCACCGCCCCCGAGAGGGCCGCGCCCGCCGGCCCCGGCGCGCCCGCCAGCGCCGCGTTGCGCGCGAACTGGGCGGCGAGGCGCTCCGGCGACAGCCGCGCCACCAGCTCCCGCGCGGCCCCCGGCCCGAGGTAGTACGGGGCCGCCGGCAGCACCACCTCGCGGACGTACCGCCGCACATCCGGGTCGGGCCTGAAGTCGGCCGCCTCCACCGCGTCCCGCGTCCGCGGATCGCTCCGCAGCGCCGCCGCCAGCCGCTCCGCGTACGCGACCAGCGCCGCGTGGTCGGGCGCTTCCCCCACCGGGCCCTCGACGATCACGTACAGCGCATCCCCCGCCCGGTAGTCCGACGCGACGCGCCGCAGCGCCTGCCCCGCCGGCGATGAGGCCCCCAGCATCGCCTCGAGCGACGCCGAGACCCGCAGGCGACCCAGCGACAGCACCGACGCGCCCACCAGCAGCGCCGCCACGGCGACCGTCAGCCACGGGCGCGACACGCAGCCCTGCGCGACGGCGGCGAACCGGGTCCGTGGGCCGGGGGCGCTCATGGCAGACGCTGGGCCCGCGCCGGCGGGTTGAACGCGCCGGGCGCGATCTCGCCGTTGAGTTCCGGACTCCCCAGGGTCACCGTCACCTCGCCCTCCGGGCCCCGGAACGTGATCACCCCCGGCCAGGGCACATCGCCGATCATCCGATGCCCGTCGAGCCGCAGCTCGCCCCACGAGCCCTCGCCGGGCACGCGGAACCGGCGCGGCACGAGCGTCGCACGTTCGATCTCGCAGCGGACCGCCGGCTGGCCGAGCGCGGGCGCGGTCACCACCAGCGTGCTCGCCGACGACTCCGCCGGCACCGGGCGCGCCGCGCGGTAATAGTCGCCCGACAGCAGGGCCAGCGCACCGCCGATGCCCGCCGCGCTGCGCTTCAGCCCCTGCACCGCGCCCTCCTGCGCCGGCGGATCATCCTCCTCGGCCACAAAGAGCCAGACGCCCTCGGGGAGCACCGTCAGGTCCAGCACCGCCGCCCCGAACTTCCACGCCCGCAGCCGTGCCCGGTGCGGGGGCTCAGCGACCAGCGCCCCCTCCAGGCGGATGACCTCGCCGCCGGATGACGCCAGCGTCAGCCCGGCCGTCCCCGCGAAGGTGCGCACCGACCCGAGCCTCTCGGCCACGACCCGGAGGGCCTCGTCGTCGCTCATGGAGGCCGGGTAGGCCGGCAGCCTCGCGGCGCACCCCCCAAGGGCCAGCACCAGCGCCGCGACCCAGGCGATCGCCCTCAGCATGCCGCACCCGGCAGGCGCGAGCGGAGGAGCTTGCCCGTCGGCGAGCGCGGCAGCGCCGCGACGCACTCAAACACCCGCGGGACCTTCACCGCCGAGAGCCGCTCGCGGAGGAAGGCCCGCAGCTCGCGCTCCTTCGGCGGCCCGGCCGGATCGACCGGCACGATGAACGCGCGGACCCGCCGGACCGTCTCCGAGAGCGCGATCGGCGCCACAGCGCAGTCCGCGACGCCGGGGTGCTCCCGCAGCGCCGCCTCCACCTCCAGCGGGTTCACCTTGAACCCGCCCACGTCGATGAGCAGCTTCCGCCGCCCGCAGACCCACGCGCGCCCCGAGGAATCCACCCGCGCCAGGTCCCCGGTCAGGAAGTGCCCATCCCTCAGCGGCACATCCCCGTCGAGGTACCGCGACAACATTGACGGGGCGCGCACGGCCAGCTCCCCCACGCCCCGCCCCGGCGGCCCGCCGTCCTCCACCTCCACCAGCAGGAACGAAGCGCCGCCGACGGGCCGACCGACGGACCCGGGATCGAAGTCCGGCTCATCGGGCCGGTGCACCGCCACCGTGCCCAGCTCCGTCGCCCCGTAGAGCTGGCCCACATCCACCCCCCACCGCTCCCGGAACCCCTCCCGGACCGCATCCGCCAGCGGAGCGCCCGCGGATACCGCCAGCCGCGGGCGCGCAGCGCCGGCGGGCCCCATCCGCAGCAGCGACTCGAACACAAACGGGATCCCGGGGAGCACCGTGACCCCCGCCCCCAGCTGCGCCGCCGCCCCCGCCCCGTCGTACTCGCCCATGACCCGCAGCTCCGCGCCCGAGGCCAGCGCCCCCAGCAGAAGGTCCACGCCGTAGGAGTGGCACAGCGGCGGGATGCACAGGACCACATCATCGGGCGTGAGCCGCAGCCCCTCGGCCACGGCCGCCGCGTCCGCATTGAGCGCCGGCGCCTCGCGCTCCGCCAGCCTCGGCAGGCCCGTCGTGCCCGACGAGCTCAGGATGACCGAACCGGGGGCACGCTTCGCCAAGCGCGTGCTCAGGCCCGCTGCCCCCGCCCCCGCGCCGTCCCGGATGACCACCGACGCCCCGGCGATCCCCGCCGCGCGGGCGATCTCCGCCCCCGTGCAGCGCGGGTGCATCAGCACCGCGCGCAGGCCCGCGGCCAGCGCGCCCACCATCCAGGCCGCCAGATCGATCCCCGACGGCAGCGCCAGCAGGACCGCCGCCCCGGCGTGCAACGAGCCGCTCATCTCGCGCGCCCGCGCCGCGCAATGCGCGGCCAGTTGCTCCGCCGTTACGCTCGCCGTCACCCGCCCCGAGGGGCCCACCTCCGAGATCGCCACCGAGCGCGGGGCCGCGCACGCCCGCCGCTCCAGCGCCCCCAGCCAGTCGCCCGGGCTTGCGCACGCCGCCGCGATCGCGCCGGCCGGCGCTCCCGTGGAGAGCCTGGGTCCCGGGGCCGCGCGCACGGCCTACCCCGCCGCGAGGTCGGCGACAACCTCGATCTCGACAAGCAGTTCGTCGCGGCAGATGTCGGCCTTGACCCACTCCGTCGGCGTCCCGGCGGGCACGGCTCCGGCAAGCCTGCGGGCCAGCCACGCCCTGTCGGCCGCCCGTTTGTGGTACACGCGGACGGCCCCGGCCCCGGCGAGCCCGGATGCCGCGGCCGCCCCCACCCGGCGCCGGGCGCACCCGATCAGAGCGTCGAGGTTCCGCAGCGTCTCCTCGAGCTGCTCGGCCCGAGAGCCCGGATGGGCCGAGTCCTCCCCGAGCACGCTCGCCGTGCCCCCCACGAGCAGCAGCCGCCGCCCCTCGAACCCGGCGATCATCGAGCGGGCGAAGCACGGCGGGCGCGGGCCCCAGCGCGCCGAGTACGCGTACGCCGGGACCTGCCGCGGGTTCTCGACCGGCTCCCCGGGCAGCGCTGCGCCCAGCACGTGCACCGCAAGGCCCGTCCCCCCGTGGCCGATGCAGGTCGCCGTCGGCAGGGCCCCGGACCGCACCGCCGCCCCGCCGAAGTGCGCCACATAGGCCCGGTGCCGCGCGATGTTGAACGCCCGGTAGCGGTCGATCCCGCCCATCGGGTCGTAGATCCCGGGAAGGAAGTTCCACACCCGCACCGGGTGCGGCGCCGCCGTGCCCCCCAGCGCGCCCAGGGCGCGCCCGATCATCCCGGCCACCGCCGCCCCGAACGCCGCGGGCTCCAGCGACGCCGCATCCGCGAGCTCGACCGTCGCCAGCGACGCCGACCGTCCCGCGCGCACGGTGCACAGCGCCGGACCCCCGCCCGGCACCGCCACGATAGGGGCCGCCCCACCCTCCGCTCCCACCACCGACAGCACCCACCGGGGCGCCCCCGGCGGACCCACCGCCGGCGCGGGCTCGGCCGTGACAACCCCGCGTGGGGCGCTCACCCGACCGAACGTAACTGCCGCCGCGCTCCTGCCCATGGGCCGCCATGGTACATGGAGCCGCCGCACCCGTCGACCCCGCCCGCCGGCGCGCGCACCTATCTTTTCGGGCCGGTCCTTCAGCGGCCTGACCACCCGTGTGCCCTCCGGCAGCCGCAGGGCGACCTCCGCCTCGGTCACTCCCGAGTTGAGCTTCACCGCCGTAAAGACCATGTCCGTCTCGTCGCCGTCCGGGTCGGTGACCACGATGCGCGTGGCGCCCGGGATGCGCTCGTCGATCAGCACCCGCACCGACGCGATGTGCCGCTTCAGGTCCCCCGATTCGGGCGTCAGGGTCAGCGCGACAAAGTGCGGGCTCCCCTTCTCCGCGCCCAGCGTCGCCGGGTCGAGCTCCGCCACCGCGAACCGCTCCTTCAGCTTCGCCAGGCGCGGCACCGGCCCGATCGCCGCGTCGCGCAGCCGGTCATCCAGCGGGTACACCTCCACCAGCCGGTCGGCCGGGTAGTGGACCCTGATCTCGGTGTCCGTCAGCAACATCGATGTCGGCTGGGGCTCGGTGGTCTCCCAGAGCGCGGAGGCCCCGCGGCTGCGCACCTCGCCCCTGGAGACCAGCGGCCGCTTGAGCATCGCCGTCCGCTTGCGCTGCTCGAAGTTCGCCCGGATGTCCTTCACCGCGCCCAGCTTCTCGTCGAGCTGCCGGAGCCGCTCCTCGAAGGTCGGGGGGGGCGCCGCGGGCGGCGCCGGCGCCGGCGGACCCTGCAGCGCCGCCAGGGCCACCAGCACCAGCCCCAGCAGAACGGCGTTCACGCCCCCGCTCCCGGCGCCGCGATGACGACCTGGCCCGACGCCACCAGCCCGCCCTCGAACGCCGCATCCACCTCGAACAGCCCCAGCCCATCCATCGAGCGCAGGTGCGCTGCCCGCAGCACGACGCGCGCCGGCGGACGGACCGCCGAAGGAAACTTCAGGTCGATCCGCGCCAGCCGCCCCGCCCGGGCCGCCCCCGCCCCGCCCGCAGCGCCCGACGCCAGCATCACCAGCCCCGCCAGCTGCGCCAGCGCCTCGCCCAGCAGAACGCCCGGGACCACCGGGTCGCCCGGGAAGTGGCCGCGGAAAAAGTCCTCCTCGCCCGAGACCGCCCACTCCGCCTCCCCGTGGACCCCGGGCTCCAGCCGCCGGACCGCCGTCAGGAACCGGAACGGGGCGCGGTGGGGCAGGCCGTCGAGGGTGGCCCCGAGCGCACCGGGGCTCACGGCGCGCCCCGCAGCCGCTCGACGAACTCCGCCAGCGACCGCAGCGAGGCGAACGCCGACCGGTCCACCTCCCCCTCACGGATGCGGACGCCGAACTCCCGCTCGATCGTGGTGATCAGCAGCAGCACATCCAGCGAGTCCAGGTCGTGCCGCCCCCCGATCAGCGGCATGTCCTGGTCGATCGCCTCGCTCTCATCCAGCTTCAGCGTGCTCCGCATGATGCCGACAAGACGCTCCATCGTGTCCGAGCTCGTGGTAGACATGGGCGGGCAGACTCCGCGGCCACTAAGGCCCCGTGCCCAGTGTAGCGAACGCCCGCCCCGTGGCGACCGCTTCTCTTGCCCGCCCGCGAGCCCGGCAGTAGGGTGGCCCCGGATGGACCCCACCGAGCCCCCGGCCGCGCCGCCCCACCCCATGATGCCGGACCTCTACCGGGACCCGGCCCAGAAGCGGGAGTGGCTCCGCCGGATTTTCAACGAGACCGCCCCCGACTACGACCGCGTGGAGTCGTGGCTCTCGCTCCGCAGCGGCCGGTGGCACCGGCGCCGATCGCTGGTGCGGGCCGGCCTCGCCGGGGGGATGTCCGTCGCGGATGTGGCCTGCGGGACGGGGCTGCTCGCCCGCGAGGCCCTGGCGATCGTCGGCGAGCGGGGCTCGGTCGTCGGCATAGACCCCAGCCCCGGCATGCTTGCCGTCGCGCGCCGGGCCCTGGGCATCCCCACCGTCGAGGGCGTCGCCGAGGCCCTCCCCTTCCCCGACCGCTCCTTTGACTTCGTCTGCATGGGCTACGCGCTGCGGCACGTCGCCGACCTCGGCGCCGCCTTCCGCGAGTTCCGGCGCGTGCTCAGGCCCGGGGGCGCTGTGTGCCTCCTCGAAATCAGCCGCCCGGCCCGGCGCGCCCCCCGCGCCCTGCTCCGGGCCTACATGTTCCTTCACTCGGAGCTTCTCCTCCGGTTCACCCGCGTGGCCCCGCGCACGCCGGAGCTGTGGCGCTACTACGCCCGGACCATCGACGCCTGCATCCCCCCAGCGGGGATCGTGGAGGCGATGCGCAACGCGGGATTCGATGGCGTGCGGCACCGATCGGAGCTCGGCGTGTTCTCGGCCTACACCGGGAGCGCAGCGCCGCATGGCGAAGAAACCAGCGCCGAGCCGCAAGGGCCCGACTGCTCCGCCCGCCAACGGCATCCCTGAGCCCGGAACTCCCTGAAACCCCAGCCGAGCGCCCCCACGATTTCAAGGGGCATGCCGCCAACGGCCGACTATTCAGGTCATCGACCTCCAGTTTCGGATCCCCCGCGTGCCCGGACCGCAGCCCCGCCGATTCCCTCGGAAAGAGCGCCGCCGCCACGGCGCGCCCCGTGCGCGAAGGCGGACGCCGTGACGCGCGAGGTCGAGCGGTTCAAGGCGCGCAGCGACGACGGCCGGTACGAGACGGTGGTCATCCTCTATAGGAGGATGATCAGCGCCGCCACCCGCGACGACCCCCGCGCCGTGATGCCCGGCCCCCGGCAGGCCCGGACCCTCGACGGGTTCGCGTGCAACTACCTCGACGAGAACCTCTACGAGGTCCTCGACCACCCCAAGTACCCCGGCCTCATGGTGCGGCGGGTCAAGGATGGACCCGCGCAGTAGCCGCCCCCGCTCCGCGGGGCCCCGCATGATGCCGCTGTCATGAAGACGCCGCGGGCGGCCCCCCGCCTGTTCAGCCGGTGGCTTAGGGTTGCCCGGCCATCAGGCTGGCTGCCGGCCGAGTTGTGAGCCGGGGGGGGTGCGTTGGTGGTAGCCCAGACCCAGACCATGCCGACCGTCCCCGAACTGCTCCGCGCCCGCGTGGAGCGGTCGCCGGGCTCCCCCGCGATCATCGCCGGCGGCAAGACGCTGACCTACGGGCAGTTGTGGGATCGGGCGGCGGCCGTGGCGGCGGCGCTCGCCGGGCACGGCGTGGGCCCGGGGTCGCTCGTGGCCGTGTGCGTCGAGCGCGACACGTGCCTCGTGCCCGCGCTGCTGGGCGTCCTCATCAGCGGCGCGGCCTACATCCCCATCGACCCCTCGTTCCCGTCGCAGCGGATCGCCCAGATGCTGGAGGACGCCTCGCCGGCGGCCATCCTCACCGGCCGCGCGCACGCCGGCCGGTTCGAGGTCCGCGAAGGCCCGGTGCTGATCGCCGAGGATGCCGTGGCCCGTCCGCCGTCGCGGATGCGACCACGGAGGGTCGAGCCCTTCCCCGCGGGGCCGGACGACCTGGCGTACGTGATCTACACCTCCGGCTCGACCGGCAAGCCCAAGGGGGTGATGGTCCGCCACCGCGGCTTCACGAACATCCTGCTCTCGGTCTCCGACCTGATCGGGTGCGGCGGGCGCGACCGGCTGCTGGCGGTCACCACCGTCTCGTTCGACATCGCGGGCCTCGACCTCTTCATGCCGCTGCTGGCCGGGGGCACGGTGGTGCTGGCGCGGCGCGAGGAGGCCCTCGACGGCCGCCTGCTCGCCCACCTCCTCGATGAGCACCGCATCTCGATCCTCCAGGCCACGCCCGCGACGTGGCGCATGCTGGTGGACAGCGGGTGGCGCGGGCGCCGCGGCCTGCGGGGCATGACCGGCGCTGAGGCCCTGCCGCGCCCCCTCGCCGAGGCGCTGCTGGAGCGGACCGACGCGCTCTGGAACGTCTACGGGCCGACCGAGACCAGCATCTGGTCCACCGCCCACCGCGTGACCAGCGGCGAGGGCCCGGTGCCCATCGGCCGGGCGCTGGCGAACACCACGCTGGAGATCCTCGATGAGGAGGGGAAGCCCGCCGAGCAGGGCGAGTTGTACATCGGCGGCATCGGCGTCGCCCGGGGGTACCTGAACCGGGGCGACCTGACCGCCGCCCGGTTCGTCGAGGACCCCGCCTCGCCCGGCGCGTCCCGCTACCGCACCGGGGACCTGTGCCGCTGGGGTGAGGACGGCGTCCTGATGTACATCGGGCGCGCGGACCACCAGGTGAAGGTCCGCGGCTACCGCGTCGAGCTCGGCGACGTCGAGTCGGTGCTGGCCGGGCACCCCGCCGTGCGCGAGGTCATCGCCGGGACGCGCGAGGAGGGGGAGAGCCGCTCCCTCGTCGCGTACGCGACGCTCAAGCCGCGTGCGACGCTCACGCTCGGCGACCTCCGCCGCTGGGCCACCGAGCGCCTCCCCGGGTACATGGTCCCCACCGGGCTCCTGGTCGTGGATAAGATGCCCCGCACGCCCAACGGCAAGACCGACCGCGCAGCGCTAGCGGCCATGGCGGCGCGAGCGCCCGCGCCCGCGCCGGCGTCGAACGACGTGCCCGAGACCCGCGACGACCTGGAGCTCACGGTGCTCAAGGCCTTCCGCGAGGTGCTGGGCATCGGCGACCTGGGGGCCGGGGACGACTTCTTCGACCTGGGGGGCCACTCGCTCCTGGCGTTCCGCGCCGCGCAGCTGATCCAGGAGCGGACCGGCCGCGCCGTGGATGTGGCCCGCCTGTTCAAGCACCCCAGCGCCGCGGCGCTCGCAAACATCCTGCGCAGCCGCGGCGGGATGGCGGTCGCGGCCGCCACGATCGACCTCCAGCCCCACGGCGACCGGCCCCCGCTGCTGTGCGTGTGCGGCCTGGCGCTCTACACCAACGTCGCGCGGGCGCTGGCGCCGGAGCAGCCGGTCTCGGCGATCTACGTGGACGCCGACCTGGCCGTCTTTCACGGCGCCGACGGGCGCGACAGGTCGCTCACGATTGAGCGCGTCGCGGAGCGCTACGTGGAGCAAGTCCGGGCCCACCGGCCGCGGGGGCCCTACCGCCTGCTGGGGTTCTCGATGGGCGGCGCCGTCGCCTTCGAGGTGGCTCGCCGGCTGATCGATCAGGGCGAGCGCGTGGACCTGGTCGTGATGATCGACACCGTCCTCGCCGATTCCGCTCGCGTGCGCCCGCTGGGCCTGGCGCGGCACCTGGTGAGGCGCACGCTCGGCCGGGGCCCCGCATGGCTGCTGCGGAAGCTGGCGCGGACCCTGAAGCCCGGGCCCATCCCCGTGGATGACGGGCCCCCGGCGCACCTGGACGAAGCGGCCCGCCAGCTCTGGGCGGTCGAGTCCCGCGGGCGGGCGATCCTGGCCTCCTACCGGCCGCGCCCGCTCCGGGTCGATGCGCTCCTGATCGTGGCGGAGGACCGGCCCCACCCGCCGTACCTCGCGTGCGACCCGCGGGGCGGGTGGGGCCGGATCGTCAGAGGCACACTGTCCGTGCGGAACCTCCCCGGGGACCACCGCGACCTGGTCGCCAGCCCGGCGGTGGCGCCGCTCATTGCGCGGGAGATCCGCGAGCACCTGAGGCCGATCGATGAGCCTGGCCCTGTCCTCGACAGTCCGCGACTCGCCGCCGTCTGACTCCTGCGCGCTCCCGCTCCCGCGCCTGTCGGGGGCCGGCGTGTACCTGCTGGACCTGGGGCGGGCGCCCCGCGCGACGACGCTCCTCCCGCGCCTCACCGACGCCGAACGCGCCCGGGCCGCACGCCTCGCCCCCGCCCTCGCCGAGCGCTTCGCCGCGCGACGCTGGGGCCTCAGGCTCGCCGCCGGCGCCGAGATGGGCCTGCCGCCCGAGGCCGTGCCGCTCTGGTGGGACGAGCGCGGCCGACCGCGGCTCGGCTCCGGCGGATGGTCCGTCAGCGCCTCCTCCGCCGGGGGCATCGGCGTCGCCGCCGTGGCGACGCGCCCCGTGGGGGTCGACATCGCCGCCGCCGGCCTGGCCGGCGTAGCCCGGCAGGCCACCGCCGGGCTGCCCCTGGGGCAGGACGCGGCCGCGGGCACGGCTGAGACCGGGCGCGCCGGGAGCCGGCAGAGTCTGCGCGTGTGGATGCAGTTGGAGGCGGTGCTGAAGGCGGCGGGGCTCGACCTGGCGACGCCGTGGGCGGCCCGGTGCGTCCGGGCCGAGCGCTGGCGTCCGGACTCGGCCTGCGTGCTGCGGTTCGACCCACCCGGGCCCGCCGGGCGCCGGTGGCGGGCGGTGGATCTGCCCATGCCGCCGGGGTTCGCGGCAATCCTGGTCACCGCCGCGGACATTGGGCAGTGACAGGCGGAAGGGCCCCGCCGCGACTCCTGATGTGCGGGCTTCATCCGGGCCTGTTGACAACCGGTGAATTTCCTCGGGATGAGCGCGGAAGGGCTTGACGGCCTACGACGCGTGTAGTAGGTTGTCTCCGACGGCTGTAGTAGGCCGTGGACCGGAGGCCCCCGTGGCGGCGATGCCCGAACTCGGCGATGCGGAGCTGGAGGTCCTCAAGGGCCTCTGGGACGGCGGCCCGGGGACGGTCCGCCAGGTGCTCGAGCACCTCCACGGGCGGGGGCGCAGGGTCGCCTACACCACCGTGCTCACCGTGCTGACGCGCCTCGAGCAGAAGGGCTACGTCACCAGCAACAAGTCGGGCGTCGCCTACCTCTACCGCGCCAAGGTGTCGCGGCAGAAGGTCGCCGCCGTGCGGGTGCGGGCGATGGTCGAGCAGCTCTACGACGGCGCCGCGGGGCAACTGGCCCTGCAGCTGGTCAAGGGCGAGAAGCTGACGGCGGAAGAGATCGACGAGTTGCAGAGGCTGATCGAGCGGCTGGATCGCGGCGCCTGAGGCGAGGGCCTGTGGATGGACCTGACGAACCTCACCATCGAATCGCTCTGGCGGGTCGCCCTGGCCGGCGTGCCGATCGCGCTGCTGGTCTGGGGCCTCTGCCGCCTCCTGCCGATGCAGGCCACCACGCGCCACACGCTCTGGGTCGTCGTGCTGGGGCTGCTGCTCCTGGCGCCCCTGGCGCCGGCCCTGGGTGTCAAGCGCATCGCCGCCGGCAGGCCGCCCGCAGGGGCGGATTCCACGGCCCCGGCGAGCGCGCCCACACCGCCCGTCTCGCAACCGCCCGCCGCCGTGCCGCCGCCCCCGGCGAGCCGGCTGGCTTCTCCCGCGCCGTCAACGCCCGTGACGGCGCCGATCAGGATCACCGAGTCTCTCCCTGCACGCCCGGCGCCCGCCGATCGGAGCGCACCGCGCTCGCGGGACGCGGCGGCCCGGCCCGAGCGGCCCGTGACACGACGTGACCCGCCGCCCGCGGTGTCCGCCCTGGCAGCGCCGGCGCTGGCCGGCCGCGGCCAGCCCGCGCGGGAGCCGCTGCTGGTCTCGACGGACCGCCCGACGCGCGCGGCGGCCCCGCCGCGCCCGCGGGCCGAACGTCCGCCGGTCGTCCGTGAGGCAGCCCACCCCAAGTCCGCCGCGCCGGCCCCCGCGCGCCCGGCCACCCCCCCCGCCTCGCCCGCGCCCCCCGCGCCCGCCGAGGCGCGCTCGCCCGCCCCCGTGCCCGCCGCGCCCCCCGCCGCGTCCCCGGCACCCCCCTCAGCCCTCGGCCAGCGGATGGACCAGTGGCGGGCATCGCTCGGCCATGCGTGGGAGTCGCTCATGGCGATCCCCTCGCCCCCCACGCTGATCTGGCAGCTCGGCGCGGCCGGCATCCTGTTCCTCATCGGCGCCAACATCCTCTGGTGCCGCTGGCGCCTGCGCAGCGCCCGGCCGGCGCCGGACGAGGTGGCAGCGCAGGTCGCCCTGGCGGCCCGCGAGATGGGCCTCCGCCGTCCCCCGGCGGTCTTCATGATCCGCCAGCGGATCTCCCCGATGATCTGGTGCGGCCTCAGCACGCGCCTGGTCCTCCCCACCGAACTCTGGGATGAGCTCGACGAGCCCGGCCGGCGCGCCGTGATCCAGCACGAGCTGGCCCACCTGCGCCGGCGCGACCACTGGGTCTGCTGGCTCGAGCTCATCGCCTGCATCGTCTACTGGTGGCACCCCGTGGTCTGGTGGGTCCGCCACAGACTCCGCGACGAGGCCGACCTCTGCTGCGACGCGTGGGTCACGGCCCTCATGCCCCGCGAGCGGCGCTCCTACGCCCAGGCCCTCCTCTCGACACACCGTTACCTCAGCGGCGCGCATGGTCCCCGGCCGGCCAACAGCCTGGGCGCCATGACCGGCGGAACGCGACGCATTGCACGGAGACTCACCATGGTGATGACCCATCGTGCCCGGCCGAACCGTTCGATCACGGGGATGACGCTCGCGGCCCTGGTCGCCGGCGCGGGGCTGCTCTCGACGCCCCTCTGGGCCTGCCCGCCCGAGGAGACCGAGGCCAAGCGCAAGATCGAGTTGAAGGCCCGCGAGACGGCAAGGACCACCGCCGCCCAGCGGACCTCGGAACTGGCGCGGGCGCAGGCGGCGCAGGAAGTCAGGCGCGCCGTCGAGCAGGCCCAGGCCTCCGCGAAGCGCGAGCGCACCCAGGCCGCGGGCGAGGCGAAGCGCGTGCTCGAGAGGGCCCAGACCCAGGCCACGCGCGATCGCACGCGGGCTGAGGCCGAGGCGATGCGGGCCGCGGAGCGCGCCCAGGCCGGACGGGCCCCCATGACGACGAGCCGGCCGCAGCCGCCGGCCCCGCCGAAGGCGCCCAAGCCTCCCAAGCCGCCGAAGGCGCCGGTCGCGGTCGTGGCCCCCCAGCCGCCCCAGCCCCCGGCGCCACCCGCCGGCGTTCGCGGCGTCTCTCCCCGGTCGCCGCTCACGGTGGTGACGCCCCGCGCCCCGGCCGCGGTGAGGACGCCGCGCCCCGCGGACGATGCCAGCACCTTCGAGCAGCACATGCGCGAGCGCGCCGAGGGCGAGGCGCGGGCCGCGATGCGGGCCCGGGTCGTTGCCCCCGCCGCGCCGGGCACTCCCGCCCCCCGCGGGCAGCAGGGCGACCTCGAGCGCCGCATCGAGCGCCTCGAGCGGAGCCTCGAGCGCCTCGAGCAGCGGCTGGACCGGATGCACCAGCAGATGGACCGTCGCGGCGACGCGGGCAGCGCCGACCTGTTCACGGCCCTGGCGATCGCCCCCGACGCCACCGTCATCCGCTCGTACACGCTCCCCGAGGGGCTGTGCCAGGATGTGATCGGCCTGATGTCCCGGCAGGATGTGCCCGTCCTCGTCAGCCCCGGCGACGGCGAGATCGCCGTCCACGGCACGGAAGCCCAGCAGCGGGCGTTCCGCGACTTCGTCACCCTCATCGCCCCCGGCGAAAAGACGGTCCGGGCGGCGAGAGTGACCGACCTGGCCCCGGTGACGATCGAGCTCGACCACCCCCACGACCCGCTCGCGGTTCCGCCGCCGGACGCGAAGCTGCTCGGCACGCTGCAGGAGCAGGCCGGGGACTACGCCGCCCTGGCCGGCCAGCTGGGCGAGCACCACGAGCACCTCGGCGAGCTGCTGAAGCTCGCTGGCGAGCACGCGGCCGCCGGCCACCACGGCCTCTCGCAGGAGGCCCGGGCCGACCTGGAGGCGAAGATCGAGGCCATCAACGAGCGGATCGAGTCGGTGCGCGAGCACATCGAGAGCGTGAGCGAACGTGCGGAGGAGCTGCTGCGGCGCCTCGGCGAGACCGAGCGCGAGCGCAACCGCTCCGACGACAACGGGCCGCAGGCCCGCGTCGAGAAGTCGGCGTGCGCAGGCGAGAGCTCCTGCTCCACGCCGTGCGCCTCGGAGGCGTCCTCCTGCTCGACCTCGAGCGAGTGCGCCACGTCACCCCTCTACGGCCCGGCCCGGAACTGAGCCCGAGAGTCTGAAGCGGAGCGCGGGCCCGCCACCCGGGCCCGCCTCCCCCCTGCGCGCCCGCACCCGCCGCACGCCGCCCCACGCCCCCCCCGGCCCCCTTGGCCCCCTTGGCCCCCTTGGCCCCTACGGAGATTCCCCCAATGCCGATCCCACGAGCGGCCCGCGCGGTTGTTCTGTCTGTGTCCCTGCTCCTGGCGCTCGCCGCCGGCGCCTCCGCCCAGGAGGTCGCCGACGACGCGGCCCTGCGCGGCTACCAGAGCGCCACCGGCCTCCTCTCGCGCGGCATGAACGACCTGGCGGTCCGCGAGTACCGCGCCTTCCTCAAGGACCACCCGACGCACGCCCGCGCCCCCGCGGCCAAGTACGGCCTGGGCGTCGCCCTGGCGCGCCTGAACCGGCACGAGGAAGCGGCGGGGGTCCTGGAGGGCCTGGAGCGGGCCCGGGGCTTCGAGTTCGCGCCGGAGGCGGGCGTCCTGCGGGCGCAGAGCCTCATGGCCGCGTCGAAGTTCGCCGACGCTGCGGCGACCCTGGCCTCCACCGTGGAGCGGCACAGCGGGCACGACCTCGCCGACGACGCGACGGCGCTGCTGGCCGAATGCCGGCACCGCGCCGGCGAGCACGCGAAGGTGGAGCCGGCGCGGGCCGCGCTCGAGGCCGGGTGGCCCCAGTCGCCCCTGCGCGACCGCGCCGAGTACTTCGCGGGCCTGGCCCTCATCGCGCTGGAGAAAGACAGCGCCGCCGCGCAGCGCCTGGGGGGACTGGCGAAGCAGTGGCCGCGGTCGCCGCTGGCCCCGCAGGCCGCCCTGCTCGGCGCGCAGTGCGCCCAGCGGGCGGGGGATTCGGGGCTCGCGGAAGACCTGTACGAGCGCGCCGGCACCGGCGGGGCCGCCCCGGCCGAGGCCCGGCTCGGCGCCGCCTCCCTCAAGCGCGCCGCCGGGAAGCTCGACGAGGCCCGCGAGGCGCTCGACCGCCTCATCGCCGAGGCGGGCGACAAGGCCCCCGCGGGCGCGCTCCTGGAGCGCGGGCGCATCCTGCTGGAACTCGGCCAGCACGGGCCGGCCCTGAAGGACTTCGAGCGGTACGCCGGCGCGCCGGGCGCCGACAAGGCCGCGGCGGCGTACTGGATCGCCCGCTCCCACCTGAAGGCGGGCGAGCCGAAGGAGGCCGCCGCCCAGCTCCGCGCCGGCCTCCGCGCCGAGCCGACGGGCGAGATGCGCCCGCTCCTGGCGTTCGACCTGGGCGCGGCCCTCCTCCAGGCGGGCGACGAGGAGGCCGCCTCGGCCGCCCTCGGGGAGTTCCGCACGCGCCACGCATCGCACGAGCAGGCGCCCGCCGCGACCGAGGCCCTCGCCACCCTCCGCCACCGCCAGGGCAAGTACGCCGAGAGCGAGGCGATCTGCGAGGAGTTCCGGCGGGACTTCCCGAAGCACGCCCTCACGCCCCGCATCGACTTCGTCTCCGCGGAGAACGCGTTCCTCGGCGGCGACATGACGCGGGCGATCCGCGGGTACAAGGCCTACCTCACGCGCCACCCGGCGGAGGCGGGCGGCGAGACCGGCGCGCTGGCGAAGTTCCGCCTCGGCTGCGCCTACTTCCGCGACGGCTCCGGGGCCAAGGCTCGCCCGCTCCTGGAGGAGGCGGCGGCCAGGGCCCCGCAGAGCCCGACGTTCCGCCCGGCGCTCCTGTACCTCGGCGACATCGCCTTCCAGGCCGGGCAGTGGGCCGAGGCCGAGACCCGGTTGCGGGCGTACCTGGCGCTCGGAGCGGACCTGCCGGCGGCCGACGATGCGCTCCTGAAGCTCGGCATCGCCCTGCGCCGCCAGGGGCGCGAGGCCGACGCGCCCGAGCCGCTCCGGCGTCTGCTCAACGACCACCCCAACAGCCCGCACCGCCCGCTCGCCACCCTCGAGCTGGGCCGCGCCCTGCTCGCCGCCGGCAGCGAGGAGGAGGGGATGCAGCGCCTGCGCGAGGCCGCCGCCGGGCCCGACAAGGACCTCGCCGCGATCGCCCAGACGCAACTGGGGTCCATGGCCGCGGGCAGCGGCGACAGCGAGTCGGCGGCCCGCGCCTTCCGCGCCGCGGCCGGGGGCTCCGGCGAGTCGGCGGCCGAGGCGCTCCTGGGCCTGGGGTCGGTGCTCGCCGGGGCGGGGAAGCACGGCGAGGCGGTCGAGGCGTTCGACCGCTTCCTGCGCGACCACGCCTCGCACCCGCGCGCCGGCGAGGCCCGGGCCCGGCGCGCCCTGGCCAACGCCCGCCTGTCTCAGGATGACAGCACGCTCACCGACCTGGAGGGGGCGCTGGCGCAGGGCGACCTGAGCGCCGACCTCCGCGCCGCGCTCGCCTACGAGCGCACCGCGTGCCTCCGCAAGCTCGGCCGCTCCGAGGACGCCGAGCGCGCCGCGCGGGAACTGCTCGCCTCCACCAGGGACCCCGTGCTGCGCGTCCACGCCGCGCTCGACGTGGCCCGGTCCCACTTCGACGCCAAGCGCTACGCCGAGGCCGCGTCGCTCCTCCGCGAGGTCGAGAAGGACCTGGCGAACCCCGCCCTTCCCGGGGCGGTCCGCGAGAACGCCGCCTACCAGCGCGCCGCCTGCGAATACCGCCTCGAGCGCCCCAGGGAGGCCGCGGCCCTCTTCGAAGCGTTCCTCAGGGCGCACCCCGAGAGCCCGCTGTTCGCCTCCGCGTCGCTCCTCGCCGGCGAGTGCCTGCACCAGGCCCGCCAGCCGCAGCGGGCCGTCGAGCACCTCCGGCGGGCCCTGGAGAAGGGCCTGGGCGAGCCCGACGAGCAGGTTGCCCGCCTGCGCCTCGGCGATGCCCTCGCCGCCTCGCAGGATTGGCCCGCCAGCGAGCAGACCTTCGCCGCCTTCCTCGAGAAGTTCGCGCGCAGCGACCAGTGGTTCCAGGCCCGCTTCGGGCGGGGCTGGGCGCTGGAGAACCAGGGCCGGCACGACGACGCCATCGCCGAGTACCGGCGCATCACCGAGCGCCACCAGGGCTCCACCGCCGCCCGCGCCCAGTTCCAGATCGGCGAGTGCCTCTTCGCCCAGGGCAGGCACGAGGACGCCGCGGCCGAGCTGCTCAAGGTGGACATTCTGTACGCCTACCCCGAGTGGAGCGCGGCCGCGCTCTACGAGGCGGGCCGCTGCTTCGAGGCCCTGGGGAACCGCGAGCAGGCGGCCGAGCAGTTCCGGCTCGTGCGGGAGAAGCACCCGCAGAGCCGGTGGGCCGAGATGGCGGGCAAGAAGCTCGCGTCGGGTGAGTCCGGCGGGAACAGGAGGGAACCGTGATGCTGCCGCAGGGAGTTCTCGTCGTCCTCGCCGTCGCGAACCCGCCCGCGGGCGCTGTGCCGGACCACCTCCGCGTCGGGTCGGTGTGGGACCTGCTGGTCAAGGGCGGGCCGGTGATGATCCCGATCATCCTCTGCTCGCTGATCGCCGTGGCGATCGTGGCGGAGCGGCTCATCGCCCTCCGCCGCTCGCGCCTGATCCCGCCGCCGTTCGTCCCCGGGCTGAAGCAGGTGCTGCGCGATCCCTCCCGCGACCGGGCCGCGGCCATCAGCTACTGCGAGTCCGACCCCAGCCCCATCGCCGCCGTCTTCGCCGTCGGAATCAAGCGGCTCGGCGAGCCGCTTGACCTCCTCGAGCGCCACGTGAGCGAGGCGGGCGAGCGCCAGGTGCAACGTCTCCGCGTGCGCCTCCGGCTGCTCTCCGTCCTCGCCACGTTGGCGCCGTTGCTGGGGCTGCTCGGCACCATCACCGGCATGATCTCCGCCTTCCAGACGGTCGCCATCTCCGGCGAGGCCCTCGGCAAGACCGAGATGCTCGCCAAGGGCATCTACGAGGCCATGATCACGACCGCGGCGGGCCTGATCGTCGCGATCCCGCTCACGCTCTGCTACCACTGGATCAGCTCCATCATCGAGAATCGCGTGGCCGAGATCGACGGGCTGGTCTCGGAGTTCGTCGAGCACTACGCCCTCAACGGCGGACGCCCGCCGCAGATCGCGGCCCCGCAGGCGGAGCTCAAACCCGCCGGCGCGCCCGAGGCCCGCGAGCCGGCGGACGCCCTCGAGCCCGCGGGGGCCCCGGCATGATCCGCGCCCGCACCCTCGACTCAACCCCCTCGCTCGACCTCACGCCGATCGTCGACATGGTCTTCCTCCTCCTCATCTTCTTCCTCGCGGCGACCACCTTCCAGCAGACCGAACGCGAGATGACCGTCGCCCTCCCCTCCGCCAGCGCCGCCGTCCCCATCAGCGCCGCCCTGCGCGAGATCGTCGTCAACGTCGACCAGGAGGGCCGCATCGTCATCGGCGGCCGGGCGACAACCGGCGAGGAGCTGGCCTCGCTCGTCAAGGGCGCTGTCGCCGGCAACCCGGAGCAGAAGGTCAGCGTCCGCGGCGACCGGCGGGCCGCGTACGAGCACATCGTCGCCGTCCTGGACATCTGCAAGGCCGCCGGCATCCAGGAGCCGTACCTCGACACCCTCCAGCTGCGGGACTAGATCACGCTGCGCTTGCGGGCGGCCCGCCCGCCCGCGCCGATGAGCCCCACCCATGAGACCGGCCCGAATCATCCCGGCACTGGCGGCGGCCGTCGTCCTCGGCCTGGCGGTCCTGGCCGGCCTCTGGGCCGTGCTCACACGCCCGGACCGCCTCTACACCGACGGGTCCACCATCCGCCAGCCCGCCTCCGCCGCCAGCCCGCGGGACATCCTCTGGCAGCCGCCGACGCCCCACGAGGCCCTGAACACCCCGGCCGAGGAGTACGAGCCGCGCGTGAGCCCGGACGGCCGGCGGATGTACTTCGTCCGCGGCCGCGCCGGCGAGAACGCCGACATCTACGTGCGCGAGCGCACGCCCGAGGGCTGGGGCGAGGCCACCCCCCTGGCCGCGATCAACACCGAAAGGGATGAGCTCGGCCCCGAACTCTCCGCCGATGGGGCCCTCCTGCTTTTCTACAGCAACCGCGACGACGGGCGCGGCGGCTATGACCTCTGGGCCGCAAGCCGCGACGGCGACGGCTGGGGAGAGCCCTTCAACCTCGGCGAGTCGGTCAACACGCCGTACAACGAGTACAGCCCGGCCCTCACGCCCGACGGCGCCGGGCTCTACTTCGCCTCCAACCGCCCCCGCCCCGGCGAGCCCCCCGAGCTGAGCGCCGCCGCGTGGCCCGCCACCCTCCGCGAGAACCAGATCGGCCACGACTACGACCTCTACCGGTCGCCGGTCACCGGCGACCCGGCCTCGCCCGCCTACGGCCCCGCCGAATCAGTCCTCGCCCTGAACACCGAGCACAACGAGGGCACGCCCGCCCTCAGCCCCGTCGGCGACTTCCTCTACTTCAGCTCCGACCGCCCCGGCGGCGAGGGCGGGCTCGACCTCTACCGCGTCCGTCGCCTCGGCGCGGGCCACGGCGCCGTCGAGAACCTCGGCGCGCCGGTCAACTCCCCCTGGCACGACCTCGACCCCGCCCCGAGCATGGGCGGCTTCGCCCTGGATTTCAGCTCATCCCGCCCGCTCCCGCCGCCCGCGCCGCCCGCGCCCGAATCCGCCGACGCGACCGAGGCCGCGCCGCCCCTCGCCGCGGGCGACTACAACCTCTTCCACACCGAGTCGCGCGAGGTCTACATCGAGCGCGAGGCGCGCCCCTTCGACTGGGCGGGCCTCTGGGCGACCCTCTGGCCGTGGCTCCTCTGGCTGCTGCTCCTGGCCCTCCTGCTCTTCCTTCTCTGGCTCCTGCGCGAAATCCTGCTGAACCGGCGGCTCACCACCCTCGCCAAGTGCCTGCTCGGCTCCGCCATCGCCCACATGATCATCCTCTTCCTGCTCTCCCTCTGGGGCGTGACGGCCTCGCTGGGCGAGCTGTTCAAGAAGCCGGGCGGCGCCCGCGTCCACCTGGTCTCCGCCGAGCACGGCAGCGATGCCCTCGTGGAGCAGGTCCGGGGCGAGCTGGTGACCACCGAGGCCGAGCCCGCCCGGATGGCCGAGTTCACGCCGACGATCAGCCTTCCCGTCGAGATCGCAGCGCTCGACCCTCAGGCGAACGTCGATCGCGCCGAGGCCACGCCCGAGCGCCTGGTCGAGCGGACGCCGATGGAGGCGCCCGCCGCGCCCCCCGAGTCGCCGCCCCAGCGCACCGAGCCCACGCTCCCGCCCGAGGTCCGGGCCCACATGGCCATCCCCGAGGCGCCCGCCCCAACCGCCGCCGCCGAGCCGACCACCGCCGCCGCCGCGCCGACCGCCCCGCCGCTGGAGAGCGCCCCGAGCGTCACGCCCGCCCTCGTGCAGGCCCGCGACGCCGCGCCCGCCCCGGCAGCCCCCGCGATCTCCGCCGCCCCCGCACCCGCAGCCTCGCTCGAGCTCTCCCGCGCGGCCGAGCCCCAGCTCCCGCGCCCCGCGGCCCCGCCCGACTTGCCCGCGCCGCAGCTCGCCACGCTGCAGACGCCCGCGCCAGCGACGCCCGCGCCGAGCCCCATC
>JBBDXI010000062.1:0-24352 GCA_040902425.1 Phycisphaerales bacterium
CCCGCGATCGCTCCGAGCGTTCCGCCAACGCCCACCGCCGGGAACAGCCGCTCCCCCTGCTCCCGCGAAAACACATCCGCCATCACCGACCAGAACACCGAGACCATGAACAGGTTGATCACGCTCAGCCAGATGTAGAACGCGTGCCCCGTCCGCACCCGCCACTCCGCCGGCCCCAGCGCCAGCACCGCCGCGAACCCCGCCATGCTCGCCGCCACCACCACGTACATCGCCGGCACAAACCACCGGCGCGGCCAGCGCGACGCCGCCCACGAAAACACCGGGTTCGCCACCAGCATCGCCGCCATCGTCCCCGTCATCAGCCACGGCAGGTCATCCCACGAGCGCGCGATTCCCATCGCCTCCCGCACCGGCCGCAGCAGCCCGTACCCGCACAGCACCAGAAAGAAGAACCCCGCGGCCGCCACGAGCGCCGCCCCCTCCCCCCTCCGAACCATCACCAGCCGCGCCAGCGCACTCTCCCCCGCCCACCCGCCGCGCTGTCGCCCGCCTTCATCCACACCCCCGAAGATACCCGAAGGTGCGCGACGGACCCCAACCCGCCGCGCATCCCCTGTCCCGTTAGGCTCCTCTCCGTCCCTCCGTCCCTCCGTCCCTCCGTCACTCCGTCCCTCCGTCACTGGAACTCCCCATGCTCACCCGCCGAGACATGCTCTCCATGACCCTCGCCTCCGGCGCCGCCGCCGCCCTCGCCCGCTTCGCCAAAGCCGACTACCGTGTCGCGCCCATGCGCGAGCGCAGCGCCGCGAAGAAAATCCTCATCCTCGGCGGCACCGGCTTCCTCGGCCCCGCCTGCACCGACGCCGCCCTCGCCCGCGGCCACGCCGTCACCCACTTCAACCGCGGCGCCCGCGAGACCATGCGCAAAGCCCGCGGCCGCCCCTCCATGGTCCCCGGCGGCGTCGAGACCCTCTACGGCAACCGCGACCCCAACCTCACCGCCGACGATTGGAAGAAGGACCTCGTAAAAGACGGCCCCAAGGACCCCGACTCCCCCAAGGGCCTCTCCCAGCTCGAGGGTAAGAAGTGGGATGCGGTGATCGACACCTCCGGCTACTTCCCCAGAATGGTCAAAGCCTCCGCCGAGCTCCTCGCCCCGAACGTGAGCCAGTACGTCTTCATCTCCTCCATCAGCGTCTACAAGGACAACGACAAGCCCGACCAGGACGAGTCCGCCGAGCTGGGCATCCTCAAGGACCCGGCCGTCGAGACCATGGGCGCCAACTTCGAGAACTACGGCCCCGCCAAGAACGCCTGCGAGCAGGCCGCGGAGAAGGCCATGCCCGGGCGCGTCGCCAACATCCGCCCCGGCTTCATCGTCGGCCCCCGCGACACCACCGCCCGTTTCCAATACTGGCCCAGCCGCGTCAGCGCCGGCGGCGAGATGGCCATCCCCGGCACGCCCCACGATCCCATCCAGATCATCGACGTCCGCGACCTCGCCGAGTGGCTCATCCACCTCATCGAGACGAACACCAACGGCGAGTTCAACGCCACCGGCCCCGGAGAACAACCCCTCACCTTTGAGCGCATGCTCCACGGCTGCAAGGCCGGCCTGAAGACCGACAGCACCTTCACCTGGATCGACCCCGGGTTCATCAAGAGCCAGGGCCTCTCCCCGGACATGTTCCCCCTCTGGATCCCCCCCGAGGGCGAGAGCGCCGGCTTCCACAAGCGCTCCATCAAGAGGGCCATCGCCGCCGGCCTCAAGTTCCGCCCCGTCGAGGACACCGCCCGCGCCACCATGGACTGGTTCAACACCCTCCCCCCCGCGATCCAGAAGGACATCGTCAAACTCCTCGACCCCGACCGCGAGGCCGACCTCCTCAAAGCCTGGCACGCCCGCAAGGCGTGAGGACCGTGCCACGGGTTCGCCGCCGTCTTCGGCGGCAACCCGTGCCTTCCGGGTGCCACTGCTCGCGGCGTCTTCGCCGCGCAGCAGTGCCAAAGCAGAACCCGCGCAGCAAGCCGAACCACGCCACGCATCAGCGCCAAACCAGAACCCGCGCAGTAAGCCGAACCACGCCACGCGCACCGGTGCCCCACGACGCACCACTCTTCAGGCCGAAGGCCTGGCCGTCAGTAGCCGGGGGTTGAGCGAGCCCCGCGAGCGAAACCCCCGGAACACCCGCCACGAACTCCGCACCCCGAAGGGGTGCTCGTGGTTCCATCCCGGCCGACACCCACACAACGGATGCACGCCCCGCCGCCCGGGCGTTGCCCCCCCAAGCCTCACTTCCCCATCGCCTTCCACACCCTCTCCCGATCCACCTCCCGCCCCAGCTCGAGCTCCAGCCACTCCAGCAGGTACTCATCCAGCGGAACCCCCTCCCGCCGCGCCTCCGCCGCCAGCTCCTTGTCCCATTCCAGCGTGGCCGCGGGCTCATCCAGCTTCCACCGATCGCCCTCACGCACAAACCTGATCCGCACCCGCGTCCGCTCCCCGTCGTTGACCAGCTCCGCCGTCGCCTCCACCTCCTTGAACCGGAACCGCTCCAGCGACGACTCGACATAGAGCTCAGCCGGCATCGAATACCACCGGCGCGACGTCGCGAACTCGGTGTACTGCTTCCCGTTCAGCTTCTCCAGCTCCGCCCGCTTCCCCCGCGCCCGCATCCGGAACACCTCCAGCCGGTGCGACGCGCCGAGCTTCCGCACCTCCTCCCGGCTCCCGTCCAGGGCGACCTTGATCAGCGTCTCGTACACTGGGTAGCTGCCCTCGGTGAACACATCCAGGATCGCCTTCCCGTTCCCGTGCTGGTTGTAGCTCTCGAAGTCCGCGAAGACCTGCCGGATCTCCTCCTTGTCCCCCGCGCGCGGGTCGCACCCGCCAACGAACGCGCACACCACGCACAGCACCGCCACAGCGGCGATTCGGTTCATCCCGCCAGTCTACTCCGGCCCCGCCGCCGCGCAGCCCCCGCGGTATCCTTCACCCCCATGCCCCGCCCCCTCACCGTCTCACCGTCTCACCGTCTCACCGTCTCACGACAGGTGCTGGCGTGCTGCTCCGCCGCCCTCCTCCTCTCCCCCCCCGCCCCCGCCCCGCCCGCCGACACCCTCGACCCCTCCGGCGCCTGGCGCCCCGCCCCCGCCCCCGCCGACGAGTCCCCCGACGCCGCCATCATCAACCACGCCCGCGAAGCCCTCGCCGACAACAACCCCGGCCGCGCCCTCTCCATCCTCGACGACTGGATCGAGGCCCACCAGACCGGCGACCACCCCCTCCTCGCCCGGGCCTTCCTCCTCCGCGGCGATGCCCACCTCGCACGCGGCGACGAGTTCGACGCCCTCTACGACTACGAGGAGGTCTGCCGCGCCTACCCCGCCTCCCCCGAGTTCCTCAAGGCCCTCGAGCGCGAGTTCGACATCGCCCTCGCCTACCTCGGCGGCCTGCGGCGCAAGTGGATCCTCGGCCTCCGCCTCACCGGCTCCGAGGATGTCGGCGAGGAGCTGCTCATCCGCATCCAGGAGCGCCTCCCCGGCTCCCGCCTCGGCGAGCGTGCCATGCTCGCCCTCGGCCGCTACTACCTCCCCGACCGCCCCCGCCGCGCCGCCCCCTACCGCGTCTCCGCCTTCGGCCAGGAGATCCACAAGCCCCCCAACGCCTTCGACTTCCGCGCCGCCGCCGACGTCTACGAGGCCTTCCTCCGCTGGTACCCACGCTCCGAGCACATCACCTACGCCCGCAAGCGCCGCATCGAGGCCATCATGGCCCGCTACCGCGGCCCCAACTACGACGCCTCCAGCCTCCTCGACGCCCGCATCCTTATAGAGGACTTCCAGGACACCGACCCCGCCGGCGCCCGGCTCTCCGGCTTCGACGAGGACCTCCTCGCCCGCTTCGACGAGGCCGCCGCCGCCCAGCTCCTCCAGCGCGCCCGCTGGTACCTCCGCCGCGCTGACCCCGTCTCCGCCCGCTTCACCCTCCGCCGCCTCCTCCAGAAGCACCCCGCCACCGACGCCGCCGCCGCCGCGCTCCAAATGCTCGACGAGCGCGGCTGGACCCCCGCCGCTCCTCCGCCCAAGGGGGAGGTGCCCGCGTCCTCGCGGGCGGAGGGGGCTACCCCTTCTACCGCTCCTTCCCAGTCTCCTCCACCCCCGGCCCCCAGCGCGCGCGAGGCTCCGCCTCCCGCAGAGGCCCGACCATGAGCGTGTGTCTTCCCTCCGTCGCTCCGTCGCTCCGTCGCTTCGTCGCTCTCCTCCTCCTCCTCCTCCTCCTCCCCGCCTGCGGCTACTCCTTCAACCAGGCCCGCCCCACAAGCGCCCGCACCGTCGCCGTCCCCGTCTTCCGCAACGACACCTTCACCCACGGCCTGGAGGCCCACCTCACCGACGCCGTCATCAAGGAGATCCAGCGCCGCACCCCCTGGGTCGTCACCAGCGCGGGGGGGAGCGCCGCCCAGTCCACGCTCTCCGGCACCATCACCGCCGCCGAGCTCCGCGCCCTCTCCACCTCCTCCCGCACCGGCCTCGTCCAGGAGCAGGCCTTCGAGCTCACCATCGACTTCACCTGGGCCGACTCCACCGGCAGGCCCATCGTCGAGCGCCGCAACTTCAAGGCCCTCGAGTCGTTCATCCCCGAGCGCGGCGTCTCCGAACGCACCGAGGTCGCCCACCACGCCGCCATCCAGGAACTCGCCCGCGCCATCGTCCACGAGATGCGCTCCGCCTGGTGACCGGGTGGCATGGGCAAGCCGCTCTGGGCTTGCCCGTGCGAGCGTCGACGATGCCGCGCCGCAACACCGCCTGATTTCAACCCCCGTCTTCCCCTGCCCTTCCTGCACCCGCCCCTCGCCCCCCCCGCCACCCCTCCCGCGCCTAGCCTCCCCCGCACCCCGCCCCCTCACACCCCCGGCCATCACCCCGCACCGCCGCCCCCCATGCGCGGCACACGCTTTGCCCTGAACCTACCGCCCCATCCAACCGAAGTAGTCCGAGAATCCGCACGCCCGCCAGCAGGAACTCCCAATGCCCAATAGGGCCCGCAAGAACCCCCCGACCCCGCCCCCATCCGCCGCCCGCGAGGCCGTCATCCGGCTCCGCGGCCTGCTGCGCCTCCGCGCCGCATCACCCCGTGATGAGCGCCCGAAACAGTCCCCCCAGGGCGGCGGTGACAAGAAGCCACAGGGCAACGGCGTCCCACCCGGGCGGGGCCTCTTCGGCCTCGTCTCCATGGTCCTCCTGGTCACCCTCCTCTTCCTCATGTTCGGCACCATCAACCGCGGCCAGCCGAGCACCATCGACCAGTTCCGCACCCACTGGACCACCCCCAACAGCGTCGTCGACGGCTCGGTCGAGGTCCGCGACGACGCCGTCTTCTACCGCCTCAGGCCCGGCGCCGACAGCACCGCCGGCGAGACCACCCACGTCATCAACATCAACACCGCCAGCCGCGAGGAGATCGTCAAGGAAGTCAACGCCATCACCGGCGGCAAGTTCAACTCCAAGGCCACCCCCTCCTGGGTCCCCCTCCTCTACTGGATGGGCCCCTTCGTCCTCCTCCTCATCGTCTTCTGGTTCATCTCGCGCGGCCTGCGCTCCGCCGGCGCCGGCGGCGGCATGCTCGGCTCCTTCGGCAAGTCCCGCCACCGCATGATGAACAAGGAGATGACCGGCATCACCTTCGCCGACGTCGCCGGCATCGAGGAGGCCAAGGAAGAGGTCACCGAGATCATCGAGTTCCTCAAGAACCCCAAGAAGTTCACCAAGCTCGGCGGCCGAATCCCCCGCGGCGTGCTCCTCGTCGGCGAGCCCGGGTGCGGCAAGACCCTCCTCGCCAAGGCCATCGCCGGCGAGGCCGACGTCCCCTTCTTCAGCATCTCCGGCTCCGACTTCGTCGAGATGTTCGTCGGCGTCGGCGCCTCGCGCGTCCGCGACCTCTTCAAGCAGGCCAAGGACTCCGCCCCCTGCATCATCTTCCTCGATGAGATCGACGCCGTCGGCCGCCGCCGCGGCGGGGGCTTCACCACCGGCGGCCACGACGAACGCGAGCAGACCCTCAACGCCATCCTCGTCGAGATGGACGGCTTCGCCAGCTCCGACGGCGTCATCGTCGTCGCCGCCACCAACCGCCCCGACGTCCTCGACCCCGCCCTCATCCGCCCGGGCCGCTTCGACCGCCAGATCACCGTCCCCCTGCCCGACCTCAAGGGCCGCCTGGAGATCCTCCGCGTCCACGCCAAGAAGGTGAAGCTCGGCCCCAAGGTCGACCTCGAGCGCATCGCCCGCGGCACCCCCATGTTCTCCGGCGCCGACCTCGCCGCCATCATCAACGAGGCCGCCATCGCCGCCACCATGGCCAACAAGGACTTCGTCGAGCAGGACGACCTCGAAGAGGCCCGCGACAAGGTCAAGTTCGGCCGCGCCAAGAAGTCCCGCGTCCGCGAGAAGGAGGAGAACAAGCTCGTCGCCTTCCACGAGGCCGGGCACGCCATCCTCCAGGCCCTCCTCCCCGACTGCGACCCGCTCCACAAGGTCACCATCATCCCCCGCGGCCAGGCCGGCGGCGCCACCTTCTCGCTGCCCGAAAAAGACCGCATGGGCTACAGCCTCAAGTACCTCCTCGCCACCATGCGCATGGCCTGCGGCGGGCGCATCGCCGAGCAGAAGGCCATGGGCGATGTCTCCAGCGGCGCCGCCGCCGACATCATGCAGGTCACCCGCATGGCCCGCACCATGGTCGAGGAGTGGGGCATGTCCGACCGCCTCGGCTTCGTCCGCTACGCCGGCGTCGACAACCGCGAGGTCTTCATGGCCGAGCGCGAGTACTCCGACGACACCGCCAAGATCATCGACGAGGAGGTCCGCCGCATCGTCGACCAGGCCTTCCGCGACGCCGAGGCGCTCCTCACCCAGAACTGGGTCAAGGTCGAGGCCGTCGCCGCCGCCCTCCTCCGCTACGAGACCCTCTCCGCCGACGAGGTCCACAAGCTCATGCGCGGCGAGCTCGTCGACAAGCCCACCGTCTCCGAGCTCCTCGCCCGCGAAAGCAAGAAGCTCGCACCCGGCGACGCCCCCACCCGCAAGACCGAAGAGCCCGAACTCCCCCCGGGAGCCTTCCCAAGACCCGCCTGACCCGGGTGGCATGGGCAAGCCGCTCTGGGCTTGCCCGTGCGAACCACGGGGTGCGACCAAGTGAACCGGGGCGTCCCGCCCCGGCCCGTCAAGGAGGACTACAGAGGCAACGGATTGCCCTCACCATGGGGTTGTGTACCACGGCTCGCCTCTCCGGCGGGCCGTGCTTTCTTTTCCACCCCGTCCCGTGCCACGGGGGGCTTGAGCGGCGAAGCCGCGCCCGCCCGTGTCTTCCTCACCCCTTTACCTCTTCACCCTCAACCCCCTCAACCCCCTCAACCCCCTCCACCCGCTCCACCAGAAGCCCCGCCGGCATCGAAACCTCCCGCGGCCGCGCCTCAATCTCGCTGATCGCCGGCAGCTCCTTCCCGCTCCGCGCCCCCGCTTCTTCGAACTTTCGAAGCGTCGGCTCAAGCCGCCGTTCGTAACTCCCCACGAACTTGTTGTAATGATCCACCGCTGCCGCCAGCGAGCCCCCCAGCTTGTCCACGTACGTCAGCGCCGCCACCGCACGCTCGTGCAGCTCCTTCCCCAGCACGAACAGCTCCGCCGCGGCCTGGTCGATCCGCTTCTCCCGCCACCCCACCGCCACCGCCCGCAAGAGCCCGATCAGCGTCGACGGCGTCGCGATCAGCACCCCCGCCACCGCCCCATCCTCGATCAGCCCCGGCCGCCGCGCCAGCGCCGCATCCAGAAACTGGTCCCCCGGCATGAACATCACCACAAACTCCGGCGACCCCTCGAACGCCGACCAGTACTGCTTGCGCCCCAGCGCTGACACCTGCTCCGAAACGTGCTTCGCAAACCGCTCCAGCGCCGCCTCCCGCTCCGCCTCGTCCGGCGCGTTCACCGCCTCCATGTACGCGTACGTGTTCGTCTTCGCATCCACCGCGATCACCCGCTCGTTCGGCAGCCGCACCACCATGTCCGGCCGCAGCAACCGCCCCTCCTCATCCCGCGACGATTCCTGCTCCGAAAAATCGCAGTACTCCTTCATCCCCGCCAGCTCCGCCACCCGCCGAAGCTGAATCTCCCCGTACCGCCCGCGCACCTCCGGCTTGGAGAGCGCCCGCACCAGCTTCGAGGTCTCCAACCGCAGCACCGCGCCCGACTCCCCCATCGCCCGAACCTGCTCCAGCAGAGACCCCCGGTCGCTCGCCCACTGCGTCCGAAGCGCCCCCAGCTGCTCGTCGGTCTTCCGCAGCGTCTCCGCGATCGGCTTCACCAGCGACTCCACCGCCGCCCGCCGCGAATCAATCTCCGCGGCCCCCGCCCGCTGCTGCTCCTTCAGCTTCACCTCCGCCAGCTTCAGAAAGTCCTCCGACGCCGACTTCAGCGCCCGCCCCGAAAGCTCCGCAAACACCGAAGTGAACCGAGCCGAGAGCTCCTCCACCGTCCCCCGCAGCTCCTTCTCCCGCTTCGCAAACACCCCCTCCCGCTCCCGCCCGATCTCCTCCGCCGTAGCCGCCTTCCCCCGCCATTCCGTAACGGCAATCTCCAGCTTCCGCACCAGCCCCTCCGCCTCCCCCAGCCGCCCCGCCGCCCGCGCCAGCTCACCGGCCGCGGCGTCGCGCTCCGCCCGCGCCCGCTCCCGCTGGATAATGACCAAGACCAGGCCGACGAGCAGCCCTGCCGCCGCCATCCCTAGCGATATCGCGAGTAACTCCATCCGCCCAGCTTACCGTGCAGCCCCCGCACGGCGTAGGCACGCCGCGACGCCAAGGCAGTTCTCCCCAGCCTGCGCTGGGAGACCGCGTGCCGAGATTCTGCCGTTTCGGCACCCCGGCAGTGATGGCCCGGCCCGCTGACACCCCGCAAGGGCCCCGGAACCCCCTCAGATCGGCACCAAAACCGCCCCCAACGGGCCCTCCGATGTCCGGCACGTTCGGCACCGCACTTGCCACATCCTCTCCCGATGGACGGTGCGCCCACCAACCCCCGCTCGCCCCTGACCCCCCTCGAAGGGCCCGACGCGGCCTGCGGCCAGGGCCCCTCCTGCCGCCTCAACCTCCTCCTCTCCTACGCCGGCTGGCAGCCCCACTCCTGGGCCGACCGCCTCCCCGTCCTCCTCCAGCCCATGGGCATCCGCGCCCTCCGCGCCAGCAGCGGCCGCGAGGCCTCCCAGCTCATCCACGTCTACCCCGTCCACGTCGCCGTCGTCGACCTCGCGATCCCGCTGGAGGCCGCATCCGGCCCGGCTTGCCAGGCCGATTCCTTGCCCCCCACATCCGACATCCGACATCCGACATCCGACATCCGCCCCACCATCCGCCCCACGGAGGAGGCCGGCATCCGCATCCTCGAACTCCTCGCCCGCCTCGACAGCCCGCCCCCCATCCTCGTCATCAAGCGCTCCCGCACCCACCGCGACGACTCCCGCGAGATCGCCGCCGCGCTGCGCGCCAACGCCTTCGCCGTCCTCGACCGCCCCCGAGACACCCCCGACCTCGAGCGCCTCCTCGACACCCTCCGCCGCTGCCTCGACCGCCACTACCGAGGCCGCTGGCCCCTCTCCTAGCGACCGTCCTTCCATAGGCCCTATGAGACCTATAGGTCCTATCCGTTCCCCCCAGCACACCACAACCAGACGACCCTTTCCGGAGATCGAAGAATGTCCAAGACCGCCACCGCCCCCAAGAGCAGCAAGATCAACGTCCGCCCCCTGGGCGACAAGGTCCTCGTCCGCCGCGACGACCCGGAGAAGAAAACCTCCACCGGCATCTTCCTCCCCGAGTCCAGCAAGGACAAGCCCAAGTCCGGCGTCATCGAGGCCGTCGGCGACGGCGCCCTCAACACCGAGACCGGCGAGCGAATCCCCCTCAGCGTCCGCAAGGGCGACCGCGTCATCTTCTCCAGCTACGCCGGCACCGAGGTCAAGCTGAACGACCAGGAACTCCTCATCATGAGCGAGGACGACATCCTCGCCGTGGTGGACTGAACCGCCGGGGTGCCCCACTCCGTCACTGCGTCCCTCCGTCACTGCGTCACTGCACCATGACCCCCGACCAGCTCCGCACCGCCCTCCGCGAACTCAACGGCGAACGCGCCGCCACCTTCGCCTTCATCGGCCTGGCCGACCACGTCGTCGTCCACAGCGCCATGCTCATCCCCGATGAGCCCGACCACCTCGTCAAGGTCACCGACGGCAAGTCCGTCTTCATCATCGACGCCGACCGCGTCGCCTGGATCAGGATCGGATTGAAGTAGAACCAAGACTCACCGCGGAGTTCGCGGAGAGCGCAGAGACGAGAAGAGAAGAAGCCACAGATGGCCCAGATCAACCCAGATAGAGGGAGCCTTGTGGGGCGGTTTCTCGCCGCTACCCATCCGGGTCCATCTGGGACATCTGCGGCTTCTTCTCTTCCCCTCCACTCCGCGCCCTCCGCGCTCTCCGCGGTGAACTGAAACGAAAGGAAACTGTCCCATGGCCGCCAAATCCATCGCGTACAACACCGACGCCCGCGAGCGAATCCTCCGCGGCATCCACAAGCTCGCCCACGCCGTCAAGGTCACCCTGGGCCCCAGCGGCCGCGTCGTCGTCTTCGAGAAATCCTTCGGCTCCCCCACCGTCACCAAGGACGGCGTCACCGTCGCCAAGGAGATCGAGCTCGAGGATGCCTACGAGAACATGGGCGCCCAGATGGTCAAGGAGGTCGCCTCCCGCGTCTCCAAGGACGCCGGCGACGGCACCACCACCGCCACCATCTACGCCGAGGCCATCTACGCCGAGGGCCTCAAGAACATCACCGCCGGCGCCAACCCCAACGAGGTCAAGCGCGGCATCGACCAGGCCGTGGCCGCCCTCACCGCCGAGCTGACGAAAATGTCCCGCAAGGTCGAGTCCTCCAAGGAGATCGCCCAGGTCGGCTCCGTCTCCGCCAACAACGACCCCAAGATCGGCGAGATCATCGCCCAGGCCATGGACCGCGTCGGCAAGGACGGCGTCATCACCGTCGAGGAGGGCAAGAGCCTCGAGACCGAGGTCGAGCTCGTCGAGGGCATGCAGTTTGACAAGGGCTACCTCTCCCCCCACTTCGTCACCAGCGTCGCCACCATGGAGGTCGAGCTCTCCGACGCCTACGTCCTCATCCACGAGAAGAAGCTCTCCTCCGCCCGCGACCTCATCCCCATCCTCGGCAAGGTCGCCGACTCCGGCAAGGCCCTCCTCGTCATCGCCGAGGATGTCGAGGGCGAGGCCCTCGCCACCCTGGTCGTCAACAAGCTCCGCGGCGTCCTCAAGGTCTGCGCGGTCAAGGCCCCCGGCTTCGGCGACCGCCGCAAGGAGATGCTCCAGGACATCGCCACCCTCACCGGCGGCAAGCCCATCATGGAGGAGCTCGGCTTGGAGCTGGAGAAGACCGAGCTCTCCGACCTCGGCCGCGCCAAGCGCATCACCGTCGATAAGGACAACACCACCCTCGTCGAGGGCGCCGGCCCCTCCGCCGAGATCAAGGCCCGCATCGAGCAGATCCGCCACCAGATCGACGCCACCACCAGCGAGTACGACCGCGAGAAGCTCGAAGAGCGCCTCGCCAAGCTTGCCGGCGGCGTCGCCCGCATCAACGTCGGCGCCGCCACCGAGGTCGAGATGAAGGAAAAGAAGGCCCGCGTCGAGGACGCCCTCCACGCCTGCCGCGCGGCCGTCGAAGAGGGCATCCTCCCCGGCGGCGGCGTCGCCCCCCTGCGGGCCAGAAAGGCCCTCGACAAGCTCCGCAAGACCGCCAGCGGCGACGAGCGCATCGGCATCGACATCGTCCACCGCGCCGTCGTCTACCCCGTCAAGCAGATCGCCGCCAACGCCGGCCTCGACGGCAGCGTCATCGCCCAGAAGGTCGAGGAGGCCAGCGAGACCAACTTCGGCTTCAACGCCCTCACCCACCAGTACGGCGACCTCGTCAAGATGGGCGTCATCGTCCCCACCAAGGTCGAGCGCATCGCCCTCCAGAACGCCGCCAGCGTCGCCGGCCTCCTCCTGACCACCGAGGCCGCGATCGTGGAGATCAAGGAGAAGAAGGGCGGCGGCGGCCACGGGCACAGCCACGGCGAGATGGATGACATGGATTACTAGCCCGGCCGAGCCAGTTGCGAACCGCGGCCCCGGTCCGTTTGACCGGGGCCGTTTGTTTTGGGAGGCTGATGGGACGCGTGAGACTATTGGGACAAGTGGGACCTGTGGGAGCAGTCAGTCAGCGGTAAGTGATAAGGGTCCCACCCGTCCCACAAGTCCCACCCGTCCCACCGATCCCCGGGAGGGCACCCCCGTGCCAACCAACCCCGACCGCTTCATCCCCCCGCACGGCGGCTACCGCTCCCTGCTCTCCTACCAGCGGGCCGAGATCGTCTACGACATCACCGTCCGCTTCTGCCAGCGCTTCCTCCCGCGCACCGACCGCACCATCGACCAGATGGTCCAGGCCGCCCGCTCCGGCAAGCAGAATATCGCCGAGGGCAGCGCCGCCTCCGGCACCTCCAAGGAAATGGAGATCAAGCTCACCGGCGTCGCCCGAGCCAGCCTCGAGGAGAGCTGCTCATCGACTACCACGACTTCCTGCGCACCCGCCGCCTCCCCGTCTGGGCCAAGGACTCAAAGGAGGCGCAGTACGTCCGGCGCCTGTCGCGCCGCCCGGGCGTCACCTACGAGGCCTACCGCGACATCATCGACTCCCGCCCCGCGCCCGTCGTCGCCAACATCGCCATCTGCCTGATCCACCAGGCCACCTTCCTCCTCGCCCGCCAGCTCCGCTCCCTGGAGGCCGAGTTCGTCAAAACCGGCGGCCTCCGCGAGGCGATGACGCGGGCGCGGCTGAAGACCAGGACGCGATAGTGAGTGGCGGGGCCGCTGCTGACGACCGAGGCCGCGATCGGCGATCAGGCAGAAGACAGTTGCGCTCCGCAGGGAAGCCCAGTAGGCGGCGCGCCCACTCCCGATCAGGGCGTATTGGCGCGGGCCTTGGCAATGGACGCTTCCAAGTCCCGGGCGCCGGTTGGGTCGAGCCGTCGCAGACTGGCGAGTTCCTCTTCGGCCGCGGAGAAATCGCGGAGCGCGACGTACAAGAGTCCCAGGCCGTAGTGCGTCGGGGCGTGGGCGGGGTCCAGGTCGGCGGCGGTGCGGTAGGCCTTCAGGGCGGCCACTGGGTTCCGCAGGTGTGCCATGACCACACCGCGGGTGAAGTGGGCGAGGGCCGAGGTGGGGAAGCGCCGGACGAGGCGCTCGCTGTCGCTGGCCGCCTGGGCGGCGTAGCCGGCTTGGGTCATGCACTGGAGGACGCTGCTCCAGAGTTCGAGGGAGTGCGGGTCGCCGTTGACGGCCGCGGAGAGGTCGGGGACAGCATCGCGGTAGCGCCCTTCGCGCATCGCCTTCATGCCGCGGTCCCTGGCCTGGATGTACCTGAGGCCGCCGGGGTCGATCCTGGCGGCCCGCGCTTCGGCGGCGGCGCCCTCGTCATCCCTGCCCCTGGCGCGGAGGAGGGCGGCCAGGGAGAGCGAGTGATGGGCCGTGGGCCCGGCGGCGGCGTGGGTGGCCGCCTCCAGCGCGGCGTCGCTGTCGCCCGCGCCCTTGTAGTTGGCCAGCAGGTGCCCCCATGCGGGCCAGCAATCGGGGGACTCGGCGACGGCCTCGCGGAGGATGCGCATGGCCTCTTCGAGGCGCTGGCCCTCGATCGTGAGGGCGGTGGACATGGCCAGGTTGGCGCGCCCGAAGCGCGTGAGGGGCGTGCGGTCCCACTCCTCCAGCGGCACGGGGCTCCCGGAGCGCAGCGCCTCGATCTGGGCGGCGGTGCCGCCGAAGGCCTTGCCGGGCATGCCGAAGTTGACGAGGCCCAGGACGCGCCCGCGGGCGTCCACGACAGGGCTGCCGCTGAAGCCCACCACAATGCCCCGCGTCATGTTGAGGTCGAGGATTGGGCCGCTGTACTCCAGGTCGCGCTGGCACTGGAGGACCCCTTCCAGCGGGGGACCCTCGGCGAGGCCCGGAGACCCGATGACGCGCACGGGCGTGCCATCGGGGGGGGCGCCCACGGCCAGGGGGAGGGTGCGGCCGTCGAAGGGAGGGTGGGCCCGGTGCACGGCGATGTCGGCGCGCTCGTCAGCCCCGAGGAGGTGGGTGAGCGTGTGGCTGGCCCCGTCGGGCATGAGGATCGTGGCGTGGCGGCCGATGCGGGCCACGTGCCAGCAGGTGACGACCTCGGTGGGGCTGATCCAGAACCCGGTGGCGGCGTTGAGCCCTTGGCCGTCGGCGTCGGTCAGACGGATGCGCCCGACCGCGGGCTCGGGGAACGGGGCGGGGAGCCGAGCGGGGGGGGCGGGGGGCTGGGCCTGGGCCGCGCCCCAGGCGCCGAGGATGGCGGCCAGAATGGAGACCCAGGCAGGCACGCACGATGGTAGGGGCGGAGGCGCGCCGGCCTCAGAGCCTTCGGCGCCGCCGGACCGGGCCGCTCGCCAGGGGCGCGACGAGCCGCTCGTAGAGCCCAAAGAGAAACTCAAGGCGCTGGCGCTCAGTTGCGAACGGCTGCGGGCGGTAGCAGCGATCAACCCTGCGGTCGAGTTCGGTGTGGGCATCGCGAAGGGCGGGGGGCATGGCGTTGGGGTCGTAGAGGTCGGCCAGAGTGGAGCTGGGGAAGCGGGCCCGGGCATCGAGGACGGCCCCGGCGGTCTCCTCGACGCGCTGGGGCTGGCCCTCGGTCGCGCCCTGCGGCCAGGGGAAGTTGTTGTAGACCAGTTTGGCCGAGTATCGGTAGTCGGATTTGAGACGGCCGCAGACCTGGCGGACCCAGGCCATGTGCATGGCGGAGGTAAGGATGCCGAAGTGGTAGAGGGTGGCGCCCTGGATGATCTTGACGAGGTTGCTGGCCAGAATTCCGGGGCTCGACGAACCCGATCGGGATGTAGGGCCGCCGCTCCGAACTGACCTCGGGCACCACAAGGTACCGCTCGGCGGGCATGTTCTCGACATGGACGCGCGTGGGGGTGTTCGCGATCTGGCGCGTCGGCGCGCTGCGGCTGGCGGCGCGGAAGCGCCGAACGGCTTCAACGCGATCCAGGCAGTGCGGCATGCGGCGGAGGGCATCGGGCGGACAGTCGCCGAGCCAGAGGCACCACCGCTCGATTCCATTGATGAACTCTTCCGAGCCGATCCAGCGCCGGAAGAACGGCGCCGCCGCGGGCTCCAGCGCCAGGAACTCGCGTCGCTCCTCCGGGGTGAACAGGTATTGCCCATCGTCGATCGGCTTGTTGCCGATGGCGATCTCGGGGACGTTGCAGAGCGGGCGCGAGCGGTTGCGGACGGCCGTATTGGAGCCCTCGACCAGATAGGGCCCGATGTTGCGGGCGTCGGCCACAGTGGGGTGCTCGGGATCGGTCTCGTAGTCGAAGATGCGCTTGCCCGGCCGGTCGGCGATGCCCCAGCCGACGATGACGACGTGCACATGGGCGCGCCCGCGGGCCTCGCTCATCCACTCGAAGGTGCGGTGTGCGAAGTGGATGATGACGCCGCGGCGGAAGAGTTCGCTCCACAGGACGCCGACCTGCTCGCCCTGGGTGATGGAGTTGGTGGAGACGAAGGCGATGCGGATGGCACGGTTGCGCTGGCAGTAGTCGATGGCCTTGAAGTACCAGCCGGTGACGTAGTCGAGGAGGCCGGCATGAGGCACGGCGCCGGCGACGGCCTGCGTGTCGGCGCGTTGGGCGGGGGTCTGGTACTTGGCGCCGACGAAGGGCGGGTTTCCGAGGATATGGGTGCATCGCTCGGCGGGCAGGACACCATTCCAGTCGATTTCGAGCGCATTGGCCTGGCGGATGCGAGGAGAGGTTGCGAGCGGGACCGTGGCTCTCGAGCCGCCGTAGCGCTCGAAGAGTTCCTGGTTCATCTGGTGGTCCATCAGCCAAAGGCCGACTTCGGCGATTCGGACGGGCCACTCTTCGAGTTCGATGCCGAACATCTGGGCCACGGTCACCTGACCGGCGGGGCAGAGGGTCACCTCCTCGGGCGCATCGCCGTAGCGTGCGGAGAGGACCTCCATCTCGAGGCGGCGGAGCTCGCGGTAGGCGATGACGAGGAAGTTCCCGCACCCGCAGGCGGGGTCGAGGAGGCGCATGTCGCTGATGGCGTCGAACTCGGCGCGGAGGTCGTCGAGGACGAGGGAGCGGATGAGCTTCAGGATGTCTCGCTCGGAGGTGTAGTGGGCCCCGATCTGCCGGCGTTCCCGGGGCAGCATGATGTTCTGGAAGAGCGAGCCGAAGACGGCGGGGCTGATCTTCTCCCAGCGGAAGCGGCAACACTCCAGCAGCGCGGTCCGCATTGCGGCGTTGAAATCGGGGAACGCCAGGCGCTCTGCGAAGAGTTCGCCGTTGACGTAAGGGAAGGCCGCGAGATCCTCGTCGAGACCTGGCGGGCGCGGCGTGGCCCGATTGAGGACATCAAACAGGTGGTTGAGGCGAGCGCCCAGGTCCGAGCCATCATCGCGGGTGCGGTTGACGATGAACTGGCGGAATGAATCGGGCTCGAAGATCCCGGTGTCCTCGGCGAAGAGGCAGAAGAGGATGCGGACCATGAAGCGCTGGAGGTCGTGGCCGGCGTAGCAGCCCTCCTCGAGGCGGTCGTGGAGATTGGCGAGGAGCTCGGTGGCCTTGAAGTTGGCGGGGTCTTCCTCATCGATTCGGCGGGTTTCGTAACCGGCGATAAACGCAAAATGGCGGATGAAGCGGTGCAGGTCGTGGAGCCGGAACTCGATCGTCTGGCGGGCGGGGTCGGGCTCTTCCAGGTCGTGGAGGGCGATCCGGGCGAAATCGGAGACGATGATGTATCTCGGAACATCGGCGGCCCGGCCGTCGTTCTGGAGGTTCAGGATGTATCCCTGTGCCTGCGTCTGAGCGCGGGAGAGATCGCGCCCGCGGGACTTGTGCTCGGCTATGAGCTTGCCCGGCCAGAGGAGGTCGATGAAGTCGGTGTCGCCGGTGAGGTTTCGGACGGGTCCTCGAAGGCCGCGACGGTGCGGCGGCGGATGCCGAAGACCTCGAAGAACTCGTTCCAGAACGTCTGGGCCTCGGCGCGTTTGCGGGCGGCGTCCTGCCAGTTGCGGGCGAAGGTGACGGAGCGCTGGCGAATGTCGTTCCAAGAGAGCGGCACACGGGCTCCAGAAGAGAGAGAACGGTGGTCAAGAGGATATCGGTGCGCGAGGCCGACTCACCCTATCGCAGTCTTGGTCGCTGCCAGCGGCCGCGCCGCCCCCAAACCCCCTGCCGGGAGGCGCCTGGGGCGGGTTGGTGGCCGCGGGTCGTTCTACGGTCGCGGGCGGCCCCTACGACACATCCACCAGCGTAAACACCTCCGTAAACGCGAACCCGATCGAGATGTTGATCTCCCCCCCGCCCGTGATCGCCACCGAGAAGCCGTCCAGCACCGTCGCCAGCGTCAGCTCCTCGCTGTCGTCGGGCTTGCCCAACACCGACGGCACCAGCCCCACCCCCACGTCAAACCCGGCCCCGTAGGCGATCCCCACCCCGATGCTCAGCGCAACCCCCGCCAGCTGCGGCGGCGGCTTCGGCGAGAGCGAGACCCCGGCGCCGAAGCTCACCCCCACCGACGCCCCGATCGAGACCGAGCCCGTCCGGGCCCAGCACACCATCCCGTGCGCCAGCCCGCAGATGCCCGCCGCGTACTGGAGCCCCAGGATCGCCGAAACCCCGGCCTGCGCGCACGGGAAGATCGTCCACCCCGGCGGCGGGGCCGTCTCGCCGTTCGCGCGGACGTCCCGCCCCACGATCGCGTCCGTCCGCGACCACGCCTGCGGGCCGCTGATGCTCCGGCTCTGCGCGGGGTTCACAACCTCCGCCACGAACCGCTGCCGGATGTTCGGCGGGCTCAGCAGACGCGCCAGCGCCGCCGCCTTGTTGATCTTGGACCGGTGCTGCGACACCGCGCCCTCGGCGCGCCGCCGCATGTCCGCCGCGAAATCCTCGTACGACCCGCCCCGCGCGATCAGGCTCACCAGATACCTCTCCACCGCCGCCACCTCCTTGCTCTGCCCGATCCGCGTCCGCTTCACATTGCGCAGGATCGACTCGACCTCCAGCCGCGCCGCCGCCACGTCGGCCGCCGTGGGCTTCCCGCCCGGCCGGAGCGCGAAGGGGGGCTGGGGGGGCCGGGACCTGAGCTTGTCGGCGGCCGCGCCGGCGGCCTTCTTCAACGCGAGCGCGGCGGGGCGGGGGGCGGGCTTCATCGGCGGGCTCCTTCCTCGAGAGTGGCGCGGCCGCGGGGCCGCCGGGACATCGGCGCGATGCGGGATCAGCGACGTGCGCGGGCGCGACGATCGGCGGCCGGGAACAAGGAGAGAGACAGGCCGCGCCCGCGCGGCGCGCGGCACACGCGGAGGGCGATCGGGACGCTCAGGATCGCCGGGCCCACGGGCGCCTCCTCCGGATTGGCGGCGAAGCCCCCCGTTCGCGCCCGCTTAGAATACGGCATGGGCCGGGGGTGTCAATCGGCGGTACGCCGGCGGGCGGCGCCCGCGAACGCCCGCGACGGGCCCGTCAGCCCTTCACCACCCCGCACCCCCACCCGTCGTTACTGCCCGCCGTGCTCCTCCGCCGCCCGGAACGCCGCGCGCCCTACCGCATCACCGCATCCATCTGCCTCTTCTCCTGCGGCGTCACCCCCTCCACCGCCGTCCCCTCCAGCAGCCCGTCGATGATCCCGTCCGTCGTCACCTGGTCCGCCTCCGCGTTGAAGTTCGTCAGGATCCGGTGCCGCAGCACCGGCTTCGCCACCGCGCGGATGTGCTCCGGCGTCACGTGGTAGCTCCCGCTCAGGATCGCCCGCGCCTTGGCCGCCAGCACCAGGTACTCGCTCGCCCGCGGGCCGGCGCCCCACGAGACGTAGTCCGACACCATCTGCGGGCGCTGGTGCCCCTGGTCCATCGGCTCCTTGATCCGCGTCGCCCGCACCAGCCGCAGCGCGTAGCGGATCACGTGGTCCGCCACCGGCGCCTGCCGCACCAGCTCCTGCACCCGGATGATGTCCGCGTGGCTCAGCACCGGCGTGATCTTCACGTCCCGCTTGGTCGTGCTCCGCCGCACGATCTCCAGCTCCTCGTCGGCCTGGGGGTAGCTGATGTGGATCATGAACATGAAGCGGTCGAGCTGCGCTTCGGGCAGCGGGTACGTCCCCTCCTGCTCGATGGGGTTCTGCGTCGCCAGCACGAAGAACGGCTGCGGCAGGTGGTGCTGCACGCCCCCGATCGTCACGTGGTGCTCCTGCATCGCCTCCAGCAGCGCCGCCTGCGTCTTCGGCGGCGTCCGGTTGATCTCGTCGGCCAGGATCACGTTCGCAAACACCGGCCCCTTCACGAACCGCAGCTCGCGGCTCCCCGTGCTCTTGTCCTCCTCGATCACCTCCGTCCCCGTGATGTCGCTGGGCATCAGGTCCGGTGTGAACTGGATCCGCGAGAAGCCCAGCGAGAGCGTCCGTGAGATCGTCGAGATCAGCAGCGTCTTCGCCAGCCCCGGCACCCCCACCACCAGCCCGTGCCCGCGGCAGAAGATGCACGAGAGCATCTGCTCCACCACGTCGTCCTGGCCGACGATGACCTTGTGGATCTCCCCCTTCAGCCGGTCGTAGGCGCTCCGCACCTCGGCGACGGCCTTCTCGGGGTCGGTGGCGGCGACGGCGGCGGGGCTGGATGCGAGCGGGTCGGGCATGGGGGGCCTTCCGTGGGGGTTGTGGGTGGATGATACGGGGCGGGGGAGCCGGATGCAGCACGCGGCATACGGCGGGCGGCAAGCGGCAAGCGGGAAGGGGGGTGGGCGCGGTGGCTGCGCCGCTTGGCATTGGCCGGTTCGCCGGCAAAGAAAAAGCGGCCCCCGCGCTCTCGCGCCGCGGCCGCACCCCCTATTCCGACGAAGGCCCTTGCTTCAGATGCCTCAGTTACCGGGGGTTGCCCGGCTCGTACCAGTAGCTGTTGCGGTCGCGGTCGGGCGCCCGGTTGAAGCGGTCATTCGAGGAGCTGCTGGGCACGTGCGGCGCATCGGGCTCCGGCGGGACCTGCTGGGGCATGCGGTGCTCCCACTGCGTCTCGCCGGTGTTGTAGGTGCGCCCGCCCTGCCAGGTCGTGACGCCGGGGCGGAAGAGGTTCACGTTCATCGTCCGCTCCCGGCCGTCGCGCAGCACGGTGAGGCGGACGGTGTCGTTGAACTCCTTGCGGGCCAGCGCGTCCCGCAGGGTCTCGGCGGTCGCCGGCTGGCGCCCGTCGATGCTGACGATCACATCCCCCGAGCGCACCCCGGCGTGGTCCGCCGGGAGGTTCGGGTTCACCTGCTCGATGAGGATCCCCTCGCTGAACCGGCCGCGGGCCCCCGCCTGCCGAAGGTCGTTCTGGTCGGCCTCGACCATCATGACGCCGAGGACCGGCCGCTGCGTGGAGAACTCGGTGGTCCCCATCGTGCGCCGCTCATAGCTGAAGCGGTCCTGGTTGCCGGGGTAGGAGCGCTCCGTCGAGTAGAAGCGGTCCGGCGACTGGCTCGTCCGCTCCTGGTAGTACAGCCGGTCGCGATCGGCCGGCGTGTAGCTCCGGTCCTGGTAGGTGGAGCGCTGCTCGTAGCGGAAGCGGTCCTGGTCCGACGGGTAGCGGTCGGTGTACGTCCGCTGCTCATACCGGAAGCGGTCCTGATCGCTGGGATACCGCTCCGTGTAGGTCCGCTGCTCATAGCGGAAGCGGTCCTGGTCCGAGGGCATGGACCGCTCGGAGCGGAACCGGTCCTGCTGCCACTGGTCGCGCGGGCCCATCTCGGTCGTCCCGAAGCGCTGCTCGGTCCGCAGGCTGCTGGCGATGGTGCTGGGCAGCTCGATCTGCGCGATCGTGTTCTGCTTGCTCTCATCCAGCACCTGGATGGTGTTCCCCTGCACCTTCAGGCAGTGCGGGTCGATCGCCTTGTTGTCCACGTCCGCCTTCACGATCTGCCCGTTCTGGAGCGTCAGCGTCACCGTCTTGTTGTCGCTCGTCTCCTTCTGGATCAGCGCCAGGTCGGCGCTGCGGAGCACCGGCACCATCAGCGACCCCCCCTGCATCCCGGACTGGTCCTGCTGGCCGAACTGCCCCTGCTGCGTGTACTGGTGCTCGCTCTGCTTGTGCTTCTGCTGCTCCCAGCTCTTCTGGGTGTCCTGCTGCTGGGCCGCCGCCGTCCCCGCAAGCAGCGCCAACGCCAGCGCCCCCGTCCCGATCGTTCTGCCTCTGCCGTTCATCGGAGTCTCCTTCCGTCCCACGCGGCACGCAGCGGGGAGATACGCGCCTCCCCGTCCCCCCGCGCACCGACTCGTTGTGCATAGACGGCCAGACTCTACCCGCGGCCGGCGTTCACTCCGGTGAAATCGGGGTCATGTTTTTCACCGGCCGGCGCCGCTATGAATCAGTCGGGCTGCGCGAGCGCGCCGCCGGGTGCCGCCGCACCCGCGCCAAAAATAAACCGGCCGCGACGGAACGCCCGTACGCGGCCGGCTAGCGGAGACTCGGTTGGGACCGGCTTACTCCCGCCCCCGGTTCAGGCGGTCGAGCTTCTGCTCAAGCCGATCGAGCTGCTGGTCGAGCCGCGACACCTTCTCGTCGAGCTCGGCCAGTTTCTTGTCCAGGCTGCTGAGACGCTCCCGCATCTCGCCCCCCGCCCCCGCCGCGCCGCCCGGGGCGGCGAACATCTCCAGCCGGTCCTGGCCCGGCCCGAAGATGTAGTTCTTTCCGCCGCCCGCGCCCAGTTGGTTGCGGTAGATCCTCAGCGCCTCCTGCATTTCCTTGTGCGCCTGCGCCTGGCCCTTGCGCATCGCACCCTGCGCGGCCGCCAGCGCCTCGGCCTGCGCCGCCCCGGCGCCCTTGCTGGCGCTCGTCACCGCGCCGGGGATATCGAACCGCTGGGCGTCGTACTTCTGCAGCTGCACCGTCAGCGCCGACTCCTCCCCCTTGCGCAGAACGACGACCTTCACCGTGTCGCCGTCCTTCTTCTCTGAGAGAATCTCGCGGACCTTCTCGATCGTCACCGGCTTGCGGCCGTCGAACGAGACCAGCACATCGCCCTTCTTCAGCCCCGCCTTGTCGGCCGGAAGGCCCTCGACGATCCGCTCCAGCAGCACGCCCGTCCCCGGCTCCAGCTCCAGCTGCTCGCAGAGCGCCTCGCTGGGCTCCAGCATCGTCACCCCGAACATCACCTTCGGGGGCTCCATCTCGATCACGCCGCCGAAGGCGCCCGTCCCGGGCGCGAAGAATGTCACGTTCCCGCCGGGACCAGCCCTCCAGCCCCCCGCGCCCGCCGGCACGGCCCACGAGCCGCCCACCCCGCCGGGCACCCCGACCCTCGTGTCGAACCGCATCAACACATCGCCGTCCTTGTCCAGCAGCTCGACCGCCTCATCCGAGCGGCGGATGCGGCCCTTCGGCACCGCCTCGCCGTTGATCTTCGCCGAGGCCTCCCCGTCCGCCACCGTTACCTCGTAGGTGTCGCCGCCCTCGGTCCGGCTCATCGACATCCGCGATGAGCTCTTCGTCACCGTGCTCGTCGAGCCGGTCGCCGGCTGGTCCTTCAGCGCCTTGTCGGCCCTCGTGGTCACGCTCGACTGGCCCAGGGCCGGCGACGCCGCGAGCGCGCCGGCGATCAGAACGAGGTGGAGCGTCCCGGAGTTCATTCGTGGCAGCATGTCGCGCACTCCTGTGAGCCCTGCAAATCCGCCGTTTCGTTTCCCGCGAAGCCCGCTACATCGGGTTCGGGATCGTCGTCGACATCTTGATCCGGATGGCCCGGGGGTTCCCCGTGTCGTCCACGCCCATCCGGTAAAAGTCCGGAACGTACGTCCGCTCCATGATCTGCCGCAGGTAGATAACCTCGTACCCCTGCCCATCCGCCGCCGGCCTCGTCTCGATCATCACCTTCGTCGGCATCTCCCCCAGCACCAGCCCGCTCTCCTGCCCCCGGTCCAGGTAGCTCCGCAAGGACTCCTGCGGCGTCGGCGCCGGCAGCACCGGGCCCACCCCCGCCTTCTGGTTCCCGCCCAGGATCGGCATCCCCGCGCCCCAGGCCAGCAGGACCGCGGCCGCCGCCGCCCACCCGCCCCACGAGGCCACCACCCGGATGCGCCGCGTCAGGCTCTCCGTCATCAGCGCCTCGACCGGCGCCTCCACCGTCTCCGCGCCCGCCAGCGCCGCCTGCACCTCCGCGCACAGCTCGCTGTGCATCCGCTGCGCCACCGCCAGGTCGTGCCACAGCGAGGGCTCGACGGCCGCGGCGGCGCGGAACGCCTCCCAGTCGGCGACGCCCGCCTCGCCGTCGGCGAGCCGCTCGATGAGCGCCTCGGCGCCCGGGCCCTGGAACGGCGCGGGGGTGTCGGGGGTGTCGGGGGTGTCGGTCACAACTCTGCCCTTCCTTCTGACTCCGGCGCGGCCGCCTCGCGGGCGTCGCCGCCGCTCTCTTCGTCCTTCGCCGCCAGCTCGCGCAGCATCCGGCGGGCCCGGGCGATCCTGGTCTCGATCGTCGTCTCGGGCAGGTCCAGCACGCGCCCGATCTCGCGGTAGCTCATCCCCTGCACGCACTTGAGGATCAGCGGCTCGCGGTACCCGTCCGGCAGCTGCCGGGCAAGCCCAAGCAGCCGCCCCGACTCTTCCCGGATGTGCGATGCGGGATGCCGCACGCCGGGTGTCCCGCGGGCCGTTGCTTCCTGCTTCACATCCGACATCCCACATCCCACATCCGACATCTCCCTCCCCCGGTCCCAGCGCATCCCCTGCCGCCGCCGGCGCTCCTCCCGCCCTGACGCCCGCGCCGCGTTGATCGCCACCGTCCGCAGCCACGGCCGGAGCACCCCGCCATCCCGCAGCTTCCCGATGGTCCGCACGACGGTCATCGCCACATCCTGAAGAAGGTCATCCAACTCCACATCCCGCGGCTTGTGCGCCAGCAGCACCGCCGCCACCCACCGCCGGTGCTCCTGCCACAGCGAACGCACCGCGTCCGCATCGCCGCGGATGGCGGCCTCGACCATGGCGCTGCCGCCGGAGCTTCCTGCCTGCGAGCCTTCCAAGCCCGTCTCCGCTGTGCTTCAAGAGGTATGGATGCCTGACGAAGGGGGACCCGTCAGGAATCGGACGGCCCAGGCTGCGGGAAGTTCGCCCTTCGGCCGTCCCGCCCCAGTTCTCGGGCACAGTACAAAGGCCGGACCGCCCTAACCCCGTATCCTGCACCCGTCGCTTGCCCCCTCCCCGCGATCCGAACGACTACCCCTAGGGCC